>CAVZDJ010000001.1:0-46172 GCA_963773975.1 uncultured delta proteobacterium
AGATCGCCGGCCACAGCGTTTGGGGACGCGCGCCGGGGGTGATTCCGCCAGCCGAAAGGGCGAACGCGGAATTGCCGGGGAACGGGGCGGCAGGGCAAAGATACTGATCATGGCTGCACGCAGGGAAGATTTTATCCTGATGATCGTGGGCGGGTTGACTCTCGATCCGACCACCAAAATGCCGATCGTCGTGCTCAAGGATCCCGACAACAAGCTGAATCTGCCGATCTGGATCGGGCCGCTGGAGGCCGCCTCGATGGCGACCGAACTCGAGGGGATTCGCCCGCAGCGCCCGATGACCCACGATCTGATGCGCAACGTGCTCGGCGACCTGGGCGCCACGGTCGAGGCGGTCGAGGTCACGGAGTTGCGCGAGAACACCTACTTCGCGCGCATCCTGGTGCGCACGCGCGAGGGGCGCGACATGGAGGTCGATTCCAGGCCCTCCGACGCGATTGCAATCGCGCTGCGCACCAAGTCACCGATCTACGTGGCGAAGAAAGTGCTCGAGATGTCCAGTGAGTTGCACGAACAGGCGGCCGAGCCGTCCAACGGCGCCGATCAGAACCTGGCCAGCGTCTCGCGCGACAAGTGGTCCGAGATTCTCGAGCGGATGTCGCCCGACGACTTCAAGTACAAAATGTAACTTTGCTGCGACGGCCCGCTCGCGCCGCCCTGGGCGCCTCCGCAGACTCAATTGGCGACCCGCCACAAGATAAGCCGCAAAGAGCTCAAGCAGCCCGACGAGTTTCAGACCGTCTTTGAAACCGCGGCGCTCTTCTTCGACCTCCACGTGACCGAGGTCCTGCTCGGCGCGGCCGCGTTGCTCGTTATCGTGGCGATCGCGCTTAGCTTCTTCTACTACGAGGCGCGGCGCGGACGCGCCGCCTCGGCGCGGTTCGATCAGGCGCTGAGCGAGATCCAGGGCGGCAAGTACGAGGCCGCCGAGAAGGAGCTGTCGAGCCTCGCCGCCGATGAGCCGCATCGCGCGGTCGGGCGGCTGGCAAACCTCTACCTCGCCAACGCGTACCTGGCGCAGAAAGATCCCGCCAAGGCGCGCGAGGCGCTATTGCGCTACTTGGCCGCGGACGATGCCTCGGTCTTCCGCGGCGCGGCGCTCGACGATCTGGCGGTCACCTACGAAGAGCTCGGCGACTACAAGCAGGCGGAGGAAACGTACCGCCAGGCATCCGCAATCGAAGGGCCCGAACAGGCGAGGGCGGACCTGGGGATGGCGCGGATGCTGCAGAAGCAGGGCAAACGCGACGAGGCAGTCGCGGTCTACCGCGATTTCCTGGCGCAGCATCCGTACGCGCCCGAGCGGACGCTCGTGACGGAGACGCTGGCCGAGCTCGGGGCTTCGTCGCCGTCCGCTTCCGCGCCGCCGACGGTGAAGCTAATCAACCCTCCCGCCGCCCCATAGCTTGATTCTTTTCCGCGCCCTCGCCCGCGATTGTTCGCGGGAGAGGGTTAGGGTGAGGGTCCCTTAAAAATTCCAAACTTGAGCCGGGCGTCACGGCTCTCGCGGCATCAGCGGCTCGCCTGATGCTGCTTCAGTTCGGAGCTGACCACGTACTCGAAAGTCTTGTCCGACGGCAGCCCCACCAGCTCGATCCCGTTGACCAGGAAGGTCGGCGTGGAGTTTATCGCGATCGCGTTGCCGTCGTCGCGGTCCTGGACAACCTGGGCCTCGGCTCCCGGCGCCATGATGCAGGCGTTGAGCACCTGTTGGTCCAAGCCGAGCTGCCCGACATAGGCGGTGACGTGCTCGCGCAGGTTCTGCGGGTTGATCGCGCCCTGGTCGCGGTAGATGTCGCTGACGAAGGGCCAGAAGGCTTTGGGGTTCTGGCGGCGCACGCACTCGGCGGCGATCGCGGCCTGCATCGCCCACGGATGGATGGTCAGCGGAAAGTGCTTGAAGATTAGCCGCACGCTGCCCTTGTGGGTAGTATTGACTACCGCCTCGATCTCGTGAAAGGCGCGCGCGCAGAACGGACATTCGAGATCGCCGAACTCGATAATCGTCACCGGCGCGTCGTCGGGCCCGAGCGTTGCCCGGTCGCCGAGATGGAGCTTGTCGAGGTTGACACGCCCCCACGGGTCCTTGGTCAAGTCGAGTTCGGTGCCGAGGATCGCCTTGCCGGGCGCGTCGGTGATCAAGACCGATTTGGCCGGGGAATCGGGCGGTTGATTGGCCTGGCGCAGCGGACGGCTCCACAAGCCGTGCAACGGGCCGGGTGTGGCGGCTCCGACTTCGACGTCGCTTAGGACCGCGGTCTTGCCGGCGGTATCGGTGTAAAGGACGAAGGTGCCTTGTTGGCCCGCGTCGTTGTGCATCTTTACGACCCTGACGGACATTCCCGGGATCGGCGAGGACTTGGCTGGGCCGATTTCAACGTCCGAGGCGGCGGACAGCCGAAAGCGCCGCTGCAGGAAGACCTGGAGACGCATATTGTCCGAAGCGGCCGCGCCAGCGGCGCCGTGAGCGTCATTGCCCGAAGCGGCGCGCGCCGCACCTCGGAACAATATGAGGGCCAGCAGCGTGGCGAGAGCCACGACGGTCGATCGCAATTGAGGGTTTGAAGTCATAACGGCTCCCAATCATAGAGCCGCGGGGCGTCGCGCGCCAGCAGCGGCGTGACAACGCCGCATCGGGGGCTCGGGGAAAACATCTGGCAGGCGCATGGGACAGACCGGCCGCTCACGCCCCGGCCTATTCGCGTCTTGCGATATACTTCGCATAAGAAATATTATGTCAACTAACGTGGGAATTCGGTGGGAGTTGACACCTGTCGCAATGAGCAGTTGCGATTGATGCTCAGAAGTCGCCACGAAATATTATGTTATCGCACACGTTCGGAATGCTTCGACAAACAGCGACACGGATTGCATGAAGACAAGTAATATTGCTGCGCTCGAGGCGCCGCTATCGCGTTGTCCGCGATCACCGGGAGCGCGCGATGCGATTCGTGGATAATCCGGCAGCGTCCGCGCTCGCGCGATACGCAGGCTGCGCGCGCGTCGAGGATACAAAAATTCCGCCCACGAATTCCTGGACCCGCTGCGGCAGCAAGAACTTCGCTGGTTACTGTCTAAGCAAGGATTTTCGCATTGCCTGATGCTTGGTTTGCGGATGAAGCCATACGCTCATGATCGCCGGGCAAAATGACGGATCGTCGACCTCGCCGGTGCTCGAATCGTTAAGATAGACCAGGGTCCGGCTGGTGTCAGCGCAAAAAATGACTACCTGATCGCCGGGCCTAACGCTCGGGATAAGCTTGGTCATTTCCCCCTGCCAGGTTTTGAGTTTGCTCTCGTCGCCGACCTTGAGATCGCGCATCTCTTTGATCGCGTTTTTCACCAAGGTGTCGGCGGGAACGACTCGGCTCGGTTCGAGATCGAGTGCGTGCGTCTCAGCCGCCGACCATTGTGGGCCAACGATCCACAACGTCGCGTCGTACATTTGAATGCCCCACCAGGAGTGGCGGCCTTTCCCGAACGGATGCATTTCCGGAGCCTGCGAAACCACCTGCGCCGGCAAGGGTCGATGTCCGAGCGCGGCGGCGCTCGCGCCGCTAGCGGCAATCAGCATCGCGAGCGTGGCCGCGAATCGCAAAGACGCAGACACAGGGGAAGTTTTGGGTTTCATAAGCAGCCGCATTGTCGCCGACAGCCAGGCGCCCTGCAACCGCAGCCGCATCCATCAGGGAATCGGGTAAAGCCACGTTGGCGACATATTGCCGCTGCGCCGAGATGGCGTTATAACTTCTTTCCCAAGCTCCTGCTCGCCCGTAACCTTCCAGGGAATGTCGGACCGCAAGCTTGAGATCAACCGCCCCCGAATTTGATTATTTTCCGCAACTCGACGGGTTTCGCGGTCTCGCCGCCGGTCTCGTCGTTCTCGGTCATCTAATCCTATTCGGGAGTGGCTCGGACGCAATCGCCAGCCTCGGCGTCATGCTGTTTTTCGTTTTGAGCGGATTCCTCATCACCGGTCTGCTGGTCAATGAACGCGCGCGTTATGGCCATATCGATCTGCGAGCCTTTTACGCTCGGCGCGTATTAAGACTCGCTCCGGCATTGGCCTGCTTTCTGTTGGCGGTGATGATTCTGATCCGTCTGGGTTTGATTGTGGACGTGCCGCGTTATGAACTGATCGCGTGCGTTTTCTATTTCCGAAATATCGTGGGCCGTAGCATTTCGCTTGCTCATCTGTGGAGTCTCTCGCTTGAAGAGCAGTTCTACGGCTTGTGGCCGTTGCTGATCGGATGGGTAAAAACGACGCGCCGCATGCTGATCTACGCGGCAATACTCACGGCATTGATTTCGATTGCGCGGATGATCGCGATCGAATCCCGGCACTTCGATTACAATAAAGGTATCACCTACACGCGGCCCTGGTTTCGTTTCGATTCGATCCTCGTCGGCTGCTGTATCGCGCTTGCGCGGGCGCAAGGCGACACATGGGCTCGACCTTTGAAGTCACTGGCCGCACGATTACCATCCTGGCTGGCGTGGATCGCCTTGTTCGGGTGGACTCTGTGGGGCGAGCAGATTTCCATCCCCTGGTATCTCACTCTTCAGATGTTGCTGACTGGCTTGGTCCTGATGCAACTGGTTTTTGCCCCAACGCCGGCCCTGTCGGTGCTATTTTGCAACCGGTTGATGGTTCATGCGGGTAAGATCTCGTATGGCCTCTATCTGTGGCAGCAGCTCTTCACCGCGAATCCCGCCTCCCACTGGGGATTACTGCAGCGTTTTCCGATGAACGTAATCGTGCCGATCGCGATCGCGGAATTGTCCTACCACTTTGTGGAAGCAAAATTCCTGAAGCTGAAGAGCCGCATGGCCCCCAGGCAGAGACCAAATGCGACAAGCACCGACGAGAAGACATCGGCTGTCGAATGACAACCCTTCGATTTCCGCGCGACCGCCCGCTAGAAGTTGCGGCACAAAAGAGTATGCCTGCTTGCTTTGTGTGCCAGCGAAAGGCGCGGCGGCCGATTTCGGCCCCGCCGCGCCTACTAACGCTCTGGAAAATTGCTCCGGCTCAGCTCATCTCGAACATCGTGCCTTTCCACGAGCGCGAGGCCAGGTTGATCTCGCCTTCAGAAGCGATCCGGCGCCCATCGGAGAGTTGAATAAAGCCCTTCGTGCGCCACTGGTGCTTCCCGTTGCTTTCAGTGGTTCCCTGACCGACGCCAGTGACTGAGTCGCCATTGTCCAGGTAGGCTACTCCACAGTCACTGTAACTCCCGCCTTTGGGGCCGCCGACGTAAGTTGCAGTCGCGAAGACCGCTCCAAACCCCGTCGCAGTCCCTTCCCAATTCGCATGCGCGAGTACGCTGCCTGCTGGCCCAGGACTGTAGGTCACCGTCACTGCTTTGTACGAAAATTCTCCTAACGCTTTACCCGATGCCATACGCTTGCACTTCCTTCGCGTCGCTAGGACGCGAATCAACGTTACTCCGGTCGTTAAGCTTTAAGCGAACGCGCAGTGTGATCATAACGGCCATTTGCAATAATTATGTCAAAGGCGGGCGCAACGCCCGCCGCGCTCTTGTGAGGTATCGCCCCCGCACACCGCGTCACATCACAGTACCGGCGGCCAAAGCGGCGCGCTTCGACGCCGCCCACCGGATCACTAAGGAGGCCACGATGAGCACCTGGATTCAGCTGACCAGCATCAATCCGCCGGGACCGGTCTGGGTGAATCTCGATTCGGGTTACTATATGAATGCGGTCGCCACCGGGACGGCTATCCACTTCGGGGGCGCCGCTATCGGCCAGACGATCGCGGTCAAGGAATCCCCGCGTGAAATTCTTGATGCGGCGTCAGGCCTGTCCGCGCCGACGAACGCCTGAGTGACGGCCGCATTGCGCGCCCGGGGAACCGTCGCGCGTGTACGCCTTGGTCAGCGCCCTACTCTTTGCGCGGGTCGACCGGTACCATGCGCTGGGCCAGGCGCCTCTTCTGCCGATGGTCGTCGGTATGCCAGAAGCGATAAGCGAAACCGAACGCCGCGCCCGCCTCAGTAAGGGAGCTGGCCGCGATGGCTCCGGGGCAGGCGCTTCAGTGACAATGTCATCCTGGTCGCCCGCAAGCCGGCGAGACCGAAGCCGTTGACCTGACCCTGTATTACTTCAACGGCTGATGACTAAGCTGCCTGCCGAGTTGCTTGAGGCGCGGGTCGGCCGAAGAGACGCAGACCGAGTTGTGGTAGAGCCAGAGCTTGAACTGGGTCGCCACCGAGGTCATGTCGGCGCTGCTGTACATCCGCACCATGTTGTTGCGCTGTTCGTCGCAGCCCGAGGCGGTGTCGGACGAATCCATCTGGTTCCATTGGCTGAGCGGCGCGCGGAGTTGCAGCGGGCCGGGTGGGTCGCCGGGCGCGAAGGGCGGGGTCAGCAGGTACCAGGCGGCGAGCAGGCCGAGCGCGGCCGCGTGCCGCAGATCGATGAGCTTCACGGTGCGTCGATTGTAGCGTTAGCGCAACCACTGGCGAAACCGCGGAATATCACGCGGCGCACAAGACGCCGGAGTCAATGGAGTCGCGCAGCGCTCGCTCAGGATGAGAAGAAGATACTAACCGCCGTTTTCGCGATTGCGCTGGCTTAACGCCGCGCGTTCCTTGATCTTCACCGTCGAGCGTGGCTTGCGTCCGAGGTCCGCGAGCGTGCGCCGGATCGCCAGATTATCCGGCGCCAGCTCGCAGCCCCGTTCAAGGTACACGATGGCCGTCGCGATCCGCCCCATCCCGGCCGCCGCGCGGCCCAGCTCGTGCAGTACCTCGGGGCTGTCGCCGGCGGCTTCGCGCGCCTTGCACAGCATCCGGAACGCCGCGGAGTAATCCGCGCGCGAGGAGAACAGCGCGCCAAGCGCGCGCAACGCCATCACGTTGAGCGGGTCGAGCGCGAGCGCCTCCTTGAAATGCGCCATCGCGTTGCGCGACGCGCCCTTGCGCCGCAGCCCCTCGCCGGCTTCCACCAGCCGCGCCGCCTCCTCGGCGAAACGCCGCCCGCCGGCTTCGATTTCGATCCGCTCGGCGCCGATTTCGACCTTGAGAATTCTGATTCGCGGGCCGAGGTATTCGCGCAGCCGTTCGATTATCGCGTCGTGGTCGCCGGCGGCCGATTCGAGAAAGATAAATCCCAGTCCGTCGCCGATATGATCCTCGCGCCGGATGACGATACGCACCGTCGAGCCGCGCGCGCGCCCGGCCGGCCGTCCCTTTCTTTCGGATCCGTTTGCGGGCGCGTCAGACACGTTCGTCGGGATCGAAAAGTTTGCGGTACTCATCGAGCGCGAAGCGGTCGGTCATCCCGGCGATATAGTCGGCGACCACCCGCGCGAGCGCTTCGCCGTCGACTTCGATACGGCGCAGCACATGGCTCGGCATCTGGCGCGGCTCGCCCATGTAAGTCTCGAACAGGCGCTCGAGCACCCTGCCCGCCTTGCCGGTCATCCGGCTGACCCGGTAATGGCGGTACAGCCGCTCGCGCATCAATTGCTTGAGCTCTTCGACCATCGGCGCGATCACGGGACCGAAGCTCGCGAGCGCGCGGCCGGCGCGCCGCACGTCGTCGACGCTGCGAATCGCTCCGCCTTCGAGCTCGGCGTCGATGTTGGCGACCAGGTCGGTGACCATCGCGTCGATCATGCGAATCACGGTCTGGTAGCGCACGACGCCCGGCTCGGCCCGCGGACTCGCCTCGTGCGCGGCGGCGGCCGCCTGCCGGAACAGGCGCGTGCAGTTGAGATCGTCGACCGTGAGCATGGCGGCCTTCAGTCCGTCGTCGACGTCGTGTGCGAGATAGGCGATTTCATCGGCGAGGTCGACAATCTGCGCTTCCAGGCACGGGAACAGCGCCGGGTCGAACTCCGCCGCCGCCGGGCGCAGCTTGAACTCCGAGTGCTTGATGATTCCCTCGCGGACCTCGAAGGTCAGGTTGAGCCCGCGGAAATTCGGATAGCGCACTTCGATCCAATCGACCGTGCGCAGGCTCTGCGCGTTATGGTCGAAGCCTCCGTGCGGCTCCATCAGCGCGCGCAATACCCGTTCGCCGGCATGACCGAACGGCGTGTGGCCGAGGTCGTGTGCGAGCGCGACCGCCTCGGCCAGCTCCGAGTTGAGCCCGAGCGCCCGCGCCATCGTGCGCGTGATTTGCGCGGCCTCCACCGTATGCGTCAGGCGCGTGCGGTAGTAGTCGCCCTCGTGGTTGACGAAGACCTGGGTTTTGTATTCGAGGCGGCGAAAGGCGGCGGAATGAACGATACGGTCGCGATCGCGCTGGAACGCCGTGCGCATCGGATGGGGCGGCTCGGGAAAACGCCGTCCGCGGCTCATCCGCGACAGCATCGCGTAAGGCGCGAGCGTGCGCGCCTCCAGCTCCTCGAGATCCTCCCTGTTTCGCAGCATCCTGGCACGCGGCCGGGGCCGGTCGCGCTCGTCTGATGCTACCATGCAAAGAGCAGCCCGCCGACACGCCGCGGCCATCGGCTGTCAACAGAGCCGCTTGAGAGGCGCTCTGCGATGGGCTCGAGAGCAGCTCATAATGGCCCGGGACGTATTCTTAAGCCGCGAGCCGACACCTATAATCATCCCCTGTAATCATCCCTTATACTCATCCCGAAGATGCGGAGGGGGCCGCAAGGCGAGGCGCGCGGATGACGATGTGGCGGTGGTTGGGGCTTGCGATGGCGGCCGGTGTAATGGCGGCAGCGGGATGCGCCTCGCAGCAGGTGGGGCAGAGCATGCCGCCGGCGTCCGTCGCGTCAGGCCCGGGTTCGATCCGCTCCGTAATCGGCAAGGCATCATGGTATGGTCCGGGCTTCAGCGGCCGTCCGACCGCGACCGGCGAAATCTACGACCAGGACCAGATGACCGCCGCGTCGAGCATTTTTCCGCTGGGCGCGCGCGTGATCGTGACCGATCTCGGCAGCGGATGCGCGGTCGAGGTGCGGATCAACGATCGCGGTCCGTTTCGCAAGGGACGCAAGATCGATCTCTCCTACGGCGCGGCGCGCGCGCTCGGGATGGTCGCGCCGGGCACGGCGCTGGTGCGGATGGACCTCGTGTCGACGCCGGCGTTCGATCCCGCGGGCGAGCCGCAATACTTTGTCCAGGCCGGATCGTACGCCGACCAGGGCAACGCCGAGAATATCCGCGCCCGCCTCGCCGCCTACTATACCGACGTCAGGCTGAGCGAGCTTGATACCGGGAGCAGGCGCTATTACCGTGTGCGGATGGGTGGGTTCGCGACCCGCGAGCAGGCCCAGGCGCGTGCGGTCCAGACCGCGCGCTTCGGACTGCCGGTTATAATCATCAGCGAATGAAACACCCCACCCGCCCCTTCCCGCGACATCCCCTGCTTAACTCCTCGCGAGCGTTGCTGCTCTCGATCATCGCCGCCACGCTGCTGGCAGTGGCTGGCGCACGCGGCGTCCGCGCGCAAGCGGAAAACGGCAAGGTCGATGAACAGCAGGCGGCCGCGGTTGAGCAGACCATCCAGGAAGTCCGTCTGCTCAAGCTCAAGGCCAAGGTCCCGGTCGTCGTCCGCAGCACGGAAGAGGCAGGCAAGTTGCTGGAGGCGGAACTGGAGAGCGAATACACGCCCGAAGCGATCGACACCGACGGCCGCGCCGGCGCGCTGATTGGATTGTACCCGCCGGGGGTCAATCTCCGGGCCGCCAACATGAGCCTGCTCGAAAGCCAGGTGATTGCGTTCTACGACTTCAAGAAGAAGACCATGGTGATCGTCAAGGGCGCGCTCGCGCGCGAATTTCCCGGCCAGCCGCCCGAACTCCAGACCAAGCTCGACGGCATGATCCTGGCGCACGAGTTCACCCACGCGCTGCAGGACCAGAATTTCGATTTCGGCGCCAGGGATGAAGCGCTCAAGAGCAACGGCGACCGCGCGCTTGCGCTGCACTCGGTGGCCGAGGGCGACGCGACGATCGCGGGCTACGCCTGCATGCTGGGCCGCATGGACTCGGCGATCCTCGCCACGCTCATCGGTAATCTCAGGAGTTTCTCCCAAACCTTTACCGGCGCGGCCGCCGGCGTTCCGCGGGGCGTAGCCGAGCCGCTCATTTTCCAGTACACCGACGGCGTCAGATTCGTGGCCGAGGCTTATCGGCGCGGCGGATGGAAGGCGGTCGACAAGCTCTACAGCGATCCGCCGCAATCCACCCAGCAGATCATCGATCCGTCGCTCTACTTCGACCACCCTGCCCTGCCCGCTACGGTCACGGTCGCGGGCTACCAGTCGCGGATGACCGGTTGGCATAAGTCCGACGAAGACACGCTGGGGGCGCTCGGCCTGCGAATCATTCTGGAAAACACGCGCGGCACGGCGTCGCCGGACCTGGCGCTCGTCGGCAAATGGGCGGGCGACCGAATCGTGATGCTGCGCAAGCGCGAAGCGGTGACGGTGATTTGGCTGCTGGCGTTTCGCGAGGCCGATTCGGCCGCTCGCTTCGCAGCCGTTTATGGCAGGGTGCTCGATCACCTGCATAGCCATCCGGCGGCGCATCGCGTCGAACTCAAGGCCAGCGCGGTGCTCGTGGTGATCGGCGAAGCGGCCGCGCATTATGACCGGCTGGGGCCAGCGGTATGGAGGGCCAGTACGATCACGGCGCCGGCGCCGGCAATTACGCCGGGCGGCCCGTCGCTCCACGCCACCTTGCCGCCCGCCCACCTCGCGCCGCTTCGCCGGCTCGCCGCCGCGCGCTGATGCGCTCGCGCCGTCCATTGCGCCTTCGCGCAAGCGCTGCGTTGCTTGCGCTTACGTTCGCGGGATGCGCCAACACGGTCGTCAGCGGCGGTCAGGTCAACCTTCGAAGGGTCGAGCAGATTTATTCCGACGTGCAGGAGTTGCGCCAGCTCAACTTCAAGGCCGACGTGCCACTGGTGCTGATGGACCAGGGTCAGGCCAATTTCGTGATGGAGCGCGAATTTGCGGGCCATCACGACGAGGCTGAATTGCGGCGCGCGGCTGAGGTCGGCGAACTGACGGGACTTTATTCTGCGGGAACCAACCTCAAGAGCCAGACGATGCGCGTGCTGAGCAGCCAGGTCGTGGCTTTTTACGATCCCCAGGATCGAAAAATGATCCTGGTCAGGAGCAGGTCCCAGCCGAGCCTATGGTCCAAGATCATGGGAGTTTTGAGGCGCACAGATCCGACCAGCGACATGCTGGTCGCACATGAGTTGACGCACGCGCTGCAGGACCAGTATTTCGGCGTCCATACCGAGATCGATCGAATCACCGACAATGACGATCGCGCGCTGGCGCTGAAGGCGGTGGTCGAAGGCGACGCGACGCTGGTCGGCTACGGCGATACCGCCGGGATCATCGACGCGGAGACCATCGCGACGCTGCTCGCCCATCTCGAGGAGATGCCGAAGATCTTCGACCTGCAATCCCCTGATACGCCGGCGGCGTTGCGCGATTCGCTCATCTTCCAATACACCGACGGAACCCGCTTCGTCGGCGAGGTCTATAAGCACGGTGGCTGGAACGCGGTGAACGCGCTCTACGGCAAGCCGCCGCTCTCGACCCGGGAGATCATCGATCCGCCGCTTTACTTCAGCCATACCTTGCCGCTGACGATAACCGTCCGCGGATGGACGCGGGCGCTCAGGGGATGGCGCGAGGCCGCGGAAAACACTTACGGCGAATTGCTCCTGCGGGTCATCCTGACGCGCGGTGCGGGCGGCCAGTCAGCGGGCGCGCTGGCGCGCGCGTGGCGCGGAGATCGGATGGCGGTGCTGCAAAACGATGGAGGCGCGACGACGGTCATCTGGATCGTGGCGTTGAGCGACTATACGAGCGCCGCGGCCTTCGCGCAGGCCTATGAAGGGATACTGGAACGAATCTCGACCGGCGGCGCCCCTCCGCCGCATCACGTGGAGCGCCGCGGTACGGCGGTGCTTGCGATTATCGGCCCGGGGGCCACGCAAGCGATAGAACTCGCGCCGGCGGTATGGCGCGCGAGCGGAATCGGCGTCGCCACGCCCAGCGCTTAAACGCCCAACGACTAAACGCCCAGCATGGCGCGGGCCTTGGCGATCAGCGCCTGCTCGCTCGGATGAGTTGCGCGCGCAAGCGCCTCTTCGAAACTCAGCCAGGCGACCTCGTCGGTTTCCGAGTCGTGGGCCGAGGGATCGCCGCCCGTATGTTCCATCAGGAAGAAATGCACGCGCTTGAAAATCCGCGTGATTTTCGCGCGATTGCGCTCGCGCGACGAATAGACGTAGGAGATTTCGCCGAGCGGCTCGATCTTTCCCACCGTAAGGCCGCTCTCCTCGCGCGCCTCGCGCGTCGCGGCCTGCGCGATCGTCTCGCCTTCTTCCAGGTGTCCCTTGGGCAGCACCCAGGCGCTGCGTCCGGCCGGCCTGACGAGCACCACGCTTACCGAGCCGTCACTGCGGCGCCGCCAGATGAGCCCGCCGGCGGAGACCTCGCGCCGGCTTTTTATCTTTGCTTCGGAGCCCTGCCGTTTCGATTTGGATTTCGCCCGCGCCATCACCACTAGCCTATATCTCCGAGGCTAAAGCCGAAATCCAGCATCCGCAGGAGCGCCGCGCGCGCGCCGGCCGAGTCGGGCAGTTCGAGCGAGGGGTCGCGCCTGAGCCAGCTCTCGGCCAGCGCCCGCGCTTGCTCGATAAGCCGGCCGTCGCGGATAAGATCGGCGAAGCGCAGCGGTAGCGCGCCACTTTGTCTTGCGCCGAGCAAATCGCCGGGGCCGCGCAGCTCGAGGTCGGCGCGAGCGACCTCGGCGCCGCTGGTCGCGCGCACCATCACATCAAGCCGCGCATCGAGCCGCGCGCGCGCGTCGTTCTCGCGCGAGACCACCAGGCAGCATCGCGAGGCCGCCGCGCCCCGCCCGACCCTGCCACGCAATTGATGAAGCTGCGCGAGCCCGTACCGCTCCGCCGCGATCACCACGATAACGCTCGCTTCGGGCACGTCGATTCCGACCTCGACCACGGTGGTCGCAACCAGCACGTCGAGCGCGCCGTCGCGAAACGCGCGCATCGCGCGCTCTTTATCCGCCGGGCGCATCCTGCCGTGCAGCGTGCCAATTTTGAAGGCGCCGAGCGATCCCGCGCCGAGCCGCTTGGCCGTCGCCGCGACGGACAAACGCTCGTCGCCGTCCTCCTCGCCCTCGATCAGCGGAACGATATAGTACGCGCGGCGTCCGGCCTCGAGTTCCGCGCGCACGATCGCGTCGACCTCGGCGATTCGTCCTTCGCTGAAGATTTCCGTCAGCACCGGCGTCCGTCCCGGCGGCATCTCGTCGAGCGCCGAAATGTCCAGGTTGGCGAGCAGCGTAAGCGCGAGGCTTCGCGGTATCGGCGTCGCGGTCATCAACAGAACATGAGCGCTGGGGCCCAACGCTTTTAAGCGCGCGCGATCGAAAACGCCGAAGCGATGCTGCTCGTCGATAACCGCGAGACCGAGACTCCTCAGCCCGACGCCCTCCTGGATGAGCGCGTGGGTGCCGAAGACCACGGGAATCGCGCCCGAGGCGAGCAGCCGGAGTGTCCGTGCGCGTTCGGACGGCGGAGTCTTGCCGAGGAGCAGCGCGGCCGGCACGCCGAGCGCACCGCCAAGCGTCATGAAGCTGCGATAGTGCTGCTCGGCCAGCAGTTCGGTCGGCGCCATCATCGCGACCTGCCATCCCGACTCGGCCGCGCGCAGCGCCGCCCACAGCGCGACCAGCGTCTTGCCGCTGCCGACGTCGCCCATCAAAAGGCGGTTCATCGGATGCGCTCGCGCGAGGTCGGCGCCGATTTCGTCGATCGCGCGGAGTTGCGCGCGCGTCGGCACGAACGGCAGCGTCTCGAGCAGGCGCACGGTCAGCTTGGCCGGAGCGTCCATCCGCGCGCCGACACGTCGCGCCGCGCGCATCCGATCGATTCCCATCGCAAGCTGAAAGGCGAACATCTCATCGAAGGCGAGCGCGAAATGCGCGGCGCTGTCGCCGGCCTCGAACTTTGCCGGATCGGCGTCGGGGGGCGGTTGATGGATCATCCGGAGCGCCTCACCGAGCGCCATCACGCCGGCCTGAGCGCGCAGCGCGGCGGGCATCGCACCGTCGATCCGTGCACCGAGCGCCGCCAGAGCCTGCGCGACCAAGCCGGCATAGACCCGCTGCCCAATCTCGGAGGGCAGGCCGTACACGGGACGCACCGCCGGCGGCGCGCCCGAATCCAGCGGATAAACCTCGGGATGAATGATTTCCAAGCCGCGGTCGGGCGCGTCGCCTACGCGGCCATGCATCACCACGCGTTCGCCGTCGGGCATGCGCCCTTTCATGTAAGCCGGCAGGTTGAACCACACCACGCGGACTCGCGCGCCGCCCGCGCCTTCGAGCCAAGCGGTCGCCATCCGCCGCCAGCGCATCCCGCGCATCGGCCGCTCCTTGAATCCGACCAGACGGCCCTCGGCCACGGCAAAGGTCCCGGGCTTGAGTTCCGTAAGCGGCGTGCGCGAGCGCCAGTCCTGGTAGTGGAGCGGCAGATTGAACAGGAGGTCGGCGACGGTCGCAATACCGCGGTCGGCGAGCGCCGCGGCGCGTTTGGGGCCGACGCCGCTCAGCGCACCCAGCGGAGTCTGCATCTCAAGCGGCATCGCGCGTGAGCAGTGAGCGAAGGGATGCGCTGGGGCGCGGCGGCAGGCTATCCGCGGCGGCTTTCCGAGGGGCGGTCATCGGCGCGATTGTCAGCGTGACGGTCTGCTTGATTATTCGCGTGATAGTCCTGCAGCGCGCGAACCTCGAAACGCCCGTCCCTGAGCGCCGCGATTGCCTCGACCGCGGCCTGCGCCCCCGCCATCGTGGTGCAGAATGGCAGGCGCATCTCGAGCGCCGTGCGCCGGATCGAGAACGAATCGGCGGTCCCCGACGCGTCCGGCGTATTGATCACCATCGCGATCTTTCCTTCGCGCATCAGGTCGACCACATGCGGGGAGCCTTGAACGACTTTGTTCACGATCACGCACGGGATACCCAGTCCCTGGATATAACGCGCGGTGCCGCCGGTCCCGACCAACTTGAAGCCCATCGTGGAGAGTCCGCGCGCGATCGGCTCCAGCACCGCCTTGTCCTCGTCGCGCACGCTGATAAACACGCATCCGCTCGCCGGGAGATCGGTTGACGCGGCGAGCTCCGCCTTGGCGAAAGCCATCGCGAAGGTTCGATCGATTCCCATCACCTCGCCGGTCGATTTCATCTCGGGGCCCAGGATCGTGTCGACGCCGGGGAAGCGCACGAACGGAAACACCGACTCCTTGACCGAAACGTGGTCCGGCGCGCGCTCGGCGCTAAAGCCGAGATCGATGAGCTTTTTTCCCGCCATCACGAGCGCGGCCAGCTTGGCGAGCGGCACCCCGATCGCCTTGCTGACGAACGGGATGGTGCGCGATGCGCGCGGGTTGACCTCCAAAATGTAAACTTCCCCCTCGAAGATCGCGAACTGCACGTTGATGAGCCCGACGACGCCGAGTTCGCGCGTGAGCATCCGCGTCTGGCGCATCAGTTCTTCCTGCGTCGCCGCGTCCAGCGTGCGCGGCGGCAGAACGCAGGCGCTGTCGCCCGAATGAATCCCGGCGTGCTCGACGTGTTCCATCACGCCGCCGATGACCACGGTCTCGCCGTCGGAGATTGCATCGACGTCCACTTCGATCGCGCCCTGCAGATAGCGGTCGACCAGCAAGGGGCGCTCTTCGGAAGCGAGCAGCGCCTGCTCGACGTAGCGGCGCAGTCCCGCCTCGTCCGCGACAACTTCCATCGCGCGTCCGCCGAGCACGTAAGAGGGCCGGATCAGCACCGGGTAACCGACTTCCGCGGCGCCGCGAACCGCCTGGGCCAGCCCGCGCGTCAGCACGCCGTGCGGCTGCCGAAGCCCGAGCTTCTCGACCAGGACGTTGAAGCGCTCGCGGTCCTCTGCGCGATCGATCGCGTCGGGCGAAGTGCCAAGGATCGGCACCCCCGCGCGCTCCAGGGGCACCGCGAGCTTAAGCGGCGTCTGCCCGCCGAACTGCACGATCACGCCGGCCGGGCGCTCGCGCTCGGCAATCGTCATCACGTCTTCGAACGTCAGCGGCTCGAAGTACAGGCGGTCGGAGATGTCGTAGTCGGTCGAGACGGTCTCCGGGTTGCAATTGACCATGATGGTCTCGAAGCCGGCCTCTTTGAGCGCGAGGCTCGCGTGCACGCAGCAGTAATCGAATTCGATTCCCTGTCCGATACGGTTGGGCCCGCCGCCGAGGATCATCACCTTCGGGCGATCGTCAGGCGGCGCTTCGTCCTCGCCCTCGTAGGTCGAATAGAGATACGGCGTAAAGGCCAGGAATTCCGCGCCGCAGGTGTCCACGGCTTTGAACACCGGCCTGACCCCGGCCTCGCGCCGCTTGAGCGTGATTGCGGCTTCGTCGAGGCCCGCGAGCTCGCCGATTCGGCGATCCGAAAAGCCGCTCTCCTTGGCTTCGCGGAGCAGCGCCGCGTCGAGCGGACCGCTCTTCATGCGCGCCTCGGCCTCGACTATTTCGGCGACCGCGTCGATGAACCAGGGGTCGATGCCGGTGAGTTGATGAATTTCCTCGCGCGCAACCCCCAGGCGTACCGCGTCGGCGAGGTAATAGAGGCGATGGCTGTTGGGCAGGGACAGATGGGCGCGGACGGTGGCGAGCGCGGCCGTCTCGCGCATCCCGGCCGTGCGGCTTTCGAGCCCCCAGGAGCCGATTTCCAGCGAGCGCAGCGCTTTTTGCAACGATTCCTTGAAGGTGCGGCCGATCGCCATCGCCTCGCCCACCGACTTCATCTGCGGACCGAGTTCGTCGGCCGCGCCGCGGAATTTCTCGAAAGCGAAACGCGGAATCTTGGTCACCACATAGTCGATCGTCGGTTCGAAGCAGGCGGGAGTCATCCGCGTGATGTCGTTGGGAATCTCGTCGAGCCGATAGCCCACCGCCAGGCGCGCGGCGATCTTCGCGATCGGAAAGCCGGTCGCCTTGGAGGCCAGCGCGGAGCTCCGCGACACGCGCGGGTTCATCTCGATCACCACCATGCGGCCGCTCCTGGGATCGATCGCGAACTGGATATTCGATCCGCCGGTGTCGACGCCGATCTCGCGGATGATCCTGAGCGCGGCGTCGCGCATGATCTGGTATTCCTTGTCGGTGAGCGTCTGCGCCGGCGCCACCGTGATCGAATCGCCCGTATGCACGCCCATCGGATCGAAATTTTCGATCGAGCAGACGATCACGACGTTGTCCGCCATGTCGCGCATCACTTCAAGCTCGAATTCCTTCCAGCCCTCGACCGATTGCTCGATCAACACCTCGTGATTGGGCGACATCTCCATGCCCCACTGGACCTTGGCCCGGTATTCCGCGGGGTCGCGCGCGATCGATCCGCCCGTCCCGCCGAGCGTGCGCGAGGGCCGAATGATGAGCGGCAGGCCGAGCCGCGAGCGGATTTCGTCGGCCTGCTCGTGCGAGCGCGCGACACCGGAGTCTGGAACTTCGAGTCCGATAGCGATCATCGCGTGCTTGAAGAGGTCGCGATCCTCGGCCTTCTTGATCGCCGCGAGCTTGGCGCCGATAAGCTCGACCCCATAGCGTTCGAGCACGCCGGTTTCCGCAAGCTCGATCGCAAGATTGAGCGCCGTTTGGCCGCCAACCGTCGGCAACAAGGCGTCGGGCCGTTCGCGCGCGATGATCTGCTCGAGCGCCGCCACGGTCATCGGCTCGATATAGGTCCGATCGGCCAATTCCGGGTCGGTCATGATGGTGGCCGGATTTGAATTGACGAGAATCAGCCGCAACCCTTCCTCGCGCAGCGCCTTGAGCGCTTGCGTGCCCGAGTAGTCGAACTCGCAGGCCTGGCCGATCACGATCGGACCCGAGCCGATCAGCAGTATCGATTTAAGGTCTTGGCGGAGCGGCATTAGTAGTCCACGCTCATATTGCTCATCGCGAGCCTGCGGCGGCGCGCTCCTGGGCGGCAATGCGGTCGAGCGCCTCCGCGCCCGATCGCGGAAATTCCTCGACCAGGCGGCGAAAGCGCGCGAACAGGTAGCCCGCGTCATGCGGTCCGGGCGAAGCCTCGGGATGGTATTGCACGGAGAAGAACGGCACGCCGACGCCGCACAGGCCCTCCACGGTCTGGTCGTTGAGGTTGAGATGCGAAAGCTCCGCGCGTCCCGCGAGCGAATCGGCGTCCACCGAAAAGCCGTGGTTCTGCGAAGTTATCTCGACCTTTCGCGTCCGCAAGTCCATCACTGGATGGTTGGCGCCGTGATGGCCGAAGCCGAGCTTGTAGGTCCGCCCGCCGAGCGCGAGTCCGAGAATCTGATGACCGAGGCAGATGCCGAAGATTGGTTTCCGCCCGAGCACGCCGCGCACCGCTTCGCTCGCGTAAGGCAGCGCGGCCGGATCGGCGGGGCCGTTGGAGAGAAACACTCCGTCGGGATTGGGCGCGAGGATGGCGGCGGCGCTCGCCGCGGCCGGCATCACGCGCACGCGAAAGCCACTCGCGACGAGACGATGCAGAATGTTGCGCTTGATTCCGTAGTCGAGCGCGACGATGAGCGGCGCGTCGCGCAATTCCTCTTTCGTCGGCCGCCGATAGCCGGTGCCGAGTTTCCAATCACCGAGGTCCCAGTCGTAGGGCTCGGCGCAGGTGACTTCTTTGACCAGGTCGCGCCCGACCAGCCCCGGCGAGGCCTTGGCGCGCGCGACCAGCGCGTCGGGGTCGAGCGTGACGCTGGAAATCACCGCTTCCTGCGCTCCGCGCGTGCGGATATGGCGCACCAGCGCGCGCGTATCGATCCCCTCGATACCAGGCACGCCGGCGTGTTCGAGATATTCGCCGAGCGCCATCTCGGAGCGCCAGTTAGACGGCCGCGGGCGATAGTCCTTGACCACGAAACCCTCGACGTGAACGCCGGCGGACTCGGCATCGTCGGCGTTGATTCCGACGTTGCCGATCTCGGGGTAGGTCATGCAGACGATCTGTCCCTTGTACGACGGATCGGTGAGCACCTCCTGGTAGCCGGTCATCGCGGTGTTGAAGACGACCTCGCCCACAGTCTCGCCGATCGCGCCGAAGGCGCGGCCGCGAAAGATGCGGCCGTCGGCGAGCGCCAGTATCGCTGTGGGCTGCGCGCTCACGCCCGCGCCTCCGCGCGGCCGTCGAAGACGACCTCGCCCGCGACGATCGTCAAAATCGCTCTGCCCTTCAACCCCCGCCCGGCAAACGGGCTGTTACGGCTCTTTGAAATGAATTTCGCCGGGTCCACTGTCCATTCCATATTGGGATCGATAAGCGTGACGTCCGCGCGCGCGCCTTCCTCCAGCGTGCCGCCGTCGATTCTCAATAGCTGCGCGCTCTTAAGCGACATCATTTCGACCATCCGCGATGCAGCCAGTACACCGCGATGAACCAGTTCGAGCGCCAAACCCAGCGCGGTTTCGAGCCCCACCACGCCGTTGGCGGCTTGCGTCAGCGCTTCGACCTCGCGCTCGGGCAGCCGCCCGCAATCGTGCGCGGGGCTGAAGAGACCGGCCAGCAGTTCCATCCGCTTGGAATGCGAATCGTGCGGCGCATGGTCTGTCGCGATCATATCTATCGTGCCGTCGGCGATCGCCGCTACCACCGCCGCGACGTCGTGAGCCGAACGCAGGGGCGGCGCCATCTTGGCATTCGGGCCCCGTCGCAATACCGCGCGATCGTCGAGCGCGAAGTGATGCGGCGTCACCTCGCAGGTGAGCTGTGCGCCGCGCTTGCGGGCCGCGCGGATGAGATCGAGCGAGAGCGCCGTCGAGACGTGCGCGATATGGACCGGCGCTTCGGCGCCGATCGCCAATGCCAGGTCGCGCCGGATGCGCTCGGTCTCGGCAGCCGCCGGCACGCCGGCGACGCCGAGACGCTTGGAGACCTCGCCCGCATTGACCGCGCCGCTGGCGGTTAGCGCGCGATCCTCTTCGTGAAGTGAAATCGCAAAGCCCAGCCGCGCGATTCGCTCCATCGCACTCGCCAGCACGGCCTGGTCGTCGATCGGAATTCCGTCGTCGGAAAAAAGATGCGCGCCGGCCGCCACCATCGCGGCGAAGTCGACGGTCTCGCGCCCGCCGAGCCCTCGCGTCACCGCCGAAACCGGCACGAGCCGCGCCGCATGAACGGCCGCCGCCTCGGCGAGCATGTAGCGCGTCACCTCCGGCGTGTCGTTGACCGGCGAAGTGTTCGCCATCGCGGCCACCGCGGTAAAGCCGCCGGCCGCCGCCGCGCGAAGCCCGGTCGCGATCGTCTCCTTCTCGGGAAAGCCGGGGTCGCGCAGATGGACATGCGGATCGACGAGCCCCGGCACCACCCAGCATCCAGCCGCGTCGATAACCGCCGCGCCTTCGGGGACGCCGAGCCGCCCCGGCGGCTCGATCGCTGCGACCTCGCCCTCGGCGATCAGGAGGTCGCGCAGCTCGTCGATCGCGCGCGCCGGATCGATAAGCCGCCCGCCGCGCAGGAGGATTCGGCTCATCCCGCGTCTTCTCCTTCCTTGAGCGACTCGACCATCGAGTAGATGACGACGCGGTCCTGCACCCTAACGCGGCCGGGGGTGGCGCCTTCGGGCGCTGCGAGGCGAACCTGCACGCGCTCGGCGCGCGCGGTGGGAATATTTTTGCCGACGTAGTTGGGCCGGATCGGGACGGCGCGATGGCCGCGGTCGATTAGCACCGCGAGCTTGACCGCCGCCGGACGGCCGCGCTGCCAGAGCGCGGTCATCGCGCGCTGCACGGTCCATCCGCTGTTAATCACGTCGTCGACCAGCACGATCGTTCGATCTTCAATTTCAATTTGTCCTTCAATCTGGCCTTCAGTTTGGACTTTCAGCGGCCCGCCGCCGCCGTCGAGCGGATGGAACGCCGCCTCACCGCCGAAAACGTCGAGTGCCGCGGACGGCGGACGCACATGGGTCTCCGCTTCGATCAGGTCGCGCAGGCGCATCGCGAGCATCGCACCGTGACTGACTACGCCCACGATGGTGACCGAGGCGAGGTCGGGGAGGTCGGCGGTTATTTGCGTGGCCAGCGCCCGGCAGGCCGCGGCTACTTCGTCGGCGTTCATGATTTCGCGTTGCGGGCCGCGCCGATAGGGTTCGTAGCCGCTCTCTTCGGCCTGCTTGACGCTCTCGAACACCGCGAGCGAGCTCTCTTCGATCCAGCTACGCACGTAGCCGTAGAGGTTGCGATCGAAACGGTAATAGCGGCGCGTGCGCGCGTGCCCGACGAATTCGATCCGGAGTTCGCGCTCGCAGAACTCGCACACCAGCGGCAGCGTCGACGAGTCGCTCGAGCGTCCCAGCCGAAAGCGCGGCGCGAGGTACACTCCTTCGTGGCGGCTGATACATCCCGGATTGGAGCAGCGCGGGGCCGGATGCGCCTTGAAGCGGATCGCGGGCACGGGCGCAACCGGACGCACGCGCTCGGTGCCGTTTTGCTCGAGCAGCCACGCGATCAGCGCCATCCGCACCGGCACGCCGGCAGCAGCCTGCTCGAAGTATACCGCGCGCGGATCGCTAT
Organism: uncultured delta proteobacterium; assembly: GCA_963773975.1. Taxonomy (GTDB): domain Bacteria; phylum Desulfobacterota; class Binatia; order Binatales; family Binataceae; genus JAKAVN01. The sequence continues at coordinate 21,592 of CAVZDJ010000001.1, forward strand.
CGAGTTCGTAGGCCAACTCGTCGGTGCGCGGCAGCGGATGCATCACGACCGCTTCGTGCGTGCGGCTGGTCTTGAGCGCGCGCACGTCGAAGTGGCCGTACTTGGCGCCGGCATCCTCGTTCTCGCCCATCCGCTCACGCTGCAGCCGCGTCAGGTAGAACGCATCGAGCGCAGCGGGGGCCGCCGCCGCCGGTGGAGCGCCATCCAACGGCATGTCGGAGGTGAACAGCGCCATCTGATGCGGCGCGTTGGGCGTCAGATAGAGCGCGTCGATTCCGCCGGCCAGGGAACGCAACTCTTCCATCGACACGGTCGAAAGTCCGTACTTGCTCTCGGCGGCGATCCGCTCCAGCACGTAGTCCGGCACGTTCATCCCGTTGTACGGCACGGCCACGATGTTGGCGCCAAAGCGGGCGAGCGCGTAAATCAGCGAATGGACCGTGCGGCCGAATTTCAAGTCGCCGCAGATTGCCACCGTCAGTCCCCGCAGATGTCCCTTCTTGCGGCGCAGGATATAGAGATCGCACAGCGTCTGCGTGGGATGCTCGCGGCTGCCGTCGCCCGCGTTGATCACCGGGCACGGCGCGTATTCGGCGGCGACCCGCGCCGCGCCGTCGCGCGGATGGCGCACCACGATCAGGTCGGCGTAAGCGCCCACCACGCGCACCGTGTCGGCGAGCGTCTCGCCCTTGGCGGCGGAGGAGGCGTGCATGTCGGGTGAGCTGATGACGGCGCCGCCCAGCCGATGCATCGCGGATTCGAAGCTCAGCCGCGTGCGGGTGGACGGCTCGTAGAAAAGCGTCGCCATGATGAGGCCCTGGGCGCGATCGAGCGTTTCTCCGCGCTCGAGACCGGTCGCAAACGAGTCGGCAAGCTCGAAAATCCGCTCGATATCGACCGTCGTCAGGTCTTCGATCGAGACGATGTCATTTTTTCCGAGCCGTGCCATCGCGCTTAGCCCGCCACCGCCCGCTTGGCGCCGCCGATCACGACCTCGTCGACGCCGTCGACCTCGGCCAGGCGCACGTAGACCCGCTGGTCGCGCGGCGCCTCGATATTGCGGCCAACGTAGTCGGCGCGGATCGGCAATTCGCGCTCGCCGCGATCCACCAGCACGGCGAGCTGAATCGATTCGGGATGGCCGAGGTCGGCCAGCGCGTCGAGCGCCGCGCGCACGGTGCGCCCGGTATAAAGCACGTCATCCACCAGCACCACGCGAGTGCGATCGAGCGCGAACGGGATGTCGCGGCCAAGCAGCCGGGGATCGCCTGGCGCGCCGCGTCCGTCGTCGCGGTACGACGAAATATCGAGCGTGCCGACCGGCACCGCGCGCTTGCCGCTTTCGGCCATCGCCTCGGCCAGCCGTTCGGCGAGGCGGGCGCCGCGGCGCACGATACCGACCAGCACGACATTGGCGGCGCCGTTGTTGCGCTCGACGATCTCGTGCGCGATCCGCTTGACCGAGCGCGCGATCGCCGCGGCGTCGAGCGCGAGCGCCGGCCTGAAGTTTCCCTGCGCGGTCATTGTTCTCCGCTTGCGGTCGGATTGCGGGTTGCTCGCGGTGCGGATGCGCAAAAAAAGACCCGTCTGCGGGCGCAGCCGGGTCCTGATATATACACTTCCATCGTCGTACCCTTTCCGCCCTCTCTGTGGCGGGTTAAAGGCTCAGTTATTTTCTAACGGCGGCGAGGGGCCGGTCAAGCAGACGCGCGTGACCATGCACCATCGCGCAGGCAAATCCGGTGACAGCGGCTAGCCTGTTGATAACCCGCCGCCTGTCGATAAATGTCGCGCGGCGACATGCCCGCCGCGCGGCTACCGGCGCGTCCGCGCTCGCGTCTAGCCGGCCTTGCGCCCGCCCCCGCCGCGTTCAAGCTTGCGCACGCGCTGCTCCTGGTCGCGGCTCTGGATTGTGATCCGATCGTCGAAGCGCTCGAACTTGCGCGCCAGATCGGCGACCGCCTTGTTGGTCTGCTTGAGCTCGGCCGAGAGCTTTTTGGTGATCGACTCGGCGGCGCTGACCACGTCGGCCTTGACCTGCGCGGCCGCCTCGCCGATCGCACGATCGACGCCCTCCCGCGTCGCTGTGGATACGCGGCGCGAGCCCTCGGAGCGCAGGCTCTCGCGCAGCCCGTCGATTTCCTGGCCCAGCTGGACGCGAACCGCCTCGGCACGGCGCGAAACTTCCTCGGAGAGCTGGTCACGCGCTTGCGCTGCCCGTACGCCCATCTCGTTTTGCAACGCCTGCCTGAGTGCGCCGAGCTGTTCGCGAAAATCGACCCGGGTGGCGCCCAGGGTTTCGCCCAGGCGTACAATTTCGGCGCCGAGGTCGGAGCGCACGCCCGCGATAGCGTCGCGGTTTTCGGCAATCTGCTCCGAAAGGAAGCGGATTTGCCGCCCCACCTCGGTGAATTGTCCGAAGATTTCCTCGCGGAGCGCGTCCAACCGTCCGCCGAATCCGGAGACGGCCTCCAGTACCAGCTCGAAACGCGAGCCCAGCTGCTCGAGCAGCGCTCCTACCCGATCAATCGCTTCATCCGACACTGGCACTGGCCCCCCTGCTCCGCGCTATCTGACCGCCTTGCCGAACCTGCTCCAACGTATGCCCAAAAACGATTGGCTGTCAGCACCCCATGACCAATATATGAACATGGCGCGGCCTTCGACTTGGTCGAGCTTCACGAATCCCCAGAAGCGGCTGTCAAAGCTGCGGTCGCGGTTGTCACCCATCATGAATAACTCCCCCGGCGGCACCGTCGTCGCAGGGTAGTTGTCGCGCGGCGAGTATGGCGAACGCTCGCCCGGCGCGACCTCAAAATGCGCGTGCGGGTCGGGCATCGGCGCGCCGTTGAGGATCACCTGTCCATTTTTCACCTGTACGGTGTCGCCGCCAACTCCGATCACCCGTTTGATGAAGTCTTTGGTCGGATCCTGTGGAAAAACGAACACGACGACGTCGCCGCGATGGACCGCGGCGAAGTGGACCAGGTAGTGGCCATACGGAATCTCGCCCGCCAGCGGAGTCAGGCCGAACAGCGAGTCCGGCATCCGCAACCCGTAACGGATTTTGTTGACCATGATATGGTCGCCAATCGCCAGCGTCGGCTCCATCGAACCCGACGGAATTTTGTAGGCCTGGATGAGAAAGGTGCGCAGAATGATCGCGAGGATGAAGGCGATGACGATCGCCTCGGTCCACTCGCGCAGCTCGGAGCCGTGGGCCTCGACGGTCTCGGCCGGGCGCAGAGGCGGACTCTCGCCGGGGCCGGCCTTACGCAGGTTAACGGGAGAAGCCACGGTGAAGCCCTACTCGCCGACTTTGAGCAGGGCCAGGAACGCCTCTTGCGGGATTTCGACCTTGCCCACCTGCTTCATCCTTTTTTTGCCCTCTTTCTGCTTTTCCAGCAGCTTGCGTTTGCGCGTGATGTCGCCGCCGTAGCACTTAGCGGTCACGTTCTTGCGCAGCGCCTTCACGCTCTCGCGCGCGATAATCTTGGCCCCGATCGAGGCCTGGATGGCCACGTCGAACATCTGCCGCGGGATGTGCTCGCGCATCTTCTCGCACAGCACCCGCCCGCGCTCGTAGGCCCGGTCGCGATGCACGATTACGGAGAGCGCGTCGAGCACGTCTCCGTTAATCCGCAGGTCCAATTTAACCAGAGACCCCGGCCGGAAGTCCAGAAATTCATAGTCGAGCGAGGCGTAGCCGCGGCTGACCGACTTCAAGCGATCGTAAAAATCGAAGACCACTTCAGCAAGCGGCATCTCGTAGTGCAGGAGCGCCCGGCCCCGCCCGGCAAAACGAAGATCGCGCTGCACACCGCGCCGCTCCTCGCACAGACTCATCACCGCGCCCAGGTATTCCTGCGGCACGTGGATCGAAGCCAGGATGAACGGCTCCTCGATCGCCTCGATCGTAGATTCGTCGGGCAGCCGCGAAGGATTGTCCACCATCAGGACCTCGCCGTCCTGCTTGCGCACGCGATAGGCCACGGTCGGCGCCGTGATAACCAGGTTGAGCCCGAACTCGCGCTCCAGCCGTTCCTGCGCGATCTCCATGTGCAGCAGGCCGAGGAAGCCCGCGCGAAAGCCGAAGCCCAGCGCCTGCGAAGTCTCGGGCTCGAAAATCAGGCTCGCGTCGTTGAGCCGCAGCTTGTCGATCGCGTCGCGCAGCGCTCCGTACTGGTTGGCCTCGGTCGGATAGAGCCCCGCGAACACCATCGGCTTGAGTTCCTTAAACCCCGCCAGCGGCTCGGTCGCCGGATGCTCGGCGCTGGTGATGGTATCGCCGACCCGCATGTCGGCCACGGTCTTGACGTTGGCTGCGACCATCCCAACTTCGCCCGGCCCGAGTTGCTCGACCTCGGCCTCGAACGGCGTGAAGTGCGCAAGCCGCATCACCTCGCCGGTCTTGCCGGTGCCGATCAGATGGATTTGCATCCCGCGGCGCAGTTCGCCGTCGAACACGCGCACGAGGCCGATCGCGCCCTGGTAAACGTCGTACCAGCTATCGAAGATGAGCCCGCGGGTGGGAGCGCCAGGCGTGACGCGCGGGGGCGGGATCCGTTCGACCACCGCCTCGAGCACTTCCTCGATACCCACGCCTTCCTTGGCGCTGGTCAGGATCGCGCCAGTCGCATCGAGCCCGATTATCTCCTCGATTTCGGCCCGCGTGCGATCGACGTCGGCGCCGGGCAAATCAATCTTGTTGATCACCGGCACGATCTCGAGCCCGTGGTCCAGCGCCATATAGACATTGGCGAGCGTCTGCGCCTCGACCCCCTGGCTGGCGTCGACCACCAGCAGCGCGCCCTCGCACGCCGCCAGGCTGCGCGAGACCTCGTAGGCGAAATCGACGTGGCCCGGCGTGTCGATCAAGTTGAGCACGTAGGTCTTGCCGTCGCGCGCCGCGTAGTTGAGCCGCACCGAGCGGGCCTTGATCGTGATCCCGCGTTCGCGCTCGAGGTCCATCGAGTCGAGGAACTGCTCCTTCAACTCACGCTTGCTGAGCGCGCCGGTGCGCTCGAGCAGGCGGTCGGCGAGCGTCGACTTGCCATGGTCGATATGCGCGATGATCGAGAAATTGCGGATGAGCGCGGGGTCGGTCATATGGCGGGTTCGATCAATTACCGATCAACTATACAGATTGGCTATAAAGACACGGCCGCCGTAACGGCGGCCGGCCCAATCTTCATTATAGCATTATTCGCTTAGCGTGCCGCTCGATTGCGAAAGAACCGCAGCGTCTGCGCGAGGCCGTCCGACAACTCCACCTGCGGACGCCAACCCAGCTCCCGCGCCGCGCGCTCCGGCAGGATAACCGAGCGCCGCTGCTCGCCCGCGCGGGGCGGACCGAACTCGGCCGCCCGGCTGGTGCCGGCATTGCGCGCCAATGCATCGTAGAGCTGATTGACGCTGGTCTCGACCCCGGTGCCGACGTTGAAAGCGCCCGACACGGTGCTTTCGAGCGCGGCCACGTTGGCCCGCACCACGTCGGCGACATATACGTAATCGCGCGTCTGCCCGCCGTCGCCATATATCGTCACCGGGCGGCCCTCGAGGATGCGCCCGCAGAAGATTGCGACCACGCCGGCTTCGCCATGTGGATCCTGGCGCGGGCCGTAGACGTTCGCATAGCGCAACGCCACGTAATCGATCCCGTACTGCGCGCGGTAAAAAAACAGATACTTCTCGGTCGCCAGCTTGGCGATGCCGTAGGGACTGACCGGGCGCTGCGGATGCTCTTCGTCGCAGGGGAAGCATTCCTGCTCGCCGTAGATCGCGCCGCCGGTGGAGGAGAACACCACGCGCCGCAGACCGTGCTCGCGCCCGGCCTCCATCAGGTTGAGAAAGCCGACCAGGTTGACCTGCGCGTCGAAGGCCGGATCGGCAACCGAGCGCCGCACGTCCATCTGCGCCGCCAGGTGCACCAGGACCTCGGGCCGCTCGCGCTCGATCACGCCGCGCACGGCGGCCGCGTCGCGCACATCGGCCTGGTAAAAGCGCGCACGCGAGTTGACCTGGTCGCGCTTGCCAGCCGAGAGATCGTCGATGATCGAGATTTCATGACCGCCGCGCGCCACCAGCGCCTCAACCGTATGCGAGCCGATAAAGCCGGCTCCGCCGCTGACCAGTATTCGCATCCCAATTCTTCCCCCCGTGCGGGCTAAATCGGCCGGCGGCCAATCGAGTAGTAGCGAAACTCGAGCGCTTTCATCAGCGCCGGATCGTAGAGATTGCGCCCGTCGAAGATGACCGGCGACTTCAGCATCGTGCGGATGCGCTGGAAGTTGGGATGGCGGAACTCGGGCCATTCCGTGAGGATGATCAGCGCGTCGGCGGCGGTCAGGGTTTCGTAGTTGTTCTCGTGATAGGTGATGCGATCGCCGAAGACGCGGCGCGCGCTGGCGAGCGCCTCGGGGTCGTGCGCGCGGACGCTGGCGCCCGCCGCCAGCAATTCCTCGATCACCGTAAGGGACGGCGCCTCGCGCATGTCGTCGGTGCGCGGCTTGAAGGCCAGACCCCACAGCGCGAAGTTGCGGCCGTGAAGGTCCGGGCCGAAATGCTGCTTGACGCGCTCGGCGATGAGCCGCTTCTGGCGTACGTTGACCTCGTCGGTCGCGCGCAACAGCGCGAAGTCGAGGCTATGCTCGGCGGCGCTGTGGACCAGCGCCTGCACGTCCTTGGGAAAGCACGAACCGCCATAGCCGGCGCCGGGAAAGAGAAACTGCGAACCGATTCGGCGGTCCGCGCCCATCCCGCGCCGCACGTCGCTTATTTCCGCGCCCACCGCCTCGCACAGGTTCGCCATCTCGTTGATGAACGAAATGCGCATCGCGAGCATCGCGTTGGAAGCGTACTTGGTCAGCTCGGCCGAGCGCGGATCCATCACGATCACCGGGTTGTCGGTGCGGAGGAAGGCGCCGTGCAATTCGCGCAGGATCGCGGTCGCCTGCTCGCTGGCTGAGCCGATTACCACGCGGTCGGGCCGCATGAAGTCCTCGATCGCCGAGCCTTCCTTGAGGAACTCGGGCACCGAGCAGACATCGACGCGATGGTTCGCGGCCTTGGCCACGATTTCGCGCACGCGATCGTTGGTGCCGACCGGCACGGTGCTTTTGATCGCGATGATATGGTAGCCGGCAACCTCCTTGGCGATCTCTTCGGCGGCGCGCATCACGCCGCTTAAGTCGGCCGCGCCGTTTTGGCTCATCGGGGTGCCGACCGCGATGAACGACACCATCGCGGCGCTGACCGCGCTTTTGAGTTCGGTGGAGAAACTGAGGCGGCCTTCCTTGATGTTGCGCCGCACCAGTTCTTCGAGACCGGGCTCATAGATCGGCACCTGCCCGCCGGTGAGTTGCTCGATACGCGCGGCGTCGATATCCACGCAGATGACTTCGTTGCCGCTCTCGGCAAAGCAGGTTCCGCTCACCAGCCCCACGTAGCCCGTGCCCACGACTGCGATATTCATCTCTTTGCCAAATCCTCGGACCCGACATCGGTTCAGAACTCAGAACTGTTCCTTGATCACGTAAACCGGTTTGTCCTGCGATTCGTGGTACGTGCGCGTCAGCATCTCGCCCAACAGTCCGATACTGATGAATTGCACGCCCACGATTACCATCAGGATCGCCAGCAGCAGCGCCGGCCGGTCGTGCAACGCCCGCCCCAGCGCGATCTTTTCGAATACCAGTATAGCTGTCCACATCGCGCCGATCAGACCCACCACCAGTCCGATCGCACCGAATACCTGAATCGGCCGCGTCGAGTAACCCGAGAGAAACTTGACCGTCAAAAGATCAAGAAAGGTACGAACTATGCGGCCGGGGCCATATTTGGACGTGCCGGCGCGCCGCGGACGAAATCCCACCTCGACCTCGGCGATACGCGCGCCCTGCTCGGCCGCGATCGCGGGGACGAAACGATGCATCTCGCCATAGAGCATCAGGCGATGCGCCAGGTCGCGCCGGTAGGCCTTCAGCGTACAGCCGTAGTCGTGCAGCCGCACCCCGGTCATCCACGAGATCAGGCGATTGGCGGCGACCGACGGCACGCGACGGCTAAGCCGTGCGCCCGCCCATCGCTCCGTGCGCCATCCGCTCACCAGGTCGTAGCCCTCGGCGAGCTTTGCGAGCAAGCGCGGGATATCGGCCGGGTCGTTCTCGCCGTCGCCGTCGATCGCGACCACCACGTCGCCCGCGGCCTGATGCAGTCCGCAAGCGAGCGCCGCGGTCTGTCCCGAATTGCGCGCGAGCCGGAACACGCGCACGTGCGTATCGCCGGCCTTGATCGTGCGCAGCACCTCGGCGCTGCCGTCGGTAGATCCGTCATCGACGAACAGCATCTCGTAGGAGGCGGCGGCGGCGCCGAGCACGCGCGCGAGTTCCTCGTGCAGCGGAACCAGGTTATCCCGCTCGTTGTAAAGCGGAACAACTATCGAGAGTTCCATCGCGTGTACTGCGAATCGGTGAGCTCGATGAAGGCGCGGTAGCGCTGGTCGATTTCCTCCCAGGTCAGCGTCACCAGCCGGTCGAGCGAAAAGCGCTCGACCACGAACGACGCCAGCACGCTGCCGTAGACCACGGCCGTGCGCAGGACCGGTTCGGTCACACGGCCATGGCGCGCGAGGAAGCCCATGAAACCGCCGGCGAAGGTGTCGCCCGCGCCGCTCGGATCGATCACCTCTTCGAGCGGATAGGCCGGCACCGCGAACATCGCGCCCGAGCTGAACTGGAGCACGCCGTACTCGCCGCGCTTCACCAGCAACGTGTCGGGGCCCATCTTGAGAATCGCGCGGCCGGCGCGGACCAGGTTGTGCTCGCCGCTCAGCATCCGCGCCTCCTCGTCGTTGACGGTCAGGATGTTGACGCGGGCAAGCATGCGCAGCAGCGCCGGACGTTCGTTCTCGATCCAATAGTTCATGGTGTCGGCGGCGACCACCTTGGGGCTCTGCACCTGCGAAAGCACGCGGCTTTGCAGTTCGGGCGCGATATTTCCCAAAAAGACGTAGTCGGCGCGGCACTGGTCGGGCAGCAGATCGGGGGCGAAATCGGAGAAGACGTTGAGCGCGAGCCCGAGCGTGTCGCGCTTGTTCATATCCTCGTGATAGCGCCCGTGCCAGCGCATCGTGAGGCCGTCGCGCTGCGCGAGGCCGCGCACGTCGATATTGCGTTCCGTGAACAGGCGCATATCGTCGGCGCGGAAGTCGGTGCCGATCGCGCCCACGATGCTGACTGGCGAAAAAAAACGCGCCGCCAGCGCGAAATAGCTGGTCGAGCCGCCCAGCACCTCGTCGGCCCTGCCGTGCTGCGTCTCGATCGTGTCGTAGGCGACCGAACCGACCACCACGATGCTCATCGGGGAAAATGCGCCGGGATCTGGGTCATCGCGCTCCTCGTTTTGCCGGAAAATGCCGGTTTAGCTTCATTGCAAGTATTTGCCGATTAGCGGCCGCAGATCGGCGGCCACCTTGGGCGGAATCGCGGCGCGGTCGGTGATGATCGCATCGCGGAGCGCATTCGGGCACGCGCAGGTGCGCGCGCGCGCCGCGATCCGCCGCGCCAGGATCGCCACTGCGCTCTGTGCGCGTTCGACGTTGAGCCGCATCACGCGCAGAATCTCGCCGATATCGACCGCCGCGACGCTTTCGTGCCAGCAATCGTAGTCGGTCACCAACACCAGCGCCGCGTAACACATCTCGGCTTCGCGCGCGAGCCGCGCCTCCTGCATCGCCGTCATGCTGATCACGTCGGCGCCCCAGCGGCGGTACAAATTCGACTCGGCGCGGGTGGAAAACTGCGGCCCCTCGATGCACAGGTAGGCGCCACCGCGATGCACCGTCGCGCCACCTTCGGCGGCGGACTCGAAAAGCTCGCGCGCCAGGGCCGCGCATACCGGGTCGGCGAGCGAGACGTGAGCGACAATCCCGCCGCCGAAAAAGGTCGCCGGCCGCTTGCAGGTATGGTCGATGAACTGATCGGGCACCACCAGGTCGCCCGGCCGCAGTTCTTCCTTCATGCTTCCGGCCGTGCTGACGGAGACCAGGTGATCGACGCCGAGCTGCTTCATGCCGTAGATGTTGGCGCGGAAATTCAGTTCAGAGGGCATCAGGCGATGGCCGCGGCCGTGGCGCGAAAGAAAGACCACGTCGCACTCGCCGAGCTTGCCGCGGAAAAACGGATCGGAGGGGCGTCCGAACGGCGTCGTGAGCTCGACCTGCTCGACCGCGGTGAGCCCCTTGATTTGGTAGAAGCCGCTCCCGCCGATCACGCCCAGCACGGTCTTGCCCATTGCATGCTTCTCCCCGTTGCGTCAGCCGGATTGCCGCTCTGCGTACAACTGACCGCAGGCCGCCGCGATGTCCTGTCCCCGGCTCTCGCGGATTGTAGCGGTCAAGTTACCTTGCCGAAGGATCGCTTGAAAGCCCTCGACTGCGGCGCGCGCGGACGGCGCAAACGGCGCACCTGGGAAGGGATTGAAGATGATCAGGTTCACCTTGGCCTTGAGCTGGCCGAGCAGCCGCGCCAGCCGGCGTGCATCGGCGGGCGAGTCGTTGACGCCAGCCAGCATTACGTACTCGAAGGTGACGCGGTCGCGCCGCTTGATCGGCAGGCTGCGGCACGCCTCGATAAGCCGCTTGAGCGGATAGCGTTTGTTGATCGGCGCGAGGCGGTCGCGCAGTTCATCGGTCGTCGCGTGGAGCGAGACCGCCAGGTTGACCGACGGAAACTCCGCCAGCAGCCGCTCCATCGCCGGCACCAACCCTACGGTCGAGACGGTCACGCGCCGCGGCGAAATCCCCATCCCCCACGCCGAGGTCATGATCGAGAGCGCCCGAGCGAGCCGCAGGTAGTTGGCAAGCGGCTCGCCCATCCCCATAAAAACATAATTGGTCAGTTGCTCGCCGGGCTCGAGTTCGCGCCGCGCGGCGGCGATTTGCCCAAGGATTTCCGCGGCGGTCAGATTGCGATGGAGCCCCATCAGCGCGGTGGCGCAGAACTCGCAGGCCATCGCGCATCCGGCCTGGCTCGACAGACACAGCGTGACTCGTTCGCCGGCCGGGATGATCACGCTTTCGATCGCTTCGCGGTCGCCGAGCGCGACCAGCAGCTTGCGCGTGCCGTCAGCCGAGCGTGCGACAGCGGCGGAAGGGGGCGGGCTAATCTTAAAGTGACCCTTTAAATGCGCGCGAAACTCGATGCCAAGGTCCGACATCGCGTCGAACGAAGCCGCGCCGCGCTGCCACAGCCACCCCATCACCTGGCGCGCGCGAAAAGCGCGCTCATCCGCGGCGCGCACGAACTGTTCGAGTTCCTCGAGCACTAGTTCGCGCACGTCGCGCAGCGGCGTTTCGGCCGCCGCCGAGCCCGCGGGACGCGGCTGGAGATGTATCTGCTCGGTCACGGCCTTCAAGTCTAAACGAAAAGTCCGAAGGTTCGGAGAGGGTAGCGGCACGGGCGTGAGACTCACGGAGATCGTTTCTTCCGCGCCTCTTCCGTCTCTTGTGAGAAGCCGACGGCCGGTTGCGGCCGTCGGGAGAGGGTCGACTCCGGCGCGCTCGCTCAAGCGCGGGCTCTAAAAACTTTCGGAATTTAATTTGTGCAACTGCCCATCAGTTTGGGAATGCCCGGCACGAGCAAATGCGATGTCCGCACGCCCGTGAAAAAGACCTCGACCCCCACCCCAACCCTCCCCCAAGACACGGGGGAGGGCTTAGAAAAATTCGCCCAACGGCAAAGGCGAGAGTCTCTTGGAAGAGGCCCAGGCAACGAACGCGGAGGTCTGCGACGGATGATGCGCCGCAATTCCAGCTCCGGCGGAAAAAAGCTATGCCACGGGCGGCGCGAAGACCGCGTTGTCGATAAGGCGCGTCTTGCCGACGTGCGCCGCGATCGCGACCACCACCGGCTGTTCGATCCGCGCGATCGACGTGAGCGATTCCGAGTCCACCGCTTCGATATACTCGATCCTTAGGTCGGGCGTCGCGCTGAGCACCGCGCAGGCGGCGCGCACCAGCGCGCGCGGGTCGCGCGCGCCGGCGGCAAACTCACTACGCGCGGCCTCGAGCGCCGCGCTCAGGCTGAGCGCGCGCTTGCGTTCGGCCGCCGAGAGATAGGCGTTGCGCGAGCTCATCGCAAGCCCATCGGATTCGCGCACGGTCGGCATCGGCACGATCTCGAGGTCGAAGTTGAGGTCCTTGACCATCCGCTGGATCGCGCGCAACTGCTGAAAATCCTTCTCCCCGAACATCGCGTAATGCGGCTTGACGATATTGAACAGCTTGGCGACCACCGTGGTGACGCCGCGGAAGTGGCCCGGACGATGCGCCCCACACAGCCCCTTGGTGATCTCCTGCGCCTCGACCCAGGTCTGCGCGCCCGCCGGGTACATCGCATCCGGCTCCGGAGCGAACACCAGGTCGACCGGAACCTCCTTCATCATCTCGCAGTCGCGTTCGAAGGCGCGCGGATAGCGGCCGAAATCCTCGTTGGGCGCGAACTGGGTGGGGTTGACGAAAATCGAGGCCACCACGACTTCGGCCCGCCGTCTGCCTTCGCGCATCAGGCTGAGATGTCCCTCGTGCAGAAAGCCCATCGTGGGTATGAACGCGATTCGCTTACCGGCGCGGCGGATCGCGTCGGAGCGGCATTGCATTTCTGCTGGCGTGGCTATGATTTTCACGTTCGGCTTCCTCTTTGGTCGCGATACTCGTCAACTTCGCCGCGGACAAAAATGCGGGGCCACCGCGCATACCGGCACCCCGCATCAAACGTGCTCTAAAGAGCGCTCAAGCCGTTCGGGGTCCCGGTCTTTAGCAAGATCCAGGCGCTAGCCCAAGCCCTATGTCCACGATCCTCCGTCGCCGGAGTCTTCGCTGCCTCGCTCTAAACGTCTCGCCGGGCGCGGAGCCTCGACGGATGGCGATCTATTAGTACGATGTCACTCTTTAGTAAAGACGCCTTCCTAAAGATGTTCGAGTAAAGACCAACAAGATGTTCGAGTAAAGACCAACCGGCGCTTGAGCGGGAGTTATCCGCGCCCCGGTAAACAGAACTGTGCGCCTGGTCCTATGGTTCCAACTTCGCCGCGCTCGGCGGCGGCATTTCGACCGGCACCTGGAGGCGCTTGCCGCTACGCAGAATGTTCAGATAGACGGTCTCTCCCGGCTGAGCGTCGCGCAACCGATCCTGGAAGTCCATGAAGTTGGTGACCCGGTTGCCGTCGACTCCGATGATCAGATCGTAGTTCTCGCCAATCTGGATAGTTTCGATCACCGGCACCGCCAGCACCGCCGGCGGAAACACCAGCGACGCCGCCACCGCCGCACCCTCAAGCACGTCGTGGGCCTCGCGATGGCCCGCCTGCACGCCAGCGCGCTCGGCCGGACTGCCGGGCTGCAACGCGACCACCAGCAGACCGTCGATCTCGCGGCCGTTTTTCGACCGCCGCGCGCCTTCCTGCAGTTCAACCCCGAGCGGCGAGGTATTGACGCCCTCGTTCATGAACTCCTGCAGGCTGTGCAACTGAGGCTCGTTGAGCGGCATCTGTTGATTCGCTTCGTAGTTGACGACCTGCGAGCCCTGGGAGACCGCTGGAGGCTGGAGCGCCTGCTGCTGAGCGGCCGTCGGAATGACCGTAGTTCCCAGCGGCGCCTCATCGGGAGTTATGCTCTGCTCGCCAGGCGCGGGAGCATCGATGGCCGTAGTCGCGGCCGCCGGCGCCGCTGCTGCGGCTGCAGCGGCGCCGTCAGCCGCTTCCCCGGACGCGCCCGAGGCGGGCGCGTCCGGAGCAACCGGAGTCCATCCGGAAGGCGTCGCCCCGGGCGGCGCGCCGTCGTTGATGAGAAAAGTCCTGGGGCCGCCGGCGGGCGCCGCGGCTTCAGCCGGCGCCGGCGCAGGAGCCGCCGCAGTCGGAGTGGCTGCCGCCGCCTCGGGTGGGGCCGGTGTGCTGGCCCCACCCGAGGCAGCAGCGGCGCCAGCCGAGGCCGCCGGAATGGGAATCGTCGCCCCGGCCGCGTCGGTTGGCGTCGGCACCAGCGTGACTTCCGGTTCGTCGGCAGGCGTGGGGGCTGGCGTCGGCGCCAGGGGCGCCGACGCCCCGGAGGCGGCGCCCAGCGCGCCGATGGTGGCGGAGGGGCCGACGGGCGCCTCGTCCTGGGCGAGGGCCGGGCTTACCGCGCCGAGCGCGATAAGCCCGGCCGCCAAGGCCGGCAATATAGTGGAGAAAATAGCGACGCGGCGCACCAGCGGCGAGCGAGCCGGTCTAGTTGAGGCTCCAGCGGCTCTCATGCTCGACCACGCGTCCCTCATTGCGGAGCTTTTTTAAGTGCGCGCGCACCGAATTGGAGGCGGCGGCGTGCAGATACTCGGGCACGTCGACGTAAATCTTCTTGACGATCTGCATCGGCTCCTGCGGCTCGCCGCCGGCCAGCGCCTCGAGCACCTGGCGCTCGCGCAGTTCGCGATGCGCGATGTACTCCTCGATCTTCTGCCGCGGATTGCGGATCACCGGACCGTGCGCAGGATAGATCAGCGCCAGATCGAGTTCCAGCAGACGGCCGAGCGAAGCCATGTATTGTGCGAGATCGCCGGTGTCATCGGGAATCACCGTGGTGCCGGCGCCCAACACCACGTCACCGGTGAACAGCGCCCTTTCCTCTTCGAGATAATAGCAAAGATGGTCGGGCGCATGACCTGGCGTATGGATCGCGCGCAGCGTCGCGCCGTCGGTCCGGACTATCGCGCCATCCTCGATCGCGCGAATCGGTGCGCCGGCGGCTTCGTCCTTGCCCGGCCATGGTTTCTTAAGCACTTCCAGCTCGCCGAAGCGGCGATGCACCTGCGGGATGCCGCCGATATGGTCGGCGTGCGCATGAGTGCAAACCACACGTTCGAGTTCGCCAGTGGAACTGACTTCCTTCAGCGCATGCGGCAGCAGCTCCTCGTAAATCGGCACCCCTGCGCCGGTATCGAGCAACATGGGCCGACGCCCTATGCCGACAATATAGGTGTTGGTGCCCGGGCCGGTGAACGGACCTGGGTTGTGCCCCAGCACGGTCGCTACGCGATCGGAGTGCCGTGCAAAGTCGGGCAGCCTGAGCCCGATCATCGAATCGGTGACGACGCGCTGCGGCTTCGCCATCAGGTGTCCCTCGCGCCGCCCGGCGCATAGGGCGCGGGCGCGCGCCGGTTGCGTTCGAAGATCAGGCGCAATCCCTTCAGCGTGAGAAACTCGTCGACCACTTCGATCGTCTTCGATTCGGGCGCGATCAGGTCAGCCAGACCGCCGGTCGCGATCACGTGCGCATGCTCGCCCCGTTCCTGCTCGATACGGTCGACCAGTCCGTCGACCAGGGCCGTATAGCCGAAGATGAGACCCGACTGGATCGCCCCGATCGTCGTGCGGCCAACGGCCTCGCGCGGGCGCACCAGTTCGACCTCGTAAAGCTTGGCGGCGTGCTTGACCAGCGCGTCCATCGAGATTCCCAACCCCGGCGCGATCGCGCCGCCCACGTACTCGCCGCGCCCAGTGACGTAATCGAAAGTGGTTGCCGTGCCGAAGTCGACCACGATACATGCGCTGCCGTAGCGATCGTAGGCCGCCACCGCGTCAACGATACGGTCAGCGCCGACCTCCTTGGGATTTTCATACAGGATCGGCATCCCGGTCTTGATCCCCGGACCGACGATCAGCGGTTCGCGCTGGAAGTAACGATGCGCCAGGTCTTCCATCGTGCGGTTGAGCGGCGGCACCACGCACGCGATCGCCACGCCCTCGGGGCGCAGCGGCGGTTCCAGGCCGACGCTTTGCAGCAGTGCGCCGATCATCACCCCGTGCTCGTCCGTGGTGCGCTCGGCCTTAGTCGAGAGCCGCCAGTGATTGCGCAGGCGGTCGCCCTCGTAAATTCCGATCACCGTGTCGGTATTGCCAACGTCGATTGCTACCAGCATCGCGCTACCATCATGAATGGTTCCGAGGTTTCACGACAGTAGCGCTAACGTTCGCGCGCGCCTACCTGTGTCCGAATCCGCCGTGGAATCCCATCATTGGCGAGAAGCCTCCGTGAAAGCCTCCGGCGAAACCACTGGAGAAGCCTCCGATGGTTCCCGGGACTCCGCGGGGCACAATCGACGGCAACGGAACTACCCTGGGCATGGGCTGCGGCATCCAGGCCGGCGACGACTGCAGCGATCGCGTGGGAGCGAGCCCCGCCGCTGCCGGAACAGAAGTCCCCGGCAGATAGTAGAGTCCGGCCGGCGCTCCGACGATCACCGCCGGGGCCTGCACGATGCCGTAGTTGCCAAGCTCCTGCGCCTCCTCCTGCTCCTGGTAGTCCTGTGGCGATCCAATCGAGGGGTCGAGGCTGTCGGCGCTTTGCTGGTCACCGCCGGCGGCGGCCTGCTGTTCCTGCGAGATCAATCCTCCCGGCGTGGAACCGTACACTGCTGTTCTCTCATCTGGTTGGTTGGCGGCTGGGTCGTCGGCAGTTCCCGCGCTCGCATTGGCGGGATCGTCCGCTGTACCGGCAACGGCGCCTGGCGACTCGCCGACGCCAGGGTCGCTCAAATTCGGACAGTCTTCAGCGCAGGCGTCGGACGGCGCGGACTTGTCCTTTGCCTGGTATACCGGCGGAAGGACCAGGACGCTATCGACCCGCTCCCAGGAGGAGGCATCGTCAGAAAAGGAATTGCCTTTGCCGGCATCCTGAGCCTGCGACGTGCCGACCAGGACGGCCGCGAACATCAGAGCGAAAGTTACGGCGAAAGCGGCTACCAGCGTTCTAACCGCTGCTGGCGCGCGCCGCCGGACCGCGACCGCGCCACGCCATTTGGTTGCGCCGGGAAATTTCATAACATCACCTGGTTCTCTCCAGGGGCGACGCCAAGGCTATCACCCACTTCAGCAAATCGACAAGGCATCACGCAACCTCGCGCGGAGAACAGTGCAGGAACAGATATCGTGCTTGCTTCGGCCGCATCCATTGGCTGCGCGCGCCGCCTGTTAAAACGAACCCCACGGGAGAACCGGCGGTTCCCGCGCGCAATTTCAGCCCCGCCGCGGGTTTCCAGCGGGAGCGGGGTCGGCTAAGATGCGCGCCATGTCAGAACCCAAAGTAGCATTGGTTACCGGAGCTGGACGGGGAATCGGACGCGACATCGCGCAGCGCCTGGCCCGCGAGGGCTATGCCTGTGGACTCATCGCGCGGACCAAGTCGCAGCTCGAAGAGACGGCCGAGCTTATCGTCAAGGCCGGCGGCAAAGCGCTGGTGACGCCGACGGATGTTTCCAAGCGCGAGCAGGTGCTGGCGTCGGTCGAAGCGGTGGAACGCGAGTTGGGCCCGATCTCGGTGCTGATCAACAACGCCGGCGCCTACTTGCGCAAGCGCTTCGAGGAGATCACCGAAGAGGACTTCGACTTTCAGCTCAAGGTCAACACCTACGGACCGTTCTTCTGCACCCAGGCGGTGGTGGGCAAGATGACGGGGCGCGGCGGCGGGACGATCATCTTCGTGCTGGGATCGGAGACGCGCGGCGGGCCCGCGATGTACTCGGCGTACACCGCCTCCAAGGTCGCGCAGCACGCGATCGCGGAGTCGGTCGCCTATGAGTACATGCACCTGGGCATCCATTCGGCGACCCTAGACGTCGACGGCGCGGTGGACAGCCCGCGCGTGCGCGAGGCGGCGCCCGAGGCGGACCCGTCGCACTTCGTGCCGCCGTCGGCGATTTGCGACGAGATCGTGCATCTGATCAACCAGCCGCGCGGTGCGTGGACGTTTTCGATCGACATGCGCTCGTTCGTGCAGTGGCGGCCGCGCGTGGCGGCAAAGAAAAAGGCCTAGCACGACGAGGGCGCGCGCGGCACGGCGCCGTGCCTCCGTGACGGTGGTCGATTGACGGTAATAAGTCGATTGACTGTAAGTCGATGACAAAGACCGGCGGGACTCACATCGAGCCCTGGCGTCCGGATCCATCGCGTCTCGCCGAAGATCTCGAGATGCTCGGCGACGTGCTCCACGCGTGCGTTCATGCCGGGGCCAGCGTCAGTTTCGTGCTCCCCTTCTCGCGCGACGGCGCTATCGCGTTTTGGCACGATAAGGTTCTGCCGGCAGTTAATTCAGGGAGCTGCCGCGTCCTCGTCGCCCGTGATGCGGAGCACAAAATCGTCGGCACGGTGCAACTCGATCTCGCCACTCCTCCCAACCAGGCCCATCGGGCGGAAGTCAGAAAACTGCTGGTGCATCCCGAGGCGCGACGCCGCGGAATTGCGAGAGCGCTCATGATCGCTATCGAGGAGCAAGCACGCGAGGCCCGGCGGAGCCTGATCACACTCGATACGGTGACGGGTGCCTTTGCGGAGCCGCTCTACCTATCGATTGGCTATGTCCCGGTCGGCGTGATCCCGCGCTATGCACGGCGGCCGGACTCCCCCGAATTGGAGGCCACCACCGTGATGTATAAGGAACTGGCTCTCGCAAACCGCAAGGACTAAGTAACCTGGCGAAAGATCGCGAGTGCCTTACCCTTTGACATCAGTGACGCCCGTATTGTCGGTTCCTTCGACCGGTTGCCAGGAGTCGTCCGGATTATATTCCGTCATCTCGGAAGCGATCTGGCCAGTTCGCGGACCTAAGTCCTTCTGATAGATCTGGCCGTCCTGATTGACCACGAAGGTCATTACGCCGGAATCGCGATAGCGCGCCGGATAAGCGAGCAACGCGAACCCGCCCGTCATCTTGCCATCGACGATATAGTCTTGAGCACCCCCATGCGCGGCTGCTCCTTGCCGGTGCAACAACTTATAGATGTAGCCGTGGAAAGGACGAGACTTCCCCGAGGCATGATGGGCGTGATGCGCATAGCCTTCACTGGCGGCTTCGGCTACCAGTGGACCCAGCGGACTTTCAGGCTCGCCTGATTTGACCTCCCAGTATAGACCGTCCTGCTTTCCGGGAGTGCTTCTGAATTTCCCGGCGTATTGATGGACCGACTCGCCGTCGTGGGACGCGGCGTAGTATTCCCGCTCGCCACTGACTATTTCCTGGCAGACCTTGATCACGTTCAGTTCATTGGAGCCAATCCGCCGATATAGTGCTTCCTGCTTGCCGTAGGCCGTATCGAAATACCATTTGTCGCCGCTCTTTTTCAGCGGGATTGCGACCGGCCAGTTTTCCGCGCCGATGTATAGGATCATTCGTCCGGAGCCGGTGGCGGCGAACCGATGCATCTGATGGTATTTCTCGACGAAGCGATCGTTATTTTCCTTGTCGGCAACCCGATCGCCGGAGTAAACCAATTCCTCGCCGGAGTGACCTAAAATCGCCAACATTTCCTGCTTATCGTGTTTCTGTGCGGCCGCAGCCAGCGCGTCGGCCGCGGCCGCGGGCGTGCCGAAGGTCTTCTGGTCCGACTCCTGAGCGAAGACCGGCCGCGATGCTCCAAATGCGCCAACTGCCAAGCCGATGAGTAACACGGTCAGGCTGAGCCTGTGGCCGCCGCTTTTCCGCCTATAGTCTTTCGTTTGAAGCATCGCTCTTTCCTCGATTCGTAGGCCCTGGTTCGCAGGGGCGCTTGGTGCGGTCGCTCCTTCAGGTCTTAGCAGGCTCGGTCCTCGTCTGCTCAATGCTTATGCGGCGCAGGCGCGCCCGGATGTGCGGCCGGCGCGGCCGGATGCGGGGCCGCTGCAGTTCGCGCAGCGGGGGCGTGAGCCGGCGGCGCCGGGCGAGGCGGCAAGGCCGGACGGCCCAAGCTCGCCCGGCCGCGGGCGCTGGCGGCTATAGCCTGGCCACCCGGCGCGATCCTGGCGAAGGCGGTTTTGTTTAGACCTGTAGCGGGAGCCTTGGCAAAGCCTCGGTAGGGATTGGGCTGGCTGGCCTGCGGCCTGGGGGTATTTCGCATCGGTGGCGGCGCCGCCGCGACGGGCGGCCGAGTCGGTCTCGTTCCGACCTCCGGACGAGCCGCACGGGCCGGGACGCCCATCTCGCGCGGACCACGGTTTGTCAGCTGGGGATTTGCATTAGGCAGACGATTTGCCGGTACGCCCGAAGGATGTCCCGCGGCACCCGGAGCGCCCATTTCGCGCGGACCACGGTTTGTCACCTGGGGATTTACATTAGGCGGACGATTTGCAGGTGCGCCAGCCCCATAGCCCGCGCCCGCGCCTCTCTGCGGACGGCCTGGAGCGGGGGCGTTGGCTGCGCCGCCACGATTGTAGCTACCTCCGCGTCCCCGACCTCCTCCATAACCACCGGCAGAGGAAAAAGTGTTGGAATTCGAAACATACACATTGTTTTGATAAACCACATCATGGTGGTGCCAGTCGGTATTCCAACGATGCCATCCCCAGTCCTGGCTCGCGAGCACGCCCACCGCCACCCCAGCACCGAACGCCAGCACTCCAGCGCCGATCATCTCTCCCGTTGAGTATCCGGGATAGACCGGCTCTGGAGCGCCGTAGATAACACCAGGATTATATTCCGGAACATACACTTCATCGGGATTGACCGGCTCGATCAGGATCATGCCATCCTGATCGACGTAACGCTGTTGAGGCGTGTCGACCAACGTTCTGGCGGCGAGCGCTCGTCGGCGCATCACTTGAACCGCGTTCAGGACGTCCTGAGGCTGATAGTAGTAAGCCTGGCCAAGCGCCGAGGTCCACGAGAGGCTGTTGTTCATAGTCGCCAATACCAACGGAAACTGGGTCAGCGCCTTGACGCTGGGGTCCCAATTCTGGCTATCGACGGCGGCCGCCAAGTCATTCCCGCTCAGGCCGGAGTTTGCGCTTTGCCAGCGAGCGGCTTCGACGATCTGGTCGGGATAGGTCGAGCCGGCCAGAACTTGAGCGAGCAGCGCGTCCGGATACAGCGCAATCGGCGCGACCAACTGCTCGAGTTCGTCAGCTGAAAGCGGAGCCGGTGCGTCGGCAGCTTCCGGAGCCGCGGTCTCGTCCGGCGGCGCAGCGTATGGCGGAGCTTCGTCCTGCGCCCAGGCGACCGAGAATGAATGGCCACCGATCCATAAAACTGCTACGAGGCAGCAACTAAGCCAACAGCTAAGCCAGGACGACAAGCCTCGGTGCTTAAGCGTTATCATTCCACGCTCCCTTAAAGATTCGATGTCCCGAGCGGAACAACTCTGGTGGCTGAGTTTGAGCACTTCCGATGTTGACACGCAAGCCGGCAAGACAGCTGGATCCTTTTGACATTCGTTGCTGACAATCCTCGTCCGCGCGAGCGCGTGCCGAGCGCCTAACGCAGGCGAGACTCGAGCGCCTAGAACGTCCAGCCGACGATCGTCTTTACGAAGGTCCCGTTGCTCGCCTCGGTAAGCCCGAATCCGACTCCAAGATTCAGCTCCAGTTGGTCGAGGAAGTCGAAGTTGAGCGTCGGCACGATAAAGTGCTGCTGATGCTGAACGCCGGGAAGGTCGCTGACGGCGCCCATGTCGCCGTAATATTCGACCGCCGGCGACAGCCACCAAAGCAGTTTCGCGTATTCGGCCTCGCCCGACGGAGCGAAGGTTACGCCCTTATGGGTTCCCGGCCCGCTGAAGGGTTTTTCAAACGCGAAGTTTCCGATCAGGGTGAAATTGCCGAGATGCGCTTCGGCGATCGGGCGCATTTCGAGCGTGAGCGGATTCTCTTCCGCGGCGCGACGCATGTAGTCCAGCTCGAGGTTGCCGCCGAGCGAGACCGGCCAATCCGCCGTCTGAGGCACCCCGAAATGGAATTTGCTCCGCGATCCGGCATATTCGTAGTTGCCATTGTCGAGCCGCGCGGTCGCGAAGTACTGGCCGATCTCCGCCCACGGCAGAATTCCGTACGTGGCCTCTAGCGTCTCGTGTATCTGGTACGGGACGATCTGTATATGGGCCTCGCTTCCGGTGGCCGTGGTCACGCTGTTCGAGTGAAGCTCGAGTTGCAGATGCCCCAGCGGATCGGTTTCGGTCGGATAGATCTGGATCTCGTAAAAGTCGATCGCGCGGGCGGGCCACGCCGAGGCAATCGACAGCACCAGCGCGATCGCGAACAGGACTGCCTTGCGAAGTAACATAACGGCCTGGCTTGCACGACTGTGGATTTCAGAAATGTTTATTATGCGGGGATCGGTTACTTTAAGACATCGGCGTGGCGATCGTGGACGCGCGCGATCGTACGGCCGCGCAAAAACGCAAGTGCGGCGATGCGCGCCCCCCGGCGGGAGCGCGCATCGCCGCTTTTGTTTGGCACTGGCCTCGCGCGCGCGATCGCGCGCGCGGCATCGAGGCCCTACGCCGTCGCCGCCAGCGCCTCCGCATGCGCCACCGGCTCGGGCTTGCCTGAGGCCCCAAGCGGGGTTGAGCCCGGCGCGCGCTCGAACGGATCCTTCAAGCCGAGCTTTTTCGCATGCTCGCGCAGCGGCGGAATCACCTCCTGCGCGATCAACCTCATGCTTGTGCGCCGCGCCTCGGTCGGTATCGGGCCGTCATTCTGCCAGAAGGCGAAGATGCCCGGCCGCAGCACGTCGAGGATATGTTTGAGCCTGGGGATTACCGACTTTGGGGTGCCAACGATGATTTGACTATTCTTCTGCGCGCCCTCGTAGCCGGCGTACACCGCCTTTTTCAGCGCTTCGACATCTACTGCGCCTTCGAGCGACTGGAACAGCGCGGGACCATTGGGATTGTTCGGGTCGCTGAACTGCCGCGCCATCCGCCGCGTGGCCTCCTTGGAGTTGTAGCCCGGCGGGAACATCCACTCGCCGCGCGCGAAGTGCGTCAGCCCGCCGCCGTAGAGGTCCAGCTTGCCCAGCTCCTGCGCCTTCTGCTCGGTCTCCGCCACGAAGACCTTCTGCAGATAGCCGAAATTTTCGGTACCGGCCTGGTAGCCTTCCTTCGCCGCCGCCTGGGTGTAGAGGTTCCACATCTCGACCGTCGGCTCGAGATAGGTCGCGAGCGCGAGGTACGGATACTTGTGCTTGGCGCACCACAGCAGCGTTTCGGGGCTGACCAGTCCGGGGATCCAGATCGGCGGATGCGGCTTCTGAATCGGCAGCACCCACGGATTCACGAAACGGTAGTGGAAATGCTTGCCCTCCCATCGAAACGGACCGGGACGCGTCCAGGCCGCGATTACCAGGTCGTGCGCCTCGTTGAAATATTCGCGGTTGTAGGCCGGGTTGGCGTTATTGGCGAGCTGCTCGCTGCCCGCGCCGCGCACCCATCCGGGCACCAGCCGTCCGCCGGAAATCATGTCGATCATCGCCAGCTCTTCGGCCAGGCGCAGCGGGTTGGCCACCACCGGCAGCGGATTGCCGAGCAGCACGATACGGACCCTCTTGGTGATGCGCGCGAGGATCGAGGCCTCCATGTCCATCACGGCGCCCATGCAGAAGGGCGTGCCATGGTGCTCGTTGAGCATCACGCCGTCGAAGCCGAGCTCCTCGGCTATCACCTTGTCGTCGAGATATTCGTTGAGGAGCTTCGCGCCCTTGACTGGATCGAAGAAGCGATTAGGCACTCCGAAGAAGCTCTGGATTTTCAGAACTTCATCTTCGGGAACATCAAGATACGGACGTTCAGTGAAATACATTATATGCATATCGAGCCCTCCGTCTCCGTCTTATGGGTCTCTGCCGCGCCGTGCATTTCCTGCCTGTATTTTCTATCGCAAAGGCGCTCGCGGCGCATCGCGCTCGGCCCGCCGCTACGCTCCCAGCCCCTCCATCGAACCGACGTACTCAGGCTTGCCCGACGGGCCCAGCGGCACCGATCCGGGCGGGCGCTCGAACGGCCCCGCAAGGCCCAGCTCCTTGCCGATCTCACGCATTTGTGGGATGACCTCGGTGCCCAGGAGCTTGAGACAGGTCATCCGATCCTTGGCCGGTGCCGGGCCGTCGAGCCAGAACGAGAAAATTCCCGGCCGCAGCACCGACAGCACTTTCCTGAGCTTGGGGATCACCGTCTTGGGCGTCCCCGCGATCATTTGCAGAGTTTCTTTCGATCCGTCGTAGGCCGCGTGGATCGTTTTGCGGAGCGCGGCGAGGTCCTCGGTGTGATCCTGCGAAACGAACGATAGTCCGGGCGTGTTCGGGTTGGCGTACAGGGTCGAGAGGCGCCGGGTCGCGGCCCTTGAGTTGTAGCCCGGCGGGAACATCCATTCGGGCCGCGCGAAGTGCGAGAAGCCGCCGCCATAGAGGAAGTGACGGGCCATCTCGTCCGCCTTCTCGTCGGTCTCGTGCACGAAGATCGGCTGCAAGTAGCCGAAATTCTCCGGCCCCGCCTGGTAGCCCATCTCCGCCGCCCGGTCGGTGTACATCCTCCACATCTCGAGCGTCGGCTCGAGCATCGTGGCCAGGGCCACGTAGGGGTAGCGATGCTCGGCGCACCAGCGCACCGTCTCGGGACTGATGAGGCCCGGGATCCAGATCGGCGGATGCGGCTTCTGCAGCGGCAGCACCCACGGATTCACGAAGCGGAAATTGAAATGCTTGCCTTCCCATCGAAACGGACCGGGCCGCGTCCAGGCCGCGATCACGAGGTCGTGGGCCTCTTCGAAGTATTCGCGGTTGTAGGCC
The DNA here is from genome assembly GCA_963773975.1 of uncultured delta proteobacterium. Classification (GTDB taxonomy): domain Bacteria; phylum Desulfobacterota; class Binatia; order Binatales; family Binataceae; genus JAKAVN01. The sequence continues at coordinate 46,151 of CAVZDJ010000001.1, forward strand.
GGATTGGCGTTGTTGGCGAGCT
>CAVZDJ010000002.1:0-214634 GCA_963773975.1 uncultured delta proteobacterium
ACGAGCCGCCGGGGCTTTAAAACGCCCGCCGCGCTCAAAATGTGCAGTTCAAATATGTAGTTTTTCCATGACCAGTGCGCCGCGCTCGAAACGGTCGCGCGCCAGCGCGCTCGCGTCAAAACGCTGGTAGCGCCCAACGGCGATCAATTCCGCCAGCGCCTGGCCGGCGCCCCAGGATTGCATCACCCCGCGCCCACTGAACGAATGCGCCTCGAACACGCGCGGCGCCGCGCGGCCCACGATCGCGCTGCGGTCGGGCGAGACTTCGTACAGCCCGGCCCATCCGCGGATGTGCCGCAGGCGCTCGAACGCGCTCATGCGTGCATACAGCCGCGGCCAGATCTCGTCCATGAAGAAGCGCTCGCCGTCGTAATTGAAATGATAGCCCGGCGGCTCTTCGGGCGGCGAGTAGCCGGCCAGGATATAAGCGCCGTCGTTATGAAAATATACGCCCGAAGTATCGACGATCATCCCATAGGCGCCGAGGTTGGCCGCGCGATTGTCGACCAGGCAAATCTGGCGGCGAATCGGCTCGCTCAGATTCCTGAGCCCGACCAGCTTGAGCGCGCTCGGCGACCAGGCGCCGCCGGTTATCGCGACAGCCTCGGCGCTGATCTCTTCGAGATGGCCGGTGGCGGCCTCGCCCGGCCCGTCTTCAGACATCATGCGGATAAGAGTTTCGTCGGTGAGCGCGTCGTCCGCCCGCCAGCATCCGATTCGCACCTCGCTCGCGCCCGCATCGATCGCGTGCACGTAAAGCCGGTCGAGGTATTCGGCGCCGAGCGCGCGGGAGCGCGACCGGTAGTGCTCCTTCAGCAGGTTGGAATTGATAAGCCCGTCCTCGGGCGAGAAGGTTGCGCCGGCAATTCCGTCGAGCCGATCGATCTCGGGAACGCGGCGATGCACCCCGGCCGGATCGAGTTCCTCGATCGGATGGCCGAGTTCGCGCTGCAGCGCGAGATGCTGCTCGGCCTCGGGCCAGGTCGCGGCGTCGTAGAGCCAGAGATAGCCCTTCTGACGGAAGCCCACCTCCTCGCGCACGCTTTCGTAGTATTTAATCGAGGCGCGGCAGAGCGTGATATTGACCGGCTGCCACCAGGTCGCGCGCACGCCGCCGGCATTTTTCTCGCTGGAGCTGAGCCGCCCGCTGAGATCGATATCGACTACGCCGGTCTTAAGCCCACGCTCGGCAAGCGCCATCGCGACCGAGCTTCCGATCACCCCGCCGCCGATCAGCACCACGTCGTAGCGCCGCACGCCCGTCATGGGTTGATTGTATCTCGAATGCCAGCGGGAAGGATCAGAGAAATCCGCGCCGTTCGTCGCTGCGCTTTATCGAGCGGAGGACGCGAGGAGGTCAGAATCAGAGTCGCTCGACGCGAAGCCCCAGGGAGGTCAGAAGCGCTCGACCCTCGGTCATCGGAGAGGTCAGAGGCGCATCCATACACTGGTTCACAAAGAGGCCAGAGGCGCTCGACCATCGCGGCGATACCCCCTTGTTTAAGACATCCAGGGTCTGCCAAGTTTGGAGCGCGATGTGCACGCTCGCCATCTATTTTCAGGTGTTTCCCGACTATCCGGTCGTGATCGCGGCCAATCGCGACGAGTATCTCGCGCGCCCTGCCCTGCCTCCGGCCACCCTGCTCGAGCGTCCGCACGTCGTCGGCGGCAAGGACCTCCAGGCGAGCGGCACCTGGCTCGGAATCAACCAGTACGGGCTGGTGGCGGGACTGCTCAATCGCCGGCGCTCCGACTATGGCGATCCCAATCCGGCGCTGCGCTCGCGGGGCCTGCTATGTCTCGACGCGCTGCGCCATCGGACCGCGGCCGAGGCGGCGGCGTTCGTGCGCGGCCAGCGCGGCGCGGACTACAACGCGTTTAACTTGCTGGTCGCCTCGCGCGAGGAGGCCTTCGTCGCCTACAACCGCGGCGGCGGGATCGAACTGGTCGACCTCACGCCCGGGATGCATCTGCTGACCAATGTCGACCTGAACGATTTCGAGTGCCCGCGCATCAGCCGCGCGCATGACCGGTTCGCCTCGCTGTGTCCGCCCTCTGAGTTCGCACGCGACCCGCTGGCCCATCACGCGCACCTCGCGCGTCTGCTGGCCGACCACTCCACGCAACTCGACGCGCGCGAGGGACGGCCCAACGCGCTCTGCCAGCACCTGGGCGATTACGGCACGCGCTCCTCCAGCTTGATTTTCGAGGGGCGCGACGCGTCGAGCATCAGCCATTTTTTCGCGCCGGGGCCTCCTTGCACGGCCCCCTTCGCGCCCGCGCCGGTTCCCATAGCCGCGTGAGCGTCAGTCGCGCGGCGGCCGCCGGCGTGCGTACACCGTAGGGTCGGGAACCTCGGCCTCGCGAAAGCCCTCGATTCGCTCTGCGCACTTGGTGCATCGCCCGCAATGGGTGATGCCCCTGGGCCGCGCGCAGGTCACCGTGTAGCGCAACGGCAGTTTCGCGCCGCGCCGAATCACCTCGCCCTTGGTCATCCCGACGTACGGGGTCAGTATTTTCAGCTTAAGCCCGACGCCGAGATCGATCGCACGCTCGAGCGCGCGAAAGAACTCGGGCCGAGCGTCGGGAAACGGATTGCTCTCCAGCGGTGCCATCGCGATCTCGCCAATCCGATTGTAGGCGCAGAAAATCGCGGCCTTCGTGAGCAAGCTCAAGTTGCGGCCGAGGATGTAATTCGACGATACCGCCGCGCGATAGCCCGGCACTTTGCGCCCCGTGATGCTCCAATGGCCGCCCGCCACGTCGCCCATCGGCAGTTGCAGCACACTCACGTCGTGGATGCCGCGTATTTTGAGGCGCCGGATGTAGCTTCGGAGCGCGCCGATTTCGTGGCGCTCCCACATCAGGCCCGCACGCACGTAGACCGGAAAAACTTCGCGACCGCCGCGCGCCAGCTCGGCGAGCATCACGGAGCTATCCAGTCCGCCGCTCGCGAGCACGGCGAGCCGGCGCTGGATCGGCACGATCCGGTAGTCGCGATTTGCTGACGATGTGGGGATCCGGCGGCTCATCTTAGCGCGGTGAGCCTGCGCTCAGGGCGGCGAGCTTGCGTGTATCGAGATAGGCAGCAACCGCCGCCGCTCCGCGCTCCGAAGCCGTCATCGCCACATAGCCGTCGGGTCGCACGAGATACACGGCATCGTGCCGCAGGCCGGCCCGATCCATTTCCGGACGCCACGCAAAGGCGTGCAGCGGCATTTTTCGTTTCGCGCGGTTCACGCGCTCGACATCGATACTCATCCACTCGATCACGCGCTTGCTGACGTCGTTCCAAACAAGATTCTCGTGCCAGGAAAGATTTTCCCGTCGTGGTTCGGTTTCGCGCACAGTGCCGACGAACCGGGCATGTCCCTCGCTCTTCAGCGGGAACACACGCGCACATCGAGCCGCGTAAGCCACAGCGCCAGCACCAGACCTGTCGGCCCCGCACCGGCGATGAGGACGTCCGTGCGGTGCGTCGGCGATGTGCTCATCGTCCAGTAAACTCGGCTGCGGCGCCAAAGCTGTCAGTTGAGCAGACGGCCGCCATCGAGCAGCAGCGTCGAGCCGGTGGCGAAGTCGGTGCCCTCGCACAAAAACATGACCGCACGCGCGACGTCTTCCGGCGAGCCCAGCCGCTTGACTAAAGTCCCCGCCAGCATGCGGGCGATCTCTTCTTCGCTGGAGTCTTCGGGCGGCATCACGGGGCCCACCGCGACGCAGTTGACCTGGACCTCGGGCGCCAGCGCTTTGGCGAGCGCACGCGTCAGTCCGATGAGCCCGCTCTTGGAGACGGTGTAAGGCAGGTAGTTGTTGTAGGGGCGAATCCCGGCCCAATCGCCGATATTGACGATTTTGCCGGCGCCCTGCCGGCGCATCGCCGCGCCCGCGAACTTGGAAAGAAAAAACGGCGCCTTCAGATTCGTGTCGAGATTGACGTCCCAGTCGTGCTCGGTGAGCTCCTCGAGCGGCTTGCGATAGAACACCGACGCGCAGTTGACCAGCACGTCGATCCGGCTAAACGCGCTCAGCACTTCGCCGACCATCCGTTCGATCTCGGCGACGCGTTCGAGGTTTGCGCCAAAAGCGCGCGCGCGGCCGCCCCCGCCTTCGATCTCCGCGGTGAACGACTCAGCCTCGGCACGCGAGCGGTTATAGTGCACCGCGACGATCGCGCCGCGCTCCGCGAAGTGCGCCGCGATAGTGCGGCCCACGCGGCGTGCGGCGCCGGTCACCAGCGCGACCTTGTCCTTGAGTTCCATCGGTTTGCGCCAGCCCTGTCGGCGCGCGCGAGCACGCTGCGCCAGCTGCGAGGATATTGTTGCGGAGACCGCGGCGGCGGTCTATAGCGAGGCCTTCACCGCGCGGAGCAGCGCGAGGTTGTCGGAATGGCCGGTCTTGTGCGCGGTTACGTGGCCCAGAATCGGGCGTCCCAGCAGGTACAGGTCGCCGATCAGGTCGAGCACCTTGTGGCGCGCGAATTCGTCGGCGAAGCGCAGCGTGGTGTTAACCACCTTCTCATCATCGATCAGAATCAGATTGTCGAGCCGCCCGCCGCTGGCGAGACCCATCTCGGCCAGCTTGTGGAATTCGTGCACGAAGCCGAAGGTCCGCGCCGGCGCGATCTCGCGCATGTAGGCGGCGGGCGAGGTCAGCTCGAAATGCACGCTCTGGCGGCCGATCGGCCGCGGATACTCCAGGGTATAGTCGACGATGAGGCGATCGGCGGGCTCGACGCGGATCGATTCGCCATTGTTGCCGACCGCGATCGTACGCGCGATCCTGACTGGCTCGACCGCGGCCTCCTGTTCTTCCACTCCCACTTCGGAGATCTGCCGGCAGAATTCGATCGCCGAGCCGTCGAGCGCCGGCACTTCGTCGTCGGTCTTGATCAGCAGGTTGCTGATTCCCATCCCGTGCAACGCCGACATCAGGTGCTCGACCGTGCGCACGGAGCGGCCACTGGAGGTGAGGGTGGTGTTGTAGCCGGTGTCGGTGACGTTTTCGAGCCGCGCCGCGATTGCGGTCTCGTCGGCGACCGAGGAAAAAACGATTCCGAAGCCGGCCGGCGCGGGATGCAGGATAACTCCGGTCTTGAGTCCCGAGTGAAGCCCCTGCCCTGCCGCGACTACCGAGCGTGCGAGCGTGCGCTGCTTGCGCCCGGAGATGCCTGCGGCCGGCGCGGGCCGTGGCGCCGCGGCGTCGATCGTGACTCCGGCGGACATGCGCACGCCGCCCGACTCGCGCTCGAGCACGCGTTCGATCGAAGTCAGCAGGCCGCTTACGGAGAACGGTTTCTCGATAAAGTCGGCGGCGCCAAGGCGCGTCGCCGCGACCGCGTTCTGGATGTTACCGTGGCCGGAGATCATGATCACGCGGACCTCGGGCCGCTCGGCCTTGATCCGGCGGAGCAACTCGATGCCGTCGATGTTGGGCATCCAGATGTCGAGCAGCACGAGCGCCGGATTCTCGCGCGCGATCAGGTCCATCACGCCGGCGGGATCGCCGGTATCGAGCACGCGAAAGCCCTCGTCGCCCAGAATTCCACGGAGCGATGACCGAATCCGCTCCTCGTCATCCACCACCAGTACGGTCTCGTTCACGAGTTTCCTTTTTTCACTTTTTACTTTTGAAGAATGAAATGGCTCGCGCCGAGCGGCACGATGGCTCGAATCCATGCGCCGGAGCGGTTAGCCCAGAACCCTGGCGAATTGCTGCTCTTTTATCGGAAACTCGAGCACGAATCTACTTCCCCGCGGCGGGTTGTCCCGCACCCGTACGAAGCCGTGATGGTCGGCGACGATCGCCGAGACGATCGCCAGACCGAGACCGGTGCCGCCCTTGCGCGTCGAAAAGTAGGGCTCGAAAATCCGCGAGCGCAGCGCCGGCGGAATACCCGGGCCGTTGTCGCTCACTTCGAGCGTGACCACGCCGCTTTGCGCGTCGATCGCGGTGCGCACGTCGATCCGCGGGCGCGCGCCGTTGGGGTTGGCGCCGACGGCGGCGTTGACCGCGTTCTCGAGCAGGTTGACCAGCGCGCGCTTGAGCGCGTCGCGGTCGATCGCGATTTGCGGCAGCGCGGTCGCCAGTGCGAGCCCGAACTCGACGCCAGGGTTGGCGTCGCGAAAGGTCGCGACCGTCTCCTCGGCCAGCGGATTGAGGTCGCCCGGCATAGGATTGAGGTGCGGCATCCGGGCGAACGCCGAGAACTCGCTCACCAGGCGCTTCAAGTCTTCGACCTCGCCGATGATGGTGCGGGTGCATTCGTCGACCAGCTTGGCGTCGCCGTCGGAGCGCGTGGCGAGCTGGCGGCGCAGCCGCTCGGCGGAGAGCTGGATCGGAGTGAGCGGATTTTTAATCTCGTGCGCGATCCGGCGCGCGACTTCGCGCCACGCCTCCATCCGCTCGACCTTGGCAAGCTGACTCACATCCTCCAGGAACAGCACCGTGCCCAATTCGCCGTCGCCCTCTCCGAGCGCGCTCGCGGTGACCATCAGCTCGATCTCGCCGCCGCCCGGCGGCTGGATCTTGATCGAGGAACGCGCCTCATGCGGACGGCGATGCTCGGCGAAAATTCCTTCCAGCGCATGCGCCAGTGCGGGCTGAAACGCGGCGCGCCATCCGCGCCCCAGCACCTCGCCCCCTTTTTGTCCCAGTATGCGCTCCGCGTACGGATTGATCGCGGTGACGATGCCCTGCGGGTCCAGGCCGACCACCCCTGCGCTGACGTTGCGGAGCAGGGTCTCGGTGTATGCGCGGCGGCGCTCGAGCTCGGTTTGCGAAGCGCGCAGGTCGGTCGTCATCCGATTGAACGAAGTCACCAGTTGCCCGATCTCGTCGTCGCCGACCGAGGGAATTTCATACTCGAGGTCGCCGTGGGCGATCGCCTGGGTGCCCTCGGCCAGCAGCTTGATCGGAACCGTCACGCCGCGCGCAAGGTACATCCCGAACCAGCTCGCCAGCAGCACCACCACCAGCCCGATCAGCATCAGGGCGAGGAAGTAGCTGCGCATGATCGGCTGGCGGAGCGTGCGCAGTTGAAAGTAATCTTCGAAAGTCTGCGAGATGCCCGCGGCGCGCTGCGCCAGGCTGCGCGGCAGGTAATAGTCGACCACCACCGCGCCGATCACCAGGTCGGACTCGGGCGACGAATAGATCGGCGCGGTGCCGCGAATCACGTCCGATTTGCCGAACCGGTCGGTGCGCGTCGCCCCGCGGCCGCCCAGCGTCTGCGCGAGCAACGGTGAGTCGGGCGCCACGCCGATCCCGGTCGGAGTCCTGGGGCTGAGCGCGATCAGCAGCAGGCGGCGCGCGCTGTCGAACACCTCGATCGTGCCGAGGTTGTAGTCCTGCTGGCGCTGCGCGATGAAGGCTTTCAGCTCCGCCCGCCGCTCGGGCCGCATCAGGCCCTTGGCCGCGACCTCTTCCGCGATTTCGCGCGCGAAGTGCGCCGCGTTGTTGGCCGCGCTCAGATAGTAGACCTTCGCGATGTCGAGCGAGTCGTCGAGCACGCGCTCATACTCGGGATTGAACCAGCTCGCGACGTCGGCGCGCAGAAACGCGCCCGCCACGATCAGCAGGAACAGGCTCGGCACCAGCGCCACCGCGATAAAGCCAAGCACCAGGCGCACCTGGAACTTGGAGCCGATAAGGCCGCGGCGATGCTCGAAGATGACCTTGGCCAGGTTGCGTCCGACGAGCAGCAGAAGCAGCCCCAGCAACAGGAAGCTGATGTCGAACAACAGGATGACGACCAGGTTGGAAACCAGCGAAGTGTGGCGGGTGAGCGGCGGCAGTTCGGTCTGCGCGAGCACGAAGGCGACCAGCACCGTGGCCGCCACGCCCACCGCGATAAGCTCGCGCCGGCGGCGCTTGCGGTCGGCCTCGCGCGCAGATTCGTGCGCTCGCGGGTCGCGGGCCACGGCTCAGCGCCTCAGCCAGGCCACGATCAGGCTCAGCACGATGCTGATTATGATCGAGGTGGTAATCGGGAAGTAAAAGCTGAAGTTGCCGCGCCGCACGTAGATGTCGCCGGGGAGCCGCCCCGGTATCGGCCCCGTTATCGATCCTGATCCGAAGCCCCATACGGCCGCTCCCAGCACGACCAGTATCAGCCCCGTCACGATCAGTGCCTTTCCCAACGGCGCCATCGTCAGGTATCCCGCGCGCATCGGCGCGCGGCCCAGGCGATGCGTGCGCTAGGCGTGCGCGCGCTCCTTTTGCGCGGCCTCACGAGCCTCGCGCGCCTCCCTGACGATCTTTTCGGTGACCGGCGGGGGCGCCTCTTCGTAGTGCGAAAAGCGTGATTCGAACGATCCGCGCCCCGAGGTCTTCGAGCGCAGGTCGGGCGCATACTTCAGAATCTCGGACATCGGCACCAGCGCCTTGATCACCTGGCTCTGACCCTTGCGATCCATCCCGAGCACCTTGCCGCGGCGCGAGTTGAGATCGCCTATCACGTCGCCCATGCACTCGTCAGGGCAACTGACCTCCAGCGCCATCACCGGCTCCAGGATGATCGGCCGGGCTTTCTCGAACGCCGCCTTGAGCCCCATCGAGGCAGCAATCTGGAACGCCATATCGGAGGAATCGACGTCGTGATAACTGCCCTCGAAAACCGACACCCTGATGTCAACGACGGGAAATCCGGCCAGGTGGCCTTCGACCAGCGTGTTGCGCACGCCCTTTTCGACCGAAGGGATAAACTGGCGCGGAATCGCGCCGCCGACAATCTCGTCCTTGAACTCGAAGCCGCCGCCACGCGGGAGCGGCTCCACCTTGAGCCAGCAGTCGCCGTACTGGCCACGGCCGCCCGACTGGCGTTTGTACTTGCCCTGGGCCTCGGCGCGGCCCTTGATGGTCTCTTTGTATGGCACCTTGGGCGCTTGAAGTTCAACCTCTACATTAAATTTACGTTTAAGCTTCTCGACTGTGACCTCGATGTGCATCTGGCCGGTGCCCGACAAAATAATTTCGTGGGTTTGCGGGTCGCGATGGGTTTCGAGCGCGCGGTCCTCCTCGACCAGGTGCTGCAGCGCCTGCGAGGCTTTCTGTTCGTCGCCCTTGGTCTTGGGACGAATCGCAAATGAGATGACCGGCGCGGGCCGCTCGGCGGCAGGAAAAATGATCTGGGATTTTTCGTCGCACAGTGTATCGCCGGAGGTGGTGTCTTTGAGCTTGGCGACCGCGACGAGCTCGCCCGGCAGCGCGCTTGCGATTGGCGACTGCTTCTTGCCCTCCAGCCGCAGGAGCTGGCCGAAGCGCTCGCGCACGCCGCGAGTCGAATTGAGCACCGTGGCGTCGCTTGCGGCGCGGCCCGAAACCACGCGAAAGATCGACAGCTTGCCGGCGAACGGATCGATGACGGTCTTGAAGACGAAGGCCGAAAACGGCGCCGCCGGATCGGGCGCGCGCTCGACCGGCTCGCTGTTGGCGCCGCTGAAGCCCTTGCGCGCCGGGCGTTCGTTGGGCGCCGGGAGCAGCGTGTCGATCGCGTCAAGTAGCGGCCCGACGCCGATATTCTTGAGCCCCGAACCACACAGCACCGGCGTCAGCTTGCCCGCGACCGTGGCCGCGCGCAGTGCGGTGCGCAACTCGGCGTCCTCCAGCACGCCCTTGTCGAGGTACTTCTCAAGCAGCGCGTCGTCGGTCTCGGCGACGGCCTCGCACAGCCGCGTGCGCGCCACTTCGGCGCGCGTCTTCTGCTCGTCGTTCAGCGCCTCCTCCCTGGGCTTGCCGCTGGCGTCGGCATAGATGAGCGCCTTCATCGCAAGCACGTCGATCACACCGTTGAACGTGAGTTCCGCGCCGATTGGGAGCGTCAGCGCGACCGGATGCGCGTCGAGCGATTTCTCCAGGTCCGCCATCGCATGGTCGAAATTGTTGCGTTCGCGGTCCAGGCGCGAGACGAACGCGATTCGCGCCAAGCCAAGCTCGTTCATCTCGGCCCAAATCTTTTCCGACTCGACCTTGAGGTCGCCGCCGGCCGTCGCTACGAAGACCAGGCTGTCGACCGCGCGCATGGTCGCGAACGAGTCGGGCAGGAACGCCTGATAGCCGGGCGTGTCGGCGACGATGACCTCGTCTTTCTTCCAGTTATAGTGATGAAACGCGGAGCTGATCGAGATTTTCCGATGCAACTCTTCGGGCTCGAAGTCCATCGCGGCCGTGCCATCGTCGGGTCGCCCCTGCCGAGTTAGCGTGCCAGCCGTAAACAGCATCGCCTCGGCCAACTCGGTTTTGCCGGTCGCGCCCTGACCGACGATCGCGATGCTTCTTAGACGCCCGATTTCCTCCGCAGCCATAGCGTTTGCTCCTGGAGAAGTTTTCTAGTTGCGCCTGGCCCCCCTCGCGTGACTCCTGATGTAACTCCCTGTGCGATTCCCGCAACGGTCCCGCGCGACAGCCGCGGTGCCGATGCTCGCCATACTTCGTGTCCTACGTCAATCGTACGCCCCCTCAATACTTACGTCACCCGCCAGCACGCGGACGATTCGGCCTTCGGCTTCGAGCAGCAATGCGCCGTCGGGGCCGATTCCGCGCACGGTCCCGCCGATACGGCTCGGGCCGTCGACGACCGTGACCTGCCGGCCGCGCAGCGCCGAATAGCGTTCCCACACGGGCCGCACGGCGGCGAAACCGCCGCTCAGAGTCTCCATATAGCGGGACTCAAGCCGGGAAAAAAGCTCGCCGGCGAGTTCCACCCGATCGCATGGCCGGCCCGTCGCCGCCATCACCGAGGTCGCGCGACCCCGCAACTCGGCCGGGATGTCCTCCGGGGCGAGATTGAGATTGAGGCCGATTCCCAGCAGCACGCAGTCCAACCGATGGCGCGAATCCGTGACCGCCTCTGCAATCATTCCGCCGGCCTTGCGCCCGCCAAGCCATAGGTCGTTCGGCCACTTGAGCGCGACGATTCGCGGCGCGACCAACTCCATCGTTTCGGCCACCGCGACGCCCGCGACCAGGCTGAGCCGCGCGGTCTCGGCCACCGGCATCTGGGGACGCAGGATGCAGGTGCCGTAAAAGTTGACGCCGGGCGGCGAGTGCCATCGCCGGCCCATCCGGCCCCGCCCCGCCGTCTGCTGCTCGGCGATCACGACTTCGCCGTTAAGCGCGCCGCGCGCAGCCAGTTCCGCCGCGGTCTGCTGCGTCGATTCCAACTCCTCGAAGTAATGCACCCGCCATCCGATCGTCCCTGACGGGCGGCCGGCCTCGGCTGGGCGATAAGGATTGTCAGCCATGTTGCTACATCGATTCCGCTAAATCGGCCTTGGCGAAATCGGAACGATTCGCATGCTGAGGTCGACGACGGGCGCGGAATGAGTCAGCGCGCCGACCGAGATCAGATCGACGCCGGTCTCCGCGATCGCGCGCACGCCGTCCAGCGTCACGCCGCCCGAAACCTCGAGCAGCACGCGCCCGGCCGGCGCCAGCGCGCGCGCCCGGCGCATGTCTTCGAGCGTCATATTGTCGAGCAGGATCGCAATCGGCCCCGGCGGCGAGCGCCTGCTCGACCTGGGTCAGCGTCTCGCATTCGATCTCGACCCGCATCGTGTGCGGAACGCGCTCATGCGCGCGTTCGAGCGCGCGGCTAATCGATCCAGCCGCCGCGATATGGTTTTCCTTGATCAGCACGCCGCTATCGAGGCCAAAGCGATGGTTGAAGCCGCCGCCGGCACGCACCGCGTATTTCTCGATCACGCGGAGCCCCGGATGGGTCTTGCGGGTGTCGATGATGCGCGCGCCGGTGCCGGCCACCGCGTCGACGTAGCGCCGGGTCATGGTCGCGATTCCCGACATCAGTTGCACGAGATTGAGCGCGGTGCGCTCGCCGATAAGCAATCCCGCTAGCCGTCCTTCGATTACCGCCGCGTTGTCTCCGCGCTCCAGCACGTTGCCCTCAAACGCGCATGCCGAGATCTCCGGGTAGGCGCCGGCCAGCCGAAAAACCTCGGCCAGCAGCACGCCGCCGCAAAACACGATAGGCGTCGATTCTTTGACGACAATCTGCGCCCGGCCACGCTGTCCCGGCGTCACCGTCGCCGCCGTGGTGAGATCACCCTGCCCGAGGTCCTCCGCCAGCGCGTCGCGCAACAGCGCCCTCACGTTGAGCCACTCCAGTTGGCTGAACAGTTCCACGGGCGGTCAGTTCGCCTCCAAAAGCCGCAACTGCTTGCGCAGCAATTCCTGTTGTTCCGCCAGTTCCTGCGTGCGCTGCCGCATCTGCTCCTGCATCTCGGGCGCAGCCTTGGCGACGAAGTCGGGATTATCCAGGCGCGCCTGATGCTGCCGGTGATGACCCGTCACCTCGTTGAGCTTTTTGTGCAGTGCGGCGCGCGCCCGCTCGAAATCGAAGCCCTCGGGCGCCATCACCGAAACCTCGCACCATCCCAACACCGCAGTTACCATCCCGCCCGGCGTATTGTCCGTCGGCCCAGCGAGTCCGAGACTTGCAGCCTTGGCCATTGTCGCGGCATAAAGTTTCCATCGCTCGAATTCCGCGCGGAACTCGGCTGCCGCGCTGTCGGCGCCGAGAAATTTGATCGACGCTTCGACCCACTGTCCCGGATGGTACCCGAGCAGCGAGCGCAATGAATTGATCGCCTCGGTCGCCGCGATGCAATGCTCCATCGCCGCCGCGTCGTCTTTGCTTAGCGCGGTCGCCGGCTGCGGCAGCGGAAATTTCGCGATCGCCAGATGCGGCGCCAGCCCGGGCTCGTCGAGATACGGCCGCAGCGCCTGCCAGATTTCCTCGGTGATGAAGGGCATGAACGGATGAAGCAGCCGGAGCAGCCCGTCGAAGCCGCGCACCAGCACGCAGCGCACCGCGGCCTGCCGCTCGCCGCCCTCCTTGAGCGGCTCCTTGGCGAGCTCGATATACCAGTCACAGAATTCGTGCCAGATGAAACTGTAGGCGCCGAGCGCGGCGACGTTGAATTCGTAACGATCGATCGCGGCGCTGACTTGCGCTACCGCATTGTCCAGCGCGGCGAGGATCCATCGCTCGGCGAGCGCAAGATCGGCAACTTTGGCCGCTGGGAGCGGTTGCGGCGCGCCTTCGAGGTTCATCAGCACGAACCGCGCCGCGTTCCAGACCTTGTTGGCGAACGCGCGTGACGCGGCCAGCCGATCGTCGGACAAGATCAGGTCGCGCCCCTGCACGCTTAGCTGCGCCAACGTAAAACGCACCGCGTCGGTGCCGTAGCTCTCCATGATTTGCAGCGGATCGACCACGTTGCCGCGCGACTTCGTCATCTTCTTGCCGAACTGGTCGCGCACCAGCGGCGTGATATAGACGTCGCGAAACGGCACCTCGCCGGTGCACTTGAGCCCCATCATCATCATCCGCGCGACCCAGAAGAAAATGATGTCGAAGCCGGTGATGAGCAGGCTGGTCGGGTAGTAGCGTGCGAGGTCGGGCGTTCGGTCGGGCCATCCCAGGGTCGAAAACGGCCACAGCGCCGAGCTGAACCAGGTGTCGAGCACGTCTTCTTCCTGGCGCAGATCGCCGCCGTCGCACTTGACGCACGCCGCCGGGCGCTCGGCCGCGACCATCATCTCGCCGCATCGCTCGCACCAGTAGGCCGGGATGCGATGGCCCCACCACAGTTGGCGCGAGATGCACCAGTCGTACACGTTTTCCATCCAACTGAAGTAAGTGTTCTCCCAGCGCTTGGGATGGAACGTCGTGCGACCGTCGCGCACCGCCGCAAGCGCCTCGTCGGCGAGCGGCTTGACGCGCACGAACCATTGATACGAGAGCATCGGCTCGACCACCGTCTCGCAGCGCGAGCACACGCCGATCGCATGCTGATGCGGCTCCATCTTCTCGAGCAGGCCCAGCGCCGTGAGGTCTTCGACCACCTTGCTCCGGCAGTCCTCGCGCGTCATCCCGCGATACGGGCCGGCCTCGTCGTTCATCCGCCCATGCGTATCCATCACGGAAATCTGCGCGAGGTTGTGCCGCCGCCCGATCTCGAAGTCGTTGAAGTCATGCCCCGGCGTGATCTTGACCGCGCCGGTGCCGAAAGCCGGATCGACGGCGGTATCGGCGATAATCGGGATTTCGCGCGCCGATCAGCGGCAGCATGACCGTCCTGCCGACCATCTCCTTGAAGCGCTCGTCGTCCGGATGCACCGCGACGGCGGTATCGCCGAGCATCGTCTCGGGCCGCGTCGTCGCGACCGTTATCGCGCCCGATCCGTCGGCGAGTGGATAGCGGATATACCACAGATTGCCGTGAGCGTCTTTATGATCGACTTCAAGATCGGAGAGCGCCGTCTCGCATCTCGGACACCAGTTAATTAGCCTGAAGTCGCGGTAGATTAATTTTTCATTGTAGAGCTGGACGAAGACCTTGGTTACGGCGCGCGAAAGTCCCTCGTCAAGCGTGAAACGTTCGCGGCTCCAATCGCACGACGCGCCGAGCCGCCGCAACTGGTTGCAGGATGCGGCCGCCGTAGGTCTCGCGCCATTCCCATACCCGTGCGACGAACTCGTCGCGCCCGAGGTCATGGCGGTTTTGGCCCTCCTTCGCGAGTCTCGCGTTCGACCACGTTCTGCGTGGCGATTCCGGCGTGGTCGGTGCCGGGCAGCCACAACGTGTTGTACCCCTGCATCCGGCGCGTGCGCACGATCACGTCGTGCAGAGTGACGTTGAGCGCGTGGCCCAGATGCAACTGGCCGGTGACGTTGGGCGGCGGGATTACGATCGAAAAGATCGGGCCCGGGCGCGCCGGATCGGCGGTGAAATAGCCGCGGTCGATCCAGAGTTGAAACCAGTGTTCCTCCGCCGACTTGGGGTCGAATGTCTTGCTAAGTTCCACAGCGCGCTCTCCGTCCTTGCGGATTTGTTCGAGCGCGCGAGGTCATGCACACGCTTGCGGATCATATTGAAGCGGCGCTGTCTAACCAACAGATGGGCCGGTGGTGCGAGAGGGGGGACTTGAACCCCCACGAGGTTGCCCTCACAAGGTCCTGAGCCTTGCGCGTCTGCCGTTCCGCCACTCTCGCGCACCGGTAGATGAAAGGGTTTATTAGGCTCGAAGGGCGAATTCAAGCCGTCAGTCCGAGCTATGAGGCCGACCGTGGTGCAGAGCGCGTGGGAAAGGCTCCGCAAGGATCAAGTATTCAAGATAGGGAGTCGCTAGCGCGCGTCGCTGGTAACCTTACGCTCGGCGGAGTCCTCGCGCACCAAAATGACTTGTGGACCGTTCGCCAGGTAACGTTGGATCCTGCCACCGACATATCCCCATCCATCGGCAGGATCGAACCAGGCATTTCGATGCGGCAGCAGGCCGCCTAGAAGACTTCCAAACAACCCGAGTTTCGCGGTCAATTGCACTCGTATCAGAGGCTTGGGGTAGCTCGCCCAATATTCATTGTCCTCGCCACGTTGTGCGATAACGGGAGCCAATGCGGGTCCAGGAGCGCAGTCAAAAGCATAGAAGGCGATATGTCGATCCCCCTCGCGAAATGCTTTTTCCATCGCGACTACTGCCGCCGCGCCGGCGTAGGTATCTGATGGAAATTCGAGTTTTTTGGAAAGTTCGTGCTGGCGTCCGCCGTCATAGCTAACGCACGACGCTTCACCGGTGCGCGGGTTTGCGCGCGCGGTCAGCTTTGGAGACCCATCCGCATTGAAGAACGTATGCTCGAAGTGCTCCATCGTCGGCAACCTGTCGCTCTCGCCCAGCGCGAGGTCATCGCGCTCGATATCATGCTCTCCGTTATTGTAATGGTTTTCACCCCAAACCATTATGCGACTGCTCCGGCGCTCGATTCTGTACTCTGCGTGACCTATGACTTCATGGCTGTCCGGGTCGAGAATTGTGAAGCTGATCGGTTCGCTTTTAGAACCCTCGGCAACGCTCCGTTCGCGGTCAGTGGCATGGGCCATTGCGCTGACGATCAGAATACAAAAAATGACCATTGCGAATTTAATTTTTTTGCCCATAGCTAAAAGAGCAGGGGCAAGTTCTGTTCCATTTTCCGTGCTCACGATCCCTGCCGTGATGAAGAGCTTAGTGACAGTTCTGGAACGGCCTCTATCGAGCTTTGCAAAATTGCTGCTGCTTATTCCAAGAAAATTCGAAACATTTACCTGTGACGCGCGCATAGCGGCTGCTTCGGCAATTTTTGCAAGGTCCTTTGACATACACTTGAACGCGGTTGAGCAAAAACTGCCGTGAAGCTCTCGGTCATAATCGCGACGCACGCGCGTCCCGACGCGCTTGCGCGTCTGCTTGATAGCCTGGCGCCGCAACTCGCCGGCGCCACCGGAAACGCCTCGTGCGAAATCCTGGTAGCCGAAAACGGCACGCCGACGCCGTCAACACTTCCCGCGACGGCGCCGCCGCTGGAGCATCTGCACGACCCGCGTCCCGGCAAATGCCGAATCCAGAACCTCGCAATCCGGCGGGCCAAGGGCGACATAATCGTCTGTCTTGACGACGACCTCATTGCCGCGCCGAGCTACCTCGCCGAGGTCGAGCGGTTCTTTGTCGAGCATCCCGAATTCGCCGCGATGAAGGGGCGCGTCCTGGCGGCCGAGGACCCGGCGGCCAAGGTCGGCGCGGACGCCGCGGTATGGCTCGACCTGCCGATCGCCGACCACGGCGATAAGGTTATCGAGGTGCGCGGAGTGCTGGGCGCAAACATGGCATTTCGCGCCACTGCGCTCGCGCGCGTGGGGCTTTTCGATGAACGCCTGGGGCCAGGAGCGGCCGGCCATGAAGAGGAGACGGAAATGTCGGCGCGCCTGGCACGCGCGGGATTCAGGATCGGATACGCGCCGCGCGCGCTGGTCTACCACGACGTGGATCCGGCGCGCGCCGATCGCGCGCGCAGCCTGCGGATCGCGCGCGAACGCGGACGCTGCCGGATGATCCACGAATCGCATCGCGCGCTCCCGGTGATCGCGTACAACGCGATAGCGGCGGTGAGAGTGTGGGCCGCGCGGCTCGCGGGCGCCGCGCCGCAACGCCTGGCGCGCGAGGAGCGGCGCCTCGCGGCCGCGCAGGGGATGCTCGAGGGGCTGCGCTCTAGTTGATTGCCCTTTCGGGGCCTGCGCTCTTGCGGCCGCGGTCAGCTCTTTGACGACTCGATTATCTCGAGCAGCCTGCTGGAATAGCCGCTCCACGGATGGGCCTCGGCGGCGGCGCGCACAAGCTCCGCGGACTGATGCCCGGTCTGCAACAACGCCGTGAGGCGCTCGGCAATCTCGGCGGAACTCGCCGGATTCTTCACCACGAACGGACGCATTGCGGCCGGCAGCAATTCGGCGACGCCCGATTGCGCGCTGACCAAAACTCCAAGCCCGCCCGCCATCGCTTCCATCACAACATTGCCGAACGGCTCGAACAAAGAGGGCATCGCGAACGCGTCGGCGGCGTGAAAAAGTTGCTCGATCTGACCCGTCGCGCCGAGGAACCGCACGCGCGAGCCGACTCCAAGCCGATGGGCGAGGCGGATATAGCGGAGCGCGGAGCGGTCGGCGCCGGCGACTAGCAGATATGGATGCGATTTGATTGCTGGCCACGCCTCGAGCAGCGGCCCGAGCCCCTTGCGCGCGAAGCCGTTGCCCACGAACGCCACCACCGGAGCGTTGGTCTCGACCTCGAACATCTGACGAAAGCGCGCCCGCTCGGCCAGGCTCGAGGGATGGAAGCGTTCGAGATCGACCCCATTGTAAAGGGTCACCGCTTTGGCCGGGTCGAGTCCGAACTCGTCGACCAATTGCGTGCGCACCAGGTTCGAAACCGCGATCGCCCGGCGCAAGCTCTGCGATTTGAACGCGGCGCGCTCGATTATCATCTGCGCGCGATGATAGGGCCGCAGACGCATCGCGGCCGCTGCCCACTCCCCGCGCCATCGCCGCGCCGCCCGCAAATACGCGCTATGCGCTCCACCGCCGGAACGCAGGATGTCAGCGCCTACCGCGCGCGCAAAACTCAGCACCAATTCGGCGCCCTCGCGCCGTGCCTGGGCCGGCGCCTCCCAGGCAAAACGCATCAATTTAAGCGTCGGGATTGGCCATCGCGAGCCGACCTCGACCACAGGCAAAGGCCGCGCCGTGCCGCGCGCCTCGGAGGTATAGACAGTTACGTCGTGTCCCGCCTCGGCGAGACATCGTGCGGTGACAATGAGGTCGCGCTCGGTCCCGCCGCCGGCCGGATCGAAGCGCCGCGCGATCAATCCTACGCGCATAACGCTTTTGCCAACGCGCATGGCGCGCTTGCCGACGCGTCCATCAAACGCCCGCCGTGGAGATGTCTGAGGTGCGGCCCTGTGTTAGCGTAATTGTGAGGAGAAAGAGGTGCTGAGGCGATGATCGAGATCCAGTGCACAAGTTGTCAGACCCGGTATCGAATCGACGAACGGATTCTGCCTGAGGATACGCCGACGTTCAAATGCTCGCGTTGCGGGCATGTTTTCCGCGCCGAGCCGCGCCAGAAGTCGTCGGCTCGGCGCGCCTCCGCCGACCCGGCGGAGGCCCCGCCGCCCTCCCCAGCCGCCGCGGATGCGGGCGTCGCAGCGCCCGTATCCGCGCCAGCCGAAGAGCCGGCCCCGCAGCCGCAGGCGCCGCCCGCCGCTAATGCGGCGGCGCCCGTATCGGTTGCGAGGCCGCGCCAGGCCGGCGGAGCCGGCCGGCGCGCGGCCTCGCAACCGTCTGCGGCGGCGGCGGGCGCGGCGATGCCGCCGCCTGCCGCCGAGCCGCCGCGCGTCGTCGAAACGCCGGCGCAAGCCGAAGAGACGCGCGCCGAAGTTTCTCCGCCAGTCCGGCACGACACCAGGGAGCTGCTCCAGCGCCGTTTCAGGATCGCCGCTGATGAAGCCGACAAGTCGGGGGAAAATCTCGCCTTCGATTTCAACGACGAACCATCCGACGACAAACCATCGTCATCCGATTCCATTCGCGACTCGGCCGCCGGTTCAACTTCCCGGCGCCATGCGGAGGAGAAATGGGAGGTCGGCGATACTGACCTTTCGCCACCGCCGCCGGCTCGTCCGAGAAGCCGCATCCGCATTTCCGACATCGACGACGACCCGGAAGGCGACGGGGGCTTGGACCGGACTTTCAACCGCAATGCGGTGCGCGATCGGCTCGCGGGGCGCGAGGCGGATCAGGATTTCGAGCGCATCCGCCCCGAGGAAGTCAGCGCGCAGGCGCACAGGCTGGAGGAAGAACTGCGCGGGCGGTCGTACAAGCTTCACTCGGCCGGCTATTTTCTGGGGCTGTTCGCGATGGTGGTGTTGAGCTTCGGCATCGTCACGATGGTGATACAGAGCGCGCCGATCGCGAGCGCCGGGCTGCTGAGCGCTCTGCCGATCGTCGGCGAGGGCCTCGAGCCGCCGATCTCGGCCGCTCAGCGCGTGGCGCTGGGCCAGGTCCAGGCGCAATACGCCAAGCTCAAGGGCAACCAGGCTGCGCTGGTAATTACCGGAACGGTGGAGAACCTGACCTCGGTGCCGCTCGGCGCCGTGCAGATCGAGGCCGCGCTGACTGCATCCAATCCAGAGCCGCTGCGCAGCCAGGCGGTTTACTGTGGCAACAGCCTGTCGCCGAAAATGATTGGCGAGATGACGCCGCACGAGATTGAGTTTTTCGAGAAGCTGGACGCGCCCAGGAGCTTCACGCTTGCGCCGCAGGGAAGCGCGCCATTCGTGATCGTGTTTGTTGCGCCGCCCGCGGGTGCCGGCCACTTTCAGCTGCGAGTCGTCCGGGCCGAGCCTGCCGCGCCGCCCGCACCGTCGGCTGAGAATTTGTGAATTTATTTCGGAAAGCGCCGGAAGGTAAGCCGAGACCGCTTGCTCGGTCATCCCGAGAGTTGTGAATTTATTTAGAAGCCCTCGCTCAGGATGACAGAAAGGGCGGACTGGCTTCGTTCATAAAATCTACAAGCTCCAAGCATGGCTAACGGCCTACTCTTTTTCCTTGGCCACCAGCTCCTCGTACTCTTCACCGTCCATCAGATCTTCCAGCTCACTGAGGTCGCTTATCCGAACCTTGATCAGCCAGCCGTCGCCGTAGGGGTCTTCATTTATGACCTCCGGGCTTTCGGGCAGGCCCTCGTTGACCTCGACCACGGTGCCGCTGACTGGAGCGTAGATGTCGGAAACCGCCTTGACCGATTCGACCACGCCGAAGGGATCGTCCTTACTGATCTTTTCGCCGACCGCCGGCAACTCAAGGTAAACGATTTCCCCGAGTTGGTCCTGCGCATGGTCGGTGATACCTATCGTCGCAACCGATTCTTCGGCGGCGACCCATTCATGTTCCTTCGAGTATTTGAGCCCCGGCGGAACTTCCATATCTACCCCCGTCAAACCCGCCCTGGGCGCGCCGGCGCCGCGGTTAGGCGGTGTGGCTGTCACGTCCAAGTACTTTCATCACGCCCGGCGGAAATCCGCTTGTCAAGTTCCGGCGGGATGTCTATGCGAAGTTAATGTCATGCACGCGGAGTCGCGAACTTAAAGATGCGGCCTGAAAACCCGACCCGAAAGCGCGCGGCTGAAAGGATTGATTCAACATGATCGTCGGAGTACCCACCGAGATAAAGCCTGACGAGCGGCGCGTCGCGTTGACGCCGGCCGGCGCCGCGGCCTTCCGCAGCCATAACCATCGCGTGCTGGTGCAAAGCGGGGCCGGAGCCGGCAGCGGCTTCAGCGACGCCGAGTATCGCGCCGCCGGCGCGCAGGTCTTGCGCTCGGCTGCCGCGGTGTGGGCGCGCTCGCGGATGGTGCTCAAGGTCAAGGAGCCGCAGCGCTCCGAATTCCGCTTCCTGCGCGGTGACCTGATTCTCTTCACCTATCTCCATCTGGCCGCCGAGCCGGCGCTCGCGCGCGAGCTCGTGCGGCGCGGGACGGCCGCCGTCGGCTACGAGACGGTGCAGCTCGAGGACCTGAGTCTGCCGCTGCTCGCGCCGATGAGCGAAGTGGCGGGGCGGCTCGCGGTGCAGGTCGGCGGATGGTGCATGGAGGCGCAAAATGGCGGATGCGGCGTGCTGCTGAGCGGAGCCTCCGGCGTGCGGCCGGGCCGCGTGGCCGTGCTGGGCGGCGGAATCGCGGGCGCCAACGCGGCGCGGGTCGCCGCCGGAGTCGGCAACGCCGAGGTCACGATCCTCGACGTCAATCCGACCCGTCTGCGCTACCTTGGCGATTTGCTGGGCGGGCGCGTGACGACCTTGATGTCGAACCGGGCGACGCTGGAGGAAGAGGTGCTGAACGCCGACCTCGTGATCGGGACGGTGCTGGTGGCCGGCGCCCGCACGCCGCGGCTGGTGACGCGCGCGATGGTCGCACGGATGAAGCGTGGGGCGGCGCTGGTCGACCTGTCGATCGACCAGGGCGGATTGTCCGAGACCTCGCGCCCGACCAGCCATCAGCGGCCAATCTATATCGCCCAAGGCGTGGTTCACTACTGCGTGACCAATATGCCGGCGATCGTCCCGCACACCTCGACCTACGCCTTGACCAACGCGACGCTGACCTACGCGATAGAGCTCGCCGACCTTGGGGTGCTCGAGGCAGGTGCGCGTAACGCGGCGCTGCGCAACGGGGTCAACACCTACGGCGGGCACGTCGTTCATCGGGCGGTCGCCACCGCGCTGCGCATGAAGCCGCACTCGCCGTGGGACTGAGAGCCGTGACGCGAAATCCCAGTCCGCGCTGATCAATTCGCGTTCGTCAGTCCGCGTTCATGGTGGGCGCCATCGGCTGCGGCGACACCGGAAGCGTGTAGCCGAGCTTGGACTTGAGATCGTCGAGCGCTTCCTCGATCCCGCGCTCGGCAAGGTCGTGCGCGCGCACCCAGCGTCCGCGATTAGCCAGGAAGTTGCCCACGTTGAAGATGTTCTGAGTCAGCGCCTCCTGCTGGCGGGCGTAGCGTGCGGTCCATAGCACGACTCCGTTGTGAACGTCGACCAGGTGAAGCGCGAAGGCGACCGCCGCCGGGCTCTTGGCGGCGTAGTCGCTGCCCACGCGTTCCTGGTAGCGGGTCACGGTGCCGTAGAGCACGGCGTCGGCGGAAACCTGGCGGCCGAGCTTCATCGCGTTGTCCTGCATGTTGGCCAGCGTGGTCGGCGGCAGCTGCTGCATCACGCCGCGCACGTCGGATTCGGCCACCACTTCCCATCCCGAGACCAGCGTGATGCGGCCCCAGACGTCGGCGGTGATCGAGTCGGCGGCGCCGTCCTCGATCTGCTCACCGGTGGCGTTGGGATGATCGATGATCGGCATCACGGCGACGCGATGCACCTTGATCGTGCGGATCGCGCGGACCGAATGCAGTTCGAGCGACGGATCCTTTCCGATCACCGGCAGCGACTCGACCGTGCCGGTCCACATCTGCTTAGGCGAGATATTACTGTTGCTGCTGCATCCGGGCGCGACGAGCGCCAGGCCGAGCGCCAGCGCGGCCGGCAAGCGAATTGTCACAATGTCACCTTGATTGAAAGTTCGCGCAGCTGGCGCGGGTCGACTTCGGAGGGCGCCCCGCTCATCGGGTCGACCGCCTTCTGTGTCTTGGGAAACGCCATCACGTCGCGCAACGAGTCGGTGCCGCACAGCAGCATCGCGATCCGCTCGACCCCGAACGCGATTCCGCCATGCGGCGGCGCGCCGTAGCCGAGCGCTTCGATCAGAAAGCCAAACTTGCGCATTGCCTCATCACGCGGAAAGCCCAGTAGCTCGAACACCTTAAGCTGAAGCTCGGGATTATGGATACGGATCGAGCCGCCGCCCAACTCCTCGCCGTTGAGCACCATATCGTAAGCGAGCGCCCGCGCGTTCAGCGGAGCCGAGTCCAACAGGTCGAGGTCGTCCGGATGCGGCGCGGTGAACGGATGGTTCACCGCGACCATCCGCTTTTCCTCTTCGTTGTATTCGAGCAGCGGAAATTCGACCACCCAGAGAAATTTCAACACGTTGGTCTTGCGCAGCTTGAACCGGTTGCCGAGCTGAAGGCGCAAATCGCCCAGGATCGGACGCACGCGCGAAGCCGCGCCCGCGACCATCAGCAAGGTGTCGCCTGCCCCAAGCGCAGCCGCCTCAACGGTGCGCCTCCGCTCGGCGTCGCCGAGATAGCGCGCGATTGGCCCCTGCCATCCATCGCTGGCGATCTTGGCGTAAGCCAGGCCCAGCGCGTAGCGAGAGCGTACGCCTTCGGTCATTTCGTCGAGCTCGCGGCGGCTCAACTGGTATGCCGCCGGCAGCACGATTCCGTATATGCTCTCGCCGCGCGCGAGCACTTCGGCGAAAACCTTGAACTGCGTGCCGGCAAACGCGGCGCTGAGATTCTGAAGCTCCATCGCGAAGCGCATGTCCGGCTTGTCGACGCCGAAACGGTCCATCGCTTCGGCGTAGGGCAGGCGCAAAAACGGCAACTGCAACTCGACCCCCAGCACGCGGCGGTAAATCTCCGCCATCATGCCCTCGCCGGTCGCCACCACGTCATCGATCCGCGGGCAGGTCATCTCGATATCGATCTGGCTGAACTCGGGCTGGCGGTTGGCGCGCAGGTCTTCGTCGCGAAAGCATCGCGCGATCTGATAGTAGCGATCGAAGCCGCTCACCATCAGGAGCTGCTTCAAAAGCTGCGGCGATTGCGGCAACGCGTAAAAGCGCCCCGGATTGACGCGGCTCGGCACCAGGTAGTCGCGCGCCCCTTCGGGCGTCGCGCGCCACAGGATCGGCGTTTCGATTTCGACGAAGCCCGTGCCGTCCAAAAACGCCCGCGTCGCCTGTACCGCCAGCGCGCGCCGGCGCAGGTTGCGCTGCATCGCGGGGCGGCGCAAATCGATGTAGCGATAGCGCAGGCGGACGTCTTCGGCAGTGGCGTCGGCGTCGATCGGAAACGGCGGCGGCTGCGAGATATTGAGGATGTGCGCCTCGGTCACCGCGACTTCGACCGCGCCGGTCGGAAGCTCCGCGTTGACCGTGCCCGCGGAACGCAGCACCACCTTGCCGCGCGCGGCCAGGTAGTACTCGGAGCGGGCGCGCCCCGCGATTTCGTGCGCCGCGGGGGCCTCGGCAGGGTTGAATACAAGCTGCAGGATGCCCTCGCGGTCGCGCAGATCGATAAATATGAGACCACCGTGATCGCGGCGCGAAGCGACCCATCCCCAGAGCGCGACCTCGCGCCCGGCGTCGCCGGCGCGCAAGGCGCCGCAGTAGTCGGTGCGCGTAAAGGGCGGCAGCGGTGAGTATTCGTGTTGGGCGGTCATTTCAAGTCGCGTCAAATCGCGTCGAATTGCGTCCGAACTACGTCGAAATTGCGGTCGGTGGAAGAATACCTGTGCCGGGCGGGCTACGGAATAGTCATGACGCGCGGCCGCTCGAGGCCGCGGCGGAGATCTCGGCTATCAGATCCGACTGTTTGACCTCGCGTTGCGTGCTGGTCTTCAAATCGCGGAGCGTGGCGCCGCCCCGCGCAAGTTCGTTGTCGCCGATAATTACCGCGTAGCGCGCGCCAATCTTGTCGGCGCGGCGGAGTAACGCCTTAAGGCCGCGACCCGGCGAGAGCAGCTCGACGCGCAGGCCCGCCGCGCGCATCTCGGCCGCAAGCGCCATCCCGCGGCGCATCGCGGCGTCGCCGAGCGCCGCCAGCGCCGCGTCGGCGCGCGAATCGAACCGCGCCGCGTCCAGCGCCAGCGCCAGGCGATCGACGCCAATCGCGAAGCCGGTTCCGGCGACCGCCGAACCGCCCAGCGCCTCGACCAGGCCGTCGTAGCGGCCGCCCGCCGCGACCGCGCTCTGCGCTCCGACCGCGGTCGAGACAGCCTCGAAGGTGGTGCGCGTATAGTAGTCCAGGCCGCGCACCAGGCGCGGATTGACCGCGTGCGGGACGCCGGCGTCGGCCAACAGCTCGCGCACGGTGCAGAAATGCGCGCGGCAGTTGTCGCAGAGAAAATCCTCGCTCTTCGGCGCGCCCTCGGCCAGCTTAACGTCGATTTTGCAGTCGAGCAGGCGCAGCGGATTGCGCTCGAGGCGGTTGCGGCAATCCTCGCACAGCTCGGAAAGGTGGGCGCGGCCGTATTCCAGCACCGCCTGACGAAAACGCGGACGGCACTCCGCGTCGCCCAGCGAATTGATCTCGAAACTCAGCTCCAGCCCGAGCTGGCGGCGCAGCTCGTCGACCATCACCATCAGTTCGGCGTCGGTGGCTGCGTCGGCGCGGCCGAAAATCTCCACCCCGAACTGCGAGAACTGGCGAAAGCGGCCCTTCTGCGGACGCTCGCGCCGGAACATCGGGCCGACATAGTAGAAACGCTGCTCCGGATCGCTGCGATCCATCCCGGCCTCGATATAGGCGCGCACCACGCCCGGCGTGCCTTCGGGGCGCAGCGCCAGCGTGGTCTCGGCCTCGTCGCGGTCGACGAAGGAGTACATCTGCTTTTCCACCACGTCCGAGGTCTCGCCGCTGGAGTGCTGGAAGAGTTCGAGCCGCTCGAGCACCGGGATGCGGATTTCGCCGACGTTGTGGCGCTCGACCACCTTGCGCGCGCAGTCCTCGACCGCAGCGAGGCTGCGCGCCTGCGCGCCGATCGTGTCCTGGAATCCTCTAAGCCGTGTCAGTTGCACAGTGAGCCAGCCGGTCAAACCGTTCAGTGTGCGCCGCTTCGGCGCCGCACGTCATCAGCGAATCCATAAATCTATCCGCGCGGGCGAACCAGAAAAAGGGCCGCCCCCCAGGCGGCCCTTTATACTATCAGCGAAAGCTGGCGGCCGTCTCAGCGGCGGCCGTTCCCGACGAAGCGAAGATTCAGATCGTCAGGACATGGATCGTGCAGGCCGAGCCGAGCCCGATAACGTGGGCCTGTCCGACCTTGGCGTTGGGCACCAGGCGATCCTTGGCGCGATCGTCTTCGGTAAGATGCCACACGACCTCGCAAATATTGGCGACGCCGGTTGCGCCCAGCGGATGGCCCTTGCTCAGCAGGCCACCCGAGACGTTCACGGGATCGTGGCCGCCAAGCCCTGGATGCTTGCCGCCGCCCGAATCGATAAACGCGCCGGCCTCGCCGTCACCGCACAGGCCCAGGTTCTCGTAGTGAACCAGCTCCGCAGTGGCGAAGCAGTCGTGCAACTCGGTGAGCGCGATATCCTTGGGACCGACACCCGCCTTCTCGTACGCCTGCTTGGAGGCGCGCCGCGTAAGCGTGCTCACGTCGGGCAGCGCCGCGGTGCGGTCGGTCCACGGGTCGGACGTAAGCACCGAGGCCGCCACGCGCGGACGTTTGCGGCCGGCGGCGAGCTGCTTGAGCTTGTTCTCGGAGACCAGGATCGCGGCCGCCGCGCCGTCGCCGGTGGGGCAGCACATGTAGAGCGTATTCGGATATGAAATCATGCGCGCGTTGAGCACGTCCTCGAGCGTGACCTCGTTGCGATACTGCGAGAACGGATTCTTGGTCGCGTGCTGATGGGACTTCACGGAGATCTTGGCGAAGTGCTCCATCTTGGTGCCGTATTTACGCATGTGCTCGATCCCGGCCTGTCCGAATACCGCCGGCATCAAGCCCGAGCCGAGCCGTCCCTCGGCGCTGTAGGCCGGATCGCTGCCGCCGCCGCCACCGCCGAGCAGGCCCTGCTTGCCCATCTGCTCGACGCCGACCGCCATCGCGACGTCGTACATCCCCGAGGCGACCGCCATGAAGGCCTCGCGAAAAGCGGTCGAGCCGGTGGCGCAGGCGTTGGCGACGTTGACCACCGGAATCCCGGTCTGGCCGATTTGCTGCAGGATCCGCTGTCCGACCATCGCGTTGGACTGGTAGAGGTTGCCGCACGCGAACATCTCGACGTCCTTGATATTGACGCCGGCGTCCTTGAGCGCGAGGATCGCGGCCTCGCCGCCAAGCTCGGGCACGGTCTTGTTCGGGTAGCGGCCGAACTTGATCATTCCGGTTCCAAGTACGTAAACGTTTTGCATCTCGGATCCTCCTGCCGGGCCAGCCGGCGATGGGGCCGCGCGCTGCGCGCTCCGCCCCGATGCATCCACGGATATCTCTAGACTGTTGCTCCAGTACTTATAAATTATAGCTCTATTTTTTGCTCGGCCTGAAGGCGAAGGCCACCACTTCATGGCCTTCGCGATCCTTGGCCACCACGTTGGTGACCATCTCGACCGGCATGTCGAACATCTGTTTGGGATTCTTCTGCGCGTCCTCGGGGTCGACGTCGATGATGTTGCTGCGCACGCTCACACCCTCGGGCAGATCGACGATCGCCGTGATGTAGGGTGTCTTGATGCCGGGGAACGACTGATGCACGACCGAGAAGACGTAGACTTTGCCTTTGTCGGAGAGCTCGATCGGCTTGAAGCCTTCGGTCGCGCCGCACTTGGAGCAGGCGATGCGGGTAGTGTCGATAAAGACCGACCCGCAGGTCCCGCACTTCGAGCCCATCAGGTGCGGTTTGGGTTGGAGCTTGAGGAAGGGAACGATCGGACGCGGGCCGCTATCGACCGCTTGAGCCTGCTCAGCCATTACGATGCCTCCAGAATTCCATATTCGCACATCACCGACGTCGCTCTCGACGCTTACGACTCTGCCGGTAAAAATACGCTGGAGGCAGTGATTCGCCGCACTCCAACCGTAACATCAAACATTCCCACAGCGGGCGGCGAAGCGTCAACCCTGAGTTCTTGCAGCTATTCCGGCTCGGAGTCGTACGCGCGCGCCACGATTGGACGTGCACCGCTACCCTGGTCGAAGTCCACGCTTACCGCACCGCTGCGATCGGTTCTGAACACGCGAGCACCCGCCGCCAGGTAGCGCTCGACGACCTCGGACGCCGGAAAGCCGAACGGGTTGCGGTAGCCGAGCGAGAGCACGACGACCTGCGGCCGTACTGCCGCGATAAACGCGCTGGAGGATGACGTGCGGCTCCCGTGATGCGGCGCCTTGAGCACCGTCGTCTCGAGTGCCCTTGTCGGCGTGCGCGCGAGCAGCGCCCGCTCGCCCGCGGCCTCGATATCGCCCGTGAATATCACGCTTTGCGAGCCTTGAGCGATTCGCAGCACCATCGAAAGATTGTTGTCTCGGGTCGCGGCCTCGTTGGGCGCGGGACCGAGGCATCGCACCGACACGCCGCCGAGCATCAATCCGCGCATCGACGAGTCGACAACTCGCAGCGGAATTTTCTCCGCCGCGACCTCGGCCATGAGCGCCGTATACATCGGCTCAGGCTTGAGCGCGCTGGTCACCCAGAACTCGCGCGGCGAGAAATTGCGCGCCACGAAGGCCATCCCGCCGAAATGGTCGAGGTCGGGATGGCTCACGACCAGGTAGTCGACACGCATGATCTTCCGCGCCCAGAGATAACGCGCGACCACGCGCTCGCCGAAATCGAAACCGCCGGGCCACGCGCCGCCCGCGTCGATCAACATCACGCGCCCGCCCGCGAAGCGCACGACCGCCGCGTCGCCCTCGCCCACCGACAGAAACGTGACGCGCAGGCCCCGCGCGAACCATCGATCGTGCGCCCACCACACAGCGTCCGCAGCCAGCATCACGATCAAAATTGCGCAGCCCGCGCGACGCCATCGGAACAGGGACGCCGCGGAGTGCCGCGGCAGCGGGCTCATCGGCAAACGCTCGATCGGCCTCGTCAGCCACAGAAGCAGGAGTCCGTAGACGATCGCGATCTCCAGCGGGGTCGGCGTGAAAATTCTGAAATAGGCGGCGGGCCATCGCTCGAACCATCCGGCAAGCCACGTCCCCGCCGCGAGCGACCATCCGGCGACGATCAGCAGCGGTGCGCCGAGCGCGGGCGCGATCATTCCGATCGCGCACGCGATCAAGCCAAGGATTACCCCGCCTGCCGCCATGATCGGCACGACTACTGAATTGGCGATCACGCCGACCGCCGAGAATTGGTTGAAGTGATAGGCGGTGAGCGGCGCAACGCCGACCAGCGCCCAGAACGATACGGCGACGTAGCCCGCAATCGCCGCCGCCGCGCGCGATATTCGCCTGGGCGTATGCTCCGCCGGGTCGCGTATTCCGAATCGCCGCCGCCACCACGGCACGAACCGGCGCATCCCGAGCACGATCGCGAGCACCGAGGCGAACGATAGCTGGAAACCGATGTCCGCGGTCGAGCCGGGCAACGCGAGGCAAATCACGATCGCCGCCAGCGCCAGGCTCGCCAGCAACGCGCGCGCGCGGTCGGCGACAACCGCCAGCGTGTACGCGAGCACCATCACCAGCGCCCGCGCGGTCGAGACGTGAGGCATCGCGATTGCGGCGTAGGCGCTCGCGGCGAGCGCCGCGGCAAGCGCCGCCGCCTTGTTGGCGTAGCCGCGGGCCGTCAGGGCCGGGAACAGCATCATCGTGAAACGCACGAGGGCGAAGGCGGCAGCCGCGACGAATCCCAGGTGAAGTCCGGAGATGACCAGCATGTGGGCGAGCCCGGTGAGCGCGAAGCGCTGGCGCAGAGCCTCGCCGATACCGCCGCGGTCGCCGATAACCAGAGCGCGCATCTCCGCTCGTTCTTCGCCCGCGAGATTGGCGTCGATTAAGGCGCCGATCCGCGCGCGTATCGCGGCGATTTGTGACGCCGGAAACTCGCGGCGATAGCCGATTACTGCAAGCTGTTCGCGCCTGCCGGCGTTCAGCACCATCGTCGCGGCGATTCCCTGGCGCGCGAGATATCCAGCGTAGTCGAACTCCCCGGGGTCGCCGAAGTTGCGCGCAAAGCGTAGCGCGCCTGCGACCCGAACCTCGTCGCCGACGCGGACCGGCGCGGACGCGCCGACAACCGTCAAGCGAACCGTGCCGCCTGAAGCCTCAAGTTTGGATCCGGCCGCGCCGGCGCGTTCGACGTCGACGAATACGTACTTGCGGTCCAGGTATTGTTGCGCGGCGCGGTTGATTCGCCCCTCGAGGGTGAGCGCGGCGCCGTCGGGGAAATTGCGGACGCTATGCGCCGAGTAATGCGGCGCGACGGATTCGTGCGCCGATATCGCCGCGCCCGCCGTAATCGCGAGCATCGCGACGGCGGTCGCCGCGCGCGGCGCACTGCGCATGAACAGTGCGGCAGCCGCAATTGCGAGCATCGCAGCCAGCCATATCGGTGCGGCAAAACGGCTCACGCCGAGCGCGTCGCCGGCGAGGATCGCAATCGCGATCAGGTAGATCGGCGCGATTTCGAGAAGAGAGCCGAGCGAGAGCGGTGCATACGCCGGAACCGCGCGGGAAGGGGCAACGGTTGTCGAGGGCACGCGGGCGCGCGTGGGGTTGTGCGCGGTCGCGGCGGCGGCGAGCGGAGCGTTGCCGGCGGCAGCCATCGCGCCTGGCGCGCCACTGCGAGTCGCATGAACCGATTCCACAGACCATTGTGATTCAGAAAAGGAAGCGGCGCGCTCGCCGGATGGGATAATCCGCCCCGATCACGACTCGTTTACGGTTATTTTTGACGCCCGACAGTATTGACCGAGGGCGGGGATCGCAAAGGCATGGACAATACGTACACCTCGTCGCGCCCTTTCTTTTTCAGCCCTCGCCCGCTTATCGGCGGGAGAGGGTGTGGGCGAGGGTCCCGCGTTGCGCGCCCGCTTCCGGCGCCATCTGTGAGGTCTTCTCTAGTGCGAATTTCGCGCGAGCAAAAGCGCGGCGCGCAAGGGAAAAAATAGAGGCGCGCCGCGAAGGGACCCTCACCCTACCCTCTCCCGCGCTCGACGCGGGCGAGGGCATTAACTGAAGGAAAGGATCGGATAAGGAAAAGGTCGCCGGCGGCGATGCCTTGCCTTGCCGCTTATCTGACCGACAGGCTGAAAAAGAGAACCGTGCTATGGGACACAGTTTCGTAAAAGGTCTGGTACGACGCCGAAGGCGACTATCTCGAGGTGATCTTCGAGCACAATGACGGTCCCTTCCTCATCGATATCGATCTTTTCGATAAATTAGCGGTTGACGTCAAATGCCCGGGCTGCCATCGGACGTTCAGCGAGCTTGTCGAGGACATGCGTCCTGGCAGATCTAGAGGTTGCCCGCATAGCGGCGCGGCTATCAAGTTTACGGGCGACGACGGCGCAAGGATCCAGCGAGCTCTGAGACAGATCGAACAGCGTTAGCAAGCTCGCATCTTCATTGTCGCTGTGGAGCGTTTGACACACCGCGATTTCACCGTTCGGTGAGAGCCCGTTGTTATATAGATTTGCAGAAAAATGCTTGCTGAGCATAAGTGAGCCCGAGCAGTCGAATGAGTAAAAGGTGCCCTTCAAACCTTCCCCAAATTCCCAATCGTTAATAACGAATGTGCCGTTGTTCGCGACTTTGCCGTCGTTCGGTCGCTGAAGGCGGCCGCAAACCCGAATCGCCTCGTCTTCAACCAGCAAGTACTCACCTTCACCCCTGAACCGGAAGCCCCCGACGCTGCCATCTCGGTCTGCGTCGCTCCAGGCGATCGCATAGCGTCCGTTTGGGGAACGTGAGTATGGGTCAAAGAAGTCTCTAGATCGAATCCGGAGGAAATTCTTCTCATACGCGATATCGGATCCGCCTTCGCGCGACCGTGTTTCATGCTTTCGACGAAACGGCCACATAGCGGCGATACCTCCAGAAGTTTGTTACTTTAGCCTGCATCCCGAGGATTGCCGGGAGCCCCCGCGACAGTCGCGAGTTCCATCTGACCGCCGCCGTCGGCGGCACTATCAGCCGCCGCGAGCGCGGCGTTTTCCTCGGCCGCCTCGGCGCGCTCCTGCTCTTCGAGCATCGCGCCCATCGTGTCGAGGTAGCGTCGCACCTCGGCCGCCAGCTCGCGGTTCATCCCTTTCACCACCGTGATCTCGTCGGTGCTGGCCGCGCGAATCCGCTTGAGGCTGCCGAAGTGACGCAGCAACGCACGCCGCCGCACCGGACCGATACCCTCGATATCGTCGAGCACGGAGCGCAGGCGCGAGCGCCGGCGCAACTCGCGGTTGTAAGTGATGGCAAAGCGGTGGGCCTCGTCGCGGATGCGCACCAGCAGGAACAGTGCGGTCGAATTTTTCGGCAGAACGATCGGGTCCTTGCGATTGGGCAGAAAGACCCGCTCCTCGGACTTGACCACCGCGCGCTCGCGCGGATCATTCAGCACGTGTTGCTTGGCGAGCGAAATTACGTCGATTTGATCGAGCAGTTTGAACTCTCGCAGTACTTCAAGTGCCACATTAAGCTGGCCTTTGCCGCCGTCGATGACCCACAGGTCGGGATATTCGCTCTCCGCGCTAGCGCGCTTGAGACGCCGGCTCAACACCTCGTACATGCTGGCGAAATCGTCCTGCCCCTCGACGGTGCGGATGCGGTAGCGGCGGTAGAGATCCTTGCGCGGCTCGCCCTCGTCGAAAGTCGCCTGCGATCCGACCACCATCGAGCCCTGCAAATTGGAAATGTCGTAGCACTCGATCCGCTTGGGGGTGTTGCGCAGATGGAGCCGCGTGCGCAGTTCCTCGAGCATCCGCTCGCGCGTGTTTTCGTTGTCGCGGCGCGCGGCGAAGCTCTGGCGTGCATTGTCCATCGCCATCTCGAGCAGCCGCAGCTTTTCGCCCCGCTGCGGCATCAGGAACTCGACCTTTTTCCCGCGTCGCTCGGTCAGCAGCTCCGCGCGCACGTCGGCATCCTCCAACGCGACCGGCACGATCACTTCGTCCGGCGCAATTCGCGCGCCCGAATAGAATTGCGTGAGCAAATCGGCCAGGATGTCCTCGTCGGCGAATTCGAGATCGTGGAAGCTCCATCCCTGCGTGTTGGTAAGCTTCCCGCCGCGCACCATCAGGACGATCGCTTCGATAAAGCCGCCCTCGCGGTACAGCCCGAAGACATCCTGGTCGATGCCCCAGTGATGCAGCACGGTCTGACGCTCGACGGTCTTTTCGATCGCGCGCACCTGGTCGCGCAACCGCGCCGCCTCCTCGAATTCCATGCGCTCAGCATGGCCGCGCATCCGCTCGCGCAACTCCTTGAGCACCTCGAGGTTGCGCCCCTCCAGCAGCTTCTGGGCCGCGTGGAGATGGTCTTCGTATTCGGCGCGGTCGACCGGCAGGCAGCATGGTCCCAGGCATCGCTTGATCTGGTACTCGATACACGGGCGGGAGCGGTTGCGGAAAACCGCATCCGAGCAGGTGCGGAGCGGAAAGACCTTGCGGATGACGTCGATCGTCTCGCGCAAGCCGTCGGCCGAGCCGAACGGACCAAAGTACTTGCCGCCGTCGCGGACGATTTTGCGCGTGACCATGATGCGCGGCCAGGGATGGTTGGTCATCTTGGCGCTTAGGTACGACTTGTCGTCCTTGAGCCTGATGTTGTAGCGCGGGCGATACTGCTTGATCAGGTTGTTTTCGAGGATCAGCGCCTCTTTCTCGCTGCGCGCGACCAGCACGTCGAAGTCGCCGACGCGTTTCATCAGAAAGCGCACCTGGAAGCGGGTATCACCGCTGTCGCGGAAATACGCCCGCACGCGAGGGCGCAAGGACTTGGCCTTGCCGACGTATAGGACTTTACCCAAAGCCTTGCCGGCCGATTCACCGGCGCTCTTTGCGCCGGTGCGCTCGCGCAGCAAATAGACGCCGGGCTCCGCGGGCACGGCGTCGAGCTTGCGCTCCAGCGCGGCATCGTCGGCGGCGCGACGCGCCGCCGACGATGCCGCCCCGTGAGCCTCCGCCGGCGGGCCGGGGGAGGCCGCGATGTTCGCATCTCGCGCATCTCGCGCGTCTTCGGGGGCATCCTGCGCAGCCGCGAGCGGCGGCGCGCCTCGCGCGTCGCCGCCTGCGGCCGCGTCCGCGCCGGCGTCACCCGGATAGCTCACCAGCGAATTCCAGCGTCGGCGCTCCGCGGGCAATGGCAAGTCGCCCTGCGCGCCGGCGTCGGCGTCGCTGGTGGCGCGAGCGCCTGTGGCGTTCGCAGCGTCGGACGCGCCATACGGAGCGTCCGACGCTGCGAACGGGGCGCGCTCCGGCGCGCCAGAACGCGCGGTATCGACGGCGTCGCCGTCGATACCGCGCGCTTCGATCGGTGCGGCGGGGGGCCGTACATGCAGGCCCTCCGCCGCTCGCACCAGCGCGGCGGCCGAGCGCCGGTCTCCTCTGCGCGCCTTCGACATAACACCGCGATTATACCATCATGGCGGCTGCGGACTTACCGGGATACCGCCCGCGTTTGCAGTGGCGAGCGCCGGTCAGGCGGCAGCCAGGAGGGCTTTCTACGATGGCCAGGTTAGAGGGCAAGGTTGCGGTGATAACCGGCGCGGCGAGCGGGATGGGCCGGGCGACGGCGGTGCGTTTCGCCGGCGAAGGCGCGGCGGTCGTAATCGCCGACCTCAACGAGGAGGGCGGCGCGGCGGCGGTGCGCGAGTGCAAGGAAAACGGCGGCCGCGCGGTGTTCCAGAAAACCGACGTCACCCGCGAGGCCGGGGTCAAGGCGATGGTCGAGCGCGCGGTCAAGGAATTCGGGCGCCTGGATATCACCTTCAACAACGCCGGGCTGCCCGGCGCGCTGGGGTCGATCGAACAGACCAGTGTAGAGGACTGGGATCGCACCTTCGCGGTGCTGACGCGCGGCGTATTCCTGGGGATCAAGCATTCGGTGGCCGAGATGCGCAAGGTCGGCGGCGGATCGATCATCTCGACCGCGTCGGTGGCCGGACTGGCGGGCGGCTATGGTCCGCACGCCTACAGCGCGGCCAAGGCCGGCGTGGTCAATCTCACGCGCTCGGTCGCGCTCGAAGTCGCCAAGGACAAGATTCGCGTCAACTGTATCTGTCCGGGCGGGATCAACACGCCGATATTCAACTTCCTAACCTCCGACCGCGAGGTGACGGGCCAGTTGCTCGGCCCGTTGCATCCGCTGCGCCGCGCTGGACTTCCCGAAGATATCGCCAACATGGCGCTGTTCCTGGCCAGTGATGAGTCGGAATGGATAACCGGCGTGGCGATGGTGGTCGACGGCGGGTTGACGGCCGGACGCGACATTTTTGGCGATCCGCAGTTCGGCGGCGGGATGTACTCGGCGAACGTATACGTCGGCCCGTCGTTCGAGATTAAGCGGTAGCCCCCGCGCTTCTTCGGTCTCCTGACTTCGGTCAACCTGAGGCGAAGGCTGCCGGAGTCAACTCGCGCAGCGACGAGTTCCTTCGGACAAAGCACGCGGCGCGCGATCAGAGGAAAGGCGCGCAGCTAATGTACCCTCACCCTACCCTCACCCTAACCTCGCCCGCGCATGATCGCGGGCGAGGGTATTGAGGAAAGCGAAAGGAAGTAAAGAGCGTCGGCGCATGTGCTGGTGAAGAAGTATGCTTCACCGCTGATACCGCCGGCGAACGCATTGCAGGAAATTCGGAGATGCACAGCGACTAAAACCGCTTGACCAAGCCCGCGCAACTGCGATGGGATGGCGTCCAACAGGGAGGAAGCATCATGGCGGATTTCAAAAAGATCAACGGCGCATGCTTTTGCGGCCAGAACCAGTTCGAGGTGTCGCAGCCCGCAGTGGAGATGCATCACTGCCATTGCTCGATTTGCCGGCGGCTGCAGGGCGCGGCGTTCGTCAGCTTCGCGATTTTTCCCCGCGCCGGTTTCCGCTGGACCAAGGGCGGAGACCTGCAGACCTTCAGCAGCTCGGCACAGATCCATCGCAACCGCTGCAAGAATTGCGGCTCGACGCTGACGGTCGATGTCGATCCGATGCCCGACGTCCTGATCGTCACCCGCGCCAGTCTGCCGGCTGACGCCGAGCTAGCCTATCCGCCCGCCACGTTGCGCCACGCCTATTGGCCAGACCATGTGCCATGGGTCGAGCTGGGCGACAAGCTGCCACGCGTCGCTGGCTTCGACAAATAAAGTAACGCGGCGCACCGTTGCGGCTTCCTCCATATCGGGGAGTCGGGCGTTGCGCCGCGATTACTTGGGCTGGTCGGGAATAATTTTCAGCCTGCCCTGACGCGGCGCCGGCGCGTTGCCACCCGCGCGAGCGCCACGGCCCCTGCCCCGCCCACGCGGTAACAGTGACGGCTTCTCGCTAACGTCTTTGGCCTGATTGCCCTCCGGGGAGGGATGGCGTTCAGGAGCGGCCTTGTGACGTTCGCCGCGCCCGCGCGCCGGGTCGTTCGCGTGCTGATGGGCCGAGCCTGGCGCAGCGGCCGGCGCTGCCTCGCGGGGCTGGTCGAGTCCGAAGACCTGGCGCTCGAGGCGTTTGATCCGGTCGCGCAACTCGGCGGCGCGCTCGTACTCCAGCCGCTCCGCCGCTTCCATCATCTCCTGCCGAAGGCCGGTGATGCGGTCGGGCAGTTCGTGCGCGGGAATCAGTTCCGTGTCGGACGGCGCGTCCTCGACCTCCGGCACCACGGCCCACTCCGGCGAATACATCTCGACCAGCGAGGCGTCGATCGCCTTTACGATCGATTGCGGCGTGATTCCGTGCTCCTCGTTGTAGGCGACCTGCCTGGCGCGCCGGCGATCGGTCTCGCCAATCGCCATCCGCATCGAGTCGGTCATCGTGTCGGCGTACATGATGACCTTGCCCTCGACGTTGCGCGCGGCGCGGCCGATGGTTTGGATGAGCGAGCGCGCCGAGCGCAGGTACCCTTCCTTGTCGGCATCGAGGATCGCGACCAGCGAGACCTCGGGCAGGTCGAGTCCCTCGCGCAGCAGATTGATCCCGACCAGGACGTCGAACTCGCCCTTGCGCAGGCTCCGGATGATCTCGACGCGCTCGATGGTCTCGATGTCCGAGTGCAGGTAGCGCACGCGCACGCCGAGGTCGTGGTAATAGTCGGTCAGGTCCTCGGCCATCTTCTTGGTCAGGCAGGTGACGAGCACGCGCGCGCCGGCCTCGACCCGTTTGCGGATTTCGCCCAGCAGGTCGTCGACCTGCGTGCCGGCCTTGCGCACTTCGATCTCCGGATCGATTAGGCCGGTGGGACGGATGAGCTGTTCGACCACCAGGCCGCCCGAGCTCTTGAGCTCGTAGTCGCCCGGCGTCGCCGAGACGTAAACCACCTGGCGCGCGAGGGCCTCCCACTCCTCGAAGTTGAGCGGGCGGTTGTCGAGCGCCGAGGGCAGGCGGAAGCCGAATTCGACCAGCGTCTGCTTGCGCGAGCGATCGCCGCGGTACATCCCGCCAAGCTGCGGCACGGTGACGTGGCTCTCGTCGACGAACATCAGGAAGTCGCGCGGAAAGTAGTCGAGCAGAGTGGGCGGCGGCTGGCCGGGCGAGCGGCCGGTGAGATGGCGCGAGTAGTTTTCGATCCCGGGGCAAAAGCCCATCTCGGCCAGTAGTTCGAGGTCGTACATCGTGCGCTGCTCCAGGCGCTGGGCCTCGAGCAATCGATTCTCGCCGCGAAAGAGTTCCAGCCGCTCCCTGAGCTCCGTGCGGATGTTGCGTACCGCCTCCTCCATCCGGTCCTCGGTGGTTACGTAGTGCGAGGCCGGGTAGATGCATACGCTTTGAAGCTTGCGGATCACTTTGCCGCGCAGCGGATCGATCTCGTACAGCGCCTCGACCTGGTCGCCGAAGAACTCGACCCGCACCGCGCGGCTCTCTTCGTAAGCCGGGAAGACCTCGACGATATCGCCGCGCACGCGGAAGGTGCCGCGATGGAAGTCGTAGTCGTTGCGCTGGTACTGGATATCGACCAGCTTGCGCAGTACGCGGTCGCGCTCGATGGTCTGGCCCTCCTCGAGAAAGACCAGCATCTCGAAGTAGACCTCGGGCTCGCCGAGGCCGTAGATGCACGAGACCGAGGCGACGATCAGGACGTCGTTGCGCTCGAGCAGCGCCTTGGTCGCGGAGTGGCGCAGTTTGTCAATCTCGTCATTGATGCTGGCGTCCTTCTCGACGTAGGTGTCGGTCGAGGGAACGTAGGCCTCGGGCTGGTAGTAGTCGTAGTAGGAGACGAAGTAACGGACCGCGTTGTCCGGGAACAGGCTCTTGAACTCGTTGTAGAGTTGGGCGGCGAGCGTTTTGTTGGGCGCAATCACCAGCGTGGGCTTGTTCACGTTGGCCACCACGTTGGCCATCGTGAAGGTCTTGCCCGAACCGGTGACGCCAAGCAGCACCTGCTGGCGCACCCCGTCACGGACGTTGCGGGTCAGCGCCTCGATGGCGGCAGGCTGGTCGCCCTCCGGGCGATAACCGGAGACTAAGCGGAAGATCCCTTCTTTGCCGCGCGCCAAAGAGAGCACGACATAAGTTTAGCAGGTTCGCGCGCCCGCCCGCGAATCGCACGCCGCTCCGCGGTGTCGCGCGCGGGCCGAAACTTACGCAGGAGGCGGAGTTATCCACAACGGGAGCGCGGCCGCGATCGGGACGAACATTCCGGTTCCAGCCGGACGTAAAAATGTTATCCAGGTGACATAAGGGCACACCAACGCAACGATGATCTGCCATGACGGAATAACAGCATCTAATCACATTCCATTGATGTTAAACACGCGAACTGTTTCGTCGGCATCTTATCGCAATTCGTAAAAGTCGTTAATTCACGTGGTCTTTCGGCGTGTTAATTTCTTGCAATGCATCTAAAAAACTACATACAGTGGTACCGGCGTATCACTTGGGGTTGTCAGCCCTATGCATGGTTGGCCTCCGCAAATGGACCCCCTGGGTGGCGGGGAATAGTGTGTAGCGGTTGTCGCTATGCTCGGTCGATTCGCCGAGCGGTGGGTGACCGATCGCATCGCACTTCGGCACCGCGGCGGGTAAAGGAAGGGTTATGATAGGACGACGACGGGGAAAAGGTTTCTGGGTCCTGTGGGCGGCGGCCGCGATCACATTCGCCGGTTGCAGCATGACCACGGAACAGAGGGATTACACCATCTACGGGGCCGTGGCGGGTGCCGCAATCGGCGGTGGTATCGGTGGCGGGGTATTCGCAGCCGATAACAGCGACAACTGGCCCGCGGTTCCAGCCGGCATCGTCGGTGGTGCAATCATCGGTGGAATTATCGGCTACCTGATAGCGCCGTCACCTCCTCCCCCACCGCCACCACCTCCGCCACCGCCACCTCCTCTGCCACCGCCACCACCTCCGCCGCCGCCGCCGGAAAAGATCATCCTGCGTGGCGTCCACTTTGACTTTGACAAGTCAAATATCCGTCCGCAGGACGCTGCCGTCCTCGACGAGGCCGCGGAAACCCTGAAGTCGCATCCGAACCTGACGGTTAACGTTAATGGCTACTGCGACGCGATCGGCTCGGTCAGGTACAACCTGCGGCTCTCGGAGCGCCGGTCCAACGCGGTCGTGAGGTACCTGTCAGATCATGGCGTGGCGGAGGGTCGCATGAGTCCGCACGGCTATGGGAAGACGGACTTCGTCGCCACCAACAGGACGGCCGAAGGACGGGCCCAGAACCGCAGGGTCGAACTGGTTCCGAACCAGTAAGGTCTGAACACTCCAGCTTTGAATGCGGCCGCAGCCCCCATTGCGGGGGCTGCGGCCGTGCTAGTAATCCCGCGCCCTTCCGGCGAAGCGGTAGGTCTCTCGTGCGCGGCTCTTTACAGCCGCAAATAAAAGTTAATAATGCAAGCAACCCAACGAGTTCCCGGGGGGAGCAATGAGTTACATCAGGCGCGGCGCCAATACTGTGAGTGGCAATACGCTGAAGGGTAAGAATGAACTAGGATTCGTTTCACATCGCCTCTTGCTGGGCATCTTGTTTGGTACTTTGCTTGGATTGACCGCGCTGCCACTGGCCGGCTGCTCACAATCGGCCAGTCAGTCCTCCACTGATGAAAGGCCCGCCTCAGCCGAGACCGGATCGTCGATGAAGGTGCAGGGCACCGTCGCTTCAAGCGCTTCGGCGAGCGACTCGGCGGTCGCGAGCGTTCCGGCTTCGCCTGACGCGCGGGCCGCTGTTTCTCAGGCCACCGGCGCAGCTTCGGCCGCCGCGGTTCCCGCGCCGGGGCTTCCCGCAGTGACGTCGCCTACGTCCCCAGCCCTGGCAGCCGCCGCGCCGTTGGCTCCGGTTCTGCCGCCAAACCTGGCGCCGACGAATCCATCGGCCGCCGCAGTCGTCGCCAGCACCGGCCCCTCGACCGTGAACGTCGCGAGCACCGGCAGTCCGGTCTTACACGGCTTGAACGGAAATGGGATGCAAGGGGCGGCGCAAACGCTCAACCCGGCGATGATGCGCGCGCTCAAGGAGTTTCAGGTCGCCAGCGCCTCCTTTCCGGATTTCTGCCGCGACTGGGCGCACAAGCTGAGTGTCCGCGAGCACGACAACGTCGAGCACATCAAGTGGGAGATGCGCGACGGGGTCGAGACCGGGAGCTATGTCGGCTACAGCTCTATCGACTCATGCACGTGCAAGGAGGCGACCAACGGGGTCGCGGTCGGCATCCTCACCTACAAGGAATTCGACTACACGCTGACCGGCAAGAGCGTCGAGGAAGCCCGGCACGCGACGCCGCATGCGGCTACGATAGTCCCGACGCGCGAGATTTTCGCCTATGAGAAGGGCAAGTGGTTCTGGTAAGCCGGCATTCTTAAATTGAAATGCAAAGGGCCGGCTCCTTCGAGCCGGCCTTTTTTTGATTATCGGCGGGCGCGCGCGACTCTCAGTTAAGCTCCTTGCTCGAGTACTCCAGGATACGCCGCGCCACGATGATCATGTTGATCTGCTGCGTGCCCTCGAAAATGTCGTTGATTTTCGCGTCTCGCATCCATTTCTCGAGCAGGTTGCGGCGCGAGTAGCCCAGCGGTCCCAATAATTCAACCGCCTTCTGCGTGATTAGCGTAACCGCGAGACCCGCCTTGGCCTTGGCCATCGAGGCCTCCAGGCTGTTGCGCATTCCCATGTCGAGCATCCACGCCGCGCGCCAGGTGAGCAGCCGCGCCGCCTTGAGCTGCACTTCCATCTCCATGAAGTCGCGCTCGACCGCGCTCAAGCGCCGCGGCGAAAGTCCGTAGCGAATCTCGACCTTCTGCTCGGCCAGGAACTCGCGCACGAAATCGAGCGCCGCGCGTCCCACCCCAATCGCCATCGCGGCCACGATCGGCCGGGTCGCGTCGAACGTCGCCATCACGTCCTTGAAACCGCCGCCGTCGCGCTTGACCTCGGCGCTGCCGAGCAGGTGATCGGCCGGCACGCGGCAGTTGTCGAAAACCAGCGCCGCAGTATCGCTGACCCGGATGCCGAGTTTCTTCTCCAGCCGCGTGACCGACATTCCGGGCGTCCCATGCTCGACCACGAAGGGCTTTATTCCGGGACGGCCCGCGCTTTTGTCGACGGTCGCCCAGACCACCACGAAGCCCTCGGATTTCTCCACGGCCATCCATCCCGAGGTGCAGAAAATCTTGTTGCCGTTGAGCACCCAGTGATCGCGGTCGCGGGTCGCCGTGGTCGTGACCGCCGCCGAATCCGAGCCGCAGCCCGGCTCAGTTATAGCCATCGCGCCCCACTTGGGTTTGCCGCCGCGAAACGGCGCAAGGAAGCGCTGCTTCTGCTCGGGGGTGCCGGCCGCCATCACCGCCGCGCCGCCTAGTCCGGCGTTGGGCATCGAAAGGAACAGCCCGGCATCGCCCCAGCACAGCTCCTCGGTGGTGGCGACGGTGTAAACGTTGCGCAGTTTCACCCCGCCCTGCCCGCTCGCGTCGCCGCCGCCCATCGGGTCGCCGCCGGGGGCGGTGCTCGCGGCCCACATCGCGTTCAGAAAATCCCACGGCTTCTCGTGCTCGCGCTCGTCGTATTCGCGCGAGATCGGCCGCATCATCTGTTCGGCTACGGTATGGAAAAGGTCGATCCGTTTTTGGGTCTGCGGGTCAATTTCAAAATCGATCATTTTACTGATCTCCCGTAAATTCGCCTCGTGTCTTTCCTTAGTGGTTTGGCCGTAAATGTCGCCAAACCCGTCAGACTGTGGCGAGGCCCTCGAGCGCCGAAAGGCCGCGTGCGTTGCGCAACCACATCTCGACCGGATGCTCGCGGATGTAACCGTGGCCGCCGAGCACCTGGACCGCGTTGTCGGTCACCTTGAGCGCGGAGGCGGCGACGTAGTTGCGCGCAAGGTAGCTTTCCTTGTGCGCATCCTCGCCGCGGTCGAGGCGCCATGCGGCCTCCCAGACCAGCAGGCGCGCCGCGTCGATCTCGATCGCCATGTCGGCCAGCATGAAGGCGACCGCCTGCTTGGTCGCGATCGGCACCCCGAAGGCTTTGCGCTCCTTGGCGTAGTCGCGCGCGTAATCAAAGGCGGCGTGCGCCACCCCGACACCCATCGCGGCCATCGCGACCCGCGACTGGCTCATCGCGCGCGTGAAATCCGCGCCACGCTCGCCGCCCAGCCGCGCCTCGGCCCCCACGCGGCAGCCTTTTAGCTCGACCGCGAAGGTCTCGAGCGCCTTGAGCCCCATGTTTTTTTCGCGTTCTCCGACCTTCAGTCCCGGGGTGTCGCGCGCGAGTAGAAATCCGTCGACGCGATCGTAGTTGGCGCTCGCCGCCCATACCAGCAGCGTGTCGGAGGCGGCGGCCAACGCGACCATGCATTTGGCGCCGTCGAGCGTGAAACTGTGGCCGTCGCGCCGCGCCACGGTTGCCATCGCCGCCGGATCGAAATCCCATCGCGGCTCTATCAGCGCCGCGGTCGCCGCGGCGAAGGCCGCGCCGGTGAAGCGTTTGAGATGGCGTTGGCGCTGCTCTTCGGTTCCCATCTCGAGCACCGGGAAGGCCAGCAGGCGCGGCGCCAGTACGTGGGCCGCGATCGCGAGGTCGCCGTAGGCGAGTTCCTCGGCGATTATCGCGCCGGTCGTTGCGAGCCGCGTGTCGCCGTTGCCGCCGAGGCTTTCGGGGATCGGCCCCTGCACCAGGCCGAGTTGCCAGGCCTGGGCGACCAGCGCGGCGGGAATCTCGCCGCTTTCGTCGGCGGGCCGCGCCGCGGGCCGAATCTGCTCGCGGGCAAAGGCGCCGACGGTATCGCGGATCATCCGTTGTTCTTCGCTTAACTCGAAGCTCAGCATGGTCGATTCAAAGCGGCTCCATGGGATTGCGCTAACTCCG
The DNA here is from genome assembly GCA_963773975.1 of uncultured delta proteobacterium. GTDB lineage: Bacteria > Desulfobacterota > Binatia > Binatales > Binataceae > JAKAVN01. Next base: position 42,969 of record CAVZDJ010000002.1, read on the forward strand.
CATACTAGCCCCACGAACGGGAGAACGCATCTCGGAGTACGCGGCGTGCGGACCGCCGATCAAACGTCGCCGCCCTGCTCTTCGCGCCGCAGACGTTCGCGTTCGCGCGCCCGCCGATAGGTCGTTGGAGGTTCCTCAACCTTGGTTGGTGGCGGCACGGGCTTGCGCACCTTGCTCGACGGCGGCTTGCGTTTACGCCGAATCGGCTTGCGTGAGGGCATGCTTCGAAATACTAACCCGCGAATCGGGTAAAGCTACTCCCGGAACTGGCGCCGGATGCAAAGCGGCCGATGAAACTGAGCTGCAGGCCGGTGACCGCGCCGCCGGCCGCTCGGCGCGAGAAGTAGCGCTCGGATTCGCACTTCGTGCATGCTCCTATCTTCTGTATTTCATCGCGCTTCAGGCCTGCCGCTACCAGTTGGTCGCCAACGATGCCGCGGAGATCGAGGTAGGCCTTGCCCGCACGATCGCTTGGATGGACGTGGGTGTGCGCACGCTCGAAGCGGCGCTCGAAGCGCCGGGCCAGCTCGTCGTCGACCTCGTAGCAGCAGGGGCCGATCGAGGGACCCAGCAGCGCGCGAACCTCGCTGGCCCGCGCCCCCTGCCGTACCATCGCGCGCACGCCTGCGGCCGCTATCCCGGCCAACGTGCCGCGCCATCCCGCGTGCAGGGCTCCAATCACGCCCCGCTCCCGGTCGGCGAGCAGCACCGGTACGCAGTCGGCGGTGAAGATGCACAGCGCAACTCCGGTCATCACGGTGACCAACCCGTCGCCCTCGGGACGCGGATCGGCGTCGCCCCGCGGCCCGATCGTGTGGATCGCCTTGCCGTGGACCTGCCTGAGCTGGGCGAAGCGCACTCCCCGCGGCATCAGTTGGCGCGCGCGCTGCCAGTTGACGTCGACCGAGCGCGAGTTGTCGCCGACCCAGTAAGAAAGATTGAGCGAGGCGTAGGGGCCGCGGCTCGTGCCGCCCGCGCGGCCCAAAAAGCCATGGCACAGCGTCGGCTCGTCCCAGCCTCGAAGAACCGGAGGAGCCGGTGGAAGCGATGAAGTTCGGCGAAGCGCGCGCACTCGGTTGTCCGGTGGGTCAAGGTTAACCTATAATTCTGATCTTTGGAATTCGCCCTTGGGGTCGCCCTATGAATGGCTACCAATATCTCCTCGAACGTAATCGACTGATGTTCAAGCTGGAAGACGACTTGGCGCATCTGCGCGACCTGCCCCCGGCTGAGCGCCAGGAAAAGACCGCGCGCCTGCAGGGCGCCTTCGATATCCGGCTAGCCGAGCTTTACGCCAAGGTCGCCAACGAGTTCCCGGGCGAGCGGCGCAAGAAAGCCCGTCCCTTGGCCGACCCGCGTTAGAATGGCGGGCCCGATGCCGCCAATCGGCACCAACCGCGGCCCACGATAACAGAGAAACGCATTGAGCGGCATCGAGCGCACCATCAGTATCCGCGGGGCGCGGACCCACAATCTCAAAGGTATCTCGCTCGACCTGCCACATAACCAGTTGATCGTGGTGACCGGTGTGTCGGGCTCGGGCAAATCCAGCCTGGTCTTCGACACGCTCTACGCTGAGGGTCAGCGGCGCTACGTCCAGAGCCTCTCGACCTACGCCCGGATGTTTTTGGAGCGGATGGACCGGCCGGACGTCGATTCGATATCGGAGATTCCGCCCGCGCTCGCGCTGCGCCAGAAGAACACCATCAAGAACGCCCGCTCGACCGTCGGCACGGTCACCGAGATAAGCGATTACCTGCGCCTGCTGTTCGCGACGCTCGGCCGCACGACGTGCCCGCGATGCGGCGGCGAGGTCACCCGCGACAGTGTCGAGAGCGCGGCAGCCCACGCGCTCGCGGGCCCGGGGATGCATCTGTTTCTCGCGCCCTTCGAGCCCGGCTCGCGCTCGACCGCGGCCGCCTGCGAGTTTCTCGCGCACAACGGCTACCATCGGCTGTTCGTTGACGGCGCGATCGTCGAGACCGCCGCGCTGCTGGGACGCGCGGTGCAAGGCGTCGTGCAAGACGCTGAACAAGGCATCGTGCGCAACGCCGCTATCGGCGTCGCGCAGGACGCCGCAGGCGGCGTAACATCGGACGCCCCGCAGGACGCGGCGACGGATGCCGCGCCGGCGAACCTATCGCATGGCAAAAACGGCGCCGCCGGCGGCTGCGCGGGGGCCGGCGCGCGATCGTCATCCGCCGGGCGCAACGGCGGCGGGCCGTTGATGGTCGTTACCGACCGCGTCGCCAACGATTCCACCGACGCTTCCGCCCGCGTGCGCGAGGCGCTGGAGAAGGCGTTCTATCTCGGTGGCGGGCGCGCCCGCGTGATCACCGTGGTGCGCGAGAACGGGCGGATGATGCCGGTGGCCGACGCCGCGTACGATCGCCGCTTCAACTGCTCGACCTGCGGCACACTGTTTCCCGAGCCGACGCCAGCGCTCTTTTCCGCCAACAGTCCGATCGGCGCGTGCCCGGAATGCGAGGGGTTCGGACGCACCGTCGAGCTCGACCTCGAAAAGGTCATCCCCGACGCCGGGCTTTCGCTGCGCCAGGGGCTGATCGCGCCGTGGCGGACGCCGGCCTACCTCGAGATGAAGACCTGGATGCTCAAGTGCGCGCGGCGGGCGCGAGTGCGCGCCGCGGTGCCGTTTCGCGAGATGACCGAGACCGAGCGCGCGTGGCTGCTCGACGGCGAGCCGCGTGACGGCGCGCGCGAGAGCGCGCGTGACGGAGCACACGGCGATGATTGGGAGCGATGGCCGGGGGTGCGCGGATTTTTCCGCTGGATGGAGAAGCGGCGCTACAAGACCCACGTCCGGATCCTGCTCGCGCGCTACCGCCGCTTCGTTCCCTGTCCGACCTGCGGCGGCGCCAAGCTCAAGCCTGAGGCGCTCAACGTGCGCGTCGAGGGAATCACGATCGCGGAGGCCGGACGGCTCGCGGTGCGCGAGCTCAAGGGATGGCTGGAGCAGCTCGGCGGGCAGCCGCGGGCGGCCGAGCGCGCCGGCGTCGTCTTGCGCGAGCTTAAGAGCCGTGTCGGCTATCTCGACGAAGTCGGACTCGGCTACCTGACGGTCGAGCGCCAGGCGCGCACGCTCTCGGGCGGCGAGGCCCAGCGCATTCATCTCGCGAGCGCGCTCGGCAGCCTGCTGACCGCCACGATGTACGCGCTCGACGAGCCCACTGTCGGACTGCACGCGGGCGACGTGCGCCGCCTGCTCGGCGTGCTGCGCCATCTGCGCGACCTCGGCAACACCGTAGTTGTGGTCGAGCATGACCCGATGATGATCGCGGGCGCCGATTTCACCGTGGAACTCGGGCCCGGCGGCGGGCGCGAGGGCGGCAACCTGATTCGAGCCGGCGCGCCTACGCGCGCTCGCAGCGACAAGCGCGCCAAAGGCGCGAAGCACGTCAATCGCATCAAGGGCGCCGGGAACGAGAACGCGGGCACGCCGGAACGGGTAATGCTGATGCGCACGCTGGCGCGCGAGCGGCGTTTCACCAAACGCGATCCGGCGTTGAGAATCGTGGGCGCGCGCGAGCACAACCTTAAGGGCCTCGACGTGCGGATTCCGCTCGGCCGGATGGTCTGCGTCACCGGCGTTTCGGGCTCGGGCAAATCGACCCTGGTTGAGGACGTGCTGTACAACAACTATCTGCGCCGGCGCGGCGAACCGGTGAGCGAAGTCGGCGCCTGCGATCGCATCGAGGGCCTCGAGCTGGTCGGCGAGATGGTCCACATGGGACAGGAGTTGCCGGCGCGCTCGCTGCGCTCCAATCCCGCAACATATCTGAAAATCTACGACGACATCCGCCGGCTCTTCGCCCAGAGCAACGAGGCGCGCCGCCTCGGTATTCAGCCCCGCCACTTTTCCTTCAACGTCGACGGCGGACGCTGCGAGAAATGCCACGGCACCGGCACCGTGACGATCGAGATGCATTTCATGGCCGACCTCGAAGTGCAATGCGACGCGTGCGATGGCCGCCGCTTCCAGAGCCACATCCTCGCGATCCGCTACCAGGGCCGCAACGTCAACGAGGTGCTTGGGCTGACGGTCGACGAAGCGCGGGCGTTCTTCGCCAGGTCGCAGGCAATCACGCGCCGCCTCGATGCGCTGAGCGCGGTCGGCCTGGGCTACCTGTGCCTCGGGCAAACGACCTCGACGCTCTCGGGCGGCGAGGCCCAGCGCCTCAAGCTCGCGCGCTTTCTGCTCGCCGACCTCGAACCGCTGCCGATGGCGGCGGACGGCAAGCCGCTGGGGCGCGTATTTCTGCTCGACGAGCCGACCACGGGGTTGAGCTCGGCCGACATCCGCCAACTGCTGCGCGTGCTCACGATGCTGGTGGCCCAGGGCAATACGCTGGTGGTGATCGAGCATCACCTCGAGTTCATTGCGCACGCGGACTATGTAATCGACCTCGGCCCGGGCGGCGGCGAGGACGGCGGGCGCGTGGTGGCGGCCGGGCCGCCGCTCAAGGTTGCCGCGGCGGCGCGTTCGCTGACCGGACGCGAGTTGCGCGCGGTGTTCGGGTTGCCGGCCAGTGCGCCGCGCGCCGCCGCGCGGTCGGCCAAACTGCGTGCGAGCGCCGGATGACTTGGCCGCTGCGTGAATCATATGGCGGCGCGACTCGGCTGGGTTTCGCCGACGTCATCGTCATCGCAATCGTGATGGCGCTCCTGCTCTTCGCCTCGTGGGAGCAGTTCCCCGCCTATAACCGCCCCTTCATCCCGCGCGCGATTCGCACTCCCGCGCCGCGAGTGCCAACGCGCGGGCGGATCCACACTCCCGCTCGGCAGTAGCGGTCATTTTGAAATTTTCAAAATTACCTTAACGCGGCCGATTTTTATTTTCCTGCCACGGAACGCCCGGCTGCTAAGAAAACGCATCGCAACGCTGCACGCGCTCTGGTAACATTTTTATCACATCGTCCCGGCGGGGGGACGAAAGGCCCGCCGGGCCTAAATTGGGAGTGGTTGATGATGATGAATCCTGAACCTCCTTCCGCAAAACGGCTCAAAGAATTTTTCCTCGCGATGACCCGCACCAGTTTCAGTCAGCTCGGGATCGCCGACCAGCAGGTCGTAGAATACGTCGCTTCGGTGTTGACCGACTTCAGCGCCGCGGGAAATTGGCTGGCGCTCTGCGACACGGAGGGCCGCCGCCTTACCAGCGTGGTCGAGATGTTGGCTTCGCAGACCGGTCCGCGGCAAACTCGCGGGCGCGTGCTCGGCGAGCGCGAGTTGCGCAAGTACGTCGGCGATTACACGCTGTTCATGTCGGGCCTGTTCCGTACCTTCGTCGAGCGCGGGGGATACCTCGACTACTATCTCGAAGAGGGCAAGCGCTCCTACCAGACCGTCTCGGAACTCGACGTCGCGCTCTACCGCCCGGGCTTTCTGATGTTCGAAGAGCTGAGCCGCAGCTTCGAGAACTATTCCGGCGCGCTCGACTACATGCGCAAATGTTTCTTTAAGCCCGCGCCCAACCAGGATCCGTTCGCGGGCTTCGCCGAAAAAATCGACGGCTGGGTGCGGCTGCGGCTGACTCCCAATTGATGCCGCCCAATTGATGCCGCCCGAAGCGCGCGAGCGCCTCGACCATTACTTGGTGCGCCTGGGATGGGCGCGGTCGCGCCGCGCGGCGCGCGAGATGCTCGCTGGCGGGATGGTCCGCGTCAACGGCCGCGTCTTGCGCAAGGGCGAGATGGTTGGCGGTGGCGACGCGGTCGAAATCGCGGAGCTATCGACACTTCCAGCGCTGGTTGCCGACCCTGAAGTAAAAATCGAATCCCTGTTCCGCGACCCCGCGATGCTGGTGGTCAACAAGCCGGCGCCGATGGCGTGTCATCCGTTGCGCCCGGGCGAGCGCGGGACGCTGATGAACGGCGTGGTCGCCGCATTTCCCGAAGCGGCGGCCGCGGGCGACAATCCGCGCGAGGGCGGCCTGGTCCATCGGCTCGACAACGGAACCTCGGGGGCGCTGCTCGTGGCGCTAACGCCGGCGGCCTTCACCACCCTTCGCGAGGCGATTCGCGCCGGGCGGATCCGTCGGGAATACCAGGCTCTGGTCGCCGGCAATCTTAAACAATCACTTGAGGTTGACAAACCGCTCACGCATGACCCGCGCAACGCGCGGCGGATGGTCACTGTCGCGGTGAACGTGCCCGGCTCCCGTACTGCCGCGACCTCGATAGAGCCGATACGCCGCTACGGAGATTTCACCCTGGTCGCCGCGCGCCCGCGCACCGGGATGCGCCATCAGATTCGCGTGCACCTGGCCGAGGCGGACCATCCGATTGCCGGCGACACGCTCTATGGCGGCCCGCCGCTCGACGCGCTCGCCGACGGCCGCTTCTGGCTCCATCTTGCGGAGATCGAATTTCGCTCGCCTGCCTCGGGCCCCGTGCGGGTGCGCTCGCCGCTCCCGCGCGATCTCGAAAACGCGCTCAAAGAAGCGCGACGCCGCGCTTAGCGCCGGTCCGGTGAGCTATTGTCCACGTAAGACTTATTTATCGAGGTAAACTATTTGTCCACGTACACTTGACGATGCGCGAACTGCCAGTTGCCGTTGATCTTGCGCAGCTCGTCGCGATAGCCGCCCACCGCGGCCAATTCGGTCTTGCCGCCCTTGATGTGGAAGTAGATCAGATTGCAAGTGCCGTGAGCGTGATCGCCGTGGACGTCGAAGCTGACGTTCACCATCATGTGGCGCACCTGCGCGCCCGCCCATGATTCCCGGTACGACGCGCAGAACTTGCGCAGCGCCGCATGGCCGGCGTGCTTGCCGAGCGACGGGCTTTCGAAAATGCCGTCCTCGGTGAAGCAATTGACCCATTCCTCGAACTTGCTCGAGTCGATGTAGAGCGCGTAGCGGGCATACAGTTCGCGAATCTGCTCGCGGTCCTCGACGCTTCCGGTGATCTCCGGCATGAGCTTTCCTCCCGTGCGCGCCGGGCGGCGCGTCGCGTAATTTCAGATTACACCCGTCTCCTTGAGCCGCGCCACGTCCTCCCAGCTATAACCGAGCATCTCGGTAAGCACGCTCTCGGTGTGTTCGCCTAATTCCGGCGCGTGGCCGCGCGGATTCGCCGGCGTCTCGCTCAGCTTGACCGGGAAGCCGACCAGCTTCATCGCGCCGAGGCCTGGATGCTCGTAGTCGACCACGTAATCGTTTGCCAGCACCTGCGAATCGTCGGGCAGATCGGAAACGCGGTTCACCACGGTGTAGATGAAGTCGCCGCCCGCCTTCAACAGCTTCATCCATTCGTCCCGCGGTCTGGTGATGAACACCTGGTCGAAGATCGCGACCAGCGCTTTGCAGTTCTTACCGCGCACGCCGATATCCTTGAAGCGCGGATCGTCGATCAGCTCCGGCAGGCCGAGCGTGTGGCACAGGTCTTTCCAGTAGCGGTCCGCCTGCAGCATCCCGAGCGTCAGCCATTTGCCGTCGGCGCATCGATAGTGGTTCCACAGCGGATTGAAGGCGTTCTCGCGCGTGTTGCGGCGGAACTCGGTGCCCATGATATTGCGGCAGGCGAGGTTCAAACCCTGCAACGCGATCATCGATCCGAGGTGCGAGGCGTTGACCTCCTGCCCGACGCCATAGCGCTCGCGCGCAAGGAGCGCCGTGATCACGCCGTACGACAGCATGATCGCGCCCATCTGGTCGGCTACCCCGCCGAACAGGTAGACCGGCTCGTCGCTCTCGATTCCCGCGATATGCATCACGCCCGAGCGCGACTGCGCCAGGTAGTCGAACGATGGCTCGCCGCTGTCGGGTCCCTCCGGGCCGTAACCCGAGGCGGTCGCGTAGATGAGCCGCGGATTGATCTCGTGCAGCGTCGTGTAGTCCAACCCAAGGCGCTGGGCCACGCCCTTGCGGTAGTTCTGCACGAACACGTCGCTCTTGGCGATGAGCTGGTAGACGATCTCGCGCGCCTCGGGCTTCTTCATGTCGAGCGTGATGCTTTTCTTGTGGCGGTTGTTCGACTCGAAGTAAAAATTCTTGCCGTTGCGCGCGGTGGTGGCCCCCGAGACCGCGAAGATCGCGCGCCCGGGATCGCCGTCGAGCGTTTCGAGCTTGATTACTTCGGCGCCCAGGTCGCCCAGCAACGCGGTCGCAAACGGCCCCTGCTGCCAAATCGTCCAGTCGATAACCCTTATTCCGTCAAGCGGCGTCTTCATGTTTTCCCTATACCACAAGACGGGCCGCGACGGATCGTCCGCGTCAGGCCGCGTCTGCGGCGCCTGTCCACAACGGCGGCCCTTTCGGCGGCCAAAATTGGCGGCTCAAATTGACGAATTAAATTGACTTGCGGACGCTTGAGTTACTCCGCGGGAGGCTTCATCAATAGACACGGGAGCGATGCTGCACTACCTGCTGAATTTTCTCTATCCGCCGCGCTGCGCGGCATGCGACGCGGGCCTGCCGATCGACGCGGCACGCCGAGTATGCGCGTCGTGCCTGGCCGCCGTCGAGCCGCCGCGCCCGCCCTTGTGCCTTGTGTGCGGCGCGCCGCTCGATCCGGCGGACGAGGACCAACGTTGCGGCCACTGCCGGGCCGCGCCGCCGGCGTACGACTCGGCCCGCGCGATCACGCGCTATCGGTCTGGCGCAAACGGGTCCCGCGCGGACGGTACCGGCACCGACGGCTCCAGCGCCGTCGCGGCGCTGCTCCGCCGGCACAAGTACGGCCTCGACCAGTCGCTGGGGCGCGCGCTCGCGGAGTATTTCGACGCCGGGCCGGCATTGCAATCCGGTACTTACGACGTCGTCATCCCGGTGCCGCTCCATCGCACGCGCCTGCTATGGCGCGGCTTCAACCAGGCCGCGCTGCTGGGCGCCGCGCTCGCGCGGCGGCTCAATTGTCCGCTCGACGTCGTCACGCTCGCGCGCGTGCACTCGACCCCCCCGCAGACCGCGCGCGACCGCGCCGCGCGCCGACGCAACGTCCGCGGCGCCTTCGCGGTGCGCCGCCCCTCGTGTGTCGCCGGCCGCCGCGTGTTGCTGGTCGACGACGTGATGACCACCGGCGCGACCGCGGACGAGTGTGCGCGCGTGCTGCGCGCCGCCGGCGCGCGGCGAATCGACGTGCTCACCCTGGCGCGCGTGCTATGAGCGACGCAAGTCGAGACGAGTTGGGAAAGCGCCGCGATTGGGAGCGCCGCCAGCGCGCCAGTGCCGGGCCGCGCGCGCCGGAGCCGTCGGTCCTCGAGATGCTCGACTTGCTGCCGCGCGGTCTCGCCCTCGACGTTGCAGCCGGCACCGGCCGCCATAGCCTGCTGCTCGGGCGCGCGGGATTCAGAGTCGTCGCGATCGATTACGCTGAGCCGGCGCTCCGCACGCTGCAATCGATCGCGCGCGCCGAGAAGCTCCCGGTATGGCCGCTCGTCGCCGACCACTCGACCTTCCCGCTGCCGCGCGAGCGCTTCGACGCGATCCTCAACCTCAATTTTCTCGACCGCACCTTGGTGCCGCGCCTGATCGACGCCCTGCGGCCCGGCGGCGCATTGCTCATCGACACGTTTCTGGTCGACCAGGCGGCGACCGGCCATCCGCGCAACCCCGACTTCATGCTGCAACACTACGAATTGCGCGAACTGCTGCGCGAGATGGACCTCGTGCGTTACCGTGAGGGCCTCGTCGTCTATCCCGACGGCCCAAGCGCCTGGCGCGCGGCCGCATTGGCCATCCGCAAGGACTCCCGCGCCAGCCGAGGCGCCTGAAACAGATGGCGCGCGGGCTTAGTTACAAATCGGCCGGAGTCGATATCAATCTCAAGGAGCGGCTGGTGCCGATGCTGCGGCGGCTCGCACGGCCGACGCTGGGTCCGCACGTGCTGGGTGGGATTGGCGGTTTCGGCGCGATCGTAGCTCTGGACAGCGCGCGCGCGATGCGCTCGCCGGTGCTGGTCGCGGGAACCGACGGCGTCGGGACCAAGCTCAAGATCGCGTTTCTGAGCGGGCGTCATGACACGGTCGGCATCGACTGCGTTGCGATGTGCGTCAACGACATCGTGTGTCACGCCGCGCGTCCGCTGTTCTTCCTCGACTACATCGCGACCGGCAAGCTCAAGAGCGCCATTGCGCTGGCGCTGGTCAAAGGCGTTGCGCGCGGATGCAGGCTCGCCGGGATGAGCCTGGTCGGCGGCGAAACCGCGCAGATGCCGGGTTTCTACCGGCCCGGAGAATATGACATCGCCGGCTTTGCCGTGGGCCTTGCCGAGCGCGCCGCGATTCCCCGTCCCGAACGCATCCGGCCGGGCGACGTGCTAATCGGCCTTGCCTCCAGCGGACTTCATTCCAACGGCTTTTCGCTGGTGCGCCGCGTATTGCTCGAGCGCGCGCGGCTTAAAATCAACGCGCGCGTCGCCGAGTTGGGCTGCACGCTCGCCGACGAACTTCTGCGCCCGACGAAAATCTACGCCGCGGTCGCGGCCTCGCTGTTCGAGCGTTTTCCGATTCGCGGGCTTGCCAATATCACCGGCGGCGGCATCGTCGAGAATCTGCCGCGCGTACTGCCCGCCGGGATCGAAGCGGTCGTGCGCCGCGGTAGCTGGCCGGTGCCGCCGATTTTCGATCTCATCGCGCGGCTGGGACGAGTCAGCCGGGCCGAGATGGATCGCACCTTCAACAACGGCCTCGGGATGATCGCGGTCGTGCCGCCCGGCCAGGCCGACGCCGTAATCGCTCATTTGCGCCGATTGCGCACGCCGGCCTATCTTGTCGGCGAGGTTCGCAAGGCCAGACGCGGCGCGCGCGGAGTGGCGCTGCTCTAAGCGGCTGCGGCAAAGGCACCAAGGGAGCCAGGGACGCGATGGCAGAACGGGCGCCGGTCAAACTGGGGGTGCTGATTTCCGGCACCGGCACCAACCTGCAGGCGATCATCGACGCGCTCGAGCGCCGCGAACTGCGCGCCGAGATTCGCCTCGTGATTTCCAACCGCGCGGGCGCGCAAGGGCTGGAGCGCGCGCATCGCCACGGCATCGCGACCCGCGTCATCGAGCATCGCCGCTTCCCCTCGCGCGAGGACTTCGATCGCGCGCTGGTCGAGGCGCTGACCGAGCATGGCGTCGAACTCGTCGTATGCGCGGGTTTCATGCGGCTGCTGTCGCCGGTGATGCTGGCCGCATTTCCCGACCGCGTGATGAACATCCATCCCGCGCTGCTGCCGGCCTTTCCGGGCGTCCACGCGCAAAAGGCGGCGCTGGAACATGGCGTACGCTTTACCGGATGCACGGTGTTTTTCGTGCGCGAGGGCGTCGACGACGGTCCGATCATCGTGCAGGCGGTGGTGCCGGTGATGCCCGGCGACGACGAAGAGAGCCTGAGCGAACGCATCCGCGCGCAGGAGCATCGGATCTATCCCTGGGCGATTCAGCTTTTCCAGGAGGGCCGCCTCACGATCGCGGGACGCACCGTGCGGATCGCGGATTTTCCGGCCGGCGATGAATCGCTCGCGCTGGTGAACCCCCGCTCGCCGCATTCCCCGCGTCTGAAGCGTCACTGAATTTGCCGCATTCGCAGCCGCGGACGTGGGCGCGAGCCGAACCGTGAGCCGTAAAAAAGTGAAACAGTGAAATAGTGAAATAGTGAAACAATGAAGAAGCTTTCCGTGATCGTCCCGATGCTCAACGAGGAGCGGGCGATCGCGTCCACGCTCGACGCGATCGCGGCGGGCGCATCCGGCGGCACTCTTATAGTCGAAGTAATCGTGGTTGATGGCGGCAGCTCCGATCGCAGCCGTGAGGAGGCGCGGCCGCGATGCGCGCGGCTGCTGGTCGCGCCGCCGGGTCTCGCTTGCCAGATGAATGCCGGCGCCGCCGTTGCCGAGGGCGACGCGCTGGCCTTCGTGCACGCCGACACGCTCGTGCCGCCAACCTTCGCCGGCGACATCGCCGGCGCGCTCGCGGATCCCGCCGTCGTGGGCGGCCGTTTCGATCTGCGCCTGGACGACAATGCGCCGATGCTGCGGCTTGTCGGATGGCTCATCAGCGCGCGCTCGCGTCTTAGCCGCACGGGCACCGGCGACCAGGCGATCTTCGTGCGGCGCGAGGTCTTCGAGCGCCTCGGCGGCTATCGCGATATCGCGCTTTGCGAGGACCTCGACCTGACGCGCAGGCTCAAACGAGCCTGCCGCGTCGCCTGCCTGCGCTCGCGGGTAACGACCTCGGCGCGGCGCTGGCGCGAGCGCGGCGTGCTCAAGACGACGGCGCGGATGTGGTTCATCAGGATCGCGTTTTTGCTCGGCGTCTCACCCTCCCGCCTGGCCCACCTTTACAAGCGTGGCGGGCCAGTCGAAAATGGAGCTGAGAGGTCGTCAATTGGCTAAAGTCGAGGTCTACACAACTTCATATTGTCCTTACTGCACGCAGGCCAAATCCCTGCTGAAGCGCAAAGGAGTGGCGTTCGAGGAGATCGACGTCTCGGGCGATGCCGCGTTGCGCGAGAAGATGATCGAGCTCTCCGGCGGCCGTCGCACGGTGCCGGAGATTTTCATTAACGGCAAAATCGTCGGCGGCTACGACGAGTTGCGCGAGCTCGAGGCCGAGGGCAAGCTCGATCCGTTGCTGAGCGAGCCGGGCTGAGCGAGTAACCCCGGCTCGAGCGAATAAATCCGAATAATCCGAATAATCTTGAATAATCAATGGCCGACGAATTCGACGCCGAACGCTTTCCCGGCAATTTCTATCGCGGGATGATCATGCGCCTGGACCGCGCGCGCGGACGCGGTGCCGTGCGATCGCATCAGGGACGCGAAGTGCCGTTCGAATTCCCATTCGTCGAGGTCGCCGGCGCGCCGCTCGGCGGCCGCTTCCCCGGCATCGAGCTGCTGAGCGAGGGCGACAGCGTCGGCTTCGACGTCGGATGGACCTCCGGCGGATTGCGCGTCACGGTGATCAAGCCGTCGCGTCCTCCGCGCGACGCGTTGCCGGGCTAGGCTCGCCGCGCGCCTGGAACATCCGCCACATCCGCACCCCCAGCGGATAGAACTCGCCGATCACTTCGAAACCGTTGCGCGTATAGTACGCGACATTGGCCTCGGTCGCGGTCTCCAGGTACACGCCGTCGAGGTCGGAGCGCCCTTCCACCAGCTCGCGCAGATGATTGAGAATCGCAACTCCGCAGTGCCGTCCCTGGAATGACGGCTCCACGCCGAGGATGTTGAGGTAAAGGTGCGGCTTGGGCGGATGATTGCGCGTCAGCGTGTCGAGCAGCTTGATCGATCGTTGCACCCCGGCCCATCCAACCGCACGCACCATCGCCGGCAGGTTCAATAGCCCGCTTGCGACCGTCGCGCCGGCCGAAGAATGCATCGTACCCTCGACCACCGCCGCGGCAATCAGGCGGCCCTCCTCGAACACGCCGAACACCGGCTGGCCGCCGCGGCGCTGAAGCTTGAGCACGACCGCGAACAACCCGGTCAAGCGGCGCGCGCGTTCGACCGGCTCGCGCGGCTCGGGCGCGAGCGCGTTGATTAGCGGATCGGCGACGAAGGCGCGGCTCAACACCGCGGCGGCGTCGGGGTAATGTTCGGGAAAGACCAGAGCGACGCGCGGCCAGGAGTTTTTATCCATCGATTTTTTGCGATCTTGCTTTTACGATCTTGCTTTTACGATCTTGCTTTTGCGATTTCCGCGGCTTTCGCGGCTGCTGCGACTTTTGGATGTCCCGTGCTGAACCGCGTTTCCGAGGACCCTACCGCGCTGGCGTGATCACCGCGAGCGCGCCAGTCGCGCCGTCGCCGTCGAAGATCATCAGATGATTGGCGGCCGGCGCCCATCCGATCACCACCACGCCGTTTACCCCTCCGCTGGCCAGCACGAAGGCCTTGCGGTCGAGGATCGAGAAGGTCACGATTTCGCGCCGCGGACCGGCCGGCCCGTCCACGTACAATTGCAGCGCCAACTCCGCGAAACCGTGCGAGTAAGTCATCGTGCTCGCCATCATCATCGCCGGCGTCGTGGGAATCCCCAGGGAATCGACGATCATCCGGCCTTGGCGGGGAATGAAACTCGCGATTTGCGCGGTCATCCGCTTGTCGGGCGAGGACGCCGCGATCTGCGGGTTGAGGTCGCGATTTCCCAGCGCCATGACGACGCCGTCGCCGGTATATGCCGCGGCGCTCGAGGAGACCGCGACAAGTTCGGTCTTTCCGTGAATGATGTCGTAACGGAAAACGCCGGCGCCATGTCCGCGTCCTGCCGGCGTCGAGTACAAGAAGGCGCTGCTTCCCGGCGCCCAGCCGAGCACCCGGACTGGCCCGTCAGGACTGACCTGATGGCAGTTCCCGTTGCGGCTGTCGAAGAGCGATGCCGGCGTATGCTCGTCGCCCTCGCCCACCGCAAAACGCGCGTCGGGACTGAAGACCAGCATCGAAGGCGGGCAGCTGAGTTTTACCTCCTCGACCGTCACCGCGCCGAGCACGTGAACCAGGTACAGGCCGCCAGCTTCCGCGGGCGACGCCGCGGGCTCGCCCGCCAGGCCCACCGCGAGCGTGTTGGGCGCGAGCCAGGTCAGGCTTACCGCGTGGAAATTGCCGTCGAAGCTCGCGACCGAGTTTTGTCCGCCATTGCTGATGACGTAGCGCAGCACGATCTCCATCCGCCCGGGTTCGGCTTCCGCGACCGCCAGCGTCAACCCGTCCGGGCTCGCCGCAAGGCCGACGATCTTTCCATGCGGCGCACCGGGTCCGCCGTCGGCCGCGACCAAGCGCATGCGCTTGTAGGCAGCGCCGCTGAAGCCGAGCACCTCCGTGCGTCCCTGCAAGGTCCCGGTCAGCGCAAGCTCCTTACCGCCCTCCAGCCACAGTGGCGGCTGGCCCACGATCGGTGTAAACCCGGGCGGCGTCTCGACCAGTCCGTTGATCATGATGCCGGGCGTCAGATCCATCGTCGCCGTATGCTGCGTGACCGGCAGAGCGGGCGGGGCTTTCTCGTGGCCGAACAGCGAGCACGAGACGACGCCCAGGCTGAGCGCGACCGGCAGGAAAATGAGTGGCACAGATCGAAGCATCGAAAACCGCTAGTTTAGAAGTATGCCCGGTCCAGGTTTGAAGGAGCCGACGATGAGAATAGCGATTCATTCGCTGCGACGCGAGTTCAAGGTCGCGATGCTGGTTGCGTTGATGGCCGGAGCCGGTGCGCTCGCCATCCACTTTGGCCTGACGGAGACCGGCATCGGGCTGGGCGTGGCAGCCGTGGCGATCGCGGCGGCCTTCTGGCTGATGGTCTGGCGGCCGGCGCGGATTCCGCGCGGCGCGGTGCTGACGATCAGGCTCGCGGGCGCGATGCGCGAGGTCGCGCCGCGCTCGCCGCTCGCGCAGTTGCGCGGCCGCGGCGGCCCGACGCTCTTCGATCTGCGCCAGGTTCTCGAGGGCGCCGCACGCGACCCGCGGTTGAGCGCCGTCATCGTGAGGATTGCGGGGCTGGAAACCGGACTCGCCACCGCCGATGAGCTGCACGCGCTGTTGCGCGCGCTCGGCCGCGCCGGCAAGCGCACGATCGCGTTGCTCGAGGGCGACAGTGCCGGGGTGCGCGAATATCTCGTAGCTTCGGGCGCAGGCGAAGTCGTGGCCAACCCCAACACGCTGCTGACGATGCTGGGCGTGGCCGCGGGCGGGGTCTTTTTGCGCGGCGCGCTGGACAAGCTGAAGCTCGAGGCGCAGACGCTACAGTGGAAGGAGTACAAAGGCGCGGCCGAGACGTTTACGCGCGAGCGGATGTCGCCCGAGTTGCACGAGAGCCTCGCGGCGATCGTCGCCGACTGCAAGGCGCTGCTGGCCGCGCGAATCGCCGAGGCTCGCGGCCTCGCGCCTGAACGCGCCGCCGAGCTTGCGGGCAGCGGCTTCCTGAGCGTGCGCGCGGCGACCGAAGCCCGCCTCATCAACCGCGCCGGCTACTTCGAGGACCTGCGCGCCGAGTTCGATCCCGAGCACAAGGAGCGCGTGTTCGTAGGGTTCGCCCGCTACCTGCGCCGTCTTGGCTATGCCCGGCAGCCCGGCCGCGACCCGCGGCTCGCGCTGATTCATGGCGTGGGTCCGGTGGTCGCCGGCGAGCCGCCCGCAGCCGGGGATTTTCTGAGCGGCGAAGCGGTCGCCGCTCAATTCCATCGCGCCGCCGGCGACAAGAGCGTCCGCGCGATCGTCTTCCGGGTCAATTCACCGGGCGGCTCGGCGCTCGGTTCGGACCTGGTGTGGCGCGCCCTCGGCGAAGCGCGCGAGCGTGGCAAGCCGGTGGTGGTCTCGATGGGCGACGTCGCGGGATCGGGCGGTTATTACGTCGCGATGGGCGCGGATCAGATCGTTGCCGGGCCAGCCACGATCACCGGCTCGATCGGCGTGGTCTATGCGCGTTTCAACGCCGGCAAGGCGCTCGCGGCGATGGGCGTGGCGATGGAGTTCGTCAAAAGCGACGAGATAAGCGACGGGCTCTCGATGGCGCGCGCGCTCAGCCCGGCCGAACTTGGCCAGCTCAACGACGCCGTCGGCGAGCTCTACGCCAACTTCACCGCCAAAGTCGCGCAGGGGCGCGGTCTCGACCCCGCGCAAACGGAGGCGATGGCGCGGGGACGGGTGTGGAGCGGCGTCGCGGCCAAACGCGGCGGACTGGTCGACGAACTCGGCGGACTCGACAAGGCGATCGAAATCGCGCGAGCGCGGGCCGGAATCAAGGACGGCGAGCGCCACGAGCTTGTGCTCTATCCGGCGCGCGGAATCCTCGCAGGCATCAAATCGATGACCGCGTCGGCGCGCGTGCCGTGGAGCGTCGGGCTAGTCGCCGAGACGATCGGATTGCCGCGGCGATGGACGCCCGCGATGCTGGGTCTGCTGGTGCGCGGCGGCGCGCTGCTGCTCTGTCCGTTTTTCTGAAGTCGGCACGGCCGCGTGTGTCGGTAAACAAAAATCAGGCGTCGCGGATGAAACGGTCCCACGGATAGCTGAGGCGCTTTACCGGCGGGAGCGCGCCGTAGCCGAGCGCGGCCTCGGCGGCACGGCCCACGATTTCATCGAGCCGCGCGATCCCCTTGCGCGCGCAATACGCCTGCAGGTCCGCGAGCATCTCACCAATAACTCCCGCGCCGCGGGCCAGCACGGCGCTCGCGATTTCCACGCCGCGCGCGCCGCTCAAAAGCGCCCTGATGACGTCGTCACCGGTGCGCACGCCGTTGGTTGCGAGCAGCGGAGTTCCCGGCGGCAGCGCCTTGAAGCATCCGCTGATCCAGTAGAGCGTCAACGGCAATGCCCATCGCCCGCCAATTGCGCCCGCCGACCCGAGAATCGGTCGCATCGTTTCGATATCCGGCATGAGGCCCTGGAGACGGCCCATCAGGACCAGCATGTCGGCGCCGGCCGCGATCGCGCGCTCGGCCAGCGCGAGCGGATCGCTCGCCTGCGCCGTGAGCTTCACGCTGAGCGGAAGCGTGGTCGCGGCGCGCACTTGACTAACGTAATCGTGGACCGCATCGGGGTCGCTAACCTGGCGCACCGCACCGCCGACGGCCTCGCGGCCATGCGGCGCGCTCAAATTGAGCTCGATCCATCGTAGCCCCGCGGCTTGCATCGCGGCCGCAATACGCGCCGCCGGCGCCGCGGCGGCAACCGTGATGCTGCCCGCCACGTAAGCGTCGTGCGTGCGCGCTTGCGCGTCCGCGCGTGCCAGCATCGCGAGCCACTCATCGAGCGGCGCCTGCGCGAGCCCTGAGCGGCAGAACAGCGAGGCCTCGCGCCCAGCCCGCTCCCACGGCGAAACCGCCCATTCCGAATCGAGCATCACATACTCCGCGATATCGAGTTGGCGCGCGGCTGCGGGCGCTTCGTTGACCGACTTCGCGATCACGGCTCCGGCTCCCGCATGCAGCGCGGCACGGATTCCTTCGAGCGTCATCGTGAACTCCGATGATGCACAGATGATCGGGTTCTTGAGCCGGATACGGCCCAGGTTGGCGCTTAGGTCGGTCATGGCATCCTCGTTCCCGCGGCTCGAATATAGTGGGCGCGCTTGTGGCACAGACGATGCGCCGCGCGCTTGCGGCTGTCAAAGCGCAACGAATCGGTGTTGACAATTGTGCCGCACGCTGATCGGTCATTGACAGCAATCACTCGGCTGGCGTAAATGGCGAGGGTCAACGACCGTGCCCGCAATGAGCACGCACGACGCAAACCCTTACGAAATCAGCCGGCTGCTCTACGACCTGCGTAACCCGGCCAATCGCGAAGCCGTTCGCATCGATCCCCAGGCGTATTTTCGGCGCTATGCAATCGGCGAGCACGGGATGCGTCTTTTGTTGAACCGCGACTGGCAGGGATTGGTCGACGCTGGGGTCACTGTCTATTTGCTCACGAAGCTGGGGGCCGCGCTCGGCGTGAGCCTGCTCGAGATGGGCGCCGCAATGCGCGGGATGACTAACGAGGAGTTCCGGCGCTTCATCGAGGAGCAGAACAAACGCAATCTCCCGCTCGCCGTGCTGCCTGGCGAGCCGCGGCCGGAGAGGCCGTAGGAGAGCGGCGCGATGGCGACGATCGTGGCGGGTCTGGGATGCTCGCATGCACCTTCGATCGCGCATGCCTACGACACCGGCGCGTCGCGCGAGCCGGGGATGAAGCCCCTGTTCGACGCTTTCGCGCAGGCCGCACGGTGGCTCGCGGAGCGGCACCCCGATGCGCTGGTGGTGATCTACAACGATCACGTCGACAACTATTTTTTCGACGCGTGGCCGGCCTTTTCCATCGGCGTCGCCGGCGAATACCAGATCGCCGACGAAGGCTGGGGGCCGCGGCACTTTGCGCCCGTCCCTGGCCATCGCGCACTCGCCCGGCACCTGGCCGCGCGACTGCTCAACCGCGGTTTCGACCTGATGACCTCGCATCGGATGGAACTCGACCACGGATTTCTCTCGCCGATGCCGATGCTCGACGAAGGCTGGCGCGTGCCGGTGGTACCGATGACGATCAACGTGGTGCTTGATCCGCTGCCGGAGCCGGCGCGCTGCTGGGCCCTAGGTGCGGCCGTTGGCGCGGCGATCAGATCCTATCCGGAAGACCTGCGCGTTGCGGTGATCGGCACCGGCGGACTGTCGCATCAATTGACCGGCGCCAATTTCGGCGAGGTCTTCCCCCAGTGGGATCGCGAGTTCCTCGTGCTGCTCGAGCATGCGCCGTCTAGTCTCGCCCGCTACACGATGGCCGATTTCGCGCGCCTGGGCGGCGAACATTCGATCGAAGTCGTGCAGTGGATGGCGATGCGCGCGGCGCTGCCTGAGCCGAGCCGGATGGAATTCAACTACTACTACCCATTCGGCCTGATGGGCTACGCGATCGCCGCCTTCTGTCCCGCTTAGGCGGAGCAAGCGCGGCGCATGGCGCGCGAGGCGAAACGCGGCGGCTCGCGGGAGCGCGAAAGCGTCGAACAAAGGAGAGCGCGATGGGAATCAGAACCGGGCGGCAGTTCCTCGACTCATTGCGCGACGACCGGCAAATCTGGCTCGCAGGCGAGCGGGTCAGCGACGTCGTGTCGCATCCGCGCCTTGGCCCGGCGGCGCGCACTCTGGCTGAGCTTTACGACTTGCAGCATCGCGCCGACCTGGACGAGCAGTTGACCTACCCCTCGCCCAGCACAGGCGATCGCATCGGTCTCACCTTTATCGAGCCCACCTCGGAAAGCGACTTGGTGCGGCGGCGCGCGACGGTTAAGACCTGGATGGATTGGTGCGGTGGGATGATGGGCCGCACGCCGGACTTCATGAACATCCACATCACCGGCTTTGCCTCGGCGCACGAATATTTCGCGCGCGGCGGCAAGCAGTTCGGCCGCAATATTCGCGGCTACTACGAATTTCTGCGCGAGCGCGACCTCTGCCTGACACACACGCTGCTCAGCCCCACCGTGGACAAATCGAAGCCGGTGCAGAACCAGCCGCCGGGCGTGGCGGCGGCGATCGTCAAGGAGACCGACGCGGGAATCGTGGTCAAGGGAGCGCGCTCGGTGGCCACGCTGGCGCCGTTCGCCAACGAGATCGCGGTTTTCCCGTCGACCTACCTGCAGAACTCGGAGGAAGCGCGGCCCTATGCGTTCGCGTTCTGCGTCCCGATGGCCACGCCGGGCCTGCGCTTCATCTGCCGGCCCTCGCTGACCGAAACCGCCGGCCCGCCGGGCGACCATCCGTTCTCCTCGCGGATGGACGAGATGGACTGTGTCGCGATCTTCGATCACGTGCTGGTGCCGTGGGAAAGAGTGTTCGCCGCCCGCGACGTCGCGCTGGTCAACGGGCTCTTCGTCGAGACCGGATGCATGAATCAGATCATGCATCAGTTCGCGATCAAGAACCTGGCCAAGGCCGAGTTTCTGCTGGGCGTGGCGCTCAACATGTGCGACGCGGTGAACTCGCGCGCTGAGAACGTGCACAACCTGCTCGCGGAAATGATCAATACCGTCGAACTGGTGCGCGGGGCGATTCGCGCCGCCGAGGCCGATCACGTTCCCGGGCCCGCGGGAACCGTGCTGCCCAACGCCGAGCCGCTGTGGACCGTGCGCCTGCTCTTCCCGCAGCTTTACCCGCGGCTGGTTGAGATCGTGCAGATGCTCGGCTCCAGCAACCTGGTGATGATGCCCTCGCTGGCGGAGTTCACGGGCGAACGCGCCGACGACGTCGCGCTCTATTGCCAGGGCGTCGGCGTCTCGGCCGAGCAGCGGGTGCGGCTCTTTCGGCTCGCCTGGGACGTCTCATGCTCGTCGTTCGCGGGCCGCCAGACGCTCTACGAGCGCTTTTTCTCGGGCGACCCGTGGCGGCTCGGCATCGCGCGCTACCAGGGCTATGCGCTCAAAAATTCGCTCAAGCAACGCGTATGGGACTTCATCGCGCGCGCAGGTCGGGCTTCGGGTACGAGCGCCAAGCGCGATTGAGGCATAAGAAGACGCACAATGGATTTTGGCCTCCTGATGATGCCCGACGCGGCCGCCGCGGCGGCGCAAGCGCGCCTGGCCGAGACGCACGGCTTCACCCACTACTGGGTCGCCGATTCGGAGCTGATGGCCGCCGACCCCTACGTGGCGCTCGCGGCCGCGGCGCTCGCGACCAAGCGCATCGTGCTCGGCACCGGAGTCGCGATCGCCGGGACGCGAATCGCGCCCGTGACCGCGTGTGCGATCGCCTCGGTCAACGCGCTCGCGCCCGGACGCGTCGTGCTCGGACTGGGTACCGGCAACAGCGCGCGGCGCGCGATGGGGATGCCGCCCTACCGCGTGAGCCAGTTGCGCGAGCACGTGCGCGTGGTGCGCGGATTGCTGGGCGGCGACGAGGTGGACTATCGCGAAGGCGAGTTGAACCGCTCGATTCGTCTTTTCCATCGGCAACTTCAACTCGTCAACACGCGCGATCGCATTCCGATTTACGTCGCGGGCAACGCGCCCAAGGCGATCGAGCTCGCGGGTGAGATGGGCGACGGGTTTATCACTTCGCGGACCAACACGCTCGAAGGATGGCGCGAGACGTGGGCGCGGGCGCGCGCGAGCGCGGAGCGGGCGGGCCGTAATCCGCGGGAGCTTTACACGATGCTGCTCACGGCGGCGTGCCTGCTCGAGCCGGGCGAGAGCTATGACTCGCCGCGTGTGCGGGCGGAGGCGGGACCGTGGGCGATGGTTGCGCTGCACGCGCTTTATGAGAGCCTCAAAAGCGCGCAAGCCGCGCCGGCGCCGATTCGCGCAACGTTCGCGGCTTACAAAGAATACGCCGACCGCCGCTTTGCGAACAATCCGGCCTACTATATCGAGCTACACGACGGTCACGGGATGTATATGCAGGCGGAGGAGGAACGCTTCCTGACCGCGGAGCTCATCCGTCACACCACGATGACCGCAACGCCACAAGACCTGATCCTGCGCCTGCGCGATCTGGAAGCCGAAGGGGTGCGCCAGCTCGCTTTCATCCCCACGCCCGGCGGCGTCGAGAGCTTTGCGCGCGAGTTCAGTGAAAAGATCATCGCACGCTTCTAGCCGCAACCCAGCGGGACGCGAGTGACCCGCCTAACGCTCCAGTTCTTCGCGGATCGAGTACATTTTCTGCCGCGCCTCGGAGATGTAAGCGTCGAGGTTGTGGCGATGGTTGGCGAAAATTCCGTCGGGTGAACCGTCCAGCACGATCAGCGGTTTCATCATCGCCGCTTTGCCCAGCGGATCGATCGCTTCGTCAAACAGTTGCGCAAGCACTGGTTTGGTCGTGAGCGCCTGGTGATACTCGCGCTTTACCGCCTCCATCATGGGGAACATCACGGCCGCGTAGCCCTGCGCGTGATAAAAATAATCGTCGACGTCCCAGGTGTGGACCGCGCTGCCATCGTCCTTGCGCGTACGATAGAGATTGGCGTGCGCGTCGCCCAGCAGGTCGCCCCAAGCCTGGAGGAGGCGAACCAACTCGACGTTGCGCTGGTTGAGCTCGCGCGAGGTCTCGGGATTGGCGTGCAGCCCGGCGACGTAGAGATGCAGATGGCGCACTGCGTCGCGATACTTGGACTCGGCCGACGGCAATATCCACTTCTGCGCGTCGTTGCGGAAGTCGGTATCCGCGATCACCAGGTTCGGGTCATATTCGTTCGACGACACCTTGGTCAGGTGGTCCTTGAAGACGCGCGTGGTCTCGCGCACCGCCATGATGATGCCCAGTTGGCGATTCGCATTGTTGTCGGCCATCACACGCATGCCCCACAGCGGGAAATCGTTGGGACGCCAGCCGAAGAAGCCGTTGAGCTCGTTTTCCATGACCGCCGCGAGAGTGGTCGCGTAGATCTCGCCCGGCACAAAAGGCTTGTCGGTCGGAAAGGCCTGGCTGACGGAGTAGTCCAGGCGATCGTGACGTATCTGGCCGACGTGGAGGCCGAGATTTATCAGGACGAAGACGGTCAGAACGATCACGCCGGCGAGTGCGAGCTTCCTGAGCGACATCGATCGATTGTCCGCCGCCGCGCGCCGCGAGCCAAGCTCAAAGCGCGCCGCGCAGGCGCTGCATCAGCGACGGCCGCGAGCCGATCGCCGCGGGTGCGACGAGCGGAGCGCTGGCCAGCACTTTGCCGCCAGCGGTCGCCTGTCCTAAACCGACCTGCTGTCCGGCGCGAATCGGCGCGGCGAGCGAGGGCGGAAGCTGAAACTCGACCTTAAGCGCGGATTCATCGCCGCGTTTTTGCATGACGCTCAGATTTCGGCCCCACACCGGCTTAAAGTTCGCGAGCGAACCGCCGCTGACCGCGAGCGTCTGTTCGATCGGCGCACCCTGCGTGCCGACGATACGCATCTGGTAGGTCGCGAAGCCCTGGGCCATGAGCTCGGCGGCCGAATTGAAGTTTTTTAATTTGTTGGGCGAGCCGAGCACCACGGCAACCAGCCGCATCCCGCCCCGGCGCGCGGTCGCCACCACGTTGAAACCGGCCTCGTAGTAAAATCCGGTCTTGAGCCCGTCGCATCCGGGAAACGTGCGCACCAGGTGATTGGTATTGCGCAACTCGAAGGCGCCGCCGCGAAACGGCGCGGTATCGATCGACGCCCATTGCGTGATTTGCGGATACCGAAGCATCGCGCGCGCCAGCAGGGCCTCGTCCCAAGCGCTCGACATGTCCGCCTGCTGTCCCCGCGCCGGCGGCAAACCATGCACCGAATAGTAATGCGTATCCTTCATCCCGAGCCGCGCGGCCTCGCGGTTCATCATCCGCACAAAAGCTTCGGTCGAGCCGCCGATGTATTCGGCGACCGCGACCGAGGCGTCGTTGGCCGAGTGCACCATGATCGCCTTCATCATGTCGTCGAGCGAAAACGTTTCGCCTTCCTTGAGATAGACCTGCGAGCCGCCCATCGCGGCCGCGTTGCGCGAGGCCGTGATCCGGTCGCCGGGCTTGAGGCTGCCGTCGGCGAGTTTCTCCGCGACGATCATCGCGATCATCATCTTGGCCAGCGACGCAGTGGGCCACGGCTTGTGCTCGTTGTTCTCGAACATCACGGTCCCGGTCTCGGGCTCCATCAAGAGCGCGGCGGCGTATGGCGCAGTCAGCTTATCCGGCTGGGCGGGGCTGGCGGCCGCGGCGGGATGCGATCGCCGCTGGCGCGCGAGCGCAGTCGCCGGCGTCATCATCGCAAGCACCGTCATCGTCATGGCGATCACGGCCAGTGCAGCCTGCATCGACGCGCGCCCGCGGCCTTGTGCGGTGCGAAGTGAAACGGTTGCCAAAGCGGGCGACGAGCGCATAACCCGAACCTCCGCAGGACCGACGCAAGCCGGCTGCCCAGCCGCGTTGTCGCGCGGCACACGTGTCAATTAAAACGATCCGTTAAAAACGATCTGCGGTCCAATATAGCGCGTTTGGCGCCTGAAGCATCGCGAACAGCGCCGCCTCGGCCTGCTCGGCGCTGACGCCGAAGCGTCGGGCGAGTTTGCGCGGCGCGATTACGCGCCACATGTAGAAGTTGTCCGGATGGTGCATCAGGAAGACGCCGGCCTCACGCAGATGCTTTTCCAGCGCCGGGTCGTGCGCGGTGTGAGTCACCAGCAGCGCGGGACCGGGCGGATCCGCTGGATTGCGCAGCGCCGTCGCATCGTTGACAGCGTGCTCAAGTGGAATCGATGGCGCCGCGCCCGAGGCTATCTCGCCAAGATGCCGCACCAGCGCGAGCATCGCGTCCGCCGCCTCTTGCGCGTAACCATACTCCATCACCATCGGAAAGCCGTGGAACAGCATCGCGCGCGCGTAGGCCTCGATCTCATCCGAGGTGTCGCGGCGGCATACAACGAAGTATTCGCCGGGATTCCCCGCATAGCGGAGATTGCCGCGCCATCCGTTCGCGTCGCGCATCGCGGTGCCGTCGAAACGGCCGCTATAGTCGCGATGGAGCGCCGCAACCTCCCCAAGGTCGCGCGCCTGCTCAAAGCGCGCGAGCCGAAACCCCGCGGCCGTGCGCATCGCTTGAGTGTCCGCGAGTGCGCTGAACTGGCGCGTCACCGCACGCCATCCGAAACGTGCGTAGAAATCCAGCCGTTCGGCGAACAGCAGCGAGACCTCGAAGCCCTCGCGCTCCATCGCGTTAACCGCCAATCCCATCAGCGCCGAGGCGAAGCCGCGGCCGCGATAGCGCTCCATCGTGTAGACCGAGCCGACGCCGCCGAGTCGAACGGGTGCGCCGCGCAGGTTCACGACGCGCTCGAAGATTTGCGCGGTCGCGACGATACGGCCGTCTTCGCACGCGACCAGGCATAGCTCGTCGCGGAAGCCGGGGTCGTGCTGGTTGTAGCGGGCAAAGAAATCGCGGTCGCCGTACCACAGCGCGAGCAGGTCGAGCACCTGGTCTCGTTCGCTGCCGCGCGCCGGCCGCAGGTCCATGGTCGGATGTTGGGTCAGCGGATGTTGTATTGAAGCTGAACCGCCTGGCCGCTGCGCATCACGGTCAGGCTGACGGAGTTCTGGTTGCGCAAAGCGGCCAGCAACTGCATCGCTTGGGCGGGATCGCCCACGCTCTGCCCGCCGACGCCGGTCAAAACGTCACCGTCGCGCAATCCGATTTGCTGAAAGATCGAGTCGGGTTGAATTTCGGAGAGCCTGAAGCCGTGGGATTGGCCGTCGGGGCCGAGGTTGGGAATCGCGCGGACCTGGGTGAACAGCGCGGCCAGGTTGTTCAGGTTGTTGTTGACGGTCGACCGATCGAGCACGTAACGGTTGGGATTGATCTCGCGCACGCCATTTTGGTTGGCGCGCCCGCGCATGAAGTGGCGAAACGTCGCGCCGGGCAAACCGAACGGACGCGGGACTTCGGCCGGCATGCCGTTATCCTCAGCCGGCATCTCGATCTTTATGCGCCGTCCCTCGTGCAAGATGATCGCGTGGTCTTTATAGACGCCGACCAGCTTGCCCGCGTCGGGAATATCGTCGCCCATCCGATAGAGCGATTGCTCGTGGTTGTTGTCGTCCTCGACGATGATGAACGGCTGCGCAAGAGAGAGCGTCGAGGTGCCAAGCAAATGGATATGCAGGTTGGTTGCGACTTCCGCAGGAGCTTCGGTCACCGGCACCAGGTTGAAGATGTCGCGCTGGGAAATCGCGTCGTAAAAAGTGCGCGGCCGGGTGACCGCGGCGGAGGGCGCGGCGCCCACCAGCGACGGCAGATGCGCCGACGCGCCCGCTACGCGGCCGAGAATGATGTCGTTGACCGAGAGTGCGAGGAAGTAGGCCAGGATCCCGATCAGCAACAAGTTGAGCGCCATCACGTAGCGCTCGGAAAAGCGCAGCGTCATCAGCTCAGCCCTTCGGCCTCGTACGCGGTGCCTTCGACCAACCGTTGCACATCGTAATTCCAGCGCCCCTTCCAGCGGTCGATCGTCAGGCTCGCCTGGGTCCATCCGTTGCGCACCTGGTCGAGCAGGCGCAGCAGGTAGATGCTCTCGTTATCGCCGTGCTGATTGAGCCCGCGCTGGCGCTCCAGCCCGACGCTCGCGATCATCAGCGCCTCGAGCGCGAGTTCGCGGATGCTGACGCGGCCGGCGCGCGCGCCCAGGCCGAGCTTGTGCGCGGCGTCGGTCAGTTCCAGGCGCTCTTCGAAACTCCAGCGCTTGACCAGGTCCCACGCGCCGGTCATGCAATCGGAATCGTAGAGCAGACCCTTGAACAGCGCGGGCAGCGCCAGCATCAGCGCCGGCGGCTGACTGTCGGCAGTGCGCACCTCGACATATTTTTTGAGCCGCACCTCGGTGAAAATGGTGGTCAGATGGGTCGCCCAGTCGTCAACGGTCGCGCGCTCGCCGCGCCATCCGCGCTCCATGAACTGGCGAAAGGTGAGGCCCGGCGCCGGGGTCAGGTCCTGCGGCGCGTGCTTGCGATAGATGAAATACATCGGCACATCGAGCGCGTAGTCGGTGTAGTCCTCGAAGCCGGCGTCGTCGCGGAAGGCAAACTCCAGGGTGCCGCAGCGGTCGGGGTCGGTGTCGTTCCAGATATGCCCGCGATAGCTCTGGAAGCCGTTGAGACGGCCGTCGCATAGCGGCGAGTTCGCGAACATCGCGTACACCAGCGGCACCAGGCCCATGCTGAGCCGCAGCTTGCGCATCGCGTCGGCCTCGTCGCCGTAATCGAGGTTGGCCTGCACGCCCGCGGTCTGCTTCATCATCCGCTGGCCCAGCCGTCCCTTGCGCGCCATGTAGGGATACATGATCCGGTAGCGCTTTTTGGGTATCAGCTCGATCTCGTCGATAGTGCTGATGGGTTGCATCCCCAGGCCCAGCACCACCGCGCCGAATTCGTGGCCGACCTCGACGAGCTGCTCGATGTGGCGGCTGAACTCGGCGTGCGCGCAGTGAATCGTCTCGCACTGCTCGCCCGAAAGCTCGATCTGGCTGCCCGGCTCGATCGTGATCGCGGCGCGCTCGCCCTTAAGTCCGATCACGCGTCCCTGCTCCTCATCCGGCTCATAGCCGTAGCGCTCGGCCAGGCGGCGCAGGATCTGCTCGACCCCGCGCGGCCCCGAGTAGGGCAGCGCGCGCCCGTCGTGCGCCGAGACCGTGACCTTTTCGTATTCGGTTCCGACGCGCCATTGCTCGCGCGGCTTGGCTCCGCTCTCGAAGTAGCGGATCAACTGTTCGCGGGTTTCGACCAAATCAGCGCTCGTTGACATACACAGATGCTCCGTAAAGGGGGGCGCTCAAACCGCGAGCTTATCATGGAGAGCCTATCATGGCTTCGGCGAAAATTGGACGCAAGCCGGAAGGTGGCTCTTGTCGGCAGGCCTGGCCCTTGCCTAACTTAAGGCGCGATTCGACGCGCGACTGCGCGTGCAAGGAGCATGACACGGCGCACAGCGTAAAGGGCGAGGCCGAGGGTAGCGCGAGGATTGAGGTCGGATGACTGAGGCGGTGCTCGCAATCGACCAAGGGACGACCGGGACCACGGCGATGGTGCTCGACGGGCGCGGACGCATCCTGGGCCGCGCCTACGGCGAAATTCGCCAGTTCTACCCGCGTCCCGGATGGGTCGAGCACGACCCGGAGCAGCTTTACCGCTCGGTAGTCCGCCTGGGCCGCCAAGCGATCGCGGCCTCGCGCATCCGGCCCGCCGGCATCGGCGCGGTGGGAATCACCAACCAGCGCGAGACGTTCGTGGTGTGGGAACGGCAAAGTGGCCGCCCGGTGCATCGCGCGATCGTCTGGCAATGCCGGCGCAGCGCCGCGACTTGCGCCGCGCTCGTCCGGCGCGAGGCCGAGGTTCG
This sequence comes from uncultured delta proteobacterium, assembly GCA_963773975.1. Classification (GTDB taxonomy): domain Bacteria; phylum Desulfobacterota; class Binatia; order Binatales; family Binataceae; genus JAKAVN01. Next base: position 71,201 of record CAVZDJ010000002.1, read on the forward strand.
CCGGCGCACGGGGCTGCTGATCGATCCTTACTTCTCCGGGACCAAGCTCAAGTGGCTGCTTGATAGCGATCGCACGCTGCGCCGGCGCGCCGACCGCGGCGAGCTCTGCTTCGGCACGATCGATACGTGGCTGATATTTCGGCTCTCGCGCGGCGCGGCGTTCGTGACCGACCTCACCAACGCGTCGCGCACGATGATGCTCAATTTGAAGGAGCGCCGCTGGGACGCCACGATGCTGCGGATGCTCGGCGTGCCGGCCTCGATGCTGCCCGAGCCGGTCGGCTCGCGCGGTCCGTTGGCCGAGGCGGCCGCCGGGATGTTCGGGCCGCGCGCCATCCCAATCGGCGCGGTCATCGGCGATCAGCAATCCGCGCTGTACGGCCAAGGCGCCGTCAGCGCCGGCGCGGCCAAGGCAACTTACGGCACCGGCGCATTCCTGCTGATGCATACGGGGGAGCGCGCGGTCACCTCGCGCAATCGATTGTTGACCACCGCCGCCCTGGGACCGGGCGGCGAGCCCGCCTACGCGCTTGAAGGTTCGGTGTTCATCGCGGGCGCGGCGATTCAGTGGCTTCGCGACGAGATGCGCATAATCGCTACCTCGGCCGAGAGCGAAAAGATCGCGCGCACAAGCCGCGATCGCTCGCAACCCTACCTGGTGCCGGCCTTCGTCGGCCTCGGCGCGCCGTACTGGGACGCCGGCGCGCGCGGCGCGATCGTCAGCATCACCCGCGGTACCAATCGCGCCGACGTGGTGCGCGCGGCGCTCGACTCGATCGCCTACCAGGTGCGCGACGCTTTGGCCGCGATGGAGAAGGACAGCGGACGCCGCATCAACGAGCTGCGAGTCGACGGCGGCGCCACCGCCAACGGCTACCTGATGCAGTTTCAGGCCGACGTGCTGGGACGCCCGGTGCGGCGGCCGAAAATGGCCGAGACGACGGTGCTGGGGGCGGCGATGCTGGCCGGGCTCGCGTGCGGCCTGTGGCGTTCGCCCGCGGAGCTGCGGGCGCTCGGCGGAAGCGGACGGCTGTTTCGCCCCTCGATGCGTCCCGGCGAGCGTGAGCGGCTAGTCGACGGATGGCATGCGGCGGTCGCGCGCGTGCGCAGTTAACCAAGCCCGCATCACGAATTACCCCTGCCCTGCCAATACTCGGCGGCGACCGCGAAAGCGGCGGCCGCGCGCTCGAAACTGTCGAACACCACCAGGCCGCGAGCGCGCGCGAGCTCTTTGGCGCGGGCGACGATTACCTCGAGGTGGGCCGGATGCAGGATTGCGGCAAAGGGCTTGCGCGAGCGCCGGTTGAACTCGGCGATTTTGTCGAGCAGCCCGGTCAGCTCGTCCTCGTGGGCCGGCCAGCGCGCGGCGCGTAGTCCCGTGCCGATCTCCAGCACGATCGCGTCGATCGCCGCGTCGCGCTCGAGAATGTCGAGAATCCGATCGAGGTTGCCCTGCTCGTGGCCCATCCCGATCGTCCCGCCGGCGTCGAGCGGATTGCGATAGCTGCCGCCGATGATATTGAAGAAGCCTTTCAACTCCGCGTACGACCCCTCCGACAGCGCCGGCACTTCGAGCCCCGCCGCGGCGAAGGTGTCGGTTATCACCACCGATTGTCCGCCGGTCATCGCGACCAGCCCCATCCCGCGCCCGCCGACGCGCCGCCCGCGCGCCAGCAATTCCATCGCGTCGAGCATCGCGTCGAGACTCGCGACCGAGACCGCCCCGCTCTGCACCATCAGGGCGCGCCACACCGCGGCCGCGGTCGCGAGCGAGCCGGTATGCGAGAATGTCGCGCGCGCCCCGGCCTCGGTCATCCCGCCCTTCCATACCACCACCGGATGGCGCGCGGCGGCGCGCGTCAGGCTCGCGAAAAAGCGCCGGCCGTCGCGCACGCCCTCGATGTACATCCCAATTGCGCGGGTGGCAGGATCGTCCGCCATCAGGTCGAGGTAGTCCGCGGCCTCGAGCATCAGCACATTCCCGATCGAGGCGGCCTTGTTGATGCGGATGCCGCGGATCGGCGCCTGCAAGCAGAAGTTGATGCTGTGAGTTCCGCTTTGCGAAATGAAACAGACGTCGCCGCCGCCGGTCCCGGCCGCGAGATCGGGAAAGTTGCACAACCCGATCGACGGGTTGTACAGGCCCATGCAGTTGGGCCCAACCAGCGCGATATCCGATCCGGCGGCGGTCGCGCGCAGTTCGTGCTCCAGCTTCACGCCCAGCTCTTCGCCGGTCTCGGAAAAACCGGAGGTGAAAAACCCGATAGCCTTGACGCCGGCGGCGACGCAATCCTTGAGGATGCGCGGCGCAATCTGGCGCGGCACGGCGCTTATGGCGTAGTCGATTGGCTCGGGTACGTCGGCCAGGCTCTTTAGATTGGTTACGCCCATCGCCTCGATCCCCGGGATTTCGTTGGGATCGATTTGCACCGAGTACAGCTTGCCCGCGAACCGGGACATCGCGCGCAGCCACAGGTAACCGCCCATCCGCTTGTCGCCGATGACCGCGACCGTGCGCGCGTCGAAGCCGCGGCGCAAATTCTCGATTCGCTGCGGGCGGCGCGGATCGGCGGCCGGCGCTGACGACGCGCCAGCCAGATTGAGCAGCATGCGCGCGTCGAGCACCCGCAGACCCCTGGAGTACGCAACCACCGGGTTGAGGTCCATTTCGCGCACTTCGGCGTGCGCGGCCGCGAACTCGGAGATCTTCGCGATCAATTCCGCGATCGCGTCGTGGTCGGCGGGCGCGTTTCCACGCGCGCCCTTAAGCAGCGCCACGGCACGCAACTCGCCGAGCATCGCGCGCGCGCCGGCGGCGGTAACCGGCGCGATTCTGAGCGCCGTGTCCTTGAAAATCTCGACCAGCGTGCCGCCCAGCCCCACCATCACCAGCGCGCCGAAGCGATCGTCGCGCGTCGTCCCGACAATCAACTCGATCCCCGGCGCCGCCATCGTCTGCACCGCGACCCCGTCGAAGCGCGCGCCGGGACGCCTGGCGGCAAGGCCGTGGCGGATGCGCTCGAACGCGGCCTTGACCTCGGCCGGGGAGCCGAGGCCAAGTTCGACGCCGCCGACCTCGCTCTTGTGCACCGCCTGCGGCGACACCACCTTGAGCGCGGCCGGGAAGCCCTCGCGCGCGGCGAGTTCCGCCGCTTCCTCGGCGCTTTGCGCGAGATGGGCGATCGCGACTGGGATTCCGATCGCGTCCAGGATTTGCTTGGATTCGATTTCCGACAGTTCGCCGCGGCCGGCGCCGGTTGCTTGCGCGAGTATATGATCGACAATTGATCTTGATGCGTCCACACGAGGCCTATAGCAAACGCGCCCAACGATTTGAAACGCGCTCGCGCGACGGCCAAGATGCAATTGGCACGGCGACCGGATGAAGCATCGCGGCAGGCAAGTAAAAGACCGCGGCGACCGCGCAGGCGAGCGCCGGGTGTTCGTTACGCGGCCGATCGCGGAGCCCGCGATCCGCCGGCTCGCATCGATAGCGCGGGTGGATCTGTGGGACGACGAGATACCGCCGCCGCCGGCTGAGTTGCGGGCGCGCGCGCGTCACGCCGACGCCGTGCTCAGCATGGTCACCGATCGCTTCGACGCCGCCACGATCCGCGTGCTGCCGCGCCTTCGCGCGATCAGCAACCTGGCCGTGGGCGTCGACAATATCGACCTCCCCGCCGCGACTCGCGCCGGCATCGCGGTCGGCCACACGCCGGGCATTCTGACCGAGACCACCGCCGACCTCGCGTTTGGGCTGCTGATGGCCGCCGCGCGGCGAATCGCCGAGGGCGACCGCTACGTGCGCGCCGGTCGATGGCGAACGTGGGGGCCGAAGGTGATGCTGGGGCGCGACATTCATGGCGCCACGCTAGGGATAATCGGCTGGGGCGCGATCGGGCAGGCGATGGCGCGGCGCGCGGCCGGTTTCGGGATGCGCGTTGTCTACTTGCCTGGCCCCCATGCGGCGCGCTCAGCGCGGGTCCGGCGTTCGCGCGTTTCCGCCGGCGCCAAAGCTTCGGTGCCGGAACCGATGAGCCTCAAGCGGCTACTGGCGGAATCAGACTTCGTCTCGTTGCACGTACCGCTGATGGCCGCGACGCGCCACATGATCGGCGAGGCGGAAATCGCGGCGATGAAACGCACGGCCATCCTGATCAACACGGCGCGCGGCGCGATCGTCGATCCGCAGGCGCTCGCCGGCGCGCTCCGGGCGGGACGGCTCGCCGGCGCCGGACTCGACGTCACCGACCCTGAGCCCATCACCGCGAACGATCCGCTGCTCGAGTTGCCCAACGTCGTAATCACACCGCATGTCGGCAGCGCGAGTCACGCGACACGGCTTAAGATGGCCGAACTCGCGGTGGACAATCTGATCGACGTATTTGAAGGACGGCAGCCGCGGCATTGCGCCAACCCGGCGGTGCGAATGCGTTGACGCTCCGCCGGGCTGGCAGTATTCCATAGCGCTACTTGATCAGGACGGGTCTGCCCATGGCGCCGTCGTTTGGAGCGTTCGGAGAGCCAGTCCCGCTACCTTCCGAATCGATCCATACTGCGGCGAAAGCCACAATCTGGACCTGACTTCTGCCGTTGGGACTGTTCCAGACAACCATCGGCAGGATGACCGCGCGCGTATCCAGACACTAACCTCAATATAAAGGATGAGTGGCATCGTCATGTTGCACAACCGCAACGCGACCGCGAAGCAAAAAAAAAGCGCCGGACCATTCGGTCCGGCGCCGCTTCGGGGCTCTTCTGTCGATCGGTAACGCCTACTGAGTCAGCATCATCTGGGTGCTGGAGAGAGTCTTGGGGAACGGAATTCCGAGGAAATTCGGATTGGTTGTCGAAGTGCTCAAAAAGATGGCTTTGCGGGTGTCCATGGTCAGTACGACCTGCACTCCTGTACCGGCAGGTCTTTGCACGGCGCAAGATGTTGTGCCGGTTCCTCCAGGAACAGTGCAGGTCATCGTGACACCGATTCCGCCGGCCGGCGGCGCGCCGCATACCGTATTGTTATACCCAATCTTTCCCATATACCCGGAAGCCACTGCGGTGACGTTCGAGTACGGCGCCACGCTCGCTCCTTTAATTAGATTCGCTACGTCGGCGCATTGCGGACTGTTCGAACCCGTGATGCTGTTATTCGTCGGATCCGTGGCCCAGCGTGTTACCTGATAGTTCAACTGGCCCAGCGCCATATACTCCCGTCCAAGGGCCGCCAACTGGATCGCGACGAACAATACAATGAAGGCGACGAGAGCCATGAGCACGAACTCAGTCATCGCCTGCCCCCTGGATGCGCGATTGATGGTGCCTGTCTTCATTGCCAAAGGTCTCTGCAGGCATCAAGCTCCGGGACTAGTTGATCAATACCGGTTGTCCAAGTGAGCCCAGAGCCGGTGCGCCGGCGCTACCTGTGACCGTAGGACCAACTGACTGCACGAAGCATCCATCAATCTCTGAGCTGGTCGTGCTTTGCTCCAGATATATCTCCGCAAAGCCTTCTATCGATAATGAGCAACTGCCGTTGCATCCCGTATAGTCGACCGCCGGAACCGTAACAAGGCAGGGATCGTTAGCCGGGACCGCGTTGGAATCCGATCCTCCAATACCGTACGTACCGCCGACGGCTGCTCCATTCCCTCCGCACGGATCAGTGCCCATGGCACCTTCGGTGAGCGCTGTCTTGGCGGCCGAGCAGGAAGCCAGTCTATCGGCCATACCGTTCTTGACCGGTCCGGCATTGCCCTTGTTGCCCGGCGAGCTACCAATAGTCTGGCCGACAGAGAAACTGGCCGAGGCTCCATTTTGTATTGCAGAGCCGAGCGCGCTCGCCCCGTTTCCCTGTCCTACATTCACCCAATCCCAGTTGCCCGGCGCCAAGCCTCCTACGAACTTGGTCCCAAACGTTACGGTCTGGCCGGGATCCAGACTCGATAACTTGCACGGCGCGGTGCATTGAAGTCCGACAGGAAACAGTCCTGTGTTCACCGTACCCGTGGCTTCGACCGCTGCAGTCGCGGTTGCGGCGACCGCTGCTTCCTGAAGGCCGATCATCTTGCCGAAGGAATACGGGACTGAGCGCTTGATGCCCACTTGAACAGAGGTGTCGGTGACGATTGGTGCGTTGATTTTGTCGGCGTATCCTCCCGGATGGGAAGCCTTAGACGGGCAGATGGTGGCGTAGGTATTATTGGGATCGCTGATGCCGTTGAGACAGGCATATCCGTACGCGTAGTTGGTCGCGGCTTGCTTGACGGTAGCGGCCGAGCCCGACACTCCCGTGAGCTGCGAGGCGCCTGCCAAGGCCGCCGCGTCGGCGGCCTTCTGGACCATCGACCAATTAAGATAAATGATTGAGAAATCCACACCAAGGGCCATCGCACCGAGCAGCACGGGCATGACTATCATGCAAAGGGCCATCATCTGGCCTTTGGAGAACCGAGAACGTGTGTTCATCGCAGCCCCCCTGCAACATCTTTCGCGACCAAGACCCTAACCACTAAAACGCCTCCAGCTTGTTAACCTAGACATGTTTTAGCATGCCATATGCTTTTTTGACAAGAAACAAGGGCTAATTTGCTCACTGACAGAGCTTTTGCTTTGAATGGCACCTGATACCCTGATTTTTTTGCACTTTCTTATGTAGAGCATGCGCCGCCATTGCACTGCATAGCTCCGATGTCGAGAGGAAAATGCGTTCGTCGCGTCAGATCGACGCGGCGATCGCCTGTGAGAGTGTGAAGCGTCCTTCGTAAAGAGCCCGCCCTGTAATCACGCCTGCTATTCCGTGCTGAAACAGCCGACTCAACGCGACGACATCCTCGATTCGCGCGACCCCGCCGGAAGCAATTACCGGCGTCTCCGAGGACCGCGCTATCGTCTGGTACATTTCGATGTCGACACCGATCTCGGTGCCATCGCGAGATATGTCAGTCAATATCACCGCAGCTACTTTAGCCTGCTGGAAGCGCTCCAAGGCATCCGCAACGACAAGCTGACTTGTCTCGCGCCAACCTCTGATTGCCAAACGTCCCCCGCGCACATCTAGTGAGCCAAAGACGCGTCCCGGATGCTCGCGGCAGGCCGCGACGAGCATCGGCGGATTGAGCATCGCGGCCGATCCTATCGACACGTAGTCCGCGCCCGCCGCGATCGCCACACGCACCGACTCGACCGTTCGGAGCCCTCCGCTTACGTCCAGCCCGCAGCGGACCGCGGCGCGGATTGCGCGGATCGACTCCAGGTTGCGCGGCGCGCCGGCGATCGCCCCGTCGAGGTCCACGACGTGAATTATCCGCGCGCCCTCGCTCTCGAAAGCGCGCGCAGTCGCCGCGGGGTCCTGACCGTAAACGGTCGCGCGGTTCATCTCGCCGCGCCACAGACGCACGACTTCGCCGCCCTTGAGGTCGATCGACGGAATGACGGTGAACTTCTCGAACAAGCCTATTTCACTGTTTTACTACGACGAAAGCGTGCCTTTGGTCGAAAGCGCGCCGCCGCCCGCACGCGGTTCGCGCGCGGTCGCCTGATCCATCGCGCGTGCGAGCGCTTTGAAGGCGGCCTCGATCACATGATGCGGGTTGCGGCCCCCGATCAGATTGAGATGCAGATTCATCCCGGTTTCGTCGCTGAACGCCTTCATGAAGTCGTGCACCAGTTCGGTCTGGAAGCTGCCCACCCGCTCCTGCGCGATTGGCACGTTGTAGGCGAGGTAGCTCCGGCCGCTGATGTCGACCACCGCCGAGCACAGCGCCTCGTCCAGCGGCACCATCGCCTCGCCGAAGCGCCGGATGCCCGCGCGATCGCCGAGCGCCTGGCGAAAGGCGCGTCCGAGCACGATCCCCACGTCTTCGACCGTATGATGCTCGTCGATATGGAGGTCGCCGCTCGCCTGGATGACGAGATCGAAAAATCCATGGCGCGCGAAGCTCTCGAGCATGTGGTCGAGGAAGGGAACGCCGGTCGCGACCGCGCCGCGCCCGCCGCCGTCGAGATTGAGTGCGACCTTGACGTCGGTTTCGCGCGTCTTGCGTTCGACCGCGGCCGAGCGGGCGGCAAGCGCCTCGCTTTCGGCACTCGCGCTCGCGCGCGGCTTGGCCGCGGGCGCAACCTTCAAGCGCGGAGTTCTACCACTACCACTGCCCGGCGTTTTCAAATGAGACTTGTTCGCCATCTTTTTTAAGTTTATGCCGTCGTCCGCGCGCGGCGCGCCGCGCCGCGGATCGCATGTCATCTTATCTGTCGGAAGGCCTTCGCGTAACTGCCGCGGGGCGGAGTTTTTCATGGTTCACATTTCACCTTTTCACGTCCGCCGCGTGCGCGCGCCGTTGTGACCCCTCAACCGCAACTCGACCGCTCGCGCATGGCCCTCGAAACCTTCCATCCGCGCCAAAAGTGCGACCGCCGGTCCAAGTTTTTCGACCGCGCGCGCCGAAGCCTCGATCATACTGGTGCGAGCGACGAAGTCGTAGGCGCCGAGCGGCGAGGCGAAACGCGCCGCGCCGCCCGTGGGCAGCACGTGATTGGGTCCGGCAAGGTAATCGCCGAGCGGCGCGGGACTAAGTTCGCCCACGAACACCGCGCCCGCGGCGCGCACCCGCCCGAGCCATCGCGGCGCGTCCCTGAGGTCGAGTTCGAGATGCTCGGGTGCGATCCGGTTGGCGAGCGCGAATGCCTCCTCGAGAGAATCGACCACGACCAGCGCGCCGCGGCGCGCGAACACGCGCCTGACCGCCGCCGCGCGCGGGAGATCGGCGAGCGCATCCTCGATCGCCGCGGCGACGCGCTCGGCGACCGCGCGCGAGGGCGTGAGCAGCACCGCGGCTTCGTCGCCCGAGCCATGTTCGGCTTGCGCGATAAGGTCGGCCGCGACCCACTCGGCCCGCGCGCCGCCGTCGGCGATCACCAGTACCTCGCTCGGCCCGGCCATTTTGTCGATATCGACGGCGCCATAGACCATCCGCTTGGCCGTCTGCACCCAAGCGTTGCCGGGGCCGACTATTTTGTCGACCGCGCCGATCGTTCGCGTGCCGTAGGCGAGCGCGGCCACCGCCTGCGCGCCGCCCACGCGGTAGAACTCATCGACCCCGGCGATTGCGGCGGCCGCCAGTACCGCGGTCGAGTCGCCCTGGGGCGACGGCGGCGAGACCATCACGATTTCGTCGACGCCCGCGACGCGCGCCGGAATCGCATTCATCAGCACGGTCGAAGGATAAGCGCCCCGCCCTCCCGGAACGTAGATTCCAACCCGCGCAAGCGCGCGCACCCTCTGGCCCAGGCGCATCCCGGAGGCGTCGCGATAGGCGAACGAGCGGCTAAGCGTACGGCGATGGAACTCGCGGATACGCCGGGCCGCAAGCTCCAGCGCGCGGCGCTCGGCGGGCGGCAGTGCGCGGCGCGCCGCCTCCATCTCCGCCGGCCGCACGCGCAGGCGAGGCGGCGTGAGTTTCACGCGATCGAAGCGCGCGCCGAACTCGACCAGCGCGCGGTCGCCGCGCCGGCGCACGGCGGCGATTATTTTCGCCACCGCCGCGTCGACTCCGGCGCCATCGCCGCTGCGGCGCTCGAGCATCGCGTCGAGAAACCGGCGAAAGGCGGCGCTATGCGAGTTCAGGATTGCCAGTTTCATCGCATTGCATCGCGTCGCAGCTCACGCCGCCTGCTCGTCCGGCACCCGCTCGACCTGCGCGCCCAATGCGCGCAGCTTCGCGTCGAGCGCCTCGTAGCCGCGGTCGAGATGATAGACGCGGCTTAGCTCGGTGCTGTTCTCGGCGGCGAGGCCCGCGAGGATTAGTCCCATGCTGGCGCGGAGGTCGGTCGCCATCACCGGCGCGCCGCACAGGGCCGTCGCGCCGCGTACCACCGCGGTCGGCCCCTTCATCACGATATCGGCGCCCATCCGCATCAACTCGAGCGCGTGCATGAAGCGGTTCTCGAAGATGGTCTCGGTGATGACCGAGGTTCCGGCGGCCTGGGTCAGCAGCGCCATCATCTGCGCCTGCAAGTCGGTGGGAAAGCCGGGATACGGGAGCGTGCGCAATTCAACCGGGCGAAGCGCCACGCCGCGCGCGACCCGCAATCCATCCGCAACCGGCTCGACCGTGACGCCGGTCTCCCTGAGCTTGGCGATCACGGCTTCCAGATGGCCGAGCGGAGCGTCACGCACGGTTACATCGCCGCCGGTCACGGCAGCCGCGATCATCAGCGAGCCGGCCTCGATCCGGTCGGGAATCACGGTATGTTCGACGGCGCCGAGACGCTCGACGCCTTCGATTTCGATCACGTGGCTGCCGGCGCCGGAGATGCGCGCGCCCATCGCGGTGAGCATCCGCGCGAGGTCCTGCACCTCGGGCTCGCGCGCCGCGTTTTCGATCGTGGTACGGCCGCGCGCGCGCACCGCGGCCATCAGGATATTCTCGGTCGCGCCGACCGACGGCGAATCCAGCCACACCCGAGCGCCGCGGAGATTGGCGGCGTGGGCTTCGACGTAGCCATGGCGCATCTGGATGCGCGCGCCGAACATGCGGATTCCCGCGATATGCAAATTGACCGGCCGCGCGCCGATCGCGCATCCGCCAGGCGTCGAAACCCGGGCTCGCCCGCTACGCGCGAGCAGCGGGCCCAGCACCAGGAACGACGCGCGCATCGTCTTGACCAGTTCGTAGGGCGCCTCGTGCGAGATGATCGCGCGCGCATGCAGTTTGACGTCGTGGTCGCCGATCCAGCGCGACTCCACGCCCAGGCGGGCGAGCAAATCGAGCGAAGTGCGAACGTCGCGCAGGCGAGGGACGTTATGGATCAGCACCGGCTCGTCAGTGAGCAGCGCCGCCATCAGGCACGGCAGCGCGGCATTTTTGCTGCCGGAAAGGTCCACCGTGCCGCGAAGCGGCGCACCGCCGCGGATGATCATCTTGTCCATTTGAGGCTGGTAGTTTTTCCCCCCGGGCCGTCGAATCGCAACCCGCGCGCGCCCCGCGCTTCAGCGCCGTCTACTCTAATGCGCCAGTATAAAGTGTGTGATGCGCGATCAGAAGCGTGCAGGTTTGTTCTTGCGCCTCCTGAGCGGAGGCTGCGGCGAGCGACCGAGTCCGCTGGCCTCTCCGCGATCGCTCGCCGGAATCTTTAAATGGACCCTCACCCTACTCTCTCCCGCGAACAGACGCGCGCGAGGGCAATAGAAGAAAGCGCCGCTGGCGGTGCGCTGCGCGGACATGCTGGCACTCTGGGCACGCACGTCGTTTACCATGCTCGGTTCCATCACGCGCGCTATTTTTCTGGGCCCTCGCCCACATCGTCATATGTGGGCGAGGGTGTGGGTGAGGATCCCGCGATACGCGTCCGCTTCGGACGCGCAGGTAACCGGTAACTAGAGACTGCGCCGGGCGCGGACCACGCGATCGATGCCCGCGAGGTCGCGCCGCCGCGCGCTCACGGCGCATCCCGCCGCACTCATCATCGCCTCGACCGCTTCCGCCTGTCCCGCGCCTACTTCAAGTATCACTTGACCACCCGAGGCAAGCCATCGCGCAAGACCCGCGGCGATCTTGCGATAGAAGTCCATTCCATCGGGGCCACCCTTAAGCGCGATCCTCGGCTCGAAATCGCGCACCTCAGGCGCCATCGCGGCGAACTCCGCTTCAGCGACGTAAGGCGGGTTGGATACGATCAGATCGAACGGATCGAATGCCGGCGCGCCATCCTCCAGCGTGGCGAAGCAATCACCTTGCACGAGAGCGATCCGATCGGCGCATCGATGGCGCCGGGCGTTCTCCGCGGCGACCTCAAGTGACACTTTAGATATATCCAGCGCGACGATTCGTGCGGCGGGCGCGTTTGCAGCGATCGCAATGGCGATCGCGCCCGACCCGGTGCCCAGGTCGAGAACCGTGGCGGCCGGACGTTCGCGCAGAAAATCCAGCGCAGCTTCGACCGCGGTCTCAGTCTCGGGACGTGGGATCAGCACGCCCGCGCGCACCGCGAAGTCCAGTGAAAAAAACTCACGTTGGCCGACGATATAGGCGAGCGGCTCGCGAGCCTCGCGCCGCGCGACCATCCGCTGGAAACGTGGCGCAAGAGCCGCGCCGACTTCCGCCCCTCCGGCAATCAGCATCGCGCGCGAGACGCCCGCCGCCGCGGCCATCAGCAATTCCGCGTCCAGCCGCGCACTCGCGACTCCGGCGCGCGCCAGACGCGCGCTCGCGTCGGCGATCGCCGCCGCCACGGCGTGGCGCGTGTCCGTATGCGGCTCAGCGGGCGGGTCAAAATTCATGGTCTAAATTCATCGTCGAAATTAATCGCGCGAATCAATCGAGGGTCAAGTGCTCAGCGCCTCGGCCTGCTCGCGGGTGGCGAGCGCGTCGATCAGCGGATCGATCGCGCCGTCGAGCACCTGGTCGAGTTGATGCAGCGTCAGGTTGACGCGATGGTCGGTCACGCGGGACTGCGGAAAATTATACGTGCGGATGCGCTCGGAGCGGTCGCCCGTGCCGACCATCGATTTGCGCGTCGCGGCCATCTTGGCGTCCTGCTCGGCCTGCGCCGCTTCCAGCAGGCGTGAGCGCAGGATTTTGAGCGCCCGCGCCTTGTTTTTGTGCTGCGATTTCTCGTCGCGGCAGACGATCACCATCCCGGTCGGGATGTGCGTGATGCGCACGGCCGAATCGGTGGTGTTGACGCTCTGGCCGCCGGGCCCCGAGGCGCGCATCACGTCGATACGAAGATCTTTTTCTTCGTTGATGTTGACTTCGACGTCATCGGCCTCCGGCATCACCGCCACGGTAACGGCGGAGGTATGGATGCGCCCCGAGGCTTCGGTGGCGGGCACGCGCTGCACGCGATGCACGCCGCCCTCGAACTTGAGCCGGCTGTAAGCGCCGCGGCCCGCGATGAGCGCGATCACTTCCTTGACTCCGCCGAGGCCCGTGGTGCTGAGACTCAGCGACTCGACCTTCCATCGATGGCGCTCGGCGTAGCGGGTGTACATTCGAAACAGTTCGTTGGCAAAGAGCGAGGCTTCCTCGCCGCCGGTGCCGGCGCGAATTTCGAGCAATACGTTGCGGTCGTCATTGGGATCGCGCGGCGTGATCAAAGTCCTGATCCGCTCCTCGAGCTCGGCCTGACGCTTTTGCAGCGCCGGCAACTCGCCCTTGGCCAGCTCGCGCAGGTCCTCGTCGTCGCCTTCGAGCAAGGCGCGATGGTCGGCGATTTCGTCGAGCGTGTGGCGATACTCGCGGATCGCGCCGATCACTTCCATCAGCGAGGAGCGCTCGCGGGCGAGCTGCGCATATTCGCGATTGTTGGCGATTACCGCCGGATCGCTGATGCGCCGCTCCAGTTCGGCGAAGCGCTCTTCGATCCCCTTGAGCTTGTCGAGCATTGGCACCTGGGTCATAACGGAGCGTGAATTCAGCGCTGTACGGGACAAAAATTTAGCGCGGCTACCGAGTGGGGGCCAGCCGCGCCATCGAGACCGATCCCCCGCCCACCCGGACGCAGCGTGATGCGCCGCGGGCAGCGGAGGTTGCTATGCTACTTTACGGCCGTACTTGCGATTGAAACGCTCGATCCGGCCGGCCGTGTCGACCAGCCGCTGGGTGCCGGTATAGAAGGGATGGCAATTCGAGCAGACCTCGACGTGCAATTCGTTCACCGTCGAGCGCGTCTCAAACGTGTTGCCGCATGCGCAGGTTACTACGCAGCGATGGTATTCGGGATGGATTCCGGGTTTCATTTGCTTCCCTTTCTCTTCCCCATTGTATCATCAGGCGGCATGCCACTCAATTGAGGCTTAGAAAACAGCCGCAGCCTGTTTGACCTTGGCTAAGATAACCACGAATCGGCAGTTTGTCATTGTCGGCTCGGCCCCTGGGTACTAATATCGTGCGCTCGCGGCGCCCGAGGGCCGATCACGGAGTCTTTCTCGCCAAGACGGCAATGTGAAACGGCAATGCTATACGACGGTACGATACGGCAATGCGATCTGGTCTGACGCTACGGGTCCGCGCCATTAGGGTTGCGGGCACAATGATTGGCGCCCTGCGCGCCGCGGCCGCGCCAGGCGCGGCCATTGTCGCAACCCTGATAGCGCTCGGATGCTCCTCGCAGGCTCCAACCACCGCCGCCCGCTCATCAGCGCCTCCGCCGCCGCCAGCGGCTCCGGGCTCGCCGCAGGTCATCACGAATCTCTCGCAACTTTCCTCCGGCGACACCGATACCGCCTCGCTCAGTAACGCCGCGAAGGTGCTCAAAGCGGACCCGTCGCGCGACAAGGCTGCGGAGGTCGCGCACGGCATGGGCCAGGACACGCCCTCGACGCTGCGCCGGCTGTTCCTGGAGGATCCGGATTCACCGCGCTATGCCGAGACCATGATTCCGCACACGCAGGTACGGCTGCTCAATGCCAAAGCGGCGGAATATCCGGGCTTTTCGAACATGATGATCACGCAGTTGCTGAGCGAAATGATCAAGGAGGAGAAGCAGGAGCCGATGGTGAAACTGGAGCTGTCCGAAGAGATCAGCCCAGTCATCGTGGCCGCGATCCTCGACGATAAGGGCCAGTTAAAGGAGCTGGTCTACCAACAGCATTCGGGGCTCGCCGCGATCGACAACTTCGTGATTGCCGCGTGCAAAGCATCGCTGTGGGCCAACAACATGCCCAAGGGCGCGCTGTCCGCGGACGGCAAGTACCGTTTGCGTATCGAGGCCCAGCTTAGCAAGTATGGTACTGACCGGGAGGGGAATCACACATTTGTTACCCGCGTGGGGCTGGGAATCATGTGATTCCGGGGCGGCGCGGATTCTTTTCCCGGCGGAATTACGCCGAATCATGGGCCGGATCATTTTGTTCGACTACGAGGTGCGATGACAGCGAAAAGACAACTGAGACTGGTCGGACGGCGGCGGGTGGCGCGGCGCGCGGACGGGCGGGAAGTACGCCGTTATGTGCCCAACGCGGGGCTCTCGGTGCCGGTCGTCACCATCCTCGACCGCCACGGCGAAGTGCTCGAGGACGAGCAGCGCGCGGTCGTGCGCTGGGCGGTGCAGGGCGGCCACGGCGCCAATATTATTTTCGCCGCCGGCACCACCGGCGAGTGGGACAAGCTCGATAATCCGCGCCGCCAGCAGATCGCGCGCGTGGTAGTCGACGAATGCCGCCGGATCAACGCCGCAGGCGTCGCGGTCGAGGCCTGGGTCGGGATTACCGGGCATACGCGCGCCGAGACGCTGGAGAACCTGGAGTACGCGCTGGACCTAAACGCCGAGGCGGTGGTGGTCGCGCCGCTTTCGATTCGTGACTCGGACGATCCGGTCGGCTTCGTCAATCGCGAGATCAACGCGCTCTTCGAGCGCGCCAGGCGGAGCATTCCGGTCTTCCTCTACGACAATGCCGAGATTTCCGCGCCCGGCCACGCGCCGCATCTGCATACGCGCGACGTCAAACAGATGAGCCGGATGGACTACGTGCGCGGAGTCAAAGTCACCGCCGGCAAGGCGGTGCTGGGCAATTACACGCGCGCGGCATCGCACTTCAACCGCAGTGGCGATTTTGCGATCTACGCCGGCGACCCCTATCTCATCTTCGACCTGTTCGCGCCGCCCAAGGGCGCCGGCGGATGGACCCGGCACTATTGGAACCGCTACTGGACGCGCGATTCGCTGCCCTACGGAATCGTCGCCGGACCGAGCAACGCGATGCCGCGCGAGTGGCAGCGCGCTTTCCGCGTGTGCCGCAACGGCGACGCCGCCCTGATGCATCGCTACGCCCAGGTGCTGGAAGAGTTCCGCGCCGCATGCGAGTTCAACCGCGGCGGCCGCAGCTTCCGCCCCACGCTCGCCTGCCTCAAGGCGGCGTTGGCCGAGATGGGCGTGTGCCGCAGCGAAGCGCTCGCGCCGGGGACGCCGGCGTTCGGCGACAGCGAGCGGCGCGAGTTCGCACGCCGCTTCAAGGACCTGCGCCGACGCGCGGCGGCCACGCTGGAGCCCGGATGGCTCAGCGAGGCCGAGGCGGAGCGCCCGCAGCCGAGGCGCGCAGTGAAGGATGGCTGAGGCAAAACTCGACGTCGCCGGCTGCGGCAGCATGGTGGTGGACTTGTTCTACCGCACGCCGAAGTTCGTCCGCGCCGAGGAGAAAATCGCGCTCGACGCCCATCATGACGACGGGCGGATGGAACGCGCGGCGGTCGGCGGACTGGTGCTCAACCATCTCGGATGGGCGCGCGTGCTGGGACTCGAGGTCGGCGCGTTCGGCAAAATCGGCGCCGACCGCAATGGCGAGTTCCTGCGCCGCGGGATGGAGCAGCTGGGAATTCGGCATCATCTGACCACCGACGGCTCGGCCAGCTCGTTTGCAAAAATTTTCGTCGACGCGCGCGGCGGACGCGCAATCTATATGGCGCGCGGCGCCACCGCCGAGCTTGCGCCGGACGAGATTCGCCGCCGCCATGCCGGCTTCATCCGGCACGCCCGGATGGTTTCGACCGAAATATCGCAACTCCCGCTGCGCACCGTTATCGCGCTGCTGTTGTTCGCGCGCGCCAATTCCATCCCGACCGTCCTCGACGTCGATCTGCCGCCCGCCGCCGCCTGCCCCGTGCTTGGCACGCGCGCCGAACTGGAGCGCGCGCTGCGCCTGGCGACGATTCTCAAGCCGACTCGGCTCGCGGCGCGCGCGCTGGTGGGCGCGGGACGCGGCGACACCTTGAAACTCGCCCAGGCGATGCGCGCGCGCTATCAGAACGAGGCGGTAGTGGTCACCGACGGCGAGCGCGGATGCGCGATCGCGGCAGCGGAAACCGCGCTTCGGCTGCCGGCCTTCGCGGTCAAGGTAATCGACACGACCGGCGCCGGCGATGCATTCCTGGGCGCGATGCTCGCGGGGCTTCGATGGGGCTTGCCATGGCGGGCAATCGGTACGCTCGCCAACGCGGCCGGCGCGGTTTGCGTGGGACGGCTGGGCGCGTTTCCGGCCGGCTTCGAGGTGCGCGACGAAGTGCTCGCGCTGTTGCGCCAAGCGATGCCCGAGCAGGCGCTGCCGGAAATAGAAACGCCCGCGCAAGCCAACGGACCGCTCGATCCCTCGGTCGAAGTCAGCCGTTTCCTGGAACTGTGCCTGGGCGAGCTCGGGACGCTGCGGCGCGAGATCGATCTCAACCAGATTCGCGCCGCGGTCGACATGATTCGCACCGCCGAGGCCCGCGGCGGCCGCGTCCATCTGACCGGGGTCGGCAAACCCGAGCACGTCGCGCGCTACGCGGCGAGCCTGCTCTGTTCGGTGGGGACGCAGGCGACCTTCCTGCACGCGACCGAGACCCTGCACGGCAGCCTCGGCCAGGTCGATCCCAAGGACGTCGTAATCGCGATCTCCAACAGCGGCAATACGCGCGAGTTGTGCGAAGCCACGGTGGCGATCAAGGAGCACGGCGCGCAGCTAATCGCGGTCACCGGCAATCGCGCCTCCGAGCTCGCGCATCTCGCCGACCTCGTGATCAATGCTCCGGTCGAGCATGAGGGCGGCGTGCTCGGCCTTGCGCCGCGGATCAGCGTGCTCGCCGAGGTCTGCGTGCTCGCCGCGCTGTCGGTCGCGCTGGAAGCGGCGCGCGGACTGACGCTGGAGCAGTACGGCCGATGGCATCGCGCGGGCACGCTCGGCGCGGCGGCGCGCCGTCTGGTCTCGGGACGCCCCGGCCGGCGCAAGCTCAAAGCCGTAAAATAGTTAGATAGTTACCGGCCGCGGCGTGCGGCGGAGGGTCGGACGATGAAGGATGGAATCGCGAGCCGCAACATGGGGCCGCAATCGACGCGCGCAACCTGCTCGCGTGCGCCCGCGCCGCCGAGCAACTCGGTTTCGACACGCTCCTCATGCGGCGCCGACGCGTTCACGACGCGGGTCGCGTGCTAGGCGCGCTTCGTCACAGTTCCAAATCGAGTCCGAAAGTACGCTTAGCGACCGCGGCGAATTCCTCGTCGCTTTCGATCGCGTGGAGATCCACCCATTCCTCATCGGAAATCGAAGCGCGATAATTCAGAAACGGCTCCGCGTCAGGGCCCGTCGGATGCCGCAGCTTCCAGGTTCTGGTCTGCACGATCTCGACGATCTTGTCCGCTACTACCGAGGTAGGAATCCGCTGCTTGCGCAGCGCGTCGAACATCGCATTCATCCGCCGTTCCTGACGGTACGGTGAATTTTTCGGTACAGCGCGGCGTTTGTCGAAAATTTCAGTGGTTGTCACGCCCGGCTCGATGATCGCGACTCGAATGCCAAACACTTTTACTTCGCCAGCCAGAATCTCACTGACCGCTTCCAAGGCAAATTTCGAGGCGCAGTACGGGCCTTGTGACAATCCCGTTATTCGGCCGCCGATGGTTGACACATTGATGATATGCCCATCGCGTTGCTCGCGCATGCCGGGCAGCACCGCTTGAATGCATCTAATTGAACCGAAAAAGTTGGTCTCCATGACGCGCCGGAACTCGGCGAGCGGAATCTCTTCAACCGCCCCGCTCCCCTGGACGCCCGCGTTGTTTACCAGCACGTCGATGCGACCGGCTTCGGCTAAAACCTCCGCGACGGCTTTACTGACCGAGGCGTCATCGTCGACGTCCATCGGGAGAATTTTGACTGGCAGCTTTTCCGCAGCGGCGATTTTGGAGAGTTCGGGCGCACGCGCCGGATTGCGCATCGTTGCGTATACGTCCTGACCCGCGCGACCGAGCGCGACCGCCGTCGCCAGCCCGATCCCCGTACTGGAACCAGTAACCAGAGCAACTGCCATCGCTGTTCCCTCCATGGACGCACCGCTGTGTCCGGCTCGTCCATCATTGTGTTGCTAGATCAGCTTGTCGCGCCTCAACTCCTCGATCTCCGCCGGCTTGAGCCCCAAAAGCTCGCCGTAAACCCGATCGTTGTCGTGTCCGACGCCGACCGCGCCGCGAAAAATCTTCCCCGGCGTCGCGGAAAACTTCGGCACAATCCCGACCCCCTTGACCTTGCCCGCCTGCTCGTCGGTCCATTCGACGTGCATCTCCCGCGCCTTGTACTGCTCGTTCTCGGCCATGTCTTTGCTCGACATGATCCGGTTGCAGGCGACGTTGTGCTGATTCATGTGGCGGACGACTTCGGCCGAGGTGCGTTCGTTGATCCATCCGCGCAAGAGCGCGTCGAACTCGATCCCTTCCATCGACTCGACGTCCAGGCGCGCCTTTTGCCATTTCGGGTCGGCCGGATCGAGTCCGATCGCGCGCACCACGCGATCGTAAACATCGCCGATCGCGCCCAGCACCACCCATCCGTCGCTCGCCTCGAAGCTGTCGAGCGGCTGGAAGCCCTGCGCCTTGTTGCCCGAGCGCTCGCGCACCAGGCCCTGCTGGAAGTACTCGACCATCGTGCCACCGAGCGTTCGATGGATCGCTTCGTATTGCGCGATGTCGATCGCCTGCCCCTTGCCGAAGCTGCGCGCGTAAGTCAGTCCCGCCAACGACGACCACAGCGTGAACAGCGCCGTCAGGTAGTCTCCCGTCCACGGTGCGGCGCGCGAGGGCGGCGTCTCGGGAAAGCCGGTCTGGTACATGATACCGCCGAAGGCCTGGCCCACGATGTCGTACGAGGTGCGTCCGATGTAATCGGGATGGCCATATTGGCCGTACGAGCTGACGTGGGTAATCACCAGCTTCGGGTTGACCTTCCATACCGAGGCGTCGTCGAGCCCCCATTTCGGATAGGTCCCGGCCTTCGAACTTTCCATCCAGATGTCGGCGCGCTCGAGCAGGCGCACGAATAGCTCGCGTCCGCGCGCGCGTGTGAGGTCGAGCGAGATACAAAAGACGTTGCGCCGCTCCTGCACCCAGTTGGTCGCGGTCTCGCCCTTGCCGTCGCGCGTCTTGAGCCGGATGCCGACGGTGCGCCATCCCATGTCACCCACGCCGGGACGTTCGACCTGGATCACTTCGGCGCCCATGTCGGCGGCGAGGGCGGCACCGAAGGGCTGCGCAATCAAGGTGCCGCTCGAGACGATTTTGACCCCCTGGAGGGGTCCAAATGGCTCGGGTACGAGGGTTTTCTCCGCCATCCGTTATCTCCTGCGTTATCTCCAGCCAATCAGCGCATGCGTGAAAATCGAATCATGCACCGTTTGCGCCGAAGGGGGCAACCCACAGGTCTGGCAGCGTCGGATTTATCGGACTTGTCGGACTTATAGGCTTGTGAGAATTCGCCGGACGTTTGCCGCATCCGCGAGCCGCGATATTATGGTTACTATACTGATGAGAATCGCATTCGGTGATAAACGCTTTGCCAGACTCCGCGCCCAGGCTTACGCGCCAATTCTTAAGACTGCCATTCCCGAGACCCCAGGTTCCAACAAGGGTTTGCCGCGATGAACGACGCGATTGACCGGCGCGAGCTTGTTTTCATGGCGCTGGCCGGGCTTATCGGCGGCGCGCTTGGATGGATTCCGGTCGAGGCGGTCAGCCACGGACACACCATCACGCAGGTCGAGAACGCCTGGACCCAAATCGAGGGGGTGCTCTCGATGGCGCTGTTCTGGGGGCTGGTCGGCGGCCTAATCGTTGCCGCGCAGGCCAAAACCCTGCAATTCACGCCTGCGGTTACGCGACGTTTCCTCATCGGACTTGTGGTCTGCTTCCTTATTGGGTTGCCCGCGGTCTACTACTCCAACGTCGTCTTCACGATGATCCTTTCGGCCGGCGGATGGGGCGCCAACCAGGCCGGGTCGGAGATCTACCTGCGCGTCGCGCGGGTGATCGGATGGGTCCTGATGGGCTTCATCTGCGGCGCCGGCGTGGGCCTCGCCGGCGGCTCGCTCAAAGACCTCGGAGGCTCGCTGCGCAATATCGTAAAGGGCGCGGTCGGCGGATGGATCGGCGGCTTCGTCGGCGGCGTGGCCTTCGACATCATCGGGGCCAACGCGAGCGGGCTTTACTCGCGGCTGTTCGGCCTGTGCGCGCTCGGATTGGCGGTCGGACTGCTGATCGGCCTCGTGCAGGAGTTGACCAAGAGCGCGTGGCTTAACGTCGAAGCCGGGCGGCTGCGCGGGCGCAGCTTCAATATCGATCGCGCGGTAGCGACGGTCGGACGCGCCGAAGAAAACGTGGTCGGACTCTTCGGCGATCCCGGCGTGCAGCCGCGCCACGCGGTAATCGAGCGCCAGGGCAACGACTACGTGCTGAAAAATCTCGCGGTGCAGCAGGGCGTGTTTGTGAATGGCCACCGAATCGAAACCGCCGCGCTGAACGAGGGCGACCGGATCAAAATCTCCGATTATGAACTGAGCTTCCATCTCAAGCGCGCGAGCGCTGCGCCGCGGCGCGGCGTGCGCCAGGACGGGCAACCAGACAGCGCGCCGCCCACTCTCGCCCCGGCCGCGGTGCCGCCGCACGCAGGCCGGATGGCGACGCCGTGCCTGGTCGACGCTAGCGGCCATCGTCACGAGCTGCGCCCGCAAGGGCCGACGACGCTCGGCCGCGCAATCGATAATGATATCGTGGTCGCCGACGCCTCGGTCTCGCGCCGACACGCGACTATCGTGCCGCAGGACGGTGGCTTCGCGCTCCGCGATCTCGCCAGCCAAAACGGCACGTTCGTCCGCGGCCAACGGATCGACGGCGCGCGCCAGCTCGCCAACGGCGACGACGTGCGGCTGGGCGACGCGCCGTTCGTGTTCCATGGCTGATAGCGGGATTTCCTACGCGGGCACGGCTGAAACGGGTATGGCTGATACAGCAACGACACGGGCGCGCTTCTGCTCGCAATGCGGCCAGCCGGTGACGGTCGCCGAGGCGGTGTTCTGCAAGCAGTGCGGCGCCAAGCTGGGCGCTCAGCGGTGGCTCGGCGAGATGGCTTCGCCCGCGGCGATCGCGGTCGTGCTCAGCGTGATCCCGGGGCTCGGTCATTTCTACGCCGGGCGCACCGGGCGCGCGATCGGATGGTTTTTCGGAACGCTTTGGGCCTACGAAATTTCGACCTCGCTCGGCGTGCTGATTCAGCTGGTATGCGCGGTGTCGGCGGCGCGCGCCGCCGCGCTGGATGCCGAGCGGCGCGGGATTCGCGCCTCCGGAGCGTTGACGGCGGGGCCGCGCCCGCAGTAATTACCGCGCCTGCGCGATGATTGCGCCAAACACCATAATCGGCGGCCGCTACCGCGTCGTGAAGCCGCTCGGCGGCGGCGGGATGAAGCTGGTTTACCTCGCCGAGGATCTGCGCCTCGCCGCGCGCCGCTGCGCGCTGGCCGAGGTGGTCGACAATTTCACCAACCCCGACGCGCAGCGCCAGGCGGTCGAGGCCTTCCAGCGCGAGGCCGACATGCTGGCGCGGCTGAACAACGAACATATCCCCCGCGTCTTCGACCGCTTCAGCGAGCAGAACCATCACTACCTGGTGATGGAATATGTCGACGGCGCGACGCTCGAGGAGGAGATGAAGCATACGGGCGGGCGGCTGGCCGAGCCGCGCGTCATCGATATCGCGCTGCAAATCCTCGACACGCTCGCCTACTTGCACGGGCTGGAGCCGCCCGTCATCTATCGCGACCTCAAGCCCTCCAACGTGATGATGATGGCCAATGGGCAGGCCAAGCTCATCGACTTCGGTATCGCGCGCCATTTCCAGCCGCAGCAGAACGCGACCATGATCGGCACCCAGGGCTACGCGCCGCCCGAACAATATCGCGGCAAGGTCGAACTTCGCTCGGACCTCTATGCGCTCGGCGCCACGATGCATCATGCGCTAAGCGGCCGCGACCCGGCCAACGAAGCGCCGTTCAGCTTTCCGCCGCTCGCCGCCCTATGTCCCGACATCGCGCCCGCCCTGGCGGCGCTGGTCGACGAGGCGCTTGCCTATGACGTCGAGCATCGGGTGCAAAGCGCGGAGGAATTCAGGCGCCGGCTGCAAAATATACGCGACGGCATACCCGACGGCGTCGCACAGGCGGGCGCGGCAACCTCGGCGGCGGGCGGTCACACGAAGAGCGAAGCCCGCCCGCTGGCAACCGGAGAAGCGCAATCAACGGCGTCTTCGCAAGCGGCCCCGGGCCTTCCGCGCGCGCAGCTTCGTCTGCCGCTCGGAAGCGCCGGCGCGCCGCGCGCCGCATCGCCGTCGGCGCCCACTGTGCTTCGTACGGAATCGGAAATCGATTGCGCGAGATGCCGGCGGGCGATTCCGTCGGACTCGCGCTTCTGTTCCTTCTGCGGAGCCGAGGTGAGTTACGCGCCCGCCTTCGCGCCCGACAAGGTCGTCGTCGCGGACGATCACGAAGCCGCGACCGTGCTGCTCTCGGTGCCGCCCTCGGATTCACCCTCGACGCCATCTTCGATAGATGACCGATCGCGCGTGCCGCCCCGCCGTGCGCCGCTTTACAATCGCAGGCACAACGCACGCCGTCCCATCCTCTGGCTGGTGCTGATCTTCGCGGGCGCTTTCGCGGCAGTGCGGGTGGTTTCGTGCCTGAACATCGGCGATTCGGGTGACAACCCGCCCGACTCGACGCGAGCCGACGCGCCAACGCCTGCGGCGCCCGCACCCGACGCGTCGGCGCCCGACGCACCCGCGCCGGACGCCGACTTCGGCGCGCCTCCGGCTGACTCTCCGCCCTCGACTCCGGAGTTTCTCGCCGAGCGGCTGGAAGCCTTTCGCGCCGCGCTCGACGCCGGAGGGCTGAGCGGCGTGCACTTCAAAATGGTCGGCGGCACGATGGAGTTGTGGGGAACGGTGCCGGACGCGACCGACCGAGCGATGGTGCAGATGCTGGCGTTGAATGTGGCGGGCGTCGCGTCACTCAAAGATCATATCAAGGTCCAAAACGGCTCCCCGTAAGCGCTCCCTTGAGCCTTGGCGGCGGCGCGGCAAAAAAGCACCGGCGCGAGTCGATTGCGCGGCGGCTTTCCAAGCCGCGCCGGCAAATGTGAGAATCGTTGCGTCATGCTTATCGACCTGCACGTCCATACCCTGCTCTCCTCCGATTCCAACATCGCGCCCGAGCTGTATGTCGAGGCCGCCGCACGCGGTCCGCGCCGCCTCGACGCCATCTGCTTCACCGAGCATCGGCTGTTTCCCGCCGATCCGGAACTCGACAAGCGCTACGCCCAACTGACGGAGCAGCACGGCGTGATGGTGTTTAAGGGTATCGAGGCCGACACCAACCTGGGCCATCTGTTGCTGTTCGGGGTGACGCGCGAAGTGCTGCGCCGCTTCGATTTGAGTTCGCGGATGCTCAAGAGCGACACGCTGATCGAAGTGATCCACGGCGAAGGCGGAATCGCGATTCCGGCGCATCCGTTTCGCGACTCGGGCTTCGGTCCGCAGCTCGACGACCTGCTCGCGCGCCACGGCCCGGCGCTCGGCGTGATCGAGGCGCTCAATGGGCAGAACTCGCCGCGCGAAAACGACGCGGCGCTGGTAGCGATGGAGAAGCTCGGGCTGGTCGGCGTCGGCGGAAGCGACGCGCACTTCGTGACTCCGAAATGGTTTCTCACCTGTGCGACCGAACTCGGGCGGCCGATCAGCGACGTCGAGGGCTTGTGCGCCGAGTTGCGCGCCGGCCGCGCCCGCCCATTTCGCTTTGACGACGGATCAAATCCGCCCGCACGCGAATAGCCCCGAGCGCCCCGCGCGCGCAGCGGGTTAAAGACGTGCCTCGGGCTAAAGAAGAGCTAAAGAAGCGAGAAGCCCCGCCACTACGCCCCGCCCTGCGGTCAAAGGTCACCGTGGATTCGCAGCCCAGGCGCCGGTTCACCGCCCGCCTTAAGCTTGAGATGGCGCCTGATCCCGCCGGGTATTGTCGCCTGGCCTTTGCTCATAATAGTTGAGATCGCCATCTCTTTTTCTGCCTTACTTCTGAATGCGATTCCTTACCTGCATGTAAGACCACATCCGCACCATCGATTATACTCAATCCTCGGAAGCTTCCTGGAACGAGTACCGCTCCTCGGTCCATGGGTCGGCATGGTTGTGATAGCCGCGCACTTCCCAGAAGCCGCGCCGATCCTCGGATGCGAATTCGATCGCGCGCACCCACTTAGCGCTCTTCCATCCGTAAAGCTTCGGCACCACCAGCCGCAGCGGCCAGCCGTGGTCGGGCTCGAGGTCGCGCCCGTCGTGCCGCCAGGCGAGCATTACGTCTTCGCCGGCGAACTCTTCCAGCGCAAGATTGGTCGTGTAGCCGCCGTCGCAGTGCGCGATGACGTAGCGCGCGTCGGGACTAAGCCGCACGCGTTTCATCAGGGCGACGGTGCTCACGCCCTCCCAAACATTGTCCAGCTTCGACCAGGTGGTAACGCAGTGAAAGTCGGCGCGCACACGGTTAAGCGGCAACGCGCGGAATTCCTCGTACGAAAAGCGCAACTCGTCCTCGACCTGGCCGAAAACCCGGAAGTCCCACTTCTTCGGATTGAAACGCGGCGTCGGCCCGTAGCTCAGGACCGGAAGCTTGTCGACCAGGTGCTGGCCGGGAGGAACACGTGCGGCGAGTTCGTCGGATGCCGGCGGTTTGCTCATGACGAAAATACATAGCTAAGCGCGATTATCTGGAAAAGGGCGCGCACGCAGCCGAAAATGCGATCGGCCGCTATTTGAGCGCGCGAATCACCGCCGCCGTCATATCCGTGGTGGTCGCCTTGCCGCCGATATCCGGCGTCACCACCCGGCCCGCGCGCAGCACCGCGTTTACCGCCGCGCGGATCCGATCGCCGGCGCTGCCGTAGCCCAGATAGTCGAGCAGCAACGCTCCGGTCTTTATCGCCGCCACCGGATTGGCGATACCCTTGCCTGCGATGTCGGGCGCGGTGCCGTGAACGGTCTCGAAAATCGCGCCATGTTTGCCATAGTTCGCGCCGGGCACGAAGCCGAGTCCGCCGACCAGTCCGGCGCAGAGGTCGGAGACGATGTCGCCGTAGAGGTTTTCCAGCAGCAACACGTCGAACGCGTGCGGATCGGTCACCAGCCGCATGCAGGCGGCGTCGACGATCTGTTCCTTGTACTCGATGTCGCGATAGTCGCGGGCCACGCGCTGCGCGCATTTCAGAAAAAGCCCGTCCGAGAGCTTCATGATGTTGGCCTTGTGAATCGCGGTCACTTGGTGGCGATGGTTCGCGCGCGCGTACTCGAAGGCGAAGCGCGCGATCCGGGTCGAGGCCCGCGCGGTTATGATCTTCACGCTCTCGACCACGCCCGGCGCGACCTGATGCTCGATGCCGGCGTAGAGGTCCTCCGTGTTCTCGCGGATCACGATGATGTCGACGCCGCTAAAGGGCGTGTGCACTCCGGCCTGCGTGCGCACCGGGCGCACGTTGGCGTAGAGCTCGAAGAGCTTGCGCAAGTAGACATTGATCGAGCGATAGCCCTCGCCGACGCGCGTCTCGAGCGGCCCCTTGAGCGCGACCCGGGTGGACCTGAGCGAATCGATAAGCTGGTCGGGCACCGGCGAGCCGAAGCGCCGGAGCGCGATCGCGCCCGCCAGTTGCCGATCCCAGTCGATCTTAACCCCGACCGCCTCGATCACCCTGACCGCCGCGCCGATAACCTCCGGCCCCACCCCGTCGCCAGGAATGAGCGTCACTCGCGGGGTCCCCTCGGCTTTGGCGCGCGGGCCGCGCCGCCCGTCATCGTTTACTTTGCCGTGGTTTACTTTGCGGTGGTTTACTTTGCCGATTTTGCCGTGGCCCACCTTGCCGTGATGCGCACCGCCGCTGCCCGCCTTTGCCGTCCTCGCCATCCCGCCTCTTCTTCTCTGGTGTTGAATCTCGAAATGCGCACGATCCGTAACCGGAATCAGTAGTTGACCAATCCTATGAATATATCCGAGACGTTGGTGCCCGTCGGCCCCGTTATCAGAAGATCGCCCAGCGCGGCAAAAAGCGGATAGGCGTCGTTGCGCGCGAGCGCCGCCGCGGAATCGAGGCGCGCTTCGCGCGCGCGCTCCACCGTGCGCGGCGAGACGAACGCGCCGGCCGCGTCGGTCGGGCCGTCGACTCCGTCGGTGCCGGCGAAGAGCGCCATGATGCTTCGCGCGCGCCCCAGGCGCTCCAACTCGCGCGCCATCGCCAGCGCCGCCTGCTGCGCGCGCCCTCCGCGCCCCCGCCCGCGTAGCGTGACCACAGGCTCACCGCCCGCGAGCACGCAAACGGGCGCGCCCGCGCTCCCGGCGATCGCTGAGAGATGGGCACTCAGCGCACGTCCCACGTCATCGGCCTCGCCATACAGTTCGCGCCATCGGTCGACCGTGTAGCCCGCCGCCGCGGCGGCGTCGGCGGCGGCGTCAAGCGCGACACGGTTGTCGCCGATCACGAAATAATCGGCGCGCTCGAGCAGCGGGTCGCCGGGCTTGAGGGTCTCGGCGATTTCGCCGGCCGCGCCCCGCTCGAGCCGATCGCGGATCGCTTCAGGCGCGCGGCCCCAGAGACCGCGGCGCTTCAGCACGCCGATAGCCTCGGCGAAGGTGGTCGGATCGGCGGCCGTCGGTCCCGAACCGATCGCCGCGAGGTCATTGTGCGCGACGTCGGAGAGGATGAGGCTCAGCACGCGCGCGCCGCCGCAGGCCCGCAACAGTCCGCCGCCCTTTATCTTCGAGAGATGGCGGCGCACGATATTGAGTTCGCGAATCGACGCGCCCGAACCGAGTAGCGCGGCGTTGATCGCAATCTTGTCCGCCAGCGTCACCGGCGCGGCCGGAGCGGCCATCAGCGACGACGCGCCGCCGCTCAGCGCGAACACGAGCAGATCGCCGGGGCCGGCGTGGCGCGCGATTTCAAGCGCGGCCTCGGCGGCGCGCTGCGAGGACGCGTCGGGCAGCGGATGGGCCGACGCGACTGTGCGGATCCTCGCGCGGGAGGCATCGGATGCCGCGGCTGGCGGATCGGATCCGCCGCCGGCGTCTGCCGGCATCGATGGCGACGATGGAACGATCGCGAGCGCATCGTAGAGCTTCGGAGCCAGACGCGGCGCAAGCTCGGTCGCCATCCCGAGCGCCGCCTTGCCGGCCGCAAGCAGAAATATTCGCGCCGCATCGCCGAGCAGCGCCGGCACTTTGTCCGCGCCTTCGAGTTCGCCGCCAAGCGCGCGTCCGATCAGATGCGCGGGCGCGACCGCCGAGACGGCGGCGGCGTAGATGCGCGTCAGGTCGCGCCGGGCGCGCGAGTTGGCCGAGCGTGCCGAAGCTTCATCCATCGCGCCGCCCGCGCCTGGTCCGCCTGCTAGCGCCGGCGCTCGAGGGTGGTGATCGAACCGTCGCCATTGGCAATCAGCACCACGCTCGCGATACCGACGAAAAGTCCGGTGCCGACCACGCCAGGAATCGCGAGCAACTCGCGCTCGAGGCGCGCCGGAGCTCCGATCCTGCCTATGCCGCAGTCCATCACGAGATTGCCGTTGTCGCTCAGGAACTCGCGCCCGTCCGCGCCGGTTCGCATGGCCGGCTTGAGTCCCAACTCTCGCATCCGGCGCATCGCGAAGTGCGCCGCGAACGGCACGACCTCGACCGGCAGCCGATGACGCTCACCGAGGCGTTTCACGCGCTTTTCCGCGCCAACCAGGATGACCACTTTGCGCGAGGCGCAGGCGACGACCTTCTCACGCACCATCGCCCCGCCATACCCTTTCACCAGGTTAAGCCGCGGATCGACCTCGTCGGCGCCGTCGATATCGACGTCGAGGCGCGCCTTGCCGTCGAGCGCCACGACCTCGATTCCGAGCGAACGTGCGAGCTCGGCGCTGGCCGTCGAAGTCGGAACGCCGCGCACCTTGAGGCCTCGCTGGCCGAGCGCACGGATGAAGGCCGAGGCCGCGTGTCCCGATCCCAGCCCCACGGTCTGGCCGGGTTTGACGTAACGCAGCGCATACGCGCCCAACTGGTCGAGCACCTCGGCTGAAACGGGTTCGGTCATCGATTCACTGTTTAGATGGTAGGCCGGCGCGATCGCGACTCACGCGCAGCAAAGCGATCCGCGAGCGGCCTAATCCTTGCCGTTGCGCAGCAGGTTCATGAACTCCTGGCGGGTTTCCATGTGAGTGCGGAACACCCCGAGCATCGCCGAGGTGGTAACGTAGGAGTTCTGCTTTTCGACTCCGCGCATCCGCATGCACAGGTGCTCGGCCTCGAGCACCACAGCCACGCCCAGCGGCTCGATCTCCTCCATCAGCGTGTGCGCGATCTGGGTGGTCAGCCGCTCCTGGACCTGCAGGCGGCGCGCATAGATCTCGACCAGCCGGGCGAGCTTGGAAAGCCCGATAATCCGCCGGTTGGGCAGGTAGGCCAGGTGCGCCTTGCCGAAGAAGGGCAGCAGGTGATGCTCGCACAAGGAGTAGAAGTCGAGGTCCTTGCACAGGATGATCTCCTGGTACTCCTCCTCCGAGAAGACCGCGCCGTTGATCGCGACCTTGGGATCCTGCTTGTAGCCGCGGGTCAGAAAATCCAGCGCATGCAGCACCCGGGTCGGCGTGAGCTTCAGCCCCTCGCGCTCGGGATCCTCGCCGACGTGGCGCAGGATCAATCGTACCGCGTCTTCGACCGCGGCGCCGCTGGAACCTTCCGCCGGCGCAGCCTCGGCTTCACGCCGCGGCGGACGCGAGGCCGCCTGGAGTCTCATTTTTCTAGCGCGCACCGGAATCCTCCAGCGAGCGGCTGAACTCGAGCGCAAGCTCGATCGCGAGCGAGGGGCCGCCGCCGCTCATTATGTTAAAGCCTGCGACCTCGTCCGCCAACGCGCGCATCAGCGCGACGCTCGAGTCGATCGACATCCGCCGCGCCTCCTCTTCGCCCATTCCGGCGTAGCGATCGAAGTGTTGATGGGCGCCGGCCAGGTCGGGGATGCGGTCCTTGAGATAACTGGCCATCGACTCGCGCTTGACCGGCAGAACACCGAGCACGACACGGAGCCGGTAGCGGCGCGCGCGGGCGAGGAAGCTGCGCGCAACGGCGAGATCGAAAACCGGCTGCGTGATCACGAACTCGGCGCCGGCTGCCGCCTTGCGTTCGAGCAACTCGAACTCGCGCTCGACGGCCCTGCGGTTGGGATTGGCGACCGCGCCGATCGCGAACCGCGGGAGCGTCTTGAGCAGGCGGCGCCCCTCGCCGGTATCGCCGCGGCGCAGATCGTGCATCGTGCCGAGCAGGCTTATGGGATCGAGGTCGCGGACCGGCTGCACGCCGCTCGGATCATCGACCAGCTTGTCGCCCGCCAGCGCCACCACGCCTTCGATCCCGAGCGCGCCGGCGCCGAGCAGGTCGGCCTTCAACGCGTAGCGGTTGCGATCGCGGCAGGAAAAATTGATCACGACCGCGATCCCCAGGCGCGACTTGATCATCGAGCCGAACACCAGCGGCGCGAGTTTCACCCGTCCCAACGCGTTGTCGGCGAGATTGATCGCGTCGACCCGGCCGCGGAGCGCCTCGAGCCGCGTCAGCATCGAGTCGACCGCGATTCCGCGCGGCGGAGCGACCTCCAGCCAGAGCGCCGGCGGGTGCGCGTCGAGGCGCTCTAGAAGCGCGGACATCGAGGACTCCCCGGATAGTTCCTTGGGTGGTTGAGAGCGCAGCCGGCGATAGACACCGGCGCGGCGGCGCGAAGCGGATACGGATTCATCGCGGAACCAGGACGGCGCCTGCGCCGTCAGGCCTTCAGCCGCTCGTTCGCCTTCACCTTCTGGTACTTGCGGTAATCGTACCCGGTCGCCATCGCCATCAACAGCGCCTCCATCCCGCCCTCGCGCTCGCGGCGCAGGATGCGCAGGCGGTCGAAGAACTCGCGGAAGTCCTTATGAACCCGGCGGTTGTTGTCCAGCGGATGGAGAAAGAAATCGTGCAGACGCGTGACGGTGAAGCGAAGCGAGGAGTAGCGCAGCTCGTTAGGGAAGGCGTCCCACTCCGCCAGCGACAGCGTGCGCACCGACTCGTATCCGTGCAGCAGGAAGCGGAAGCGGTCGAGCGAATATTGGCTATCGACGAAACATAGCGCGTTGACCGCGGTCGCCAGGTCGAAGATGAACTTGCCACGGCAGGCCGCCTCGAAGTCGAGCACCGCGGTCAGCTTCTCGCCGCGGAACAGCACGTTATCGGCAAACAGGTCGCCGTGGATCACGCCCTTGGGCAGCTTGCCCTCCAGATAGCGCGTCAGATAGTCGACCTCGTCCTCGAGCGTGCGGCTGATCTTGCGAAAGTAGTTGGGCAACCGGCCGCGCACGCTCAGGTAGAGGTCGGCGATGCGCTCGAAGCTGAAACGGTTGTCGATACCCTTCTTGTAACCCTTGCCGATGACGTGCAGTTCGCCGAGCGCGCGGCCGATGGTCTCGAGCTGGGTCGGGCGCAGGCGCTCGGGCGGCACGATTCGCCCTTCGTGGTAGCGGTAGAGCGACGCGCACTTGCCCTCGCATTCGCGCCAGTACCGGCCCATCCGGTCCTGCAATGGATGCGGACAGGGAAAGGAGTGTTTGCGCAGAAAGACGAGCAGGTCGATCTCGCGCTTGACCTCGCTCTCGGTCTTGACCTCGTCTACGCGCAGCAGGAAGCGCCCCTTGGCGGTCTCGATCAGGTAGTTGCTGTTGACCGAACCTTGTGGGACGCCGACGGCGCCGAGGATGCGTCCGAGATTATAATCGTCGCCCAGTTGTTCGAGGAACGATTTGTGTAGCTCGGTGTATGCAGCCATGAAGACGACAGGTGTTTTTTGGGAGACCCGCCGCAAGCATAGAGGCTGACCGGCACGCCGTCAACTATGATTTTGGTAAAACCGTTGCGCCCCAAGAGTTTTTATCTTCGTCCACGCGCGGCGCGCTTTACCCGAACCGCCAATGATGGAATCGTAGGGGCCATCGAGGAACAAAAATGGCCAAGGCGCACACCACTGCCGGCAAGCCCAAGGCACTCGTCAAGGGAAACGTGCACGAGATGGAAGGCCGCAAGGCCCCGCCGTTCGAACTTGCCGACGGCGGCGGCAAAACCGTCTCGCTCAAGGAACTGCTCGGCCGCGGCAACCTCGTGCTCTACTTCTATCCCAAGGACATGACGCCAGGATGCACCACCCAGGCGTGCGACTTCCGCGACACCGCGGCCCGGCTCAAGGCGGCCGGCGCGCAGGTGGTTGGCGTCAGCGCGGACTCGCCCGAATCGCATCGCAAGTTTACCGATAAGTACACGCTCAGCTTTCCGCTGCTGAGCGACGCCGACAACCGCGTCACGCGGCTTTACGGCGTCTACAAGAAAAAGTCGCTCTACGGACGCGAGTTCATGGGAATCGAGCGCACCACCTTCGTCATCGATCGCGCGGGCGTGATTCGCCAGGTCTTCCCCAAGGTCAAGGTCGCCGGGCATGCCGACGCCGTGGTCGAGGCGCTGAAGGCGCTGGGCTAGAGCCTCGCGGGCGGCGCGCCGTCTTTGCTCGAAGAGACTGTCAGAATGCAAGTGGAAGAACTGTCAAAACAAACCCGTTGACCAGAAAGAGTCGAAAAAATTATCATTCGACGAACTCGCTACGAAACGCTTGACTTTACCGCAACGGGATTCTAACGTTCCGGGCGTTAGGGGGGAGCATCCTAAGTTCTTTTTATACCTTGTAAATTCTACTACTTCGTATCCTGCAGTAGTTCCTCGGCGCAAACAAACGAGTCTTAGGCAGACGGTTCTGAGCAATCCGGCCGAGTCGTGACGGCCTGGCGGCGTTGCGAACAGCCGGTGAACTATGCTCACAGGCGAAGCCACTTCTTGATTCGAGGGGAATCATGAAAAAGGATTTGTGTGTCCTGCGTGCAATAGGTTGGGTCATACTGCTTAACCTTCTATTCATAACAACCGCGTCGTCCTCGATTGCGCGTACGACGGCTACTCCGGCACCTTCTGGAACGCCCACTCCTGTTCCGCCCGGGCACTACTCGATGTTGGTTCCCGGTGCTCCATTAGCTTCCGAGGGCAACTGTGTCACGGCGGTCAACGCGTCTCCAATTACGACGGAAAATGCGCCGTGGAATGCAAATGATGGAACCGGTTGGAATTCAAATCAGCCGCCCGAAAATCCTATCCCGTCCTATTTTTATGATTATGCGCCCTGCTGCACCGAGCTTCCACAATCGGACTTCACTAGCGTCGATGGCAACTATTCGGGTACTACGGATGACCTGATCCGGATTACAGCCTGCAAATGGGGAATCGACGAAGATTACATAAGGGCCCAGGCATGGATCGAGAGCGGTTGGCATCAGGATTGTGCAGCGGCTCATGGAGGAGCCGGATGCAACGAGGGCGGGGACGAAAACAATCCTGCCGGCTGCACGCCGGACTCGATCACGGGGCTGCTGACCGGCGTAACGACTTCGATCACGACAACCAGCGGGCAGTTTTGTGAGCTGGAGGGGTTTG
Organism: uncultured delta proteobacterium; assembly: GCA_963773975.1. Lineage (GTDB taxonomy): Bacteria > Desulfobacterota > Binatia > Binatales > Binataceae > JAKAVN01. The sequence goes on from CAVZDJ010000002.1 coordinate 104,560, forward strand.
GCGGCCTGAGTGGGACGAATCAGTATGATTCTGTGGAGCATCGTCCAGACCAAAGTTTACTATGAATGGGCGACCTGGCCGATGATTGAAGAGTCGACGCCCTTCGCGCTGGACTACCGCTATGCCGAGATGCGCGGCTGCGTGAATGGCGATCAGTATGGTTACTTTAACTCACAAAGCAGAAGATCGGGAAGCGACTACCAGCGCGCCGTCTCCAATGCGAAGAGTAATCCGTCTGGACCTTCAAGCGTGTCCGGTTGGAACAATCTTCAATATCTTGCATATGGCTGTATCGATACTCACTTCTCGGGTAGCTGGTTCAACGGCCGGCCCGATTCATATTTAAGGGGCTTTCTAAGCACATTGACCAGCGCTCCTTGGCCAGGTGGTCAACGTTAAGACCCGTCAAGCAGCGGCGATTTGCGACTGTTCCAGCTATAAGCAGCGCGAGGAGAAGGTCAGGACGGCGCATGCGTGCGCGGCGCGGCGGCGATCAGGTTCTCGCGCAAAAATTCCTTGAGCGGCCCGTCGACCTTGCCACCGAGGTCGTGGCCGTCGTCGAAAAAGCGCGTCTCGACCTTGGCTCCGCGGGTCTGCAGCTCTTCGGCCAGCCGCTTGGCCTGCTGCACCGGCATCTTCTTGTCGTGCTCGCCGTGCATGATGAGCACGCTGCAATCGAGCTTGGGCGGCAGATGCGCGATCACGCTCCGCTCGGCGAGCACGCGATGGCTCGGCCATACCTGGCGCAGGATGGTGACCTTCTCGCGCAGCGGCGCCTCGGGCCACATCTTGAGCGTGTCGTAAAAGCCCGACTGCAGAATCACCGCGCGCAGCCGCGGATCGCTATCCATCAGCAGCCCCGCCGCGACCGCTCCGTCCGACAGTCCCCATACCGCGATCCGGTCCGGATCGACGTCTGGCCGCGCCGCCATCAGGTCGACCGCGCGATGCGCCGCCTCGACCGCCTGCGGCCCGACGAAACGGCTCGGTCCCGAGGATTTGCCGTAACCGGGTATGCTGATGCAGGCCTCCAGCATGCCCATCGCGATCAGTCCGGGGCTCTGCTCGATACATCGTCGGGCATTGCCCTCGCCGGCCGTCAGCACGAGCAGCGCGGGCAGGCGTCCGGGGCCCGCCGAGTGCGCGATAAAGCCCTCGATATTATAGTGGTCGGCACCGACTTCGATTTGAAAATTGAACGGGATGAAGGCGGGCTTCGGCCGCACCTCTGTATTGACGCTACGCCGGCAGGCGCCGGTCGCCGCAACGACCAGCATCAGCAACGCGGCCAGCGCGCCCCTAAGCGCCCAAGGCAGCTTCATTTACGATTATTACCCATGTGCGGTCTCCCCGAGGGCGACTTTATACATGCCCGGCACGATTTTGGAACCGCTCGCGCATTTAGCCTTGCTGAGCCCGGTGGCAGCATTGAAACCGCCCGAACTTTAATTGATACTTTCGTGTTCATCAAAAGGAGTTTGCCGGCGTCCCAGGGCCGGCGCGCAATGGAAACCCAGACAGCAGCGCAGCAGTCGGCCTCGACGCAGGCCGCCTCGCAAATCGACTTCGAAAAGGCCGGCGGCGTCGTCCCCGTCGTCACCCAGGACTATCAAAGCGGACGCCTCCTGATGGTCGCCTACATGAACCGCGAGGCCTTCGAGGAAACCGTCAAGACCGGCCACGCCTGTTATTTCTCGCGCTCGCGCAATCGCCTGTGGCGCAAGGGCGAGGAGTCGGGCAATTATCAGACCGTGCACGAAATTCGCATCGATTGCGACAACGACACCATCCTGCTCTCGGTCGAGCAGCACGGCGACCGCGCCGCCTGCCACGAGGGTTTCGAGTCGTGCTTCTTCCGCATCTTTCGCGACGGTGCCTGGCATAGCGTCGATACGCGCCGCGTCGACCCGGCCAAGTACGGCCCCGGCTATGGCCATCAGACTCAGCCCGCTCAGCCCGCCGAACCCATCAAGCCCGCCAAACCCGCGCATTGAACCGCGCCGCGACGAATCATCGTTCCGATAACCCGACGACACGGAAGCAAGCTTACGATTATGTCCGCTGATAACGTACTTAAATTCGGATTGCCCAAGGGCAGCCTCGAAGCCCAGACCATCGAACTGATGCGCAAGTCGGGATGGCGCGTGTCGGTCGGCGCGCGCTCTTACATGCCGAGCGTCGACGACCCGACGCTCAGTTGCCGGCTTTTGCGCCCGCAGGAGATGCCGCGCTATATCGCCGACGGCTCGCTCGATGCCGGCATCACCGGCAGCGACTGGATCGTGGAGAACGCGGTCGAACTGATGGAAGTCGAAAGCTTCACCTACTCCAAGGTCTCGCTGGCGCCGACGCGATGGGTGCTCGCGGTGCCGGACTCCTCGCCGGTGCGCCGGCTGGAGGACCTCGAGGGCAAACGCGTGGCGACCGAGATGGTCGAGTTCACGCGGCGGGTCTTCGCCCAACGTAAAATTAAAGTGGAAGTTGAGTTTTCCTGGGGCGCGACCGAGGCTAAGGCTGCCGAGGGTTTGGTGGACGCGGTGGTCGAAGTCACCGAGACCGGTTCCTCGCTCCGCGCCAATGGCCTTCGGATCGTCGAGCAGCTTTTGACCTCGACCCCGGTGCTGGTCGCCAATCCCAAGGCGTGGGCGGTCGAATGGAAGCAAGCCAAGATTCGGCAAATCGGGATGCTTCTCCGCGGCGCGCTTGACGCCGAGAACCGGGTCGGAATCAAGATGAACGTCGCGCGCGAGAACTTGGAAAAGGTGATCGCGCTGCTGCCCTCGATAACCGCGCCCACAGTTTCATCGCTCTATCCCTCGCCCAACCTCAAGGGCAAGGAATGGGTGGCGGTCGAAACCGTGATCGCCGAGCACACCGTGCGCGAGTTGTTCCCCAAGCTGCTCGAGGCGGGCGCGGTCGGGATCATCGAGTTTCCGCTCAACAAGATTATTTGACGAAAGGATCCCGTGAACAGAGTAGCCCCCGCCATTCTCTCTGCTTGTGTCGCCGCGCTTGTGTGCGCGGCCGGCCTCTCCGTCGCTATCTCGATGACATCGTGCAAGTCCTCGGATTCGGCGACGGTGAAACCCGTGCCCGCGGATGCGCCGCCAATCACCGGCAAGCAGTGGCGTCTCAAGCAGGAAATGGTCGCGGCGGACAACAAGGAAGACTACGCGGCAGGAGCCGCCGCGCTCAGCACCTTCGACGCGTTCGGCACGATGGAAGTGAGCCAACTTTTTTACCATCACAAGCTCGAGATGGTACCCGCGGGCACGATGGTCGGAGAGACGGGTCCGAGCGAACAGGGCGCGGCCCGGGTTCGCGTACTCGACGGCCCGCTGGCAGGACGGACTTTGTGGATCTATCCCAAGACGGCCGAGCAGATGGGGTTCCCTGCGGCGACGCCCTCTCCCTGAAGGCGTCGTCCCTTGAAGGCGTGGGCACGGACGGCGGATAGTCCGCGCCGGGAGGCCGCTATGGCAACCACGACCACTGCAATCAGGATGTACGACCTGGCGGGCGCCGATCCCGCTCGCAGGTTCAGCCCCTATTGCTGGCGCATCCGGATGGCGCTCGCACACAAGCAACTGAGCGTCGAGACGTTCCCGTGGCGTTATAGCGACAAGCCGGCGATTGCCCATTCGGGACAGGACCGGGTCCCGGTAATCGAGGACGGCGATCGCGTGATCGCGGATTCGTGGGCAATCGCCAACTACCTCGAAGACGCTTATCCCGACCGGCCCTCGCTTTTCGGCGGAGCCGCCGCCAGAGCGGCCGCGCGCTTCATCAATAGCTGGGCGGACACAGTGCAGAACCCCGCCACCGCGACCTTCGTCGCGGCCGACATCGTGCGCCATCTCGATCCGCGCGACCAGGAGTACTTCCGCCAATCGCGCGCCAAACGCTATGGCATGACGCTCGAGCAGCTGTGCGCCAATCGCGACGCGCGGGTCGGCGCCTTTCGCCAAACGCTCGAACCGCTGCGGATGACGCTCCAGTCGCAAGCGTTTTTGGGCGGCGGCGCGCCGCTCTATCCCGACTATATCGTGTTCGGCGGCTTTCAATGGGCGCGCACGATAAGCGATTTCGCATTGCTGGAAAAGCAGGACCCGATCGCGGCATGGCGCGAACGGATGCTCGACCTGTTCGGCGGGCTGGCGCGAAAAAATCCCGGCTACTGACGTTGCCCGCGCGCGGGACGCGAGGCCGAAGTGACGCAGCTAAATGATGGTTGCATCGCGAAGCATTCCCTTCTTAAATCCGGCCAGCCGCGATAGTGTGGCCGTGCAACGAAATTGACTGATGCGTCTAGACCGTCGAGGGGATCATGATCCATCTCAACGCCTTCACCCAGTGCTCGATTTGTCCGCAATCCAAGGGCCAGTGGAAACATCCGCTGGACCGCTCCTCGGTCGGCTACCGCGACCTCGATTACTACGCCGAGATGGCGCGGACGCTCGAGCGCGGGCGCTTCGACGCGCTCTTCTTCGCTGACATTCACGGCACCTACGACGCGTTTCGCGGCAGTCGCGACGCGGCCGTGCGCCACGCCGTGCAGTTTCCATGCAACGACCCGACCGTGCTCATCCCGGCGCTCTCGATGGTGACGCGCCATCTCGGCTTCGCCACCACCTACAGCACAACCTACCATCCGCCCTACCAGGCCGCGAAGCTGTTCTCCACGCTCGACCATCTGACCAAGGGGCGCGTGGGATGGAACGTCGTGACCTCGTATCTGCCCGACGCCGAAAAGAACGGCCTGGGCAAGGTGCTCCCGCACGACGAGCGCTACGACCGCGCCGACGAATACATGGAGGTCGTCTACAAGCTGTGGGAGCAGAGTTGGGAGGAGGACGCGATCGTCCGCGACACCGGCCGCGATATCCATACCGACCCTTCCAAGGTGCACGAGATTCGGCATCGGGGAAAATATTTCGACGTGCTCGGGCCACATCTGTGCGAGCCATCTTTGCAGCGCACGCCGGTGATTTACCAGGCGGGCCTTTCGGGACGCGGGATGCAATTCGCGGCGGCTCACGCCGAGGCGGTGTTCGTGGTCTTCCCCAACACGACCGTGTGCCGCGCCTACTGCGACCGGATCCGCGAGCTTGCCGCCGAACGCGGCCGCGACCCCAGGCATCTGAAAATCCTGATGGCCATCGCGCCGGTGGTTGGCACCACCGACGCCGAGGCGCGCCGCAAGCACGAGGAGATGATGCAGTACGCGAGCCCTGAGGGCGCGTTCGCGCTGTTCGGCGGATGGACCGGGATCGATCTTTCGAAGTACGGTCTCGGCGACCAGATCGGCAACGTCAAATCCGACGGGATGCAGTTCCTCGCGCAGTATTTCTCCTCGGTCGATTCGACGCGCGAGTGGACGATGCGCGAGATCGCCGAGTTCGTTTCGATCGCCAGCGTGATGCCGGTGCCAGTGGGCAACTACCGGCGCATCACTGACGAGCTCGAGCGATGGATCGTCGAGGGCGGCGTCGACGGCTTCAATTATTTCTCGGTCGACACGCCGATTGATTACGGAAGCTTCGTCGACCTGGTGGTGCCGGAATTGCAGCACCGCGGACTATTCCGCAAGGAGTACGAGGCGAGCACACTGCGCGAGCACTACTTTGGCAAGGGCCAGCAGCGCCTCGTCGACGACCATCCGGGCGCCGCCTACAGCAGCTACCGGCGCAAGCACAACCCGGCGGCTGCGACGGCGCGCCTTTCCGCCTGACCGCTTCGGCGTCCCGCAAGCGCCGCTGCGCTCGGCGAGGATTCGGATGCGGTTTCGCAGCCGCGCTTCCGCCGCTAACCCGGCGGCAGCACCAGATCCTGACCTGTGGCCGAGATAAGCACCGCGAGGATTTTTGCCTTGCGGGTCTTGCTCGCGTTGCGGGCCACGCGATGCGTGTGCATCGGGAGTTCGTACCACGTCTGCCCGGCGTGATAGGTGACGGCCTTGTCCGGGTCGACCTCGCTCACCACCGAACCCTCCAATACGTAGGCTACGGTCGAGCCGGGATGGCGATGCGGTGAATTGCCGGCGCCCGGCGCGAACTCGACGAGTACAAGGCTTATCTGCTTCCCCGGCGCGTCGGGCAAGTCATGCTGCAAAATTGGGCGCACCGTAACACCTTTATCCGACGCCAGCGGATTCGGGGCCTTACCCGCGTCCGTCGCGCCACCTTCCGCGGCTTTTGCCAGCGCCATCGCGGCGAACAGTTGCGACACCACCGCGGCCGAACCGGCCATCGTCTTCATCATCTCACGACGCGTTATCATCCTGTTCAGGCTCCTCCAGGTGAATGGACAATCAAAAAACCCTTCGATCTGGGCGCTTTCAACCGCGCGCGGGCGCCTCGAGCACCATCTGGGTCTGGGTCACGAGGGCGAGCAACCTGCCCTGAGCGTTGGTGATCCGTGTCTGCCAGACCATCGTGCGACGTCCGCGATGGAGCGGCGCACACTCGCCGGTGACGGTCGTGCCGGCGGGCGCCGGCGCGAAAAAATTGGTCTTCGATTCGATAGTCGTGGTGCTCGCGCCCTCGGGCAGATTGAGCATCGTCGCATACGCACCGAGCGAATCGGCAAACGCCATCAGCGCTCCCCCATGGAGCACTGCGGGCACCGTGCAGAGATTCTCCCGCACGAGCATCTCGGCCGTGAGGCGTTCCGGCGCGGCGCTCAGGATTCGCATGCCGAGCGAATCCGCGAACGGCATTCTCTTCGCGTCGATGATCGCAAGCGGATCCATCGTCGTTCTCCCCTGCCGCGTGCGTTCTCCCTTCCTGACTTAAAGCCGCGGCCGCGCGCTGTCCTGGCGTCTATTCGCCGCTATTCGTTCTTCCACTGCGGCTTGCGCTTTTGCGCAAACGCGAGCGGCCCCTCGATCGCGTCCTTGGACTTCCACAATTTCGCCGTCCCGGCAAAGTTGTGCGTGGACGCTTCCTCCAGCGACATCCCCAGCCCGCCCATCGCGGCTTCCTTGCTCGCCTGGATCGATACCGGCGAACATTCCATGATCTCACTGGCCCATCGCTCCGCCGCCGCCATCAGGTCCTTCAGCGGCACGACCTCGTTCACCAAGCCCCATCGATGCGCGTCCGCGGCGCTCAAGTGCTTGCCGGTCAGGATCATGCCCATCGCGATCTTGAGCGGGATATGGCGCGGCAGGCGATGGACTCCGCCGGCGCCTGCCATCAGCCCGACCCGCGGCTCGGGCAGGCCCAGGCGCGCGTGGTCGGCGGCGATGATAATGTCGCAGGCGAGCGCGATTTCGCATCCGCCGCCCAGCGCAAAACCGTTGACCGCGGCGATAATCGGTTTCGTAATATCGAAGCGCGAGGTGATGCCGGCGAAGCCGCCCTTGCTCATCTGCGGGCGTTCGCCGCGATGCTCGGCGGTCCATTTGAGATCGTTGCCGGCGGAAAACGCGCGCTCGCCCGCACCAGTCAGGATCGCGACCCACATCTCGCGATCGCCGGCGAAGTCGTCCCACACCTGGTCCATCTCGAGGTGACACGGCGGATGCAGCGCGTTCATGACCTCGGGCCGGTTGAACGTGATGTAGGCCAGGTGGCCGCGTTTTTCGTATTTGATGAACTTGAGCTCCATCGTAAGCCTCTCTGTCGGCGTTTGCTTCTTTACAGGCGCTAGCCGCTCGATTCAGTGGTCCGCACTAGTGATGCGCCTAATGGTCCGCGTCGTCGAGCAGTTCGAAAAATGCGTCGATGCTTTGCATGAGCTGGCGGCGAATCTGCGCGCGCGTGCCCTCGATGAGATGCATCGTCACGCGGCCCGTGCTGCCGTCGTTGAGCCGCACCTGCGCGTCCTCGACCGCGGCCACGTCGCTCTGCGCGAAGACTCGCATCCCGTAAACCATCGCGGCGCGTTCCGCTGCGCCCTTGACCAGCCGTAGCTTGCGCGGCATCGATCCCTCCCTCGTCGCCAACCAACGGCAGCGTTATAGCACGATGGCTTTGCGGCGGTCACACTTGCGCCCGGGCGCTTCGGATGCCCCCGGGGGCGGTCGAAGTCAGTTGAAGTCTCCAGGTCCGATGCGAGAAGCTAGCCGTGGCGGGCCGGACCCGCGAGTGTTGGTGGGCGCGCGCGGCCGTCTGATGTAAGTTTTGCGAGCCGATTCAATTTTGCGAGGCGATTTTAAATGAACGGCGACGAATACCTCAAGCGCGTTCGCTCTCTCATCCCGGCCTTTCGCGAGCGGGCCGCGCTGACCGAGCGCACGCGGCGCCTGCCCGATGAGAGCTGGGCGGATTTCCAACGCGCCGGGCTGCTCCGCGCGCTGCAGCCCGCGCGATGGGGCGGCTTCGAGCTGTCTCCGGCCGCGTTCTATCGCGCGGTGATGGAAGTCGGCGCCGCGTGTCCATCCACCGGATGGGTGCTCGGCGTGCTCGGCGTCCATTCATGGCAGCTCGCGGCCTTCCCCGAGCGCGCGCAGCAGGAAATCTGGGGCACCGACTCGACCGTGCAGGCCTCGTCGTCGTACGCGCCCACTGGCAAGATCGAACGCGTCGAGGGCGGCTTCAAGGTCAGCGGGCGATGGTCGTTCTCGAGCGGATGCGACTTCTGCCACTGGGTGATCCTGGGCGGTTCGACGCGCAATCCCGACGGCACGCCGGACGCGCGGAGCTACCTGCTCCCGCGCCGCGACTACGAGATCGACGATAACTGGCACGTGATGGGGCTTAGCGGGTCGGGCAGCAAGGACATCGTGGTCGCCGGCGCGTTCGTGCCCGAGTATCGCACGCACAAATTCCTCGACGCGTACCACCGCGACAATCCCGGTCAGGCGCTCAATCGGGGCGCGTTGTATCGGCTCGCGTGGGCGTCGGTGTTCGCCTATGCGATCGCGGCTCCGGCGATCGGCGCCGCGAGCGGCGCACTGGAATGCTGGCGCGAGAGCAGCCGCGCACGACGCACCGCGTACGACCACAAAATCGTCGCCGAGGATCCGTTCGCGCAGATGCGCCTGGCCGAGGCGGCGTCCGCGGTCGACGGCGCGCGGCAGCGGATGCTCGATACGTTCGACGAGATGATGCGGCTGGCAACGGACGGACGCGAAATCAGCGTCGCGCGGCGCGCGCGGCTTCGATGGGACGCCGCGAACGCGGTGCAAATCAGCGTGCGTGCGGTCGATTTGATGTTCGAATCGAGCGGCGGCCGCGCGATCTTCCTCGACAATCCGATCCAGCGCCACTTTCGCGACCTGCACGCGATCCGCGCCCACGCGCTCAACAATCCCGAGCGCGCCGGGCGGACCTTCGCGATGGCCGAGATGGGCAGCTTCATCAACGAGCGCGGCTTCCCGGCGGACATTTTCGTCTGAACTGGGCCTGGCGCCAGTCTCCAGCCAGTTTGTCGCTTGGTCAAGTCTCGCGATTGCCGAGCGATAGCGACTGCGCCGCGCGCCTCCCGCGGCAGATCCACCGCCGAGACCCCGCGTTGACATCGCGCGCCGATAATGACGAAATTCTGCGCGATGGAACCGCGGCTACACTTTGTTACCGACTTTATTGTTGTCTCGATTTTTGCTTTGGCTCTCGCGTTCGCGCTGGGCGGATGCGGCGTCGCCTATCAGGCCTCGACCGAGGTGCGCGCCTCGCGCATGCAGCGCGATCTCAAGGTCGGCGAGAGTACCGTCGACGTGCATCAGCAGTGGGGCGAGCCCGACCTGCGCTCGGACGTCGACCAGGACACCGAAATCTGGAGCTACGCCAAGCGCTCCAACACCAATGACGTCGCCGCTACCCTGCTCTATACCAACACCAAGGAGGGCGACCAGGGCGAGTTCGTCGATCTGACTTTCGTCGATGGCAAGCTGACCTCGTGGAAGCAGGCGACCCATACGATGCCGTCAAAGACGGGCGGTCCGGGGCTTAGCTTCGGCCTTAGCGGTCCGGGATCGACCACCGGCAACAAGCGCCATTATTAAGCCCCGGCGACGAGGCCCCGGAGCGTGGGGACGCTCAAAGCTCACAAAACTCAGCCCGACGGCTCGTGAAGCGCGCGATCCAATGGTGCATGTTGCAACCCCACCGAGCCATCATGTCTAATTGAACATGGCCGACTGTCACCGGCGCAGGGCGATTGAATGAGGCTTGCCGGAGGCGCGACAACGCCTCGCAAAGACGAGGGGCGGTGGCGAGAAGCTGGCGATAGATTTAGTCTGATGGCGACTGCAAAAAAAAGCTTCGAATCGATCCTGCTCGACCGCTCGTGGGTATCCGAACAGGACCTCGAGCGCGCCCGCCAGCGCAAGAAGCCCGGCCAGGACCTGGCCGACGTGCTGGTTGACATGGGCGCGTTGGAGCCGCAACGCCTCGCGCGCGCGATCGCCCAGGAATACTGGCTTCCCTTCCAGGCCCACGTCGACGAACATGCGATCGACTCGGCGCTGCTCGGCAAAGTGCCGATCAACTACGCCAAGAAGAACGGCATCCTGCCGCTTGGCGGCGACGGCCATAGCGTAACGGTCGCGATCGCCGATCCTTCCAACTACGAACCGCTCGACGACCTGCGCATGCTGTTCGGGATGCCGGTGCATCCGGTCGTCGTGCCGCTCGAAATTCTCAACGACGCGATCAATCGCTCTTACGACCAGGCCTCCACCACCACCGCGCAGGACCTGATGATCGATCTCGAAGAGGAGCGGCTGGACGTGGTCGCCAACGAGCTCGCCCAGGAGCCGCTCGATCTCCTCGATTCCGACGACGCCGCGCCGATTATCAAGCTGGTCAACGGACTGCTCTCGCAAGCGGTCAAGGACCGCGCGAGCGATATCCATGTCGAGCCGTTCGAGCGCGAGTTGCTGGTGCGGTTCCGCGTCGACGGCATGCTCTACGACGTGATCTCGCCGCCCAAGCGGTTCCAGCCGGCAATCACCTCGAGGATCAAGGTCATGGCGGGGCTCAATATCGCGGAGAAGCGCCTGCCGCAGGATGGGCGTATTCGGCTGCGCGTGGCCGGCCGCGACATCGACATTCGCGTCTCCACCATCCCGACCGCCTTCGGCGAACGGATCGTGCTGCGCTTGCTCGATCGGGCGCAGGCGCTGGTCGATCTCAACCTCGATCGCCTGGGCTTTTCGGGCGACAACCTGACTCGGATCGACCGGCTGATTCGCCAGAGCCACGGGATCATCCTGGCCACCGGGCCGACCGGATCGGGCAAGACCACTTCGCTGTACGCCTGCCTGGCCCGGATCAATTCGCCCGAGAAAAATATCATCACGATCGAGGACCCGATCGAATACCAGCTCCGCGGTATCGGCCAGATGCAGGTCAATCCGAAAATCGAGCTCACCTTCGCAAGCGGCCTGCGCTCGATCCTGCGCCAGGACCCGGACGTGATCATGGTCGGCGAAATCCGCGACAGCGAGACCGCCGAGATCGCGATCCACGCCGCGCTAACCGGGCACCTGGTGTTCTCGACCCTGCATACCAACGACTCCTTCGGTGCGCTGACCCGCCTGGTCGACATGGGAATCGAGCCGTTCCTGGTCTCGTCGTCGATTCTGGCGGTGCTCGCGCAACGCCTGGTGCGGATGGTCTGCCCGACCTGCCGCGAGCCCTATACGCCCACGCCCACCGAGCTCGCGCGGATCGGAGTGCGCCCCGAATCCTTGAAAGGGCCGATTTACCGGCCGGCGGCCAACGGATGCCGCGCCTGCCGGAACACCGGCTACCGCGGCCGCACGGCGATCCAGGAACTGATGCTGATGGACGACGAGGTGCGCTCGTTGGTGATGCAAAAGGCGGACGCGGCGACGATCCGGCGCGCCTGTACCGCGCATGGGATGACGCTGTTGCGGCAAAACGGCGCCGAGCGGATTCTGTTGGGCGAGACCACGGTCGAAGAGCTGTTGCGCGTCACGCAGGAAGACATACTGTAGGCCGCACCAAGCGCCGAAGTTCACCAGCGATGCCTGTTTTCGCCTATCGCGGATTGGCCGCCAACGGCCGCTCGGTAGCCGGCGTCGTCGACGCGGACAGCGTACGCACGGCGCGCGGCAAGCTGCGCGAGCGCGGCATCTTTCCCACCGACCTGGCCGAGGAAGAGCCGGCCGTCAAGCGCAGCCTGGGCGACTACCTGCCCTCCTTCGGCCGGCGTATTCCGCCCACCGAACTTTCTTTGCTGACGCGCCAGCTAAGCTCGTTGCTGGGCGCCGGCGTACAACTGGTCGACGCGCTCGCCGCGCTCGCCGACCAATCCGCGCGCCCGGTAACCAAGCGCCTGCTCTCGCAGATCCGCGAGCGCGTGCGCGAGGGCACTTCGCTGGGCGACGCGCTGGCCGCCCATCCCGAAACTTTCTCCGACCTGTATATCGGGATGGTGCGGGCGGGCGAGGCGGCCGGCGCGCTCGAGGTCGTGCTCGACCGGATCGCCGATTTCAACGAGAGCCAGGCCGAGTTCAAAGCCCAGGTGACCCACGCCCTGACCTATCCGATCATCATGGTCTGCGTGGGCAGCGCGATCATGTTCTTTTTGATGGGCTACGTGGTGCCGCAGGTGGCAACCATCTTCCAGCAGAACAACGCCGCCCTGCCGCTGCCCACGCTCATCCTGATCGCGATCTCGAACTTCATTTCGGGCTACTGGATGCTCCTGTTGCTGATGATCGTCGGGACGATCGCCGCGATCATGTACGCGCTCTCGACCAAGCGCGGGCGGCGCTTTTACGATACCTGGCTTTTGCGCATGCCGTACATTGGCGGAACCGTCACCCGCGTGCTGTGCGCGCGCTTTTCGCGCACGCTCGCCACGATGCTGCAAAGCGGCGTGCAGTTGCTGCCTGCGCTCGCGTCGGTAAAGCACGTGATCACCAACGCGCTGCTCGCCGACGCGGTTGAAGAGAGCCGCACCTCGATCCGCGAAGGCCACGGGATGACCCATCCGCTCGCCCAGAGCGGCTTGTTCCCGCCGCTCCTGATCGAGATGATCCGCGTGGGCGAGCGCACGGGCGAGGTCGAATCGATGCTCGAGCGGGTGGCCGATACCTATGAGCGCGAGGTCGAGCGCTCGCTCAAGCAGCTCACCACGCTGCTGGAGCCCCTGATGACCTTGGCGATGGCGGGGATTATCCTGTTCATGATGCTGGCAATCCTGCTGCCGATATTCCAATTGAACCAGCTGATGAAATGACCACACGGGGACGCACAACAATGGATCCAACGCCGCGCCGGCGCAGGCTCGAAGAAGGTTTCACGCTGATCGAGATCATGGTCGTCATCCTGATCCTCGGGCTGCTCGCCACTATCGTGGTGCAGAGCCTCAAGGGCGCGACCGACAAGGCTAAGCGCACCAAGGCCGAGGCCGACATCTCCGAGATCAAGACCGCCCTTGACCGCTACTATCTCGATAACGGTTACTATCCTACCAGCGACCAGGGCCTGACCGCGCTGGTCAGCGCACCGACCGGCGGACGGCAGCCCGCCAACTACGAAGAAGGCGGCTATATCGAGAAGGTGCCGATCGATCCGTGGGGCACTCCGTACTTCTACCAGAGCGACGGCAACGCGTACGTGCTTAAGTCGTTTGGCGCCGACGGCAAACCCGGCGGAAGCGGCAAGGACGAGGATATCGACGGCAGTTCGTCGTGACCCAGCCTCGATTCACGCTCGCCCGGGCGCGACGCGCCGCGCCGCGGATTCGTCCGCGTCCAAACCCGGCGCGCGCTGACCTTGAACGGCGAACCGTCACCGGTGCTGCGCCTGGCTTCACCCTGCTCGAAATCGCAGTCGTGATCTTCATCATGGGACTAATGATAACGCTCGCGATCCCGTATCTCGGCGGTTTCCACGGCGCGCAGCTCAAGAGCGAAGCGCGCCGCCTCGCCGGGCGCGCCAGCTATCTCTACGAGGAGGCCTCGACCCAGAAAGTCATCTACAAGATGACCTTCGACCTCGACCACAACGGCTACTACGTCACGCGCGTGGACCCTTACGGGCCCAATCCCAAGTTTCTCCCCTTCAGCGGCCCTTGGGGCTACGAGGTCGTGATGCCGCCGGGCTTAAAGCTGCGCGACGTTTCGGTCGAGGGAATCGGCGGCGCCAAAGTCGGTTCGATAAGCTGCCTCTTCTATCCCGAGGGTTATGTCGACGCTACCGTTATCCACCTGGTCAGCGTCTCGGGCGAAGTGCTGACGTTGAATTTCAATCCGCTGACCGGCAACGTCGGAATCACAAGCGGCGACGTGCCGCCGGCCACGGCGCTCGCGATGACGCAATGAGCCGCCGGCTCGAAACTTTTGGAGCTGCCTTCGCCCGCTTCTCCGCGAAGGCGAGCGCGAGCGCGCTTGCCCCACGGGCCGGCTTCACGCTGCTCGAAGTGCTGATCGCGATCGCCGTGCTCGGCATCGCACTGCTCGCGCTGCTGTCGCTCGAGCATCAGGACCTGCAAAGCGTCATCCGCGGACAGGAAATCTCGCGCGCCGCGATGCTCGCGCAGGCGATGATGACGCAGGCCGAGCTCGAGCGCTTCCCGCCGCTCGGCACCACCAGCGGCAACTTCGATCAGATGTACTCCGGCCAGTATCCCAACTTCCGCTGGACGCGCTCGGTCGTGCCGTCGGCGACCTTCCCGGACCTGCGCGAGGTCGATATTCAGGTGCATTACGGTCCTCGATTCGGGCGCACCTACGCGCTGGTCGAGTTCATGCACAATCCGGTTCCGCAGGTGGTCACGCCGCAAAGCCAGGCACCGCAGAACCCGGCGCTCCAAGGCTCGCCGCCGGGTGCGGTCGCGCCGGTGGCCCCGGTGGATTGATATGTCCGCGCGCCGTACAACAGTTTCACAGGCACTTCGAGCGGGCTGCGAAGGTCGATCGTGTGACGTCTCCCCCGCCCGATCGGCCCGCGGGCTCAGCCGCGGCTTTACGCTGATCGAAATAATGCTCGCGGTGGCGATCCTCGGCGTCATCATGGTGATGCTCGCGAGTTCGTTCCACGCGGTGGCAATGGGCAAGACCCACGCCGAGGGCCGCCTGCTAAGCAACCGCCAGGCGCGCGCGATCCTCGCCCAGTTGACCAACGAGCTGCACGGCGCGGTTCAGACTCCGCTCATCGCGAGTCACGTGATGCTGGTGGGCCAGGGCCGAATGCAAACCGGCGCGGCGCTCGACAGCCTGCTCATCTCGACGCTCGACCCCGGCCATCGCCGCAGCATCACCTCCTTCGGTGCCGAAGAGCTGATTTCCTACAGCGGCCAGCCCAACCCGCAGCACCAGGGATGGTACATGCTGATGCGCCAGCAACAGAGCGGGCTGCTCGCCACCACCGCGGGCATCAAGATTCCACCGCCGGTGGTGCTGGCGGCCAACGTGCTGGCCTTTCACGTCCGCTTTTTTAACGGCAACATCTGGCTGGAAAGCTGGAACTCGGCCAGCCTGCCGCCGGGCACCCAGCTGCCCCAGGCGATCGCGATCGAACTCCTGATGGCGGGTCCCGGCGGCGCGCCGGTCGCGCTCTCGACCCAGATCACACTGCCGATGGCGTTCACCCAATGGTAGGCGCGGCGAAAAGGAGCGAGCGCGGCGTCGCGCTGCTGGTCACGATGATGGCGCTCGCGCTGATGACGCTGCTGGTGATGGACTTCACCACGTCGGCCTCGCTCGGCTACCGCTCGGCGGCGGGCCAGGCCAACGAGCTGCGGGCCGAGTATCTGGCGCGTTCGGCGGTAAGTGTGGGCCTGTCGCTGCTCTCAACCGACGCGCAGCAAGACGCGTTGGCCAAGACTCCGCACGACGGGTTGGACGAGCCGTGGGCCCAGCCCTATCCGCCAGTGCCGCTGGGCGGCGGCGTGGCCCAGGTTTCGATCGCCGACGAGGCGCGCAAACTCGACATCAACCTGCTTATCAATCCGCGCACTGGCCAGCCCAATCCGATTTACCTCGCGATCGCCGAGCGCCTGTTCACAAACATCGGCGTCTCCCCCGCCATCCTCCCGGCCATAGTTGACTGGCTCGACCCCGATAGTATCGAATCACCGGGAGGGGCCGAGGCCGATTATTACTTGCAGCTGATACCGCCGTACGAGCCGCGCAACGGCCCGATGCCGACGATCGGCGATCTCAGGATGGTCCGGGGGGTGGACGACGCGACCTTCGCCGTGCTGCAACAGTTCCTCACCGTGGCGCCCGAGCCGCGCGTGAACATCAATACCGCGCCGCCCGAAGTTATCGCCGCGTTGCTGCCGCAGTTGTCCAACGATACCTCGATGGTCAAGCAGATTGTCCAGGCCCGAACAGTGCAACCTTTCCTTATGGTCACCGACGTCGGCAACCTGGCCGGACTGGGCGACGCCGGCCAGCCCCTGATGAACCTCATCACGACCCGCAGCGCCTATTTCACCATTACCGGTATCGGCGTCTTCGCTGGCGCGCGCCGGCGTATCGTCAGCTCCTTTCGCCGCAACCCCAACGGCACTTCGATGCTGGCGAGCTGGCAAGAGGGATAGCGGACGATGGCGCAGCGCATCCTGGCCATCGAGATCACGGGCGACTCGGTGCGTGGCGCACTGGCCGAGCGCAGCTGGAACTCGCTCGCGATGCTCGAGGTGGTCGAGGAGCGCCGCGGGCCCGACGAAGCCGACCTCGCGCCCGCGCTCGCCCGCTTGCTCGCCGACGCGGGCAAACCTGACCTCATCCTGAGCGCGCTGCCGGGCGAGCTGGTGGTCAAGCGGATGCTCTCGCTGCCGTTCAAGGATCAGCGCCGGCTTACCCAGACCGTGCCCTTCGCGCTGGAAGAGCATCTGCCGGTGGGCGTCGACGAAGCGGTAGTCGCCTTCACCCGGGTGGGCCAGGAAGACGACAACACGCTGGTGATGGCGGCGATGGTGCGCAAGGACGATCTGCGCCACCATCTCGAATTGCTCGCGCGCGCCGGAATCAATCCGATGACGGTCACCCTGAGCGCGCTCGCGCTCGCCGCACTGCTCGCGCGCGTGCGCAACGGACACGGCGGCGCTCATCTGCTGGTCGACCTCGACCAGGGCTCGACTTCGATGGTGCTGCTCGACCAGGCCGGGATGCCGCGCGCGATCCGCACCGTGGTCGCCGAGCTCGGCCCCACCAATGGCGCCCCCGCGCCGGGCGCCTCGGCGATTCTGGGCGCGGTGCGCCAGACGCTGCTCGCTCACAGCTCCGACCATGAGCAACCCGAACTGGTGCTGACCGGACCGATGGCGGCTACGCCCGACGTGCGCCGCCGGCTGGCGGAGGCGCTCTCGGTACCGGTGCATACGCTTGAGGAATTCGACTGCGCGGCGCTGCTCGGACCGCTGTCCGCGCGCTCGACGCGGTTTGCGGGATGCCTCGCGATGCTGCTGGGCGAGGCGCCGGGGGCCGCCGTCGAGCTGCTCAACTTCCGCCAGGGCGAGTTCGCGTTTCGCGGCCGCACGGGCAGTATGCGCCCGTTGCGCACGAGCTTCATCCTGGCCGGCGCGGCGGCGGCCGCAATCGCGCTGCACGTCGGAATCAAAGTTTCCTACAACCTGCGCCGGCTGGCCCAGGTCAACCGCGAGATTGCCGCAATCGCCGCGCCCGCGTTGGGACCGCGCGTTTCCGGCGCCGACGCCAAGGCCGAACTTGCCGCGCAGGTGGCCGCGATGGAGAAGCAGCTGCATCTGATGGGCGGTGCGGGCGCCTCGGCCTCGCCCCTTGACACGTTGCTCGCGCTCTCGCGCGCGCTGCCGCCGCATCTCGGCGCGGAAATCGTGGACTTCACGCTCGACGAAGGCACGATCAAGCTTGACGGGATGGCCGACTCGTTCGCGACCGTCGACCGGGTCAAGAAGGCGCTGGAATTAAGCGGCTACTTCCGCGATATCCAGGTCACGCATGCCACCGCCGGATCCGATCCGAGCAAGGTCGAGTTCCGGCTGACCGCGGCGGTCCGCGGTGAGCTGATGGAGTAGCCGGTGCCGATGCTGGAGCGGATGCGAAAAATAATCGGCGAGCGCACCGGCACAATCGATGCGCGCCTTGCCGCGATTTTAGGCGACGGCGCCGCCCGCGCGCGCACCGCGCTCGCCCCGACGATTGCCGCGGCGCGCGGCCGTTACCAGAAACTCGAACCGCGCGAGCGCGTGCTGGTACAAATCGCGGGCGCGCTGGTCGCGCTCTTCATCGCTTTCGACCTCGTCTATCTGCCGATCCAGGGCGCGCTCGGCGGGCTTGGCGACCGCATCCAGGAGCGCCAGCACGACGCGCTCGAGGTCGCGCACATGATGCGCGCCTACCAGCGGCTGCGCGTCGACCTGGCCACGATGCGCACGCGCACGGTCGCGGCCAGCGGCGATTTCTCGCTCTTCTCGGTGGTCGAGCAGGCGCTCACGCGTGCGCCGGGCAAGGACAAGATCGGTTCGATCACGCCCGCCGAGAAAGCCATCCCGGGAGCGATGACGCAGTACACGGTCGAGCTCAAGCTCAACGCGCTCAGCCTGCCGCAGGTCGTCGATACGCTTTATGGCCTCAGCGCCCTCAACGTCCCGGTCACGGTATCGACTCTGCACGTCACGCGGCGCTCGCAGGATTCGCATACCTTCGACGTCGAAATGACCTGCGTCGCGCTGGGCCGCAATGGCTGACGGCTTCGGCGCGGGCGTAGGCGGCTTTGCGCGCGAGCATCGCAACGCGATCGTCTACGCCGCCTTCGGCGCCGCCGTCTTCATCGCCTCGCTGGCGGCGACTTTTCCCTACGTGGCGACCCTGACGGCGCTGCTGGGACCGCTAAGCCTGGGCTTCAGCTCTTCCGGCCAGGGCATCAGCCTGCCGCTCGGCGCGTCGCTTAGCGACGTGCGCGTAATGTCGCTCGGCCCGGCCTCGCCGTTCGAGATCGAAAGCCCTGACGTGACGCTCGCCCCGGCGCTCGGCGCGCTGCTGCTCGGCGAGCCCGGCGTGCGCGTGCGTGCCGAGCTTTATGGGGGCGCGCTCGGCGCGACCGTCTATCGCAAGGGCGCGGCGATCGGCGTCAGTTTTTCGGTCAGTGACCTGGGACTTGCGCGGATGACGGCGCTGCGCGCGTACGGCGCCAACGTGTTGGGGCGGATCTCCGGTGGCGGATGGGCGGAGCTGGCGAGTAACGACCCGGCCGCGACCATCGGCCGATTCGATTTCCGCACCGCCGACCTCACGATCCAGGTGGCCGAGGGATTCGCGCCAATCCGTCTCGGCAAAGTCGTCGGCACACTCAAGCTCGCGCGCGGCGGCGCGTTGCGAGTGAGCAACCTCAGCGGTCACGGCCCCGACGGCGCGATCCAGGGACAAGGCACGATTCGTCTCGGTCGCGACGCGAGCCAAAACCGTATCGATTTCGCGCTGATGATCGAACCGTCGGCCGAAGGGCGCAAGCGCCTGGGCGTGCTGTTCGGATTACTGCCCCATCCACCGGACGCGCGCGCGTATTTGCTGAGCGGCCCGCTGCTCGCCCCGTCGATTAGCTGAATCGGCGATGACACCCGCTGTTCTGGGCTTCTAAGACTCTCTTTCCCGTGTCTTGGGGGGCTGTCGATACATATGAAAATCGCTCCGCGTTGATCCTTCACTCCGGCATGCGCGACGACTGCCTGCGTTAAAAAAGGCGGTTCTCACAAACATTCAGAACCGCCTGTCCCCCCACCCTGCCCTCCCCCAAAACAACTGAGGGAGGGAATAATCCATTCACGGAACAGTCGCGAGAAAATCCTCGACCGCCTGATGGAACCGCGGATCGGCCGGCGCCGTCACGTGATCGGCGCCGTCCAACACCACCACGCGCGCGTCGCGGAACCGTCCCGCCAGCGGCCGCGGATCGCCCGCGATCGTGTCCTTGTCACCGGTCGCGATCAGTACCGGCAATGAGGCGCGCTTGAGCGTGTCGTAATCGAGCGCGGACTCGGCGTCGGTCGTCTCCTCGGCGCCGATACAGGCCGCGAGCGCGCGCAGGTCCTTGCCATTGCGCTCGGCGCCGCGGCGAAAACGGCGCGCCAGCACGTCCTCGATCACCGCGGGATCCTCGGCCAGCAGAGCGGCCGCGATACGATGGCGCTGGCCGGGCGTCGCGATCTGGCCGCCCTCGCCGTAGCCGCCGAGCACGATCGCGCTTGGCCGGTCCGGATCGCGCATCAAGACCTCGAGCGTGATCCGCCCGCCCATCGAGTAGCCGATAATCCGCGCCCGCCCGATTTTCAGATGGTCGAGCAGGCGGACAGCGTCGGCGCGCATATTCGCAAGCCCATACCGGGCCGGGTCGTGCGGCTTGTCGCTATGGCCGTGGCCGCGCGCGTCGTAGGCGACGACGCGCGCGTGGCGCGCGATCCGCTCGAACATTCCGGTCTTCACCCAGTGCTCCTCCGCGCTGGAGCCGAAGCCGTGGATCATCAGCACGGGCGCGCCGTGGCCATGATCCAGGTAATGAATTTTTACGCCGTCGGAATCGAAGAAGGGCATCGTGAGGATGGTCCGCCGCGGGCGCTCCGACTGAGTTATAGTTCGCGCCGCCCCGCCCCGGCAACCTTTGGTGGCTTGCGCAGGCGCGCGCGATAGCGGCAAAATCGCTTGACCGCAATTCCATCAACCCCGGATACCCGATGTCACAACAAAGCAACAAGCTCGGACTGCATCTTTCGGTCGTCTCCTCGCTCTTCGGCTCGCTCGGCAAGCTTTCGCAGGAAGCCGAGGAGAGCGGGTACGCCTCGCTGTGGGTCGCTGAAGTCGCGGGCCCCAACGCGTTCGTTGCCCTCGCGCCGTGCGCGATGGCGACCCGGCGGGTCGATTTGGCGACCGGCGTGGTGCCGATCCAGATTCGCACGCCCGGCGTGCTCGCCATGGAAGCGATGGCGCTCAACGAGCTTTCCAGCGGCCGCGCGATCGCCGGCCTCGGTGTCTCCAGCCCGGTGATCGTAGAGCGCTGGCACGGCGCGTCGTATCGCAAGCCGGTGACCGCGATGCGCGAGTGCGTGCATATCATGCGCGAGCTATTCACCAAGGGGCGCTGCAAGTTCGAGGGCAAGGTCTACAAGTGCGACTTCCGCCACAGCCTCGTCACCAGCGCGCCGCGCCCGCCGCGAATTTACCTCGCCGCGCTCAACCCGCCGATGCTTCGCCTGGCGGGTGAGGTCGCCGATGGCGTCCTGCTCAACTACTCGCCGCCCGAGGCGGTGCCCGCGATGATCGCCGAGGTGCGCGCGGGCGCCGAGCAGGCGGGCCGCAATCCCGCCGAGGTCGATATCGCGATTTACCTGCGCATGTGCATCACCGAGGATGAGGACAAGGCGCTGGAATCGTTCAAGCGCGAGCTCGCGGGCTACGCCTTCGTCGATGCGTACAACGAGATGTTCGCGCGCTACGGGCTCGGCGATCAATTCGCCGAGGTGCGCAAGCTCTGGGGCGAGGGCAAGCGCGACGAGGCGTACAAGGCGCTGAGCGACGCCGACATGCGGCGAATCGGAGCCTTCGGCAGCGCCAGCAACGGCCGCGATTTTGTCGCGAGCTTTCGCGCCGCGGGCGTCAACCATCCGGTTGTCTTTCCGATCGGCCCCGGACGGACGGCCGAGCGCGATTTTCAGAACACGATGCGCGCGATGGTGGGCGCCTAGCGCCGGCCCCGCCCGGCACGCCCGGCGGCAGCGAACAGGAGCAGGCGTTGATGGGATACCCGTACAAGATCATCCTCTGCCCAGTCGATTTCGACGACAATTCGATGGCTGCGCTCGCACATGCGCGCCGGCTTGCGAGCGACATGGGCGCGACGATCCATCTGCTGCACGCGCTACCGATCCTGCCGATGCTCGCGGATCACGGGGTAGCGATGGGCGGCGAAGCGGAGGCCGAGCACGAGGCCCAGATTCGCTTGAAGGAGATTGCGCGCAACCGGCTCGCACGCATCCCCAGCGCGATCCACACGCGGATTACGTTCGTCTCAGAAGTACCGAAAGCCATCCTGGCCTCCGCGCGCGACCTCGGCGCCGATCTGATCGTGATGGCGACGCATGGGCGCGGCGGAATCGGCCATCTGCTCTTCGGCAGCGTGACCGAGGCGGTGGTGCGCAATGCCGTCTGTCCCGTCCTGACCCTGCGCTTCACGCCCGCGGCCGAACCCGAATCCAAGCCGGCCAAGGCGGCGAAGCCGGCGGCGCCCGCCAAAAAGAAATCGGGTGCGCCGCGCTGAGCGCGCGCCGATTCAAGCGTTGCGCGCTAAGTCACATCGCGAGACGTCGGGTCGCCAGACATCACGCAGAAAGATAGCGGCGCTTGCATCCGCCGCCGCAACTTTCGCACTGCCCCTGATACTTTTCGTATCGGCGCTGCCGGTGAACGCCGCCGCCGCCCGGAAAAAAACCTTCACGCTCACGGTCGAGAACAAGCGGATCGAGATCGGTCTGGGTCTGAGCTACGACGCGTGGACCTACGACGGCGCGGTGCCGGGACCGCTGCTGCGCGTGCGCGAGGACGACGAGGTCACGATCAAGCTCGTCAATCCGACCACGATGGCGCACGGGATCGACACGCACGCCGCTGAAGTGGCGCCCAAACTTCACTTCACGGCGCCCAACGGCCAGCGCGACTTGAGCTACAGCTTTCGCGCCGGCGTCCCCGGCGCGTTTCTCTACCAATGCAGCGCTATCCCGACGCTCTCGCACGTCGCCAACGGAATGTATGGGATGATGATCGTCGATCCGGCCCAGGGCTGGCCCGCGGCGCGTGAAGTGATGATCGTGCAGGGCGAGTACTACGGCACGCCGGACAAGAGCGGGATGGTCGCCGGCGATAGCCGCAAAGAGGTCGAGGAACGGCCCGATTTCGTGGTCTTCAACGGGACGATCGACCGCTACGTCGAGCATCCAATTGCGATCAAGACGGGCGAGCTGGTGCGGATCTTCTTCGTCAACGCCGGCCCCAACCTAAGCTCGACCTTTCACGTCTCCGGGGTGATTTTCAGCACGATCTATCGCGGCGGCAACCCGGCCGACGCGATGCACGGCCTTGCGAGCTTCGAGGTCGGCCCGGGCGACGGCGCGATATTCGAGTTCCGCGTCCACGAGCCGGGCGACTACGCCTTTATCGATCACGCGCTCGCGCGGACCACCAAGGGCGCTGAGGGCGTCTTCCGCGCCACGCCGTAGCGGCACTTGCCGCCCGCACAGGCAGCGTGCTAACGACCGTCATACGCGGCAAATCCGAAGCGCCGACGAGAAGGAAAAATATGGTCAAAATAATACTGCAACTCTACCCTGTGATTCCCGCGGCCAGCGAAGAGGAACGCGCGGCGCTCCGCCCGATCGGGCGTAATCGCGAACTGTACCATCAGACGCTGCTCGGATGGCACGACATCATCAAGGCCGCCGACGAGATGGGCCTGTGGGGCGCCGCCACGATCGAGCATCATTTCTGGTCCGAGGGTTACGAGGTCGGTCCCAACCCCGGCGTGCTCAACGCCTACTGGGCCGCGATCACCAAGAAGATCCGCGTCGGCCAGATGGGCTACGTGATGAGCACGCAGAACCCGCTACGGGTCGCCGAGGAAACCGCGATCCTCGACCATCTCGCCAATGGGCGCTTCTTCGTCGGCTTCGCGCGCGGCTACCAGTCGCGATGGACCAACGTGATCGGCCAGCACCTCGGCACTCGCGCGACGACCTCGCCCTCGGCCGCCAAGGTCGACCCGGCGCGCCTGTTCGGCAAGGACGTGGTGAAGAAAGACGTCGACGACGACGACATCAACCGGCGCATCTTCGAGGAAGAGATCGATATCGTTGTCAAGGCGTGGACCCAGGAGAGCGTCGAGTATAACGGCAAGACCTGGCAGATCCCGTTTCCCTACGAGAGCGGCGTCGACGACTGGCCGCTCGGCAAGTTTGGCGTGACCGGACGGCTAGGCGCGCATGGCGAGGTCGACGCCGAAGGCAACACGCGGCGCGTATGCGTGGTGCCCTCGCCTTACACGCGGCCGCATCCCCCGGTCTTCGTCGCCACCGCAGGCTCGCCCGAGAGCGCCGAGTACGCGGCCAGCCGCGGCTTCATCCCGCTCTACTTCACCTCGCTTGATACCGCGCTTACCCTGGGTAACGCTTACGTCAAGGAGACCAATCGCATCGGCCGCCCGATGGCGCTCGGGCAGAACCAGGCGCTGGTGCGGATGCCGCATATCGGCGACACGATGGAGAAGGCGCACGAGTCGGTGATGAAATACGACTCCGACATCTTCCGCAACTTCTACGCCGCGATGGGCCGGCACAAGGTCGAACCGCAAGACGTGGTGAAAGCGGTGACCAAGTTTGGCCTGTGGGTGCCGGGCACGGTCGAAAGCGTGCGCAACACGCTGGTCGAGGAATATAAGCGCTTCCCCTCGGAGTACCTGACGCTGATTTACCACTACGCGCAGATGCCGAAGGAAGAGGTCCTGCGCCAGCTCCATATTTTCATGAAGGAGATCAAACCGGCGCTCGACGAGCTGGCGGAGTATCCCGCCGAGCCGTCGGTGGCGGCCGCCGGCGGCGGCCGCTGACGTCTGCCCTGGCCCCCTCTCCCTTCAGGAAAAGGGGGAGGGAGTCAGAAGTCGCCGACGTTGCCGCACGGTTCTTCCATGCCTCTCCCGTGTCTTGGGAAAGGCCGACGATCGTTGCGGCCGTCCGGAGAGGGCCGATTCCGGCGCGCTCGTTGCGAGCGCGCGGCTCTAAATTTCGAAATTTTGATGGGCGCAGATACTCCATCAACGCGCGATACCCAGCACGTGCAACTGCCTTTGTCGCCCATGAAAAACACGTCGACCCCCACCCCAACCCTCCTCCAGAGCATGGGGAAAGAGTCAGAAGCCGCCGAACGCTGCCGCGCTGTTCTGCTGTTTAGCGGTGAGGTCTAGGCCGTCGGCTTGGGATGCTCGGCCGGCTTGGGTTGATCGCTGCCGGCTTTGCCCGGACGATTCGCGATCACTTCGTCGATCAGCCCGTATTCGACCGCCTGGGCCGCGTGCATGAAGAAGTCGCGATCGGTGTCCTTCTCGATGCGCTTGAGCCCCTGGCCGGTATGGTTGGTCAGGATGTTGTTGAGGATCTCACGCAGGCGCAGCGCCTCGCGCGCCTGGATTTCGATATCGGTCGCCTGGCCCTCGAAGCCGCCCGAAAGCTGATGGATCATGATGCGCGAGTGCGGCAGCGCGTAGCGCCGTCCCTTGGCCCCCGCCGCCAGCAGCACCGCGCCCATGCTTGCCGCCTGCCCCACGCACAGCGTCGAGACCGGAGGCTTGACGAACTGCATCGTGTCGTAGATCGCGAGCCCCGCCGTCACCGAGCCGCCCGGCGAGTTGATGTACATGTTGATCTCGCGCTCGGGATCCTCGGATTCGAGAAACAGCAGTTGCGCCGTGACCAGGTTGGCGGTCTCGTCATGGATTGGACCGCCGAGAAAAACTATCCGGTCCTTCAGCAGGCGCGAGAAGATGTCGTACGCACGCTCGCCGCGGCCGGTCTGTTCGACCACCATTGGAACCAGCAGACTCATATGATGAAGAATACCATCGCCGCGCCCGCTCTGCATCACCCCCCCCGCAACCGCCTCAGCGGGCAAGGCGGAAGCGCTCGCCCAGGAAGACCTGGCGCACGATGTCGCTGTCGACGATCTCGCGCGGCCCACCGTGGAACAGAATCTTGCCCGAGTGAATTACGTAGGCGCGGTCGATGATCGAGAGCGTCGCGTGCACGTTGTGGTCGGAGATCACGATGCCGATGCCGCGTTCCTTGAGATAGGTGATGATGCGCTGGATTTCGACCACGGTGATCGGATCGATACCGGCGAAGGGCTCGTCCAGGCAGAGGAACATCGGATCGAGCACCAGGGCGCGCGTGATTTCGACCTTGCGCCGCTCGCCGCCCGACAGCACGCTCGCCTTGGAACGCGCAAGGCGCGCGATGTCGAGTTCGTCGAGCAGCGTCTGCAGGCGCGCCTGCCGCTCCTCGTCCTCCAGCGGCAGCGTCTCGAGCACCGCGAGCAGATTCTGCTCGACCGTCAGCTTGCGGAAGACCGACGGCTCCTGCGGGAGGTAGCTGATACCGCGCCGGGCGCGCTGATACAGCGGGAGCATCGTGATGTCCTCGCCGCCCAGGAGCACCCGCCCCTCATCGGGCTTGATCAGCCCGACCACCATGTAAAAGGTCGTGGTTTTGCCGGCGCCGTTGGGGCCGAGAAGTCCGACCACCTCACCGCTATGGACGTTGACCGCGACCCCGTCGACCACCGCGCGTCCGCCGTAGCGCTTGACCAGGCCGTCGGCCTCCAGCGAGACCTGCCGGGCCTTGGGTGCCGGAGTCTCGGGCGGTTTCCGTTCCCGTAATGGTTCGACTTTGGCCATCGTGTTCGGGCGCTCGAGCGGCCGCCCCTTAAAGGTTTACCCGGTTTCGCGGGCCGAATGAAGAAAATCCGGCCGCAATTTCGCACTCGTACTACGCACTGCGTCCGTCTCGGTTTCGTAGAGCACAATTTTATCTTACTCCCCTTCCAGCGACAGAAGTGCCTTCCGACGCTTTTACCGATGCGGCGCGGGGCGCGCTCGTGTGCTAATTTGCCTGGCGTATGCCGGACGGCGTGCGAAAAATTTATCTTTGTGGACCGATCATGGACGCCGATCCGAAGGCGGCCAAGGACTGGCGCACCCGCGCCAAGGAACGCCTGGCCGGCCGCTTTATCTTGCTCGACCCGCTACGGCGCAATTTCCGCGACAACGAGATTGACTCTTCCAACGAGATCGTCGAATTCGACCTCCAGGACGTCCGCGAAGCCGACCTGTTGTTGGTCAACTATTGCAAGCCCTCGCTGGGCACCGCGATGGAGGTCTTTTACGCGAGCTACGACCTTGGCAAGTTCGTAATCGCGTTCAGCCCGCTCGGCTTCAAGGACTGTTCACCCTGGATGGTGCGGTTCTGCACCAAGATCCTGCCCGACCTCGAAAGCGCGCTGGTCTATATCGAGCGCCACTTCACCTAGCGAACGCGCGCCCGCTTCAATTCGCGATGCGAACGGACCGTCTGCAGCAGCCAGTCGCCGACCGATTGGCCACCATCCGATGCGAGGAACGGTACGGCGAAGCCGACGCATACTGATAGCCGCGTTATAGGCTGAGCATCCGCCGAGCCCCGACGGCGCGAGCCCTAACACCGCGAGTCCTAACGCCGTGCGCCCGGACGCCGCGCATATCGACCACAACATTCGTCCTGGCAATCTTCGTTCTGGAAAGAGGCCTCGCCGCAAATTCATTCTTCTGAACTCGCCCCCGAATTCACCCGCGAAACTTGGCCTCTCGAATTAACTTATGCGGTTTCGCGCATGCGAATCCAACAAACTGTGGCGCGCTCTCGGCGAGAATCGGCGGTCCCTTAGAATTATTCATTAGCACTATTCGAGAACTCCGCCGTCGCCCGGTTCTTTTTACTAAGCGTCCGATATACACTAAGTCCAGCCGGAGACACACATGAAAACGGGCGAGGAGTTCTTCAATTTCCACAACCACGACATGGTCCGCGTCGCGGTCGCTATCCCTGCGGTGCGCGTCGCCGACCCGGCCTTCAACGGTGAGCAAACCGTCGCCCTGATACGCCAGGCGGCCGAGCGCCATGCCGCCCTCGTGCTGTTCCCGGAACTCGGACTCCCCGGCTACTCCTGCGAGGATCTGCATCAGCAGCGCGTAATGCTCGATGGATGCGCCGCGGCGTTGAGCAGGATCGTCGAGGCCAGCCGCGCGCTACAAACCGTCGCGGTGGTCGGCCTCGCGCTCGCTATCGACCATCAGCTTTTCAACTGCGCCGCCGTCGTCCATCGCGGACGCATCCTCGGCGTGGTGCCGAAGACCTACCTGCCCAACTATCGCGAGTTCTACGAGATGCGCCAGTTCGTGCCCGGCGACGTGGCCGTGCGTGACGAAATCGAGCTTTGCGGCCAATCCGCGATTCCCTTCGGCGCGCGCCTGCTCTTCGCCGTCGAGCAGCAGCCGCTGCTCACCTTTCACGTCGAGATTTGCGAGGACCTGTGGGTGCCGATTCCGCCGTCGTCGTACGCGGCGCTGGCGGGCGCGACGGTGCTGCTCAATCCTTCGGGCTCGCCGGTCACGGTCGCCAAGGCCGAGTACCGCCGTGCGCTGGTCGAAAACCAATCGGCCCGGTGCATGGCGGCCTATCTCTATGCGGGCGCCGGCGTGGGCGAATCGACCACCGACCTCGCCTGGGACGGCCAGGGGCTGATCTGCGAAAACGGCAACCTGCTCGCCACCTCCCGCCGCTTCAGCCTCCAGCCGCAACTCGTCTGCTCGGAGATCGACCTGGAGCGCCTCTCCCAGGAACGGATGCGCCAGACCAGCTTCGCGCAGACCGTGCGCCATCATCACGGCGCGCTGCGGGACTTTCGCACGATCAAATTCCCGGCCGAACTCATGCGGCGCGGCCGGATGCTGCCCGAGCGGCGGCCCGAGCGCTTCCCGTACGTGCCGTCAAACCCGGCCAGGCGCGACGAGCGATGCTCGGAGGTCTACGAAATCCAGGTGCAGGGGCTGGCGACGCGGCTGCGCGCGACGGGAATCAAGCGGGTCGTGATTGGCGTCTCGGGCGGGCTCGACTCGACGCAGGCGCTGCTGGTGTGCGCGCAGGCGATGGATCTGCTCGGCTATCCGCGCGCCAACATCCTCGGCTATACGATGCCCGGGTTTGCGACCTCGGCGCGCACGCTCGAGCAGGCGCGCCGCCTGATGTACGGCATCGGATGCACCGCGCACGAACTCGACATCCGGCCCGCCGCGCATCAGATGCTCAAGGACATTGGCCATCCGCATCGCGACGACGCCGCCGTTTACGACATCGCTTTCGAGAACGTGCAGGCCGGCGAGCGCACCAGCCATCTGTTCCGCCTCGCCAACCTCAACGGCGCGTTGGTGGCCGGCACCGGCGACCTAAGCGAACTCGCGCTCGGATGGTGCACCTACGGCGTCGGCGATCAGATGTCGCACTACAACGTCAACGGCAGCGTCCCCAAGACTTTAATCCAGCATCTCATCCGATGGGTCGCCCGCACCGGGCGGCTCGGCGCCGAAGCGAGCGCGACGCTGCACGAAATCCTGGCCACGCCGATCAGTCCCGAACTGGTGCCGGGCGCCGGGGGCGGCGAAGGTCCCGCGCAGGACACCGAGACAATGATCGGCCCGTATGAGTTGCACGACTTCAGCCTCTACCACATCCTGCGTTTCGGCTATCCGCCGGCCAAGGTTGCGTTTCTCGCCTACAGCGCGTGGCACGACGCGCGTCGCGGCGGATGGCCCGATATTCCGCCCGAGCATCGCCACCAGTACCCGATCGGCGAGATTCGGACGCATCTCCGCACGTTTCTCTTCCGCTTTTTTCAGACCAGCCAGTTCAAGCGCAGCGCGGTTCCCAACTCGCCCAAGGTCGGCTCGGGCGGATCGCTGTCGCCGCGCGGCGATTGGCGCGCGCCGTCGGACAGCGAGGCCGCGGCCTGGCTCGCGGCGCTCGACCTCGTACCGGAGCGGGAATAGCCACTCCCTCCGACTCGACCATCCCCTTACATCGACGCGGCCTCGCCGCGATGTGCTAAGCTCGGCGGTTCATAAATTTCATCGAGGAGCATCGGATGGAATTCGGACTGTTTGTGGCCACGATCGATTTCGACGCGGTGCGCGAGTCGGCGCGCATGGCCGAGCAACTCGGCTTTCACCTCGTGGTGTTTCCCGACCACTTCGTCCACGAAACACCCGGCGGCGGTTATGACCCGCACGCCATCGCCCACGACTCGATCCTGCTCGCGGCGGCCGCCGCGCAGGCGACCCGCACGATTCGCATCGGGCACCTCGTGCTGTGCAACCTGTTTCGCCATCCCGCGGTGACCGCGCAGGCGCTGATGTCGCTCGACCATCTAAGCGGCGGACGCCTGGTCGCCGGTCTCGGCGCCGGATGGACCGAGACCGAATTCCGCATGACCGGAATCGGCTTTCCGGATATCGCCACACGGCTTAGGATGCTGGACGAGTCGCTCACCTGTATCCGCTCGCTGTGGACGCAGGAACGCACCACCTTCGAGGGCGAGTTCTATCGGCTGGAAGACGCCATCCTGTGGCCCAAGCCGCTCCAGCAGCCTCATCCGCGAATCCTTATCGGCGGCGCCGGACGCGGAGCGCTCCGCCTGATGGCCAGGCACGCGGATGTCGCGAATATCGCCGTGAACACGGGCAAGCCGGCGACGCTCACCCTCAAAGACATGGGCGAGGTCACCGATGCGGTCTTTCGCGAGCGCGCCAACTTCGTGCGCTCGGAGGCGGCGCGCGTGGGCCGCGATCCCAAAACGATCACGATCAGCAATGCGGTCTTCTCCGTGATGCTGGCGGACTCGCCTGCCGCCGCCGAGGCCAGCGCGCGCCAGATCGGTCAGATGTTCGGTATCCCAGCGCACGAGGCGCCGCGCTCGGCGTTGTTTCTTATCGGCACGCCCGCGCAGTGTATCGAGGAACTCAACCGCCGCGTCGCCGAGTGGGGCGTGGGCCAATTCATCTTTGCGGGCGGCGAGCCAGAGACCACGCATCGCCTGGCCAACGAGGTGTTGCGCCACGTTGCACGGTGACCTTCAATCGCGCTATCTATAGATATCGCGCGTTTATAGCGCGGCTGTTCGCGCTCGATGTAAACGATAGCGCGACAGGAACCGTCAAACGCGCGCCGGGAATCCGGCACCAAGGTCGCCGGCCTTCTCAGGAAACGCGCCACGCGGCCACTGGAGTAGTCTCGATGGGCAGACTTCAAGTTCTAGCTGCGGCCGCGGGATTCTTCCTGATCCTCAATGTACCCGCGTTCGCTCAATCCACGGCGTCGGCTTCGTCGGCTCTCGCTTCGGGTGACAACGACCAGAGCGGGGTTGCGGTTGATAGCGATCAAACCCCGACCTCAGCAGCGGACGATCAAAGCCAGTCGTCGGCTGCTGACGGCCAAGGCGGAGGTTTGACCGATCTCTGGGGCGAGGACGACGGCTTGTCGTTCGGCTACCTACCCGGAGGGTTCGGGTTCGGTCTGGGGTCTTGCGGATCGTGGTCACAGGAGACGGGCGGGAGTTCCGTGCAATGGTGGAACGCGGGCGGCACCAGCGCCTGGTTGCCGACCGGCCAGCAGTTACCCTATCCATACGGTTCCGGCTGGTGCGCCAACAATGGCTTGCGGAATCGATCGGGGTTCGCTCTGTGGGTGAACAGGATTCTCCCTCCGACGAACAGGCATCATCACACGTGGAGTCACAAGTCGGCTACTAACTCGAACAGTGGAACGCTCGCGACGGTCGAGCAAGCGCCGCGCCTGTTGAATCGCGAGTTAAAGCCCCAGGTAGACACCGACCACGCGGGTCCCGATGATGATTGGACGCGCGTCGACGATCATATCGTGTACTCACATCCTCAGCAGGCAGCCGCGCTGGCGCATCAGCAAGGTCAACGGATGCACGGGCGACAGCATGGGCTGCGATCGCAGGATCCGCAGCGCGCGCGTGCAGAGCAGATGCGGGCCCTACAGCGCGTGCATCTCGCGCAAGCCAGAGGATTAGGCAGTACGCATGCCGCGGCGCGGCCTGCCACTCATATTGCGGCGCGATCCGTAGCAGCACGCTCGGGCGGCCGCGGCCACTCGTGAACGCCGGGCTGCGGTCGGCTGCGTTTAGTTAGATTCACCGCGCCAGCCGGCCCGCGATTCCGGATTCAACCAGGTTGGTCGCGGCCCTTAGTCGTGCCATCGCTCCCAATGAGGGTGATGCGCTTGGACCCATCGCGGGTCGTGTCTGTACCACCACTCGCGGTCGTGCCAGTGATGATGGTCGTCCCAATCGCCATCCACGCGGCGCCATTCGGGATGCCGCACGGCCCATTCCGGATGATACTGCCAGAACCACACGGGACGATATCGATGCCACCATTCGTAGTCATGCCAATGGTGATGCTCGTCGTAGGCACCCCATCCGTGATGTTCCTCGGCGTGTGCCGCACGCATCGGCACTGAAGCCAGAACGCCGACCGTCGCAGCCATTACAAGAATCATTCGAAGTTTCATCAGGTATCTCCTCAGGTATCTCGCGCGATATCCACTGAACGTCCGCGGCATCGCCGCTTACTCGGTCGACTGTTCGCCTTGGAGCTGTTGAATCTGACGCCGCTGGCTCTGTATCTCGCGCTGCTGATAGCTGATTTGCCCCTGCTGCTGCTGCGAGGTGATTTCCTGGTTCTGCAACGCGTTGCCGATCACATAGCCCGTGCCCGCGCCGAGCGCACCACCGATCGCCGCACCCGCACCTGGAGCGCCCACTGCAGCGCCGATTATCGCACCCGTGCCGGCGCCGAGAACGCCACCGCCTATCGTTCCCTTCTCGCGAGTCGAAAGCGGCTGCCCGGAGCATCCAGCCAGAGCAAAGGCTCCCACGAATGCCATCGCCGCCGCCGCCATCATTCCTCGATTCAGTCTATTTGAAAAACTGAACTTCATCGCCCGTCCCTCCCCTGCGTATCGCTGTGCAATGCGACATGGACGGAAACGGGATAAAGCATGTCGAGTGCCAATTGCCTGGGCTGTTAAAGCTTAAGTTTTCATCACAAGCTAATCGATACTGTCTGAAAATTACCGAGGAATCTAGGAAATTTTTACCGACCGATCAGGCCTTTACACGAATCAGCGGAGCTGATCTCGGCCTCGAGATGAAGCCACCCTAAACGAACCGATGCTCGGATTCAGCAAGACGCGCGAGACCTTGCACCGCGACGCGGTCCAAACTATACGGGGGACTCGGAATCGGCGACTAAAACGAAAGTCTGAGATAAATCTAAGACGAAAGCGGGAGGTGTAAGCAGCGATAGTCGATTGCCAGACAATGATCGCGTCGAACAGTTAGATTTCGAAACCGTCGACACCCCGCTCACAGGGGAACAGGAGTGCCCAATGAAGCTCCGTTATGCCGCAGCCCTCGCGTTGCTCGACTGGTATCTGATGACGGCGCCGCCGCCCGCGGGCCAATCGGGCGGCGTTCAGACCGTCAAGGCGGACATCAAAGCGCCTCTATCGAAATGGACGATCGTAGGAATCTTTCCATCGCAGAAGACCTGCGAAGCCCATCGGGCTCCCAATGCGCAGCAGCGATGCTTTTCCGCCGAGGACCCGCACTTCAGGGATAATAATCCACCTCCCTGATTGCGCGCCGCCAACAACGGCAGCGACGCTGCGTGAGTAAATTCCGTACGGGCCCGCCGGGCTCTGTCATCCGCGGGGCTGCGCCACTTCGACCGGGCGTTGCGGCTCGCGCCTATTTGGAGAGTTCGCCGAATGCTTCCATGAAATCGGGCGCGTCTTTCGCAAAATCGAGCTGCCCCATTCCCATGTATGGATCGGGAAATTTCGCGACTTCTTCCGGCAAGCCGTCGCAGTAGACCTCCAACAGATGGCCGTCCGGATCGCGGAAATAAATGCTCTTCGTTACTCCGTGATTGACCGCCGAGATGATCCTGACCCGATGCTCTTTAAGATCGCCGTAGGCGGCGCGCAGATGCGCCTCGTCGCGAAGGCGAAAGGCGAGGTGCGACAGTCCGACCCCGCTGGCCTGAGAATCGGGAACGTTGCCGTCGATTTCGATCGCGGCGATCTCATGATGGTCGCGGCCGTTGCTCGCGAAGAAAGCCATCTTGATTGACGGCTCGACTTTCATGACCTGCAACCCCATCACTTCGGCGTAGAATTTTTTCGTGCGTTCAAGATCGCGGACCTTGAGCACCACATGGCCAATTCGCTCAGGGCATATCATGTCCGTCCCTCCGTCGGTCCTCGCTGGCGTTGGCTGACTCTATCGCGCAGCGACCCCGGTCACAAATCCGATCTCACAGACGTGGGCGGGAGGTCGTAAGTGGCGCGCCCGAAGGGAGTCGAACCCCCAACCCTCGGATCCGAAGTCCGATGCTCTGTCCAATTGAGCTACGGGCGCACGCCGGAAATGTAGCGTAAAAGGCTGGCTTTTCACAGTCTGGGACGGGAGCCCAAAGCCGGTAACCATAAGCGTTGTAGCACAAGTGTGGCACAAGTGAAGTGGCGCGTTGTGCCGCTGAAGTGGCTGGGCTTCCCAGGCGGGTCCGAGCGCCATTTTGTTCGGTTCGCCTTTCTGTTCATCTCAAAAATGATCACTCGCTGCATGGTGCGCGTCTGCGCCTCGGTTATAATCAGCGACGCCGAGCGCGCACCGCATGGCGAGGTCTGGTCGCCCGAGGAAGACGGCGGCGTTCAGATAGCATGATGAACCGAATTAGCTGCAGCCTTGCGTGCAGTATCGCTCTCAGCGTCGTCCTGATGCTCCCCGGATGCGGCGGGTCGTCATCGCCGGAACCTGAACCGACGCCCCAGCCCACGCCGAACGGCAGCTTCGCTCCGTCAAGCTCGACGGCCACGATGAACGTGACGCGCTGGGAGGCCACAGCTACCTTGCTGCCCAATGGCAACGTGCTCATCGCGGGTGGACAAGGTGGAACAGGCTTTGCCGTCGCCCCTCTCGCCAGTGTCGATCTCTATGACCCGACGACCAACAGTTTCGCTCCAGCCGGTGCGACACCCACGATGAACCAGCCGCGCTGGGGTGCCACCGCCACCTTGCTGAACAACGGCCAGGTGCTTATCGCTGGTGGACAAAACTCGACCGCCGGAGTTCTTGATACCGGCATTCTTAACAATGTGGAGTTGTACGATCCGGCGACCAACACCTTCGCCCCTGGCGCCTCACTGCCGACTATGAACACCGCGCGCACTGGCGCAACCGCTGTGCTCCTATTCAACGGTAAGGTGCTCATCGCGGGCGGCGAAGGTCCCTCGCCAATACCCCCGTTCAGTAACGTCGTGTCGCTCAATAGCGTGGAGCTATACGATCCCGCGACCAACAGTTTCGCGCCGGCCAACTCACTCCCAACCATGACCGCCCTTCGCGACGGGTGTACCGGCACTTTACTGTCCAATGGCAAAGTCCTCATCGCGGGTGGCGTCGAAAGATTCGTGCTTCTGGTTCCGACCATCTCTAACACGGGCGATCTGTATGACCCGGTAACCAACAGCTTCGCACCGGCCGCTTCGCTGCCCACGATGAACGCAACGCGCGCGTTCGCCACCGCCACGCTGCTCCCTGGCGGCGAGGTGCTGATCGCCGGTGGCGAAACTCCAAACATTGATGTCCTTGGTATTGGCATTACGACACTTGCCAGCGTGGACTTGTACGATCCGGTGACCAACAGCTTCGCCCCGGCCGCTTCAACTCCGTTGATGAATCAGGCGCGCCAGGGCGCCACCGCTACATTGCTGAACAACGGCCTAGTGCTCGTCGCGGGGGGAGTAGACAATCAGAAGCTCCCGAATGAATCCACAGACGTTTCCACCCTACTCGCCAGCGTAGACCTCTATGATCCAGTGACTAACAGCTTCGCCCCGGCCGCTTCGACTCCGCTGATGAATCAGGCGCGTCAGGGCGCCACCGCCACCTTGCTGGGCAACGGCAAGGTGCTTATTGCCGGTGGCTCCGGCTCCGGCTACTCCGTGGCGCTCAGCAGCACGGAACTGTATACCCCGGCGAACACTGCGCCCTGAGTAGTGCCGACACATCGCGCGATCAATTTCGAGGGTGGATTCGAGCGTCCAGGGAGAAGCCCTCAATTTCGACGGGCGCGTTGGCGGTTGGCGAGCGTCAAGACTCCTTCCCACTAAATGACACGTCGTCGTAACGGGCGCTGAAATATTATGTCTATTTAAGACTCAGCGCGAGGGCAGCGCCAGTGCTCGGCCTGTGACGTTCGGTGCCTCGCGCTTGTGCGCGGCTCATAACGGCTCGGCGTTTTGATAATCGCGCATGACGGCCCACACCTCGAAATAGGCATGATGCCGCGCGCTGCCGCTCACGCGCTGGACCTCGTCTTTGAAGTTCGGGTAGTCGATGCGCCCGACCTGTTCGGCGATTGCTCGCGCCACCTCGGCCCGATCGATGAAGGCGCGGTAACGGTAGTCGGAATTCTTGAGCGACAAGACCTTCGCCTGCGGGAACGCGCGTTCGAGGTCGCCTTTGATCCTGGCCCGCACCAGCAGCCGGTCGTTGTGACCGCGGTCGGCGACGATGCTCAGGAACGAGTCTTTGAGGAACACCCACATGGTTACTTCGTCTCCTCGGCGGCGTGCAGCGCGCTTGGCTCGACCGACGTCTCTTGCAGCATCGCCGAGTCCGTGATCGCGTACCGCCTGTAAGTGGCTTCGGTCTTATGACCCGTTAATTTCATGGCTGCCCTCCGCGGCACGCTTACAGCTACGCTCATCACTGTCTGAACCCGCAGCGGCCATTCCAATGTGCATCACCCGACTCGTTGGAATCGCCGGCTGAGCGCCGCCACTTCAACCCGCATCTGCCGCCGCACGCGGGACAGTCCCGCTCCATTGCTCCGCCTCCGCACTCGGTGCAGCCGGCTGAAAACTCGCCGACGCTCCAGTCAGCGCCGCACGTTCCGCAAACGTTCTCACCCACGCCAGATTTTCGTGGCTAAGGCCGTTGGCCGAGGGAAGCGCCCGAGGCCAAGTTCTCTTGTATTATCGGAGCGTTCTCCATGACTTCGAGGGTATAGAGGGTGCCGGATACCAGGTCTGGATACAGTTCTCCAAGATCCGGCGGGTCAGGCGTCGGATCGTGATTGAAACTCTCGCAGATACGCGGAGCCATCCCGGGCAGATAGTAGCGCGGATCGCTATGGAGACTGTTTGCGGGGGTCGGCCCCCAATTAGATCTCGCCAGAAAATCAGTCACGTCATCGAATGGGAAAAAAAGGTTGTTGACGTTCGCGTCGTTGATATCGAGATTTCCGCCGTAGACCTGGGCTATAGCCGCATCACCTTCGCCCGGGTAGAAATGTTGCTTGATACAAGCCTGCTGCCATTGGATCATCCGATCCTTGAT
Organism: uncultured delta proteobacterium; assembly: GCA_963773975.1. Taxonomy (GTDB): domain Bacteria; phylum Desulfobacterota; class Binatia; order Binatales; family Binataceae; genus JAKAVN01. Next base: position 141,521 of record CAVZDJ010000002.1, read on the forward strand.
TCGCGCACGTTCCGGGAAGAACCGGCCGCGCAACTCGCGCAGCTTCTGCGCCATCGTAGCCAGGTCACTGACTTCCCGTTCGCTGCACTGGCTTCGCAACTCCAATTCCTGACTGTTAAGTGCTTTCCACTCGTCAGTGCTCTGCGCAGCTATGGCGGCTTCTTTCTTTTCAACCGAATAAACCTGTCGCGCGATTTTGGCTTCACTGTCCAATAGTTGCGATTGCACCTGACAAGCTACGCCAAGGGGCGCAGGAAATGTGGACGCCGGCATTGCCTTCCCGCTATGATTCGCCATTTCCTGCAGGCGCAGCAGGATTTCCACGACATATCCGCTCACTACCAATTGATAGTTAAAGCGGCACAAACGCGCGTGATTGTACGCCGCGATCTTCGCCTTTGAATAGATCAGGTGCTGGCGATTGCGTTCTCTGGCCTCGCTATATTCCACCTGCTTTTTCAACTCTTGGATTTGACCGCGCGCCGCCTCAGTCTGCCGGACATATTCATTCAGGTTCTGATCGAGCTTCTGCTGAGCCTGGCTGATGAACGTGAGGCGATAGTTGATCGCGGCGTCGAGGTCGGAGCGTTGGTAGGTGGATAGCGCATCCCAGTTGTCGGTGTCGGAGTAATAGGTCGGCGCTCGCGCTGGAGTACATCCCCAAGCGGCCTCTTTCTGAAAGTAGGGCTTGCCGACGGTTTCAGAAGCGATGCGATTGCCGAGGGATTGAAGGTCGGCCTGGATTTCGTTCAGCCGCTGATGCGCAAGTTGATTCATCGTCTTTGCGGAGGCTTCGTAATCGTCGAGTTGCTTCAGAACGTCGGGGACGGGTGTCTCCCTGGCGAATGCGGGAGCGAGCAGCAGGAAAAAGGCGGCCAGCGTAGAGGCCGCTCCGAGCAGCGCTGCGGCACAACGACTGCGCATCACGCGGCCATCCTCACGCTACTCTGGATTAGGCTACTCCGAATTCCATCACTGGCCGCGGCCAGTTTGCTCGCGCGGCCAGGCACCAGATCCAACGGCGCTCTGCGGCTGCTCCTGGAGAACCCTTGAGTGTTTTTCAGTTCGAGGCGATCGAGCCGTGCCGGATGCGCCGCCCGCGGATTGGTTCTGTCGAACATCTGGGGGAACTTTTCGCGGATGATTTCGGGTTTGAGAAACAGTTGCTGAAATTCATCTGAGCTTGGGTCAAAAAGCACCCAACTCTTGTACTCGAACATCTTTTCCATGAAGTACGTTGCATCGGGAAACTGGGCGACCGGGTTCTTTTGGGCAAATAGCCAAGCGAAATCAAATTTGCGAAAGCGTCGCGGAGTTTTGTACATGCTTCGGCACTTATTAGGCATGAAGTACAATTCGGCGGCGGAGATCCACGCGCCCATTCTGCCCTTGCGCGCAGAAAACGGGATGATGCGATCCTGATCGAGGACCCCCGCGACCCACTGCCCATTGGTGTCCTTGAAGAAGTACATGTTGCCTAAATGGCCATCTTCCCAGACCAGGCCCTTGCTGGCTATTTTGTAATATAGTTCGACAACCGCTCTCTGCAGCCCCTCGTCGGCGTTGAAGCGCGCAACTGCCTCGGTATTTAACTTCATCACCGGCTCGCCGGTATCCGGGTCGATCTTCGGAAGCTTGGTCTGTGGATCGATATCTGGCACGCGGGGTTCGAAGGTCTTCATTCCGGGGCGAAGCTTTTTTTGAATGACGTAAGGGACCGGGGCGTCGGGCTCCGCTGCAATGATTTCGAGCTGCGGTATTTCTTTGCCCAGGTACTGTGCACCGGCGTTTGTTCCATCCACAGCTTGTTTGCCGGTGGCGGTCGGTGCGTTGTACGCGTACTCCTTCTGATAGACCTTGATGACGCAGCCTTCCTCGCACCCAGGAATCATCGGGTATTTGTCGAATTTCAACTCGTAAACGGTCGCGTAGTTCCCCTCGCCAATAAATTTGCCGATGGACAGAGCGGTAGGACTGCCGTCGCGGATGGTTACCCACGGCCGATTCTCGACTGGCATCTTTGCGGGAACTGAGCGCGGCTGTACCGGATCAAACTCGACGTTAGTCAAGATCTCAGTGCACGGCGAGTCACACCTCGCGTATGTTGTGCCCTGGCGGGCTTCCTCGTAGTCGGCGTTGGGCGGTTTCTCTTCGGCCGGTCGCACGGCTTCGCCGACCGCCTCGATTCGCACCCGAGCCTCTTCGGTGGGGGGCACGACGCCGAGGTCCTCGGCGACTTTGTCCAGTGCTTTGGAGGCACGAGCACGGGCTTCCGTCAGCAGTTTGGTGTCGCCCGATTGCTCGATAAGCTTGGATTCCGTTGCATAGCGGAAGAAGGCAACTTGGTCGTCAAGCGGCAGCTTCTTGAGCCCAGCCGCCCCGTCGCGCTCCACGATGTTGAGAATCATGGCGGCGCGCATTTCGGCAACCTTCTGCGCGATGACGAGCATCAGGCGCATGCCGCTGGCTCCGACTCCGACGACGTTCATTATCAGATTAGGCAGAACACTAAACCACTCGGTGCGTTTCAGCTCTTCCTCCGTGAGCCGGTTGGTGCCGAGCACGATGCTGCTGCCGAGCGCGACCTTGAAATCGTCGCGCTGCTGCAGGTATTCGGGCACTTCAGCGTTCAGCGTGTACCCCAGAAAGGCGCTGTCGCCTCCAAATGCCACTGATGTCGCAACCACCCCCTCGCCCATCGCGAACGGCGTCAACACCATCGACGCGAACAGCATCGCTTCCTGGGTATCCAGCTTGGAGTAGTCCTGTTGCGCCTGAACCGCCTGCGCCACGACGTCGAGATTTCTGGTGATGAACCGGCCCGCGAGCGCCGGTGTCCATAAATTGCGCCCGGTATCTTCATCGCTACTGAGCTGCATCAGGCGCGGCAGCGTGCGGTCGAGCAGCGGCCCGTACCAAAGCCCGAGCAGCTTTAGCAGGCCTTCAACGTCGCGACTGGGGAGACCCCGCTCAGTCACCAGCCACTGCGTCCCCGAAGGCAGGAGACTGCGGCCTTCGTTGATCAGCGCATCGGAGGCCGATGGTTCGTGGATTTTGGTCAGGGTGAAATCGATCGCACGCTGGTATTGGTCGAGGCCCTGCTGCACCGCCTGCAGCGACCATTTGTCGGCGGCTTCGTGGTCGTCGCCGAACTTCTCTTTTAGATAGTCATCGCTGATTGCATAGGGCAGCGCGACGGAGGGCAGATCGGCGTCGGCGAGATTGACGATCGTATCGGGCGCGTACAGATCGATGTTCCGCACCAGGAGCGCGAGAGGATTGCCGGGCCCCTGAACCCGCAGATATCGCCAGGGAAACTGTCCGTTCCATCCGGCGAGCTTGATCACCTCGCGAAAGCCGCGCAGGCCGAGGTTGCCAATCTGCTTGCTGAATTCCTCTTTCTGAAAGTTGAGTTGTCTGACCAGTTCCTCGCGCATCATCAGCATCGCGGCCTGCTCGCCAACCGTGACCGGCACTGAATGGCGAATCGGCCCTTTGGAAACGATCTCGGTGAGTGCGTAGTTGGAGATGTCGGTCGCCTTTTGTGCCGTTAGCTGGGACCAGTCGCTCACCTCGAACCCGTCGGCCTGCGCTGCTTTGGTAAGCGCTTCCTTCCAGGTCATCCCGAATTCCGCAGGAGTTCGATGGACCAGAGCGCGCGCGATGTCATCGGTGACCGACAAGAGGTTAGGGTCTTCCAGCCGAGCATAAATATGATCGCCGACCTTGACCGGCAGATAGAAGATCCCCGGCTCCTGCTTTGACGGCGGCGCACCTTCGACCAGTTCAATGTCCTGCGTGCGGTAGAGCGTCGGGTCGTTCGCGTCGCGATATGCCACGATGGTTGGCTGCCCGGCCCAGTCAACCTCCTTGCCGTTGACCCACACCCGCAGCGCAACCTGGTCGAGTGGAAATGGAATGTCGGTCTTCAGCTGCAGGAAGACGCGTTCGGGCAGGAACACATCGTCCATCGTATCGACCATCTGGAAGGCGATACGCCGCGCGAAGCGGAGCGCGGCGCGCTGATCGCCGAACTGCAAGGTCCAGGCCCCCTCCAACCCGTTGAGCTTGAAATCCTTGATCCCTGGCAAAACCTGCTGCTGGAGCTGGACCTTGACGATCATCGCGTCGAGCTTCTGCACCTCCGGGGCATATGCCGGGTCGACATCTTCAGTGGCGATCTGGAATCCCTGTTTGAACTGATCGTCGTGTCCGGAACTCGCCGGGTCTTTATATATTGCGACTGCGAAGTATTTGAGGTGGAAATTGGGATCGCTCTCGAAAGCGATCGGTTTGCGCCAGTTTTTGGGTAGGCCGCGGCCGCAGATGAACAGGGTACGCTCCGTGTTGAAGAGCACGGGGTTTTTCTGGAAGGGATAACCGAATGTCGCGATCCCATGTGCGACTTCCGGCTGGTTCTCCAGCACGATAACCCGGGCGATCGCGGCCGGCGGCTTGACGTACTTTATATCTATGGGCGTGCCGCGGCCGATTTCGGAAATCGAGTCTTGCACGCCATATTTCCCTGAAGCACTCTGCGCCCGCCACTTGAACTCACCCGGATACCATTTGCCGCGCAGTTCCAACTGGCCACAGTCGCGATGGGCTTCGAGTTCGAGTTCCCATTTTACTTTCTGGTAAACATCCGTTCGTGCCCAGTCCGGCGCCGCGCCCATCTCGTTCGGCTCGGGATAGCGCGTGAAATCCAGCTTCAGGGCACCGTTCTCCCATTCGCCGTACCACTTATGCCTGCCGGTCAGTCTTACCGTGGCGCCGACCGTCTGAAGTTGGACGCGCTCGCCATTGGCGTCGTCGGTCCACTCACCGTCCACATCGTCTTTGTCGATCGGTGCCTGGTCCGCCTGACTACTGCATCCGCTGGCGCCGGTTACGGCCGCCGGAGTCGGTCCAGCCGCGGGCGCCGGTTGTCCGGGCTCCGAGCCTCCCAATGGCGGGAAACCGCTGCCGCCCCATCCGCTCGATGACGGCGGGGAAGGCACACCAGGTTCGCTCCCGCCGAGCGGCGGAAAATTCGCGGTAGTGGTGCTGGCCGACGACGGTGGATTCGGAGCGGCACCGCCGGCGGTTGCGGGCGTGGTTGCACTTTGCGGGGCCGGAGAATTTGCCGGCTGATTCGACGAGGTAGCAGGAGTAGGTTCGCTTCCGCCGGGCGGAGCCGTGATTGCGTTGGTGGGGGGACCACCCGAGGCCTCCTGTGCCTGCGTATCGAGGTCGCGAGCTTTCTCGTCCCACGCGTTCGCTTCGTTTTTAAGTTCGTCGGCGCTGTTCTGATCGTCCTGCGCACTCTGCTGCCAGCTTTGCTGGACCGATCCCGACGATGCGGCGGCGCGGGCCCGCGCCTTCGCAGCCATGTCTTCCCACTGTTTCGCCCGCTGGCGGGCATCATTCGCGTGCGCGCGGTCCTGATTGGCGAGGTCGCGCAGAAGAGCGGGGTCGGCGGCGGTCTGGGCTGCCACCGAGCCGCCAGCCGCAAGCAACGCGGCCAGCGCACACGTTAAGAACAACCCTCTTGGCAGACGCTTCATCGCGCGCGGCGAGGCCTGCGTCTATTGCTCAGGTAAAGGATGGGGTGAGTCGACGGCTGCCCTCGCCGAGAGCTATCCCATAGTGTCCGGTCTTCGAGCCCCACTCGCCGGATTGGACCGTGATGTAGATGTAACCGTCTTTGGGAATCGTGAGCTTGTCGAGCGTGGCGACCGCGCCCGCGTTCGGTGAATTGCCACTGCCCAGATTCACGCCGTCATCGTTGACCGCGGAAAGATCGAGGTTTGCGTCCGTTCTCGCGGGCCGCGCCTTGAATTGATAGGTCTTGCCGCCGGTCGCCTTAAATTTGAAGACGGCGATCGGGCGAGCCTGGTTGCTGAGTAGTTGCTCAAATAAGTACCCGGCTGGATCTCGAGCGCCCGCGACTGATCCTTGCCGGCCGCGCGATCGGAATTGGCGTCATAGTTGTTGACTAGGTCGACCTGAAAGGTCCCGTCCGGATGAGATGGCCACTCGTCGTTGCCGATCAGGATGTAGTACGTACCGTCCTGCTGGTCGCCCACATCGGCCTGAGCCTTGACCTCGCTGCGCGGTGAGCTGTTCAGGTTAGCCGCGACGATCTGCTTGCGATCGCGACCATTGATGGTGCCGGCGACGTAGCCGGTCGGGCCTGACTTGACCGTGAGCAGTATACTTTGACCGCCTCGAACGTTGACGCGTGAAGAAGTCGTAAGTTCCCGGCTTTCTGGTCGTGGTCCAGATGGAACAACTTGCCGTTGGGAAGCGGTACGGTCTTGTCGAAGGAATCGCCGCCGCGGATCGCTTCACCGTACAGGCCCTCGGTCGCTTTGGCATAGGGTGTCGGCGAGGCCGTGGGCGAAGGCGCGGGCGTCGGCGTTGGTGTCGCAGCCACGGCGATCCGTTCCCGCACCTCGGAGGCCGCGAGCTTCAATTCATTCGCGTCTTTGGCGTTGTAGTACTTTCCGCCGCCCGCATCGGCAACACATTGCAGTTGAGTGCGTTCCTTGGGCAGGACATGGAGACCGATGACGTTGACCTGCAGATGGATTCCGGCATCGTGCACGCGCTGCGACGCCGCGCAGGGATCGCCATTGCAGTCCTCCTCGCCGTCGCTCATCAGCACGATGATATTGTTCTGGCCTTCTTTGCCGACGAAGTCCTTCGCGGCCTCCTCGAGCGAGGCCGCAATCGGCGTCATCCCGTTGGGTTTGAGTGCCTGTACTCCCGGCAGCACACGGTCGGGGCGATTCGGACCAAACGGGACCAGCAGCTCCATGTCGTGACAGTCGCGCTTGGTATAGACTCGCTGCCGGCCATAGGTTCGCACCGCGATCTGGGCGTCGGGGGGGAGATCCTCGATCAGGCCTGAGAAGACCTGTTTTGCCACTTCGATTTTGCGGCCGCCGACCTATCTGCTGGTTCATGCTGCCGGAATCGTCGATTATCAACTCGACGTTGGTCTGAGCGACCGGCGCGGTTCGCGTGAGACAGTCAGAAAGCAGGATGAGCAGCGCACTCGTGAACGCGAAAGCAAATGGTTTCGACACGGATTCCCCCTCCTGGTCGAACACTTGCGGGTTGAATGCGCGCGAATCTTAGCAAACCTGCACCGTCAAGCGGAATATCTGGCGAAGCCGCAGCCAATTTGCGGCTATTAAATGTCGAAATTCGCTCAGCTGTGCCACGGCTCGACCAGAATTTTCGCGTGCCGCTCGGGCGACGCTAGGTCCGCGAACGCCTGCGCCACGCCCTCGACGCCGACCTTGCCGGTCACCAACGGATCGCCGTTGACTTTGCCCTCGGCCAGGTTGCGCAGCGTGGCGGCGAACTCCTCGCCGGTGTAGCCGAGCACGAACTGCAGGTTGAGTTCCTTGTTGATCCCGAACATCGGCTCGATATGGTCGCGCTCCATGCACACGCCGACCACCACCATCCGGGCATTGGCCGGCGCCGCGGCCATGATCGCATCGATCACGCCCGGCACGCCGACGCACTCAAAAATCACCGCTGGGCGCAGCGCCGGCCCCGGCATCCACGGCGGCAGTGGCGGCGCCTGCGCCGGGTCTTTGTAGACGGCGAGTCTCGCGCCAGCTCTCGAACGGCGACTTCTCCTTGGGATCGACCACCACGTCGGCGCCCATCTGCTGCGCGAGCTCGCGGCGGCGCGGCGAGAAATCCGCGGCGACGATCGGATGCGCCCCCTCGAGCTTGAGCGCTGCGATAACCGCGAGTCCCACCGGCCCACATCCGATCACCAGCGGCGCGTCGTCCTTCTCCAGCCGCGCCTTTGCGACCGCGTGATAGCCGACCGCCATCGGCTCGGTCAGCGCGGCGCGCTCGGTCGGAAGTCCGTTGGGCACTTCGCAACAGCAGCGCCTCGGTCAGCCGCATGAATTCGCCGTAGCCGCCCGGGTTGCTCGTTCGAGTAGCCAACGGTTTCGACGCCGGTCGGCCGGATCAACACCGGCATCGCGCACACGCGCGCGCCGGGCTTGAGGCGGCGCTGTGTCTGCGGCCCGTAGTCGACTACCTCGGCGCAGAACTCGTGGCCCATCACGATGTCGCGGCTGATATCCATGATAAACGGACCGCCCGAGCGCCGCGCTCCTTCGACCAGTTTCTCGGCATGCTTGAGCGTGTGCAGATCGGAGCCGCAGATTCCGCACGCCAGCGTCTTGACCAACACTTCGCCGGCTCCGGGCGCGGGTGTCGCGATATCGTCGACCACGAGCTTCTTGTTACGCATCACGGCAGCGCGCATGACATTGTCCTCCGAGTGTGAACGGCTTCCCCCTCCGCTCGGAGACTTTCTATCATCTCGGGCAGGATTGCGGGTAATCGGAAAATATCGTGGGTAACCGGATCGTGGGTAACCAGACGGGACGGAACCGGATCGGATCAGACCGGATCGATCGCTGGCGCGACGTTACAATTGCTCCAGTTCGCGCACGAAGCGGCGCAAGTCGGGCGGGCGGCCGGCGGCCATGATGGTGTCGCCGGGATTGAGCTTGCGGTCGGGCGTAATCGGGATGAAGCCGTCACCCGATTCGCCCGCATTTTGCACCGCGAGCACGCTCACACCGAAGCGCGCACGCGGCGCCAGCTCGACCATCGTCTTGCCGCCGGCGGTCGGCGGCACCGTGATACGCATCAGGCGATAGCCGGTCGCCCAGAAGATGCTGGTGCCGGTGCTGGCGAGCGTCGAGAGCGACACCGCCATCCGGTTCAGCACCTGGCCGATTTCCTTGCGCGCGATGATGCCGGCGAGGCGTTGCCCGCGCTGGCCGGCGATACCCTCGACCACCGGCAATTCCTCGAGATCCTCGGACTCCATCAGTTGCGCGGCCTCGTCGAGATTGGAGTCGCCGCTCACCACCGGGCAGTTGCGCCGGCAGATGTCGTAGGCGTTGACCAGGCCGACCACGTCGGCCTGGCTGCTCAGCATCGCGACCAGGTCGCGGGTCACGATAAGGCCGGCCAGTCCGCCGGCGTCATCGACCACCGGCAGCGTCATTTGCGCGGTATCGCCCGCCGCGCGCAGGACTTCCGCGAGTGGCGCGTTGGAGCGCACGACGGCGGGATCGTGGGTCATCACGCTCTCGACCGGAATCTGCGTCAACACCATCCGCTCGCGCCCGATCTCGAGGGTCTTGCCCTCGCGCGCTAGGCGATAGGTGTCGATCGACTCGCGCTGGAGCGAGCGCGAGACAACCAGCGCGGTAACGATCGCGATCATCGCAGGCAGCGCGATCTGGTAGTCCTGAGTCATGTCGAGCAGGAGGAAAAGCGCGGTCAACGGCGCGTGCGTCACGCCACACAGAAAGCTGCCCAATCCGATCAGCGCGTACGACCCGCGCGGCCCCGTCAGCTTCGGCAGGATCGAGGCCATCGTGCGCTGGAACGTCGCTCCCCCCATCGTGCCGATGAAGAAGGTGGGGCCGAAGACGCCGCCCGGCGCGCCGCATCCGAGCGACACGCTGGAGCTGAAAAACTTGGCCGCGGTCAGGGCGAACGTCATCGTAAGCGTGAAGTGTCCTTCCATCGCGCGATTTATTATCGGGTAGCCGTCAGAGAGATTCTGCGGCAGCGGAATCGCGACCAGGCCGACGACCAGCAGCCCGAGCGCAAGGCGCGCCCATTGCGGCGCTTTGATCGTGCGGAAGGCCGCTGCGGTCGCATGAAAAAAATGGATGTAGCCGGCGCTCAGCGCGCCCAGCAGCACGCCCATCAGGGCATACGACAACAGCTCCAGATAGCTGCGCAGCACGAAGGTCGGAGGTTTAAAGACCGCCGCGTTGCCGGTGATCGCGCGCGAGAAAACCACTGCGCTCACGGTCGAGACCAGCAATAGCGTCAGGTTGCCCAGCTCCGTCTCGCCGAGCAGCACGATCTCCTGCGCGAACAGCACGCCGCCGACCGGAGCGTTGAAGGTGGTGGCGATTCCGGCGCCCGCGCCGGCGGCGACCAGGACCTTGGCGCGGTCGGCCGGCAGGCGGCGCAATTGCGCGACCGCCGAGCCGATCGCGCCGCCAATTTGCGCGATCGGCCCCTCGCGTCCGACCGACGCGCCGCATCCGAGCGACAGCGCCGCGCCCAACGCCTTGAGCAGAATCCAGCGCCGCTTGATCCGTGCACCGCCGAGATTCACCATCTCGAGAAAATTCGGAAAGCCATAGCCGAGCACGTCGCCCGGAAACAGGCGGTCGAGCAGGATCATCCCGACGCCGCCGCTCAACAACACGACCGGCACCAGGGAAAGCCGCAGGCCGCCGTGCGCGATTCCGAGCGCGCCCCATTCCAGGCCCAGGAATACCCAGGTGAAAAATTCGATCAGCGTGCTGAAACCCAGATTGCCGAGCGCGGCCAGCACCCCGACCATCGCCGCGAGCAAAATCTGCAGAGTGTAGTTGAACTCGTCGGTGCGTAGCGATAGCGGCCGCAATACCTTCATCAACCCAGCCTACCCTCCCCGTGAGACGGCTTTCATGCCTGCGCGCGCGAACCCTCCCGGAGCCTCGCCGGAGGTTACGTTACAGGCCGAGAAAGCGATGGACCACGGCGAGAAACTCCGCGAGCTGATCGTGATGGACCCAGTGACCGGCCCTGGGAATCGTCACCAACTCGGCGGTGCGAAAGGAGTCCAGGCGCCCGTCGCGCTCCCAATCACCGGCCCACGACTCGTCGCCGCGCACCAGCAGCGTCGGGCAACGGATACGGCTCCAGATTTCGGTCGCATCCTTGAGGTTGAACAGGTAAGGCGAATGGGCGCGCGTGTAGTTGTCGAACTTCCACGAGTAGGTGCCGTTTTCGTTGCGCCGCACGCCATGGATCGTCAGATGACGCGCCTGGTCGAGAGTCAAATGCGGGTTGGCGACGCGCATCCGCGCCAGCGCCTCCTCGATATTTGGGTACTCGCGCGGCTTGCGCTGGGCAAGGGCGCGCATGTCGCCCACCCAGCTATCCATCCGCTCGTAGGCCGGCGTCTCACGCAGCATCGCGGAGGGCGGCCCGAGGCCCTCGATCGCGACCAGCGCCTTGACCGAATCGGGAAATACGCCGGCCGCCTGCAGCGCGACGCCCGCGCCCAGCGAATGACCAATCAGCGTGACCGGCCCGCCGGCGATCGCATTGATCAACTGATAAAGATGGAGCACGTGATCGATCATCGCGTAGCTGCCGCCAATCGCCCAATCGGAATCGCCATGACCGCGAAGATCGGGGGCGATCAGATGGAAGTGGCGGCGCAACGCGAGCGCGACCCAATCCCAGTTGCGGCAATGGTCGCGGCCGCCGTGCACCAGGATCGCCATCGGCTTGTCCGCGTTGCCCCAATCGACGTAGTGAAGCTTGAGCCGCTGGGAATAGAAGTAGTTCGACGTGGGACCGATTATATCGGTGACAATAGCCGCCATCGCGCCTCCTTAGGCCGCTCGCGCGGCCCGGCCCCGTGCCGCGTTCAGCCGCATGGGGCGGCGCGCGCGGGACCAGCCCTATAATCCAATGGAAAGCGGCCGCAGCCGCAAGAGGCGGGCGAGGAAGCCTGCGTCAATTTGGCGGGACATCCGCGGAAAGTTTGCTTCGCCCGCGAACCGGCCTGCCTCGGAGCGGGCTTACTGGAGATTCGGATGCACGTCGTCGAGCGTCGCGCGCAGGCGGCTCACGATGTACTCGATCTCGTCGGTGCCAATCATGAACGGCGGCGTGACCATCACCGCGTCGCCGCCCGGCCGCGCCATCCCGGTCGCCGGATAGACGAACAGTCCGCGCTTGAGCCCCGCCGAGACCACCCTGGACGCGACCTTCATCGTCACCGGATACGGCGCGCGCGATACGCGGTCGCGCACCATCTCGATTCCCCAGAACATCCCCGTGCCGCGGATGTCGCCGACCATCGGATGGCCTGACAATTCCTCCTTGAGCTGCGCGCCGAGGCGCGCGCCCATCTCGGCCGCGCGCTCGACCAGATGCTCGCGCTCCATGATCTCGAGCACGCGGTCGGCGACCGCGCAGGCGGTCGGATGCGAGCTGTAGGTGTAGAACATGAAGTCGGCGCCCTTCGCCTCGCATTGCTCGACCAGGCTCTCCTGCACCGCGATCATGCCCATCGGCATGTAGCCCCCGGTCAATCCTTTGCCGCCGACCAGGATGTCGGGGATGACGTTCCAATGGTCCACCGCAAAGCGGCGTCCGGTGCGTCCGAAACCGGTCATCACTTCGTCGGCGATCAGGAGCACGCCGTGACGCTGGCAAATTTCGGCAAGGCGCGGCCAGTACTCCTTGACCGGGGGCACCGAGCCGCCCGCCGAACCCATCATTGGCTCGGCGATAAAGGCCGCGATCGTGTCCTCGCCGTGGCGCTTGATCTCTTCTTCGAGCGCGTTGGCGCAATCGATATCGCATCCAGGGTAGGTTTTGCCCCACGGGCAGCGGTAACAGTACGAGGGTTTGATCTTCGGCCAGTCGAACAGCACGTGTTCATAGTCCGCGCGGCGGAGACTGCCGCCGGCTGAGAGCGCGGCGAGCGAATTGCCGTGATAGGAAGCCTCGCGCGCGATAATTTTGGTGCGCCGCGGGCGGCCGTTGACCTTGTGATACATCAGCGCGAACTTGAGCGCCGCCTCGACCGCCTCCGATCCGCCCGAGGTGAAGAAAAAGCGCGTGAGACCCGGCGGAGTCCATCGCGCAAGCCGCTCGACCAGCCGTTGGCGCTGCGGCGTCGACCAGATCGGCACGACGTAGTTGGCCCGGCGCACCTCCTCGGCCATCAATTGTGCGATTTCCTCGCGTCCCTGACCGATATTGGTCACCACGGCGCCCGCCGCCGCGTCGAGGATTTTCCCGCCGTCGGCGGTATAGAGCCACGCGCCCTCGGCATGGTCGATGAGCAGCGGTTCGTAGGGGCCGCGAATGAAGGTTAGGGGTAATTGCGCCATTCAGTATGCCTTCCGAGCCATCAGCTAATCGGCCCGCACGGATGCTTTATATTCCTCGATACCCTTCACGCCGGCAGCGTACCACGCTCTCAAATATGGATGTTTGAGCTGTCCGGGATGCGCCTGCATGTAGTTTACGAACCAACCCAACAGACCGTCCCACTCTTCAAATCTTCCGCGCGGGAAGTCAGGCCATCCGAGTTCCTTGATCGTCCAATTTCCCTTGGCTGAATTCCTGAGCTGCGACGTCGTCACCCAATTTTTATCTTCATCGAGACCCGCCTTTGATACCGGGTCAATGTGATCGACGGTTGGAAACAAGTACCAATAGGCTGGATGAGTGACGTCAGTTCTCCAGTTTGGATGGAAGGGAAAGCATTCCCCAAGCATTTCTGAAAGCAGCCTAAGGACGCCAGGAAACACCAGCCGCTGACCGGAATAGCGATCGATGAACCCGTCGCGTATGAAGACGCGAGTGGCATCTAGTGGAGTGTACTTTCGCGGCCTTCTGGTCTGCGGAACGAACGGGCAACGCTCTCGTGCAACTTCTCTAGCCGCGTCAGAACCACCATTCTGCAACGCTTCGCAAACGGCCTTGATCGCTTCCGCGTTGAAGTTGTTACGCGTGTCCACTAACGAGTCGCCACCTAGCGAATCGCGCCCTCGGCGCGCCAGCGCTCGATGTCGTGCTGATTGTAGCCGAGGTCGGTCAGGATTTCGTCGGTATGCTGGCCGAGCCTGGGCGCGAGCGAGCGGATCGATCCCGGCGTCTCGGAGAGCTTGACCGAAATTCCGACCTGCTTGACCTTCTCGCCAGTGGGCGCCTCGACCTCGACGATCATGTTGCGCGCGCGAATTTGCGGGTCGTGCTCGAGCTCGTCGAGCGTCAGCATCCGGCCCACGCAGATATCGTTTTTGGTCAGCACCTCCCACCATTCGTCGCGCGTTTTGGTTTTGAAGATCTCGGCGAAGCGCGCCTTGATCTCGTCGAAGCGGGCGCTGTTGTACTCGTCCTGGATGAATTCTTCGGTGCCGAGCGCGCGGCACAAATTGGCATAGAACCACGGCTCGACCGAACCGATCGTGATGTATTTCTCGTCCTTGGTCAGGTAGAGGTTGTAATATGGCGCCGAGCCGTCGAGCGTGGTGGCGCCGCGCCGCGGAATCCATCCCTTGCCGAAGTGATTTGAGAGCGCCTGCGCGATCAGCAGCATCGTCCCATCCAGCATCGCGATATCCACGTATTGTCCGCGGCCGGTCTGATGGCGCGCGAGCAGCGCCGCGAGCACCCCGATCGCCGCGTGCAGTCCGCCGCCCGCGTAGTCGGCGAGCAGGTTTTGCGGAATGGTTGGCGGCTGGTCCTTGCGCCCGATCATCGAGAGCGCGCCCGCCTGCGCGATATAGTTGAGGTCGTGACCGACGAAGTCGCGATACGGTCCGGTCTGGCCGAAGCCGGTCACCGCGCAATAGACCAGCCGCGGATTGCGCGCCGAGAGCATCGAGAAGTCGATCCCCAGCCGCTTGGCGACGCCGGGGCGGAATTCCTCGACCACCACGTCGGCGCGCTGCGCCAGGCGCAGGAAGACCTCGCGCCCCGCCCCGCTCTTGAGATTGAGCCCGATCGATTTCTTGTTCCGCCCAAGCGCGTTGTGCACGCCCAATCCGGTTGCCGGGCGCTGCGTCTTGCCCGAGGCCGCGGCCTGCTCGGCGCGCCGTCCAGTCGGCGCCCCCGGTTCTTCGACCTTGATGATATCCGCGCCAAGGTCGCCGAGGATCATCGTGCAGTGCGGGCCGGGCGCGAGCTTGGTGAGGTCGATAACCTTGATACCGCTGAGCGGTGCGATTGAAGCCATGGGCTTTGCAGTGTCTCCTTCGCTAATGGCGCATCCGCGTCAAAGATGCGCGCGGTTGCCCTGCTGATGATGTACTTTCTTTAAGGCGTCGCGTCCACGCGCCCAAACTCTCCGCGCCCCGGCTCTAAAAAATGCTTTCGCGCGATCATGCCCGCCGGCTTAGACCACCGCCGCGCGCAAGCGCGAGAGCCGTTCGTTGAGCGCGCGCAGCCCCTTTACCATGTGCACGCCGTACCAGTGCAGGTCGCGCCCGCTTATGAGCAGCACGCGGCGTCCCAGCGCCGCCGGCAGCATCGCCTTCATTTCTTCGAGGTCGCCCTGGTCGAACTCGTAAGGCTCGTCGGGCAGCAGCACGATATCCGGGCGATGCTCGACGGCATCCTCGACCGTGATGCGCGGATAGCGCTCGCCCGCTGCGGCATAGACGTTGTTGAAGCCCATCATGCGCAACACGTCATGGGCGTAGGTGTCGGCATTGAAGGTCATCCAGGGCTTTTTCCAAATCGGGCAGAACACGCGCAGCCTGAGCTTGCTCCACACCCCGAGCCCGGCCTCGATTCCGCTGACCGCAAGTGTTATCTCGCGCGCGAGCGCGGCCGCCTGCGGCTCGCGGTCGAGCGCACGGCCGATCCGCAGGATCGATTCGACCGCGCCCGGCACCGTGCGTGGATAGGTCGTGAGCACCGGGACTCCCTGCTCGCGCAGTCGCTCGATATCCTCGCGGCGGTTTTCCTCCGCGTTGGCGATCACCAGGTCGGGTTTGAGCTTCGCGATCTCGCGCAGGTTGGGGTTCTTGGTGCCGCCTATTTTGGGGATGGTGGCGAGCGCCTCGGCCGGCTCGACGCAAAAGCGCGTCGCCGCCACCAGCATCTCACCCGCGCCGAGCGCGAACAGCGTCTGGGTCCAGCTCGGCACCAGCGAGACGACACGCTTGGGCGGGCGTTCGAGCTCGACCCGCAGACCAATATCGTCGGTGAATTGAAGCCACGAGGCCATCCGTCCCCGCTCCTACCTACCGCTCTTTTGCCGCACCAGTTGGTCGAGCGCATGGCGGTCGGAGTCGGTGAGGCGCTCGCTCGTGCCGTCGCCGTGCGGCTGGCCAGGGTCGTGATCGCCGGCTATCACGGGCTGGGGCGGAAGCGGAGCGGAACGATGCGTCAGGAAATGCATCGCGCGCGGCGCGAGCACGCGCCGGGTGATGAAGCCGGCGGCGAGCACGAGCAATGCCACGATCAATACCAGGCTGGGACGCTTGCGCCTGGCGCGTGACGGTCGCCGCCTCCGCCGTTTTGCCATCGAGAAAAAACCCCGCGCGAGCTATCAGACACTCCGCCTCAATCCCCATCCGCCGCCGCGCGCCGGATAACGCATCGTCACAGAAATGCGTGGCGAAATCCTATCGCACACGACTCCGGAACGGAACGCGGCCGTCGCTTTTTCAATCAGCTCTTGCAAGGCCCGTTGACGCCTGAGCTGAATTCTTCGGTTTGGAAACCCAAACCCCAAACGAGGCGGGCGGCTCCTTAAAGAGCCGCCCGCTTTTTTCACTGATCGCTTGAAGAGCCCGTTGGCACTCCAGCTCAGTTCTTCGGTTTGGAAGGGCCCGTTGGCGTCCGAGCTCCGTTCTCCGGCTTGCCGACCCGTTGACGTCCCGTTTAGCTAGCGGGCTTGATCACCGTATACATCGTCGCATTGCCGCGCTGCACCAGGAGCAAAGCGGAGTTCTTATCCTTCTTGGCCTGCTTGGCCGCCGACAGGAAATCGTCCACCGTGTTGACCTTCGAGTGGTTGACCTCGAGCACGACGTCGCCCTGCTGGATTCCCGCGTCCGCCGCCGGACTGTCGGGCTGCACGCCGCGGACCACCACGCCCTTGGTGCTGCTGAGGCTCAGCTGGTTGGCGATTTCGGGCGTGATCGATTGCACCTGAAGACCCCAGTTCAAGCCCGGCTCCTCGCTCTTGGCGCTGGCGAGCTGCTCTTCCTTGAGTTCGGCGACTTTAACTGGGACCGTGATGTGCTTGCCGTTTCGGATCACTTCGACCGGCACGGTATCGCCGATCGGCGTCTGCGCCACGAGTTCGGGGAGCTGATGCTCGTCCTGCACGGGCAGCCCATTGAACTTGACGATGATGTCGCCGCGCAGGATGCCCGATTTGAGCGCCGGGCCCTCCTTCTCGACGTTGGCTACCAGCGCGCCCTCGGGCGTGGGAAGGTTGAAGGACTGGGCGAGGTCAGGCGTGACCTCCTGAATTTCGACTCCCAGCCATCCGCGCACCACCTTGCCATGGTCCTTGAGCTGCTCCATCACCTGCTTGGCGATGTCGATCGGAATCGCGAAGCCAATCCCGGCGTTGCTGCCGGTGCTGCTGTAGATGGCGGTGTTGATGCCGATCACCTGGCCCTTGGCATTGAACAAGGGGCCCCCAGAGTTACCCGGGTTGATCGACGCGTCGGTCTGGATAAAGTCGTCGTAGTTGCCGCCGAGCGCGCGCCCCTTGGCGCTGATGATCCCGGCCGTGACCGTCGAGTTGAAGCCAAACGGGCTGCCGATCGCGACTACCCAGTCGCCGACCTCGGCCGAGTTGGAATCGCCGAGCGGCGCCACCGGCAAGGGTTGCTTGGTGTCGATCTTGATCAGCGCGAGATCGGTTTTGGGATCCTTGCCGACGACCTTGGCGGTGAACTCGCGTTTGTCGAGCAGCCGGACGTGAATCTCATCGGCGTGTCCGGCGACGTGATTGTTGGTCAGGATATAGCCGTCCGGCGATACGATCACGCCCGAGCCGAGCCCGTGCTGCTTGTACTCATGCGGGATCTGACCGAAGAAGCGGCGGAACTGGTCGAAGGGGTTTTGCTGCTGGCCGAACGGCCCGCCCGGTCCCTGGTCGCCAGGTCCTTCAGGTCCATTTGGTCCGGCGCCCGGCCCTCCCGGTCCCTCCGGTCCGTCGGGCGCATCGCCCGGGCCGCCCTGATCGCCAGGCCCGCCGAACGCTGAGCCGGACTTGATGTCCTGCACCACGCTGACATTGACCACCGACGCCATGACTCGCTTGACCAGGGGCGCAAAGGAAGGTATCTGAGCGCCGACTTCGTTGGGTTCGGGCTGATTGGCCGGCGCGGGCTGTGAATTCGGCTCCGCTTGGGCGGTGCGTTCGGCGGGTGGGGCCGACTGGGACTTACCCTGATCCTGCGGTGAGGTGGAACTCCAGAACGGGAAAGCCCCGGCGCGCGCAAACGCGATTAAGATACCCAGCAACACGCCGCAGGAAACCGCGGCGATCTTCTTAAACATTCACTCTCCTCCTGGAGATAGCAAAGTTCATGGTCATCCCGCTTGTGTACAGCAATATCTATAGGTTTAAGACGATAGCGGATGGCTTAAATTCAGACGAAGTGCGCCGCAAGCCGGCTTTTTCTGCCGGGAATGCCGTTTCGCATCCATTCGAACCGGCCCGCCGATCCGATCAATCAGTAAATCAGAAAACCCTCGCTAAGCAAACGCCTGCGGCCCTCGCCCGCACGTTTCGCCGCGCGTTTGGATTTGACCAGGCGATCGCCGCGTCCCCCCGTCGCGTCCCCGACCCGGCAATCTCCGGGTAGCGCCCGCGGGACACGGTGATTCCGCCAAGCGGATTGCCTCATTCGAGCAGCCCGATTGCACCGGCGTCGTCCGCGGCTCTACCATATTGGTGTGCCGTGCGTGATTTGTACCGTCGGAGTTTTCGGATTCGTCGGACTTTTCGGCGCCGGCCTCCTCACCTGGACCCTTCTTGAGTACGCGATTCACGGCTGGATGGGCCATCGGTTCGCGACTTTCGTGACTCCTATCCACCTGGTCCACCATCGCGACCCACGCGCGGTCTTTGCACTTGGCGCTTGGCTGCCCGCGTTGGTACCGATACTCGTCTGCGCCGCCCTTGGCGCGCGCGGATGGACGATCTTCTACGGTGGCATCCTGGCCGGATTCGCGGCCTATGAAGCGCTGCACTACCGAATCCACTTTCATGTGCCGCTTTGCCGCGCCGAGGCCGCGATGCGCACGCGCCACCTGATCCATCACTACTACGCGCCGACACTGTGTTACGGGGTCACCACGGCGCTGTGGGATCGCATCTTCAGGACCGCCCCGAGCAACGCCGAGGCGGCTGCGCTGGCGGTTCGCGTGGCTTCGATCGCGCCGCTTAAGGGCCGCTCGAACGTGAGCGCTCCAGGCGCCGTGATGCGCCGGCTTATAGCCACAATCGCGATTCGCTAGTCCACTGGGTAATTGCGGCACTGGCTGGACGGCGCGCGATCTCCGCCGCGACGGTGCGCGCTCGGTTGTGCTGGCGCCAGAATATTGTCGCTCGCCTATTTGTTTGAGGCCACTTTCTCGTCACTAGCCAGTCCGTTTCCGCCATCACCGCGCAAATCCGACCTTATTTCAACTCATTTCCCGGGCACGCAACGTGCTCACAAGCGCAGGGGCTTTACTAAAGAGCCCTCAATAGCCAGCTGGTTTCGGCGCGGCCGCGCGCGATGACAGATGAATATTCATCGCGCACGGCGCCCGGGCCCGGCGGCGACGAGCAGGGAGTCTACTATGCGACAAGTCTTATCTGCGGCCCCGGTCAACCAAAGCGCACGCGATCCCCGGCGCATCGCGCGGGCGCGGGCAATCCGCTCGCGCTCCGTCATGTCCATGGCGGGTGCCGCGATACTGATCGCGCTGCAGCTCGGATGGGCGACCGCCGCGCGCGCGCAGGCCAACATAACGTTGAGCCACGCCGGCGTAACCGGCGCGCTCGCCACCAATACGAACTGGTCGATCGCCAAAAACGGCGGCTTCGCCAGTGGCACCGCAAGCTGGACGGTCGGGGTGACCAAGGTGTTCGTGAGCGACCAGATAATTCAGGTCGACGGACAGTTCAGCATAAGTAATACCGGCACCGGGCCGGCTCCGCTTGGCAACATTATCATCAATTTGCAGCGCCCGTGCGGCCTGGTATGGGTCTCGGCCGCGGCTGACGTGGCCGACGCGGCCTTCGGCCAGGCGGCGACCTACGGTAATTTCATTTCCACGGCATCGGTCGAAAATGTCGCCCGCAACCAGCCGAGCTCGTCATGCGGAGGACCGGGCAACTATGTAATCACCACCGCCGTCCACGGGCACGCAGTCAAGGAAGGTACGTTTTTCACCACCGCTGGCTCGGGCAGAGTCAACTTTCTAAATGCGTCAAACAACTCAGTCTTCTCGCTAATGCCGGAGTTCAGCCTGGCCGCCGGGACCTCAAAACGGCTCTTCTACACCGCGACTTTCGACAACTCGGTCCTGGGCATCGCGCCAGGAACCGAACTCAGGCCCGAGGTAATCGTCAGCGTGGCCAACGCTCAGCAAACCGACTTGAACGTGTCGCGGCTGATCGACGTTGATGACGACGAAGGACCGGCCGGAGAGGGCGTCACACTCGGCGGCGACGACGCCGGATGGTCACAGAGCGCCGCGGCGCGCCATCCATTTGTGCCCACACTCGCGCAATGCAACCAGACCATCGAGCTCAGCGACGCACGAAATGCCGGCAATCCGGCCTTGACCGGGACCGCCGCGCTTACCAGCTTCGCCAGCTTCAATGGTACCGGGATGTTAGCGATTGACGGCTCGTCGATGAGTGACGGGAGCACCAACACGCAGGACGTAAGCGCGGCCGTCACTGGCGGTGTCACCGGCGGTACGATTACCAACTGCGCCGGTATCACCGGCCCCGACACCACTATCAGGCTTGTGGTAGGCAACTTCAGCAAAGTGTTCAGCGTATGCACGGGTGTCGACGATACCGCCTGCGATCAACAGGACATACCCGCCAATGCTGGCCCGGCGACGCCCACTCCGTCTCCGACTCCGGTCGTGACACCCACGCCGGCGGTCACCCCGACGCCGACGGCGACTCCAACACCGGTCGTACCGCCATTCGAAAGGGGTGAATTCTGCACCTATAGCGAAGCGCACTGGTCGCATACCTGCGGCGAAAGCGGCGAAGAACATAGCTCCGCGAACAGCCTCAAACAGGTAGCGGATCACACGTGCAGCGATGAGCGCAATCAGGCCCATAACGTGCTGACCGATAACTTCGAGACCGTGTACGGCGCTAGTGGAGTGCACGTCGGCCTGACCTGCGCCAGCGCTCGGTTTGGGATGACCTTCACCTCGCCGGCCGCGATCGAGAGCTACTTGCCCGCGGGCGGCCAGGCCGGAGTGCTGGATGCCTGTCTCAACGACCCGTCAACCTCGCACTCGGGCAACCTCGGCGGCGAAGTCCTGGCGCTGGAACTCAACGTCGACTTCAGCGCGGCCGGTGTCACCGAGGGCCCGGGCGGTCTGTTCGGCAGCCTGAATCTGTGCGGCAGCGGTACCTCGCTCGACGGCATGTCGATCTCCGAGATTCTCGCGGCCGCCAACAAGGCGCTCGGCAATGGCGGGATGCCCACCGGGTTCGATCCGAACTCGTTGAGCAACCTGATCCATCAGCTCAACCTCTCGTTTGACGATTGCCATCCGCACGGTTTCGCCCAGAAGCATCTGACCGGCGGCGCCTGTCCGTAGCGGCGGTTATCCACGACCAACGAAAGGGCCGGTCCCTGCGGATCGGCCCTTTTTCTTTTTCGCTTTTTTCGTTCCTCTCGCTCGCTCGATCAGCCATCAGGGGCCGGCGCTCACGCTGTCACCAACCAGGCCCGACTGCGGCGTGCAGAGCAAAGTCCGCGCACAGTACGCGGCGGTGACTTTCCATACGGTCAACGAGAATTGCTTGCGCACCCGGTTCCCCGAAGCATCGATCACTCGCAGCGTTGGATACCGGGTGCCCGGCGTAGTCGCGATTCCCGTAATCGCGCCGGCGGCGTGATCGATCGAGAGGCCGGGGGGCAGATGGCCCAGGACTACCGCGATCGTGTAGGGAGCGCGGCCGCCGCTGATGTCAAGCGAGACGTCATAGAGCACGGTGGTGTGAGCGCTGGCCAAATTCCTGACGGCCCCAATCTTGAGCGGCGATGGAGTCGGCGTCGAAGTGGGACTCGGTGTGGGAGCCGGAGCGGATGTCGCGGTCGGCATGGGTGTCGGGCTCGCCACAGTGGTGGGCGTTGCGGTCGGGCTTGCAGTCGGTGTCGATGTCGCGGCCGGCGCGCCCGGCGTTATCGAACCCCACCACGTACCCCACATATTGCTTTGACCGGCGTACTCCTGGATCGTCCACATCGAGGTGTCGTCGACCGGATCGACCACGGTAGCTGTAAAATCACCCCATCGATTCTCGCCGGTGCCGAAGTCCTTGAAGTAGGACGCCTCACCCGCCTTCAGCATCACTTCGTTTTCCATCGTATTCGGAGGATCGCTCGCCAGGCGCATCGAGTAGGCTCCGCTCGGATATATCCCGGTTCCGAAGTGTGTATAGCCGAGCATCACGTCGCCATGTTTATTAACGGCCAGGGTCGGGAAGGCGTAAAAGTTGGCGGCAGTGGGATCGTCGATGCGTCCGAACTGCTGCACCTGGCCGAGCGCCCCGGGGCTCACGTCGATCTGCCACCATTGCGCGGCAGTGCGCGTCGGAGTTCCAGTGGCTGGAAGGTAGACGGTATGCGAGGCCCACAGCGAGCCGTTGCGGTACACGCAGCTCTGGATACGCCCGTCCTCGGTGTCGATGTTCTCGCTGGAGCCGAGTTGCGGGGCGAAATTGATGACCGGTGAAAACCCCTGCCACGCCGACGGCCCGGTGGGATAGGCTACGCCGCTCGTCAACACTTCGGATCCGACCGGGCCCGTGATGGTGTCGATCCGCAGCTTGCCGGAACCCGAACTGCTCTGCTCCAGCAGGTACATGGTCGAAAGATTGGGGTCCATTGTGGTGGCTGGAACCTGGGTAAAGCCATTGACCGGTGTGAGCATCGTATATTTGCCCGCGCCGCCCGCGTAAAGGTCGGCCTTGTCGAAAGCCCAAATCATCGAGTTGACGAAATTGTTGTCCGCGATGGTGAAAATATTGGCCTGCACGACGATCCAGTTCTTGTTAAAGCCAAGCGTAGGATAGTCGACCCAATTGACTGACGAACCAAGATTTATTTTGTAGATGTTCCAGCCGGCGGTGGGATCGCTTGTCTGCGAGATACCGATCAGGATGGCCCCGTTTGAAGATTTCTCGCCGGCGGCGCATGAGAAGATCCAGCGTTGCGCATACGGATCGTAAAGGACATGGGCGTCGAATGACTCGGTCACACCCAGAGACGACCAGAACGTCCAGTTGGTGATTGCGCTCAGAACATTGCCCGACCGGTCCTGGATCACGACCTGGCTGTTGAGCGCTTCCATCAGATGATGGGGCCCGACTGCGCCCTCGGGGTCGGGCGGAATCACGGTGCCGTTGTCGGCCACCGCCGCGAAGCTATTGACCGGCGAGAGCGATTGGAGGGTCGATACCGCAGGCGCCTGCGCCTCGCTCGCGGGTGCCGCAAGCGTTGCCTCGGTCTCTGTGGTGCTTTCGATTCGCGGACTGACCGGGCGAGGAATTGTACGATGCTCATTGAGCGGCATTGGGCCAAGCGCCGCTTCACCGGCGAGCGCCTTAAAGTTGAACGAAGCGTGTTGCGCAGCCGTTCCCGCAGTCCCTGTTACCTGGACAGAAGCCGCTGCGGCGAAGGACCGAACTCCGGCGATGCTCACAAGCGCGATGGCCGCCGACAGGATGATAAGTTGCCGAATTTGCTGTGTGGTCGCTATCACTTTCGCTAGCCTCCGAAACCCGCCTTGGTTCGCTCGGGCTTTCTCGTTTCGAGGCTATGAGGCGCAATGACAGGACCATGCGGGCCTTTTTCATCTCTGACACACGATCAGTGTTGGAATTCGAACCAGACCGAAGCACACCACGAGACATCGAAGCGCCTAAGGCGCACATGCTTCGATTTGAATCGAAATGTGTGAACGAGTACGGGTTATCGCGCGGCAGCCCTCGGCGCGGGGCGCCTCACGCGGGAACACCGATCGCTGACGCCGCAATCCTTACAGGTTGTGTCTAGTCCGAGACAGAAATCGTGGTCGCGGCAGTCAAAGCCGTCGAACCCAAAGTGGCGATGTGGATGAGACCGGGGTGCACGGATTTGAGACTAGGGAATGACGGATATTTGAAGCGCCCGGGTTACCGATTCGTGGCCCCGATCGGTGACGTAGATCGTGAACCTCGAGGTTCCCGCGGCGCCCGGCGTTCCGCTAATCTCGCCGCTGAAGGTATTGAGTGCTAGTCCGCGTGGCAGTGCGCCCGCGCTGACATAGACGAGATAGGGTGGCGTTCCGCCACTCAGCCCCAGCGAGGCGTGATAGAAGACGCCGACTTCACCACCCGGGAGCGTCGTGGCGGCGACCGCCAGCGTCGGTGTAGGGGTCGGAGTCGGCGACGGTGATGGCGTCGGGTTCGGCGAAGGTGTCGGAGTAGGTGTCGGAATCGCCGTGGGCGTTGGGATTGCTGTCGGCGTTGGGGTTGGTGTCGCTGTCGGAGTGGGTGATGGCGTCGGCGAAGGTGTCGGCGACGGGGATGGCGAAGACGTTGGGCTTGGCGAAGACGTTGGGCTTGGCGAAGGCGTTGGGCTTGGCGAAGGCGTGGGCGTGGACGTCGGAGACGGAGTCACAGTCGGAGTTGGCGACGGTGATGGCGTGGGGGTCGCTGTCGGCGTGGGCGTCGCCGTCGGCGTGAGAGACGGTGTCGGCGTCGCGCCTCCGAGAGAGACTTCGCCCCACCAGGTGCCCCAATCGTTGTTGGTCGCCGCGTATTCCTGGAGCGTCCAGAAGCTGAGATCGTCGAGCGGATCGACGAGCGTGCTGCTGAAGTCGCCCCATCGATTGTCCCCAGTGCCAAAGTCCTTGAAGTAGGGTGCCTCGCCCGCCTTGAGCACGGTGCCCGCGCGCAATGTACTGGGCGCGTCAGTAGCCATCCGCATCGAAACGCCCGCGCCCGCGTACTGTGCCGCCGAAAACTGCGAGTACCCGACCAGTGCGTCACTTTCCGAATTGACGCCGATCGACGGGTAGGCGAAGAACTGCGTCGCTGTCGGATCGTCGATCCGCCCGCGCTGTTGGATTCCGCCCAGGTCGCCCGCCGTGGTGTCGATCTGCCACCACTGCACCGAGCATCGATTGGGCGTGCCGCTGGCGGGCAGGAAAATGGTCTGCGCCGTCCATAGCGAGCCGTTGCGATAGACCGTCCAATCCAGCCGGTCATCGTCGGTGTCGATGTCTTCGGTCGATCCCAATTGCGGCGCAAAGTTGATCGTCGGCTCGACCGCCTGCCATGGTTGCGACGCGGCCGGCAGCGCGACGGCGGTGGTGAGGACCTCGGAACCGACCGCGCCGGTGATCGTACTCATCCGCAGCAGCCCGTTGGCCGAGCTCCACGACTCCAGAAGATAGAGCGTCGCGAGATTAGGATCATAGGTTAGCGCCGGGTTCATCGAGAACCCGCCGGTATCGTCCTGCAGTAAAGTGAAGAGCCCGGAACCATCTGCGTAGAGGTCGGCTTTGTCGAAAGCATAGATATTCTCATACTCGTAAAAGGTGCCCTGGATAGTAAATAGGTTGATGCCGACCACGATCCAGTTTTTGTTGAACCCGATGATCGGAAAGTCGCCCCACAGCTGGCCCGTGGAATCGACCGGCACGCGATAGAGATTCCAGCCCGCGGTCGGGTCGCTGTTCTGCGAAACGCCAATCAGGACCGCCGAGCCGGAAGTCTGCGGGTCGCCCGCACTGATGACAATCCATCGCTGGCCGTACGGATCGTAGATGACTCGCGGATCGGTGATGGAGCCGACGCCCAGGCTGGACCAGAAACTGAGCGTGCTGACGGTGCTGATCGGAGTTCCCGCGCGGGTCTGAATTTCGATCTGGCTATTGAGCGCGACCACCAAGTTGGCCGGCCCCACGGCGCCGTCGGCGTCGGGCGGAATCACCGTGTCGTTGTCGCCCAGTCCGGCAAACCCGGTGAGCGTTTGCTCCGCCAGATTTCGGACGGCGGTGAGCATCGCCGGTTTTTTCCCCTGCCCTCGCGGCACGTCAATGAGGGCCCGGCTCGCAGCCAAGGGATTGGCTTGCGGGCGCACGCCGCGATGACGGCCCGCCGGCCTAAGGATGCCGCGCGCTTCGTCACGGGCGAGCGCGCTGAAGTTTATCGTTGCGTGCGCGACGGCATGGTCAGCGTGTCCTGCGATTCGCCGAGGAAATGAGGTCGCACGTGAAATGGTGGTTGCGCGCGGGGGCGCGCTCTCGCCTGCGACCGTGGATTCGCTTGCGGCCATGGATTCGACGCTTGCCTGACGCGCGGTCGAGACGGTGGATCCAGCTTGCTCGCGACCGGCCTGCCGTGCGCCCGGCGCTTCGGCCGCCGGGCTCGCCGCCGCCCGTGGCCCGGCGACAACGAGAGCCGTCCATCCCGCTAACAGCACCACCGTCAGCCGCGCAGCGGTCGCCGCCCGCTTGCGGATCGGGTTTAACAAACGCCGCCTGCCCCCTTTTGACTCTCGTTGCCGCCCTGGCTAAACAGGGTCGGATTTCTTCGATCAGCCGTAATCCCCCTTGCGGTCCGCGCGGACCCGGCCAGGCGAAACCAGGCGGTTCCGACTGTCCCCCCGCCACCTCACTGCGAGTCCGCTCGCGGCCTCCGGCGCCTATCGAGGAATCCTTCCACAGGCTCTATGAGCAAAAGATGAGCCGCTGTAATATTCAATAAAAACAACGACTTTCGTGGCTCAACCCGGCAAAAAAATGGCGGTCGCGCCAGTGGCGGCCATGGCGTATCGGCGGCGCTTCGCCGCGCCAATTCAAATACCGGGTTCTCGAGGCTGAGACTCAGATGCGATTGCGATTGAGCAGGCCGCGCGCGATCACCAGCGCCTGAATTTCGCTGGTCCCCTCTCCGATAATCATCAGCGGCGCGTCGCGATAGAAGCGCTCGACCGGAAACTCGGCCGTGTAGCCGTAGCCGCCCAGCACGCGCATCGCGTCCAGCGTCACCTTCACGCACGCCTCCGAGGCGAACAGCTTAGCCATCCCCGCCTCGACGTCGCAGCGCTCGCCGGCGTCTTTCTTCTCCGCCGCGCTCTGCACCATCAGGCGCGCCGCCTCGACTCGCGTCCCCATGTCGGCCAACAGCAACTGCACCGCCTGATGCTCGCAGATCGGCTTGCCGAAGGTGGTACGCTGCTGGGCGTAGCGAATCGCGTTCTCGAACGCCGCCTGCCCGACGCCGACCGCGCGCGCCGCGACGTTGATGCGGCCGACTTCGAGCGCGCTCATCACCTGTTTGAAGCCCTGCCCTTCCCGGCCGCCGATAAGGTTGCCGGCCGGAACCTCGAGCTCCTCGAACAACACCTCGCAGGTGTCGACTCCCTTGTAGCCGAGCTTCTTGATATTGCGGCTGACGGTCGGCCCGCGCTCGTTCTTTTCGACCGCGAACATGCTGATTCCCGCGTAGGCCGGCTTGGCCTTGGGATCGGTCTTGGCCGCGACCGCCAGCATCGTGCCGTGGCGGGCGTTGGTGATGAACATCTTGCTGCCCTTGAGCATGTAGTTGTCGCCGTGGCGGACCGCGCTGGTGCGGATCGATTGCACGTCGCTGCCGGCGTGCGGCTCGGTCAGCGCCAGGCCGCCGCGTTTCTCGCCGGCCGCCATCGCGGGCAAAAAGCGCTTGCGCTGCTCGTCGGTGCCGTGATGCGTGATGATGTAGGCCATGATGAGATGGCTGTTGATCACGCCCGCCAGGCTCATCCAGCCGCGCGACAGCTCCGCCATCAACCGCGCGTAGCTGGCGAAGCTCAAGCCCAGGCCGCCATGCTCGACCGGGATGGTTGCGCCAAAAAGCCCCAGTTCGCGCATCGTGGCGACCAGCGCATGCGGGTATTCGTCGGCATGCTCCAGCTCGGAGGCGACGGGAATAACGTCACGGTCGACGAAGCGGCGCACCGCGTCGATTACATCGTGGTCAAGCGTATCTGCCATCTCGCAATTCCTTTCGGCCAGTCAGAGAAATGGAAATTCGATGGGCGCCGGGCGCCTTGGCGGAGATTAACAGAACGAATCGGCGGGCCGCCAACGGCGCCTGCGAAGCGCCGGAAGTTCGGCGGACTAATCGGCGTGACTTTGCGGGCTGATTAGCCTGACTTCAATGACTGCAAAACGCACTCGTGACAAGTCACAAACGCGGCCGAGGAGCTTCGTGAGGTGTCAGAAACCTGGCCGGAGCGACAAAGATTTGGCGTCAAGCGCGGAAGGACGCGTCGCCGCGGTGCTAACCATGGGACTCGAATCGGCCCGGACGAGCAGGTTCGATCGCAGGGTAAGGAGCGCGATAAATGCCGATAAAAGCAAGAGGAAAAGCACGATCGAGCGGGTTTCGACTTCGCTCTCGCGCAGCTGTTGCGCGACGGCGGCTCTCGGCGATTGATCCTTGGCGGGTCTCATGCGGCAGTACTGAGCAAACCGCATACCGTCCCGCAACGATTTTTCTGAATTGCGCGACGCATAGCTTTTTTTGTCCTACAGGTGCAGGGCCTTGCCGCGTCCCTACGGCCGTTGCATCCGCGCGTCATCCGCTTCGCGCCCGCCGACCCATGAGGCGCGGCGACAAAGGGCGTTCGCATCTACAACGCCCTTGCAAACGCGGTCGGCCTGTTGATAGACTAAGTGTCAAATTGACGCAAACTATGGAATCGAATATGACGCTTGAAATGCAATCCTCGACCGTTGCTGACACCGCCGGCGCGCGGCTCCATCGCAAGCTCGCCGCCCTGGGGCAGGACGGCTACGACCTGGCGGCCTGCGAGCGCTACGCCGCCCAAATCGACGAAATCAACCGGCTCAAGGCCGAGCGCGGCGCGGTCGTGCTCGCGCACAACTACCAGCGCCCCGAGATATTCGAGATCGCCGACTTCATCGGCGACTCGCTGGAACTCGCGTACAAGGCGCGCGAGGTCCGCGACGCCGGAATCATCGTATTCTGCGGCGTCCACTTCATGGCCGAGACCGCCAAGGTATTCAACCCGGAGCGGATGGTGCTGCTGCCGGATCTGCGGGCGGGATGTTCGCTCGCGGAAAGCGTCACCGCCGAAGCGCTGGCCGAGCGCAAGGCCGAGTTGCGCGAGATTTATTCCGACCTCAAAGTCGTCTCCTACGTCAACTGCACCGCCGACGTTAAGGCCGAGTCCGACGCCTGCTGCACGTCGGCCAACGCGCTCAAGGTGGTCGAGGCGATCGACTCGCGCCACGTACTGTTCGTTCCCGATCAGAATCTCGCCAACTACGTGCAGAGCCAGACCAGCAAGCAGATCATCTCGTGGGACGGCAACTGCTACGTGCATCACCAGATAACCGCCGCGGAGGTCGAGCGGGTCAAGCGCGCGATTCCCGGAATCAAGGTGCTGGCCCATCCCGAGTGCCGCACCGACGTGCTGCGGCTGGCCGACGCGGTGCTCTCGACCAGCGCGATGGTGCGCTATGCCGAAAGCAGCGACGCGGACAAGTTTCTGATCGTGACCGAGTGCGGGCTCTCGGACCGGTTGCTGATGGAGATTCCGAACAAGCACTTCTACAAGGCGTGCAAGCTCTGCCGCTACATGAAGATGATCACGCTCGGCGGCACGCTCGATTCGCTGCGCCACCTGCGCTTCGAGATCGAACTGCCCGAAGACGTGCGCGAAGGGGCGCGCCGCGCCCTGGAGCGGATGCTCGAACTGGGCGCGTAGATGGCCGGGCCGGTCGAAGCGACCGGCGGCATCGAGGCAAGTCCGTAGGGCGCGCCAGTCCGAATCAGCCCGGCATTTTTGTCGAAGTTCTGCAACTCTGGCGCGACCGGTGCCCACGGCTGCGCGCTCGACATATAGATGTTCACTAAGCTCGAAGCGAGCCGCGCCACAAGCGCGCATTCATCTGTCGAAGTCGTCGCCATCGCCGACACCTCCGTAGATCCGGCTTATAGCAAGGAAGCTGTCAAAGGTCGCGCGCAAGGTGACAGCACCGTTAAGGACCGAACGATCCGCGCCGGGCGCCACTCCTTTTTGAACGGGACGCGATCCGGCGGATATACTTGCGCCGGTGAACTCTGAATCGCCGCCGCCCTCGCGAAGGGTGAACGAGCCCGCCGACCCCGCCGTCGCGCGCAGCGATCGCGCCGCGCGCCCCAAGGTCGCCGTCGACACGGTGGTGTTCGCGGTCGAAGGCGGCCGGCTCAAGACCTATCTCGTGCAGTTGCGCCGCGGCGCGGTGCGTGGGCGATGGGCCTTCGCCGGCGGCCTGGTGCGGATGGGCGAGATGCTGGACGAGGCGGCCCATCGCGAGCTTTACGCCTCGACCCGCATCCGTGAGGCCTACCTGGAACAGCTTTTCACCTTCGGCGATCCCTCGCGCGACCCGCGCGCTCACGTCGTTTCGGTGGCCTACATGGCGCTGATCGCGGACGCGCGCAGTGCCGCAGCGCCGGGCGGCAAGTACCAGGACGGCCGCTGGTTCGAGGTTTCGGCATTGCCCGCGCTTGCGTATGATCATCAACAGATGGCGCAATATGCGCTCGGAAGGCTCAAGGCCAAGCTCGAGTACACCAATATCGCGTGCAACCTGCTGCCTGAGACTTTCACCTTCGCGGAACTGGAAGCGCTGTATGCGATGATTCTTAAGCGGCCGATCGACCGCCGCAATTTTCGCCGGCGGATTCTTTCGATGGGAATCCTGCGGCGCTTGCCGGCCACCCGCCGCGGCGCCCATCGCCCGGCCGCGCTCTACAGTTTCATACGGCGCGACCCGCAAGTCGTGGAAATGCTATAGTGAACCCAGCGATCTGGTGAGCATCATGGCGAAGATCAAACCCCCGCCGCCGGGCGGCAAACAAAGCAAGCAAAACAAGCGAACATGGATAGTTGCTGTGGTGGCCGCCGCGGTTGTTCTGTCGATTGGGGCGGTCGCGTGGACGATGCGCTCGGTGCCCGATCCGGCGGCCGCAACCGCCACTGGCAAGCGCGTGACGCTCGACCCCGCCCGCTTCTTCGGGGCGGCGCGTCAGGCGTACGAGGTCGCACAGAAAAATCCGGCGCTGCTCGCGCAGGCTCCATTGCTACTGCGGATGCGACAAAGAACTCGGCCATCAGAACCTGCTCGACTGCTATCGTGACGAGCACGGCGGCCACTGTCCGGTCTGCACCGGCGAAGCGCTCGAGGCCGCCAAGCTCGCCGACGAGGGACTCCCGGTCGACCAAATTCGCCGCGTGCTGCGCGAACACTACGCGCAAGGGAATTGACGCTTGACGGGTCTCGTCTCGGCCTACATCCAGCATTTCACTTATGCTGGATTGCTGGTGGTCCTGATATTGTGCGGGATGGGCCTGCCGATACCCGAGGACGTGGCGCTGCTGGCCGGCGGTTTCCTGGTGCATCGCGGAATTATCCAGTATCCGATGACGGTAGCGGTCGCGCTGATAGGCGTGGTCGCGGGCGACAACTCGCTGTTTTTCCTGGGCCGGCGGTTTGGCACCGGGCTGGTCAAGTACCTCAGCATCGGGCGGCCCCGCTCGCAACGCCAGATCAATCGGCTCAGGGATTTCATGGAACGCCACGGACATCGGGCGATCCTGTACGCGCGCTTCATCGCCGGCCTGCGCGCGCTGGTTTATCTGACCGCCGGGTCGTTCGGCGTCAACCCGCTGCGGTTCTTTTTGTATGACCTGGCCGGCGCGGTGATTTCGGTGCCGATCGTGGTCACGCTCGGTTACCTCTTCGGCGGCCAGATCGAGGTGGTGCTGCACTATATCGGCGGGGTCGAGAAGCTGGTGTGGCTGGTGGCGGCGCTCTCGCTCGGCGTCATCGCGATGCGGATGCTGATGTTCACGCGCGAACGCGGCGAAACGCCGACCTAGCCGATACTGTTTGCGCTCGCACGCCGCTTCGGCGTCTCGAATTTAACTACGATGGAATTCAGACTTCCGGCGCTCAATCTCAAAGCCAAGCTGATGGCGCTGATGGTGGTGCTGCTGGGGCTGACGCTCGGCGCCGAATTGCTGGTCAGCCTCAACACTCAAAACCGCATCGTCGAGGCCACCCAGGACAACGTCAAGGAACTCGCAAGCGCGATCCAGATAAGCGTGCAGGAGCTGACCTCGGTCGGCACCTTCGATCGCGATCGCCTGCAAAACTACGTCAACTCGCTGCACAACAACGGGCTCGAAGTCTCGATTGCGTCGAGCAAGGACCTGATCATCAACAGCTCCAACCCGGCGCTGATCGGCGAGGCGATCAATCGCGGCGCCGTCCACGTCGTGGCGGCGCAGACCGCGGCGCACGGCGCCGCCGACCCGCTCCCCGTGCCGGCCTTCACGGTGGGTCCGGCCGGCGAACAGACCGTCTACCTGATTCCGGTCGAAGTCGAGGACCACCTGCTCGGCTACGTCCAGGTGGTGGCCGATTTTGCCGACTTTGCGCGCCCGCTGGAGGAGCATCGCATCCACCTGTTGACGGTCGCGCTGGCGATCTTCGCGATCGGGTTGGTTTTCTCCTACGTGCTGGCCGATCGCTACGTCGAGCCGATCCACGCGGTCGCCGCGGCCGCGCAAAACATCGCGGCCCGCGGCCTCGAACCGGTGCCCGAGGCGCATCGGCGCGACGAGATCGGGTTGCTCACGCGGAGCTTCAACGAAATGGTCGACCAGTTGCGCCGCGCCCGCGAGCGCGAGGCCGAGCTCAACCGGCTCGAGCGCTTCACCGCGCTCGGCCAGCTCGCCGGCGCATTGGCGCACGAGATCAAGAATCCGCTGAATTTCATCAGCCTGGCGATCGACCAGCTGCGCGCGCGCTACGCGCCGCAACTGCAAAACGACCAGGACAATTATCGCCGCCAGCTCGCGATCATGAAGGACGAGGTCCATCGCCTCTCCGAGCTGATCCAGAGCTTCCTGAACTATGGCCGTCCGATCGAGGTCCATCCCGCGCCCACCGACGTGCGCGCGCTGGTCGGCAACGTGCTGGAGTTGTCGGACTCCAAGCTGCGCAGCCAATCGATCCAGGCCCTCCAGCAAGGCGCCGAGGCGCCGGTCATACTCAACGTCGACGCCGAGAAGCTTCACGCATGTTTCATCAACGTGGTGGCAAATGCGATCCAGGCGATGCCCGAGGGTGGCGAACTCAAGATCGCGTTCAGGCGCGACGGCGACAACCAGGTGATCACGTTTTCCGACACCGGCGCGGGCATCGACCCCGAGGTCGCGAGCCACGTCTTCGAGCCGTTCTTCACCACCAAGCGCGAAGGCATCGGCCTCGGCCTGTTTTTCTCGCGCGCGATCGTCGAGCGCCACGGCGGCACGATCAGGATCGGCTCCAACCCGGCCGGACGCGGCACCACGGTGACTTTCATCCTGCCGCTCGGCGCACTAGGTAGACATACATGAGCCAACCGTCGGTATTGGTGGTCGAGGACAACGACCTGGAGCGGCAGATAACCGTCGAGACGCTGCGCGAGGAAGGTTTCCTGGTCGACGAAGCGCCCAACGGCATGCGCGCGATGGAGCAGCTCGCGCTCGGCAGCTTCGACGTGGTGCTGACCGACCTGATGATGCCCGGGATGACCGGCGAGGAATTGCTCGCCGCGGTGCGCCAGACTTATCCGGGCAGTCAGGTCGTGCTGCTGACCGCGCACGGCACGATCGAGAGCGCGGTGAAGGCGACCAAGAGCGGCGCTTTCGAATACCTGACCAAGCCCACCGACCGCGAGAAGCTGGTGATGACGGTCGGCAAGGCGGCCGAGTTCGCGAGCCTCACGCAGGAGAACATCCTGCTGCGCACGCGCCTGGAGGGCAAATTCCAGGTCGAGGGCATCATCGGACAACATCCCGCGATCGAGGACGTGATCCGCGTGGTGCGCAAGGTTGCGCCGTCCTATTCGACGGTGCTGATCCAGGGCGAGAGCGGCACCGGCAAGGAGGTCATCGCGCGCGCGATCCACAAGCTGTCGCCGCGCGGGACGCGCCCGTTCGTGGCGATCAACTGCTCGGCGATTCCCGACAGCCTGATCGAAAACGAACTGTTCGGCCACGAACGCGGAGCCTTTACCGGGGCCAACGAGCGCAAGATCGGGCTTATCGAGAGCGCCGACAAGTCGACGCTGTTCCTCGACGAGATCGCCGATCTCAACATCGGCCTGCAGGCCAAGATT
The DNA here is from genome assembly GCA_963773975.1 of uncultured delta proteobacterium. GTDB lineage: Bacteria > Desulfobacterota > Binatia > Binatales > Binataceae > JAKAVN01. The sequence goes on from CAVZDJ010000002.1 coordinate 175,533, forward strand.
CTGCGCGTGCTGCAGGAGCGCGAGCTGCGCCGCGTGGGCGGCAACGAATCGATCCGGGTCGACGTGCGCCTGGTCGCCGCGACCAACCGCGACCTGTCCGAGGAAGTCGCGCAGGGACGCTTTCGCGAGGACCTCTACTACCGCATCAACGTCGTCACTATCACGCTGCCGCCGCTGCGCGATCGCCGCTCGGACATCCCGCTGCTGGCGGAAAACGCGCTCAAGAACCGTTTCGCGCATCTGGCGCAAAATCGGGTCAAAGAGATCAGCCGCGAAGCGATGGAAGTGCTGCTCGACTATACGTGGCCGGGCAACGTGCGCCAGCTCGAATCCGCGATCGAACGCGCGCTGCTGCTCTGCGAAGGCGATCGCATCATGCCCAAGGACCTGCCGCAGGAAGTGCTCGCGCGCAAGCTTCCCGCGCGCGGCGCCGAGCGTCCGCGTTCCGAGCGCTTCGAGATGCCCGCCGAGGGAATCAACTTCGAGAATCTCGAGCGCGACCTGATCCTGCAAGCGATGGAACGCGCGGAATGGGTAATCGCCAAGGCGGCCAAAATGCTCGGGATGAGCTATCGCACCTTGCAGTACCGCCTGGATAAATTCGGGATCAAGAAACCCGACGGGCGCGCACAGCCGGCCGACGCCAAAGCTTAAGCGCCGCGCCGCGCTCAAACGCTGGCCGCGAGCAGCGCGGGAGTGGGCAGGTAAACCCAGCATCGGAGCGCCGCGCCGGCGGCGCGCGTGACTTCGACTTTGACCCGCGTGTACAGCCGCGGTACTTCCTCGTAGCGATCGAGCACCGCGAAATCGCGCGCGCCCAGTCCGCTCAGCACCAGGCCCGCGGTCGCGACGCCCGCACGCTCGACGATATAGAAGTAGCGCCCGCGCCGGCGCTCGTAGCCCTCGAACCGGGCCGGGAGCGCGGCGACTTCGCGTCCAAGCAGCGCGGCACGATGGGCCGCGTCAAGCAACGAGCCGTACACGAACAAGGCTTCGTCGCTATCCGTATCCGGCGTGCTCATCGCAATTTGCTCCCGCGCGGCGCCCCCAAGCGGTTGCCGCATCGCGCGGCTTAACCTACGCTCACGGCGTTGGTCGCGGCTATAAGATGGGTCAAGCTTTCCAGCGCTTCCTCGAACAACTCGGCGACATCGGTCTGCTGACTCGCGAATGCGTCCGCCAGGCGCTGCGCCGCCCGTTCGAGGGCGGTTTGCTGATCGAGCAACTCGACAGCGTCGGCGTGCGCTCGCTGAACGTCGTCAATCTTACCGCAATTTTTACCGGGATGGTGCTCGCGCTGCAGATGGGACAGTTCCTCGCGCGGTTCGGCGCCAAGATCTATATCAGCCGCATCATGGGGCTCTCGTTGTTCCGCGAGATGGGTCCGGTGCTGACCGCGCTGATGATCGGCGCGCGCGTCGGCGCCGGTATCACGGCCGAGGCTCGGCAGCATGAAAGTGACCGAGCAGATCGACGCGATGCGCGCGCTGGCGACCAGTCCAGTCAAGAAGCTGGTGGTGCCGCGGGTGCTGGCGACGGTGCTGATGCTGCCGGTGCTGACCGTCATCTCGGACGCGGTCGGGCTGGTCGGCGGACTGCTGATCGCGGTCACACAGCTGGGACTTACTGCCGGCTACTTTTTTACCTCGATGATCCAGAACACGCGGCTCGGCGATCTGACCAGCGGGCTCGGCAAGGCGGTGTTCTTCGGCTACCTCATTTCGATCATCGCGTGCAGCAAGGGACTCAGCGCCAGCGGCGGCGCCGACGGCGTAGGACGCGCGACGACCTCGGCGGTGGTGGCGGCGTCGATCGGCGTGCTGGTGTCGGATTTCTTTCTGACCAAGCTGTTCATGGCGATCGGATGAAAGACGAGACGCGTCCGTACATCAGCGTGCGCGGGCTGTATAAGAGCTTCAACGGCAAGCCCATCCTGCAGGGCGTCGACTTCGACGTTCACGCGGGCGAGACGCTGGTGGTGTTGGGCGGCAGCGGCGAAGGCAAAAGCGTGATCCTGCGCCACTTAAACGGCCTGGTCGCGCCCGACCGCGGCGAGGTCTGGATCGACGGGCGCTCGCTCAGCGGGATGGGTGAAAATCAGCTCTACGACGTGCGCCGCAAGGTGGCGATGGTCTTCCAGCTCGGCGCGCTGTTCGATTCGCAGACCGTGTACGGCAATATCAGCTATCCGCTGCGCGAGCACGGCACGCTCAGCGAGCCGCAGATCGCCGCCCGCGTCGCCGAATTGCTCGCGATGGTCGATCTGAAGGGCACCGAGCGGCTGTTTCCGGCGGAGTTGTCGGGCGGGATGAAGAAGCGCGTCGCACTGGCGCGCGCGATCGCGCTGGAGCCGCGCGCGGTGCTCTACGACGAGCCGACCACCGGACTCGACCCGATCGTCACCATGCATATCAATGAGCTGATTCGCAGCATGCAGCGGCTACACGGTTTCACCTCGGTGGTGGTGACGCACGATCTCAAGAGCGCGTTTACGGTGGGCGACCGTTTCGCCCTGCTCGATCACGGACGCATCCGTTTTTCCGGAACCGCGCAGGAAGTGCGCAGCGCGCGCGACGAACTGATGCAGGAGTTTCTCAAGGCCGCGTTCTGAACCGGCGCGCGGCACGCTATCCAGGGGGATTTCGAACCATGGCGGAACAACAAGGCAGTCATGCACTGCGCGTGGGGATTGTGATGGTGCTCGGGATCGCGATCCTGGCGGCCGCGATCTTTTCGATCGGTGGCGGTCTGCGATGGCTGAGCGGCAGCGAGGAGCTAAGGGCGCGTTTCCAACGCGTCAATGGTTTGCAGGTCGGATCGCCGGTTTATCTCTCGGGCGTGAATATTGGATCGGTCGCCGCGATCCAGTTTCCCCCGGACCGGCGCGCCAACTACGTGGTCGTGCGGCTCAGGATCGAAGCCAACGCGGTCGAACGCGTGCGCACCGATTCGGTGGCCAAGATTGAATCGCTGGGCTTGCTCGGCGACAAGTTCCTGCTGCTTACCGCCGGCTCGCCCAACGCACCGTCGATCGAGGCCAACGCTTTGATCAGGAGCCAGGACCCGGTCAACTATGCCGCGTTGCTGCAGGCCCGCGGCACCGGCGACCTGGTCGCCAACGTGCTCGCCATCTCCAGCTCGATGCGTCAGTTGCTCGATTCGGTCAACGAGGGTCACGGAATCCTGGCCGAGCTTATCAAGGGCCCCTCCAACCCGCAGGAAAAAACCCTCACCCTGGCTTCGATGAGAGCGACGCTGGACAACCTGCAGAAGCTGACCGCCAGACTCGAGGTCGCGGTCGATCGCGTCGACCGTGGAGAGGGCGTCATCGGCGCGATGCTGAGTCCGGAGAACAACGGCAAGCGCATGGTCGCGAATATCAGCAGCGCGGCGGAGTCGATGCGCACGGCCGCGGCACGCTTCGGGGAAACCTCGCTTCAGCTTCACGACCTGGTGGCGCGGATGGATCGCGCCAACGGCCTGCTGCCGCAATTGATGCAGGATCAGAACTACGCCGGCCGGGTGATGAGCAATCTGCGACGCTCCTCGGACGACATGCGCGAGGTCCTCGACAAGATCAACGGCCGGCAGGGAACGCTCGGCTTGCTGATCAACGACCCGTCGCTCTACGACAAGACTACCAACCTGGTGAGCGCGAGCGGATGGGGCTTCTCGCTGTTCAGGAGCGCCTACAGCTTGTCGCATCCATTCAACACCACGGCCTCGCCAAGCTATGCGCCGCCGCCGTCCGAGCAACTGAATTACAGCCCGGCGCTCAATAGCGCACCGCCCGCGGCCGGCGCGAATCGGGCGCCACCATCCGCGCCGCAGGGGAACTGAGAACCAGGAAGCGGAGATTCTCGTCAGTCTATTTTTCGTTTCGCGTATTTCGCGAACGAGCCGAGGTTGCCGAGTTTTCCTTTTGCGGCGCGCGCCAGACCTTCGCGAACGCGCCTGAGCGCGGCCGGATTGTGGTCAAGCTACAACTCGCGACCAGCAACCTTGACGACGCTCGGAGTACGCCGGATCATTTCGCATCCTCGGGTTTCTTCAACCCCAGGCGCTCGTAGTACTTCGCCGGCACCTTCGAGCGATCCTTGTAGATGATGAAGTCGCAGTGCTCCTTGCCGATCTCGTGCGCCGGCTCGACCACCACGAACGGCGCGCCATGGGCCTCGATGTCCTGACGCTCCATCACCGGCTCGTGCGCGCAGTAAACCGGAAAGCTGTCGCGTCCGTAGGTCAGGAACTGCTTGCCTCTGACCGTCAACATCGCGTCGGGGCCCTCGTATTTGCCCTCGAGCACCAGGCGCCCGCCGCTCCCGCATGGACGCATCTGGATGACGACTTTCTCGTCGTCCTCCTCGATATGCATGGGCTGGAGGTGGCCGCGCAGCCCGGCGGCGAACATCTTGACCCGCGCCCGCACGTCCTGCGGCATCTTGTCCAAGCTGGGCCCCCACCACGCCTTCACGCCCTCGTCCATCGCCTCCTCGAGCGCCTTGTCGCCAAAGCGCCGGCCGACGAAGCTGAGCGTCGCCGCGGTCCAGTTGCGATAGAGGTCGTGCATGCTGAGGAACTCGTTGTACATCCGGCGCGCGAGTTTCTTGGCGCCCTCGCGATCGCCGCGATCGATGCTTTCAACCAGGCGGTCGACCGTGAGTTTTTCCATCTCGGCTATTTCGTCATTGCTGAGTATCCGCTCGGCCATCGCTGATCCCTCCCGTCGTATGCCGGTCGTACGATTGTCTGGTCCGAAGTTAGCGCAATTGTATCGCAGTGGTGAAGCCGTGAAGAACGCGATGCCGGCACGAGGCACCATCGGTCGCAATTCGCGGCGACTGTCGCGGACAAAAGCGTGCTCTTTCGGTTGGCAAGTGAAAAGCGGCTGCGCTATAGTCCGCTCGTTTTGACAATTTCACTTGCCGTTTTAACTCGCCGCTTTGGCTCGCGCCGGGAACGCCGCGCGAGGGCCCAGCCCCGATCGCGATCGCGCGATGGCGGGGGGAGACCGTCCGATTGAAATGCGGCTTATATGAGTATCTTATTGAGAAGTAGCCGCGCTTATCGTATGGTGGCGCAGGCCGAGGTCTGAAACAGCCGTGGAAACGTCTTCGCATGATGTTCTTCTGGTCGGTGGCGGCGGCGCCGCTTTGCGCGCCGCGATCGCCGTATCCGAAATCAATCCCAAGCTCAGCGTCGCGGTGGTCTCCAAGGTCTACCCGATGCGCAGCCATACCGTGTCCGCCGAAGGCGGCGCCGCCGGCGTAATCGGCGACGACGACACGCTCGACGAGCACGCCTACGACACCATCTCCGGCGGCGACTGGCTGAGCGACCAGGACTGCGTGGAGATCTTCGTCAACGAGATCCCCAAGGAGTTGCTGCGGCTGGAGCACTGGGGCTGCCCGTGGAGCCGGCGCGACGACGGCAAGGTCGCGGTGCGTCCGTTCGGCGGGATGAAGAAGATGCGCACGTGGTTCGCCGCCGACAAGACCGGCTTCCACATGCTGCATACGCTCTTCCAGACCTCGCTGCGCTACCCGCTCACGCGTTACGACGAGACCTTCGTCACCAAGCTGATGGTCGAGGACGGCCGGGTCTGCGGCGTGGTCGCGATCGAGCTCAAGACCGGCAAGGTCCGCGTGATCACTGCCAAGGCGGTGATTATCTGTACCGGCGGCTGCGGCCGCGTGTTCCCCTACACCACCAACGCCAACATCTGCACCGGCGATGGGATGGCGCTCGCCTACGAGGCCGGCGCACCGCTCAAGGACATGGAGATGGTGCAGTACCATCCGACCGGTCTGCCCTTTACCGGCATCCTGATAACCGAGGCGTCGCGCGCCGAGGGCGGATTGCTTGTCAACAAGGACGGCTACCGCTACCTGCAAGACTACAACCTGGGCAAACCGCAGAAGGAGCCGGTTTTTCGCAGCATGGAGCTAGGTCCGCGCGACCGCCTTTCGCAGGCCTTCGTCAAGGAGATGGAGAAGGGACGCACGATCAAAGGACCGTACGGCGACGTGGTCCATCTCGATCTGCGCCATCTGGGCGAGGCGAAAATCAACGCCAAGCTCCCGATGGTGCGCGAGCTGTGCGTAAAATACGAGAACATCGATCCGGTCCATGAGATGATCCCGGTGCGCCCGGTGCAGCACTACATGATGGGCGGCGTCCATACCGACACCAGTGGCGCGACTCCGCTCAAGGGACTCTATGCCGCGGGCGAGGCCGCCTGCGTGAGCCTCAACGGTGCCAACCGCCTGGGCTCCAACTCGCTCAGCGAGATACTGGTCTTTGGCGCGCGCGCGGGACGGGCTGCGGCCGAATACGCGAGCCAGACCGCGATGCCGTCGGCGAACCCGGTGCTGGCGCTGGGCGCGGACGAGGAGCGGCGAATCGAAAGCGAATACCTGCGCAAGACTCGCGGGACCGAGAAAATTTCGGCGCTGCGCGAAGCGATGCAGCATACGATGGAAGCCGGCGCGGGCATCTACCGCACGCGCGCCTCGCTGGCCGAGGCGGCGGCCAAGATCGCCGAGATGCAGGAGCGCTACAAGGCGATCTCGATGGAAGACCACAGCCTCGCCTTCAACACGCAACTGATCGCGGCGCTCGAGCTGGGCTTCCTGCTCGACGTCGCCGAAACCATCCTGCAGTGCGGCCTGCAGCGCGAAGAATCGCGCGGCGCCCATCAGCGCACGGATTTCCCCGATCGCGACGACAAAAAGTTCCTCGCGCATTCGCTGGTGTCGAGGGGAGAAAACGGGCGGCCGGTGGTTTCTTATCTGCCGGTAACGATTACGCGCTGGCCGCCAGGCAAGCGGGTATACGGAGAGCAAACGACCGATGGCGGACACGATAGTCATTGAGGTGGCGCGGTACTCGCCCGAGACCGACGCCGAGCCGCACTTTCAGCGGTACGTGGTTCCGCTGCGCGGGGACTGGATGGTCCTCGACGCGCTGAACTATATCAAGGACCGGCTCGACGGTTCGCTCACTTACCGCTGGTCGTGCCGGATGGGTATCTGCGGAAGTTGCGGGATGGTGGTCAACGGCTACGAGCGGCTGACCTGCGAAACTCTGCTCGCGCAGTTCGCGCCGGGACCGGTGCGCGTCGAGCCGCTGCGCCATTTCCCAGTGGCGCGCGACCTCGTGATCGACATGACCGACTTTCTCGAGAAGCTGACCCGGGTCAAGCCGTGGATCGTGCGCAAAGACAAGACGCCGCCGGCGCGCGAGTACCTCCAGACTCCCGAGCAACTCGCGACTTTCAAGCAATACAGCAACTGCATCAATTGCATGCTGTGCTACTCGGCGTGCCCGGTTTACGGAATCGATCCGCATTTCGTCGGACCGGCCGCGCTCGCGCTGGCAGAACGTTACAACCTCGACTCGCGCGACCAGGGCGCGAGCGAGCGGCTCGACATCCTCTCGCAGCACGACGGCATCTGGGACTGCACGGTGATCGGCGAATGCTCGGTGGTCTGCCCCAAAGAGGTCGACCCCTCGCTGGCGATCCAGGAATTCAAGCTCACCGCCACCAAGGAATGGTACAAATCGTTCCTGATGCCGTGGGGAGGCAAGTGACCCGATGGCTTCGTTTCCGCAATTTCAGCCCCGCGAGTATCACCGCTCGTTTTCCAACTGGTGGTGGCTCGGACGGCGCAACTACCTGATCTTCATCCTGCGCGAGTTCTCCAGCGTGTTCGTCGCCTACTTCCTGGTCGTGACGCTGACGCAGGTCTGCGCGCTCGCGCGCGGTCCCGAAGCGTACGCGGCGTTCCAGGCGCACATGCGGCATCCGCTGATGATCCTGCTCAACGTCATCGCGCTCGCCTTCCTGGTGCTGCACACCATCACCTGGTCCAGGTTGGTTCCCAAGGCGTTCTATCCGCGCAGCCACGGCCATCCTCTCCCCGAGATGACGACCGCGCTGCCAAGCTACATCCTGTGGGCCATCGCCACGGTAGTGGTGGCGGCTTTTATCCTGGGGGCCTGAGATGAGCAAGCGCGCCAACGAGCCCGCGGTATGGTTCCTGTTCGGCACCGGCGGCTTTATCGCGGGCTACCTGCTGCCGGTACAGATCCTGTTCTTCGGCATCCTGTTTCCGCTCGGGATCTTCACCGATCCGGGTTACGAGGCGACGCGCCACCTTTTCGAGCATCCGCTCGCCCGCCTGTACCTGGTGGTGCTGTGCTTCTTCGGATTCTTCCACGCCGCGCATCGGCTGCGCTTGACGCTGGTCGATTTTCTGCGCGTCAAGCATCTGGAGAACGTGCTCGGCCTGGTGCTGTATACGTTGGCGCTGGTGGGCACGATATACGCGATCTACCTGGCGAGCATCGTTTAAGCGCGCGTCGAAAATTGTCGGGGCGCCCGCGGGGCGCGCACGGTTCATACGCTGTTAAGCGCGCGCGTGAAGTCATCCAGCAGATCGCGCCAGTGCTCGGTCCCCATCGAGATGCGCACCAGGTCGTCAGTGATGCCGGCTGCCGCCAACTCCGCCGGACTGAGCTCGCTGTGCGTGGTTGTTTTCGGATGACACGCGAGGGTCTCCACGCCGCCTAAGCTGACGGCGTTGCGTCCGATAGTCAGATTGCGCAGAAAGTCGAACGCTCCACTCTTTCCACCTTCGAGTTCGAGCGACAGCAGCGACCCTGGATAGTCAGTCTGGCTGTCACGAATCCTGATCTGTTCGGCGTCCTTGAACAGCGATGGATACAAAACTCGTTTGACCCGTGGATGATCGACCAGATGTTCGGCAATTCGCTGCGCGTTCTTGCTCTGCCGGTTCATCCGCAAGGCCACCGTCGAGAGCCGCGAGTTGAGCATCCAGCATTCGTCGGGCTGAAGAATGTTGCCGAGCATCGCGCGCAGGCCGCGAAGGCTCTGAACCAGTTCCGGCTCCGCCGCCGCCACCACGCCCGCGAGCAGGTCGCTGAACCCGCCAAGGAACTTGGTTGCCGAGTAGATGACCAAGTCGGCGCCATGATCGATTGGATGCTGAAACGTCGGCCCGAGAAGAGTGTTGTCCACTGCGAGTAGCGGACGCCTGGGATGCCGCCGGACGGCCGCAGCCGCGGCGCCGATATCGGTCATCGTAAGCGTCGGATTGGATGGCGTTTCGATCAATACCAGCCTGACATTATCGGTATGCGCAATCGCGTCGGTAAGCGCCCGCGTGTCGCCCGCGGCCACGGACTGCGCCGTGAATCCCAGCGGCTCGATAACCTGGTGAATCAGGTGTTGCGTCCCACCATAAAGAGGCTGGGTATATATCAGTGAGCTGCCACGTTCGAGATACCCAAGCAGGACCGTGAAGATCGCCGCCATCCCTGAATTGAACACCGCGGCCGCGACCGCGCCATGTTCCAGCGGCACGAACTGGTCCTCCAGGATCTCGGCATTGGGATGGTTTAGTCGGGCATAGATCAGGTCCGGACTCTCCTCGGCAGTCGGCTGGACTCGTCCTAGCACGATATCGAAGGAGCGCTCCGCGGCCTCGGGGCTCGAAAAGACATAGGTCGAGCTGCGATAGACCGGCGGTCTCGCCGATCCGACCGACAACTGCGGATCGAATCCCTTAGTCAGGACCGCTGTTTCCGGCCTCACCCGGTACGAAATCTTACCCATGACGCGTCCTCCTTCTACGATCACTGTACTCCGGTGGACGCATTCAGACCTCTGATGTGACGGCAAAAATAGCCGGCGTATACTGGCGTCACCGGCCCTTGGTTTCAGGCACGCCGATGCCCGCGAGGAAATCGGTGCGCGCCTTCATCGCGTCTTCGGCCACGGCCTTGTTGTACGCGTTCATCGTGATGCGCGCGTCCTCGGTACACATCACGTCGCGCATCTCGGCACGCTCGATATAAAGTCCCTCAGCCAGCGGCAGATCGGCGCCCAAATAGACCGCGCGCTTGATCGCGGCGACCGCGCGCGGCGGCCGCTTGGCCAGCGTCCGCGCCCATCCCATCGCGAACGCCATCAGCGTGTCCGGCGCGAGCACCCGGTTGACCATCCCCATCCGCTCGGCGTCGCGCGGCGAATAGACGTTGCCGAACAGCATCACCTCGAGCGCTTTCCCCCGCCCGATGAGGCGCGGCAGACGCTGCGTTCCGCTGCCGCCCGGCAGGATGCCGAGCACCGCTTCGGGCAGGCCGATCTGGTACGGCCCGTCGGCCGCGAGGCGAAAGTCGCACGCCAGCGAAAGCTCGTAGCCGCCGCCCATGCAGTCGCCGTTGATCGCCGCGATTACCGCCTTGGGCATCAGCATGATCCGGTCGAGCATCCGATGGTACCCGAGCTCCATTTCGGGGAAGACGCGGGCGCACTCGGCGGGATCGGCGGCCATCTGCGCCAGCTCGTCGACGCTGTAGTGCGTGATGAATTTGCCGTCGATTCCGCCGGTCAGGATGATCGCGCGGAGCTCGGCGTCGGCCTCAGCGTTGCCGATAAGCTCGAGCAGCTCGCCGGCGCCGGGACCGATAAAGTAATTCATCGGCGGATTGCGATAGGTCCAAATCTCGACGTGGTCGTCTCGCTCGACGGTCCAGTGTTTCATGGCGAACCTCCGTGCCGCTGGCGTAGCTCGCTCGCGTTTCGGCTGTCAAGGCGAATGAGAGTAGAGTGAGTGCATCGTCCGGCCTCCGACCGATCGGAAGGCCCGCGACGAAGGAAATCATGAAAGTTGATATCGATCTCAAGGCCGGCTTTCTGCAGAACCTCAAGCGCGAGGTGCTGGCACAGCTCACTCCCGAGGAGCGCGCCGTGATCGAGGTTTCGACCGGCGAGATGGGCAACAAGCCCGACGCGGTCAAACTCGGATGGCTCAAGATGCGCACCAAGGAGGCCTGGACCAAGCAGCGTTACACGCGCGCGCTCGACCGTGTGATGAAGCGACTCAAGGAACTTGTCGCGGCGGAATCGGCAAAGAAGGAATAGGCCACCGGCGCGGTAACGACTTGGGAATTCTTTAATCGCGCGCTCGAATCGAGCCCCCCTGGTTTCGATCCTCACCGTCCGCCGCAAGGGCGGGCCGCCTCTTCCCAGACAGGACGAGGCATCAAAGAACCGCTCAAACTTTACGGTTCGATGCGGGCGACGCGGCGCTTGCCGACTTCGAGGATGCGATGCGTCCCGGGGACGAAATGGAAATTGATGTCGGTGACGGTCTGGCGGTCGACGCGTACCGCGCCCTGGCCGACCAGCCGGCGCGCCTCGTTGGTCGAAGCGGCGAACCCGAGCTGCTTTAGCAACTCGCAGATCCATAGTTCCTGGGCAATGCGATACACCGGCACGTCCTGCGGCACTTCGCGGCGCTGAAACTTGCTCTCGAAGTACTCGCGCGCGTCGCTCGCGGCGTCGCTATCGTAATACTCGGCGACGATCTCGGTCGCGAGGCGCTTCTTGGATTCCATCGGATGCGCTTTGCCGGAGCGGATCGCCGCGAACTCGGCGGGCGCGACGTCGGTAAGAAGCTCGAAGTAGCGCGGCATCATCCGATCCGGAATCGACATCAGCTTGCCGAACATGTCGCGCGGCGCGTCGGTCAAGCCGACCGCGTTGCCGTAGGACTTCGACATCTTGCGCACGCCGTCGAGTCCCTCCAGCAGCGGCATGGTCATCACGACTTGCGGCGGCTGGTTGAACGCGCGCTGCAGCTCGCGCGCGACCAGCATGTTGAATTTCTGATCGGTGCCGCCGAGTTCGACGTCGGCGCGCAGCGCGACCGAATCGTAGCCCTGGACCAGCGGGTAGAGCAGCTCGTGCAGAAACAGCGGCTGTTGCTCGGCGAGGCGCTTCTCGAAGTCGTCGCGCTCGAGCATCCGCGCCACGCTCAGCTTGGCGGCGATCTCGATCAGGCCGCGAACGCCGAGCTTGTCCATCCATTCGCTGTTGAAGCGGACCTCGGTGAGCGCGGGATCGAGGATTTTCGAAACTTGGCGCTGATAGGTTTCGGCGTTGGCGACGATCTGCTCGCGCGCGAGCGGCTTGCGCGTCTCGGAGCGCCCGGTCGGGTCGCCGATCATCGCGGTGAAGTCGCCGACCAGGAAGATTACGGTATGGCCGCGGCGCTGGAAGTCGCGCAGCTTCTTGAGCGTTACGGAATGGCCCAGATGCAAATCGGGCGCGGTCGGATCCATCCCGAGCTTGACCCGGAGCGCGCGCCCTTCGCGAAGCTTCGCCGCCAGTTCATCGCCCGAGATGACTTCCGCGGCGTTGCGCCCCAGCTCCTCGGCCTGCTCTTTCGCGTCGCTCTCTTCCAACACCTTGCGCTCAGTGCATCAATTGGGTCAGGCCGCTGGGATTCTGGAACCTCGAGATATTGTCATACTGCGGCGAGTAGCGGTCGGCCCACAAATCCTCGCCGTTGGCGTCGGCGGTGAAGATGTGAGTGGCGTGCTGCTCCTGGAGGTTCCAGTACTGCTCGATGATCCCGCCGCCGAAGTACTGCGGCCCCCATTCCGGATGGAGCCGGTCCTCGCGCGCGCGCAGCCCGATGTTGACCACCTTCCACAGCGCCATGCTCGAGTCGTAGAGGTCCTCGTGCACGTTGGCGAAGTAGGCTTGCGCGGTATACATGACGCGCTTGCCGTAGCAGTAGCCCGAGCGCATCGACTCGATTCGGCGCACGTCGGTCACCCACACCGGCACCACTTCCCATTTGCCCCACGACGGCCTGGCCCAGCCGAGCGGCAAATCGTAGTTGTCGGGAAACTTGCCCATCGCGGTAGTCATGTCGACCAGCGCTAGAATATTCTGTTCGCGCAGGAACTGGCCCTCGAATACTGAAGCGCCGCCGTTCCATCCCACCCGCTGGTCGTCGTGCGTCGCGTCGCTATCGAACAGCGGCGCGCATCGCGCCGAGGTCGAAAGCCGCATCGCCTGGCGCAGCGCCGGGATGAAAACGTAGTCGTCGGGCAACCGGGTCACATCCTGCCAGTACAGCGTCAAGTCGGCCGAATACTTCGCCTCCTCGGGCACCTCGACCATCAGCCACTCTCCGTACCACGCTCCGGTCGAGCCGGGCTCGGTGTGCGCGATGCCGGGGAACCAGTTGTAGGCGAGCTGGCGGTAGTTGTAATCGACGCGAGTGCAGGCCTTGCTGCCGAACTTGTCCATCGTGCAAAACGACGACGGCGTTCCCGAATCGGGCATGCCGACGTAGAGATGGCCGCCGGGACGAAAGGTAACGTCGGCCGCGATCTCGGTTCCCTTGTCGGCGCCCGACGGATGCGGAAACGGAACGCCGGAGACGTAGTTCTCCAGCTTGTAGGCGCCGTTGGGCAACTTGAGAAAGCGGGTCTGCGAGGAGTACTTCTCCACCGCGTCCCAAAACGGCTTGGGCAACGGATGAATCGTCGTCGGACCCACGTCCATTTCGACGTCGGGCGGCATCTTCCAATCGACACTGCCGTCGAACAGCGCGATCATCCCGTCGGGCATGAAGGCCTTGTACTGCCTCCAGTTCTTAATGGTGATTTTGGTGCCAGGCGGGATAGTGTTTTCCACCGCCCCGACGCTCCCCACGCCAAGGCAGCAGAATCCGAGGCCGATGATCGCGGGCAACAGCTTCCGAATGCCGCTCATCTCGAGGTCCCTCCCTGTTCCAAATCGAGGAAACTCACGCTCCCGGCGTGCGCTTAGACACGGTCAAGCACGATTACCAGGAATACGATCGGCAAATACAAGAGCGAAGCGAACATGACGCGGCGCGCCGCCGCAGCGGCATTCGGATTGCGCGCGAGTCGCAGTCCGTAAGTCAGCATCATCGCGCCCAGTGCGAGCGCGACCGCGAGCGAGATCCATCCCGCGAAGTTCAGCAGCGTGGGCAGCGCGCCCGCCGCGATGAGCGCAACGCAATCGAGCAGGATCAGCCTGTCCACCGGATTACCACGTCCGCCCGCAAGCGGCAGCATGCTGATTCCGGCGCGCGCGTAATCGTTCTGGTAGAGCCGCGCGATCGACAGCGAATGCGGAAGCTGCCACAGGCACATGATGAGGAACAGGATGAACGGTTCGAGGCCGAGCCTGCCACTCGCCGCGGCCCATCCCGCAACCGGCGGTAGCGCTCCGGGGACCGCGCCGACGGCATGGCAAATCCACGAGACTCGCTTGAGCGGCGTATAGGCGAACAGGTAGAGCAGCGCGATCGCCGCGGTCACCGCGGCGGCCAGAAAATTCGCCGCCGCCCACAGCCAGACGCATCCGGCGACCGTCGTGACCAGCCCGAAGACCAGCGCCTCGGGCGGGCTCAGGCGTCCTTCGGGCAGCGGGCGATGTCGCGTGCGAATCATCAGCGCGTCGATGCGGCGTTCGAAGTACTGGTTGAGCGCGAGCGTGCCGCCGGCGGCGAGCGCGGTGCCGAACAGCGTATTCAGCGCAAGCCACAGGTCGAAGCGCTCGGCGCTGCCGAGATAGAAGCCGACCAGCGTGGTCAGCAGAACCATCGCGAGCACGCGCGGCTTGGTCAGCTCGACATAGGCCGCGGCGCGCTTGCGCGCGCCGCTCGCCGATGCGAGCGCGACAGCTTCGGCGCTCATGCGCCCACCTGGTGGCGCGCCGCCGCGCCCATCCGGGGCCCACGCGCTCGCACGCTCTCGGAGCGGCCGGCGTCGCGCGCCGCGCGCTCCAGATGCCACGCGCGCAAGCTTAGCGCGAGGCAGGTTGCGAGCACCGCCGCGCCCACCGCAACGTGCGAGGTCGTCGGAACGACCGCGCGGCCGCTTAGCACGGTCACCGCGCCGAGCCCTATCTGCAGCGCGAGCAGCACCAGCAATCCCAACGCCGGGCGCCGCAGCGACGGCTCATCACGATATTCCCGCAGCGTGCGCGCAACCGTCCACAGCACCATCGCCGTGACCACCACCGCGCCGCATCGATGGGCAAAGTTGACCGCGATCGGCATCGAGAACATCGGCGGCACCAGGCGACCGAAGGCCAGCGGAAAGTCTGGAATCGCGAGGCCCGCGTGCATGTGCCGCATCAGCGCGCCGATAATTATCTGCAAATAGATGATGCCGGTGGTCACACCCGCGAGCGGCGCCACAGGCATCCGGCGGGGCGTGCGCACTATCGGAGCCGCCGACTCCATCGCCTCCCAGGCCGGACTCGTGAACAAGGCGATCGCGATCATCAGACAAAAAAATGCCTGCCCGGTCATCGCGTGCGCGACCGCGAACGTCAGGGGCAGATTCAAAAGCACGGTGATACCGCCGAGCACGGCCTGCACGAGCACCAGGGCGAAAGCCGAGAGCGCCGTGTAGCGGACCCAGGCGCGCCGCTCGGCCATCCAGACCCAGAGCGCCAGGGTCAGCGTCAAGATCGAGACCGTGCCCGCGATCGCGCGATGGCCCCACTCGAAAAGCACTCCCGCTCCCCACTGCTGTGGCACCAGACGGCCGGCGTCGAGCGGCCACGACGGCACTGCCATCGCCGATCCGGTGGAAGTCACCAATCCTCCGGCGAAAACCAGGACGAAGGTGGCGGCAGCGGCGAAAATAGCGAAGCGATGGAGCGCCACGGAAGAGGACGGGACGCGGCCTCGGCCAGGGGAAGCTTGAAAATCAGATCGCGGGGTCTGCGAGAACGCGCTCACGGTTTATTCCGTTCCTGTACGCACGGCTCTTGGCCAAACTCCACGACAAGACCTCAACTCAGGACCTCATGTCATTAGAATCGCGAACAATACTCTGCGCGACAAACAACTCAGGCTAACGCACGATATCAGCCCGCGTGGACGCTTGCCAAGGTCATTCGTTCCTGCGCGCGATTACTTCGCGCCTGGCTCGGCAGCCGCACTTTTCGGCGCTTGGGGTGGCTTCACGCGACTTGCACGGTACCGCTTGCGGGTTGCGAGGTCTCTGGCGCCTGAGGCGGTTCGACGTCGCGCGCCACGAACGCCGGCCGCACGATCGAAAAGATCGACGGCACCAGGGTTATTGCCGCCAGCCAGTGCGTGAGCATCAGCAGCGCGAGCAACAGTGCCATCTCAGCCGAGAAGCGCAGGCTCGACATCCAGTACCACGGCAACACTCCGCCGACGAGCGTCGTGGCCGTGAACGTGACCGCCATCCCCGAGGTGTTGATCGCGCGCTTGATCGCGCCGTCGTAGTCGTGAAGCCGCCCGTATTCGCGCTTGATACGGTCCACCACGTACAGGATGTAATCGACGCCGATACCCATCCCGACCGCCGTCACCGGCAAAGTATTGATATTGATCCCAACGCCCTTCAACCCAATATACAGAAAGCTCACCACGCCGGCCGCGATGAGCGTCATCAGCACCATCGCGCCCGCAGTCAACGACGCGTAGCTCAGCGCCACCAGGGTAAAGACCACGGCCAAGATGAGCAGCGTGCTGACGCGGTCGGAATAGGCAATCTCGTCGTTGAGCGCCGCGGTCAGGCCGATACTGCCGCCGGCGAGCACGAACTTCACGTGGGGCATCGGATGGGCCGCAATGAATCTGTTGGCCCGGGTCAGCGCCTCGAGCACGGTCGAGCCCTCGATGTCCCAATAGTAGACGACGAACTGGCCGTAGCGCGCATTGTAGTCCATGTACTGGAAGATGATCGTCGGCGACGGAGCGGAGGACTGGTACATGAAGAGCATCTGGCCGATGCCCTTGAGATCGCGCGGATACACCTCCCACACGGGATCGTTGTAGTGAAAGAGGCTCTGCAGCCGCCGCACCAGGGTTGTGCTGTAGCGGCTGCCGCTCGCCTGCGGCTGCGCGAGCATGTAGTGGCTGAAGTCGTCGAGTAGGGCGAGCAGCTTCGGATCCTTCATCGCGTTGGCGTGGTCGCCTTGAAGGTAGACCACCAACTCGTTGGAGCCGCCATAGGAGCGGTTGATGTGGCGCGAAGAGACGTTGAAGTCGGAGTCCTGCCACAATAGCGGCGACCCCGGCTCGGTGTAGCCGATCGGCAGCTTGACCGCCTGCTGAATTCCCAGCACCACGACCACCGCGGCGATCCCGAACACCACCCATCTCCCGCGCCGGCTCGTACAGCTCTCGCCCACCCAATGCAGGCCCGACGCCATCCAGTGCGGGACGTAGTGCTTGGTGACCTTCGGCGTCGGCAGGACGTCGAGCAGCAGCGGCACGAGGATCAGGATGGTGAAGATGTTGGAGAAGCCCCAGAAGCTCGCGAAGAAGGCGACCTTGCGCACCAGCGGGATGGTGGCGACGGCCAGCACCAGGATGCCCGCGGCGTCGGCCAGGATGCCGATCGCGCCGGGCAAAAACAGCTCGTCCATCGAGTCGCGCACGGCCTGATGGCGGTCGCCGGTGCGCTCGAGCTCCTCGAAATAGCGCTCGAGCAACTGTACCCCGTGACTCGCGGCGCGCGCGGTCACCAGCAAGGGAATCACCAGCACCAGGACGTCGAGGTTGTAGCCGAGCAGTCCGAGAAAGCCGAGGCCCCAGATGACCTGCGCCGCCGCCCCGACTATCGGCAGCAGCACGCCATAGGCGCGGCGAAAATAGAGCACCAGCGACAGCAGGATAAACAGTCCGGTGACGCCGAAAATTTCCGCCAGCTCGCCCTTGTAGTACCAGCACCAGGCCTTCAGCACCGGCTCGCCGGTGGCGTACATCACCGTGTTGTCGTCTTCCACGGCGCGCTTGATGCTGGCCAGGCGCCGATGCATCTCGCCGTAGTCGACCTGGCCCTCGTTGAATCCGGCGGTTACGATGGCGCTTGTGCCGTCGGCCGAAACCAGTACGCCGTAGGCGAGGCTGTGCAGCACGTCATACTTCAGGCGCGCGAGGTCGGCGCTGGAGGTCGGAATCTCGTCGGGCAACAGCGGCCGCGAGATAATCAGCCCGCCGTTGGTCGCCACCACCTTGCGCGCGTTGGTGCCGGTGATCGAGTTGATCAGGTCGTGATCGACGCCGTCCATCAGGTCGACTTGCTGATGGATAAAGCGAATCTTGTTGAGCGTCTTGTTGGTGAAAATGTCGCCGTGTTTGACCTGCAACTCCACCGTCATCACGTTGGCGGTGCCGAAGATTTCGCGAAAGTGGTTATAGGCCGCGACGTAAGGATGGGCTTGCGGCAGGAGATCGCTGAACTTGCTGTACATCCGTACCGCGACCGCCTGGTAGGCGAAAAAAATCGTGATCACCGCAAGGAAGGCGAGCGAAAACCAGCGATGCCTAAGCGTCAGCCGGACAATCGAATGAACCAGACGTTCAACCATCGAAACCCTGTGGCGGAAAAGGTCATCGGCGCACCGTCGCGCGGTTTTCCGGCGCGGGGGGCGAGCGGGGCACCGAGGCCAGTCGATCGCGGCACCATATCAATCCCGGCCAAACCTCGCCAGTGGGGGGCTGTCCCCTGGGCGACAATCAAGGTTCATTTACAAGGCAGGTCAAAGTTCATTTCGAAGTCATGCCGCATGGTTTGGCGCGACCCCCCGCTTTGCGTTAGTAACTCAATTGCCAGACGCATAACGCGGAGGTTGAGCGGGTGAACCATTTCGCGACTCTGGCCGAGCTTTTCAGCGCACAGGCGGAACGGCTCGGCGATCGGACCTTTCTGCGGGACAAGATCGGCAAGGTCTGGCGCGACCACTCCTGGAACGACATTGCCGACGAAGCCGCACGCCTGCGCGCCGGCCTGCTCGGACTTGGACTGGAGCGCGGCGATCGAATTGCTATTTTGTCGGATAACTGTCCGCGCTGGGTGGTGGTCGATCAGGCCGCACTCGGGATGGGCGCGGTGGTCGTGCCCCTATACACTACCGCCGGCGTCGAGGAGACCCGCCACATCCTCGCCGATTCGGCCACGAGCCTGGTCGCCGTCAACGGCGATGCGGCGCTGGCGAAGATGCTGGAGATTTCCAACGATTTACCCGACCTCCAGGGTATCATCCAGATGACTCCTTCCCAGAGCGCGCCGCCGTCATACGGCGGCAGGGGAAAGCTCAGGATTTTCACTTTCTCGCAGATGACCGCCCATCCCGCCGAGCCGCCGATGGAGGGCTCGCGCGGAGACCTGGCGACGCTCATCTACACCTCGGGCACCACGGGGCCGTCCAAGGGCGCGATGCTCACGCACGGCAACCTGCTGGCCAATAGCGAATCGTCGCAGGCCGCGCTGGACCTCAACGAGCAGGACATGACGTTGTCGTTCCTGCCGATTGCCCATTCGTTCGAGCGCTCGGCGGGCTACTACACCGTGGTGCTGGCGGGCGGCACGATCTCGTACGCCGAGGGGTTGGGGCAGATCGCGCAAAATCTGCTCGAAGTGAATCCCACTATCGTGCTCACTGTGCCGCGGGTGCTGGAGGCGGTTTACGCGCGCGTGATGCGCACGGTGGAGGCGGGGTCGCGGATGCGCCGTGCGCTGTTCAACGCCGCAGTCGCCACCGGAGCGCACGCGGCGGCCTACCGGCACCAGGGCCAGTCCGTGCCCGTGCGTCTGGCGGCCCCGATGGCGCTGTTTCGCGGTGCGGTGTTCGCGCGCATCCGGGCAATTTTCGGCACACGGCTGCGCTATCTCATCTCGGGTGGCGCGCCGCTGCCGCGCGATATCTTCCGCTTCCTGGCCGCCGCCGAAATCCCGATCGTCGAGGGTTACGGGCTGACCGAGGCCTCGCCGGTGGTCTCGGTGAACCTACACGGCCACACCCGGATGGGCACCGTGGGCCGCGCGATCAGGGACGTCGAGGTCCGCACCGCGCAAGACGGCGAATTGCTGGTGCGCGGGCCCAATGTGATGGCGGGTTACTACAAGCTGGAGGCCGAAACGCGCGAGGCGATCGACACCGATGGATGGCTCCATACCGGCGACATCGCGCACATCGATCACGACGGCTACATCACCATCACCGACCGCAAGAAGGAAATTATCGTGCTCTCGGGCGGCAAGAACGTCTCGCCCGCCAACCTGGAGAATCGGCTCAACTCTGACCCGGCGATCGCGCAGGCCTGCGTGATCGGCGATCGGCGCAAACACCTGGCCGCCCTCCTGGTGCCTGATTTCGAGTACCTGGCCGCCCAGCCCGCGTTCAAGCTGACCGCGACGCGCCCGCCTGAGCAGGCCGTCGCCGACCGGGCGCTGCGCGCTTTCTACCACGCCCGTATACATGAGCTTAACAAGGGCCTGTCGGATGTCGAGACCATCGTAGCGTTCGCGCTGCTGGCGCGCCCGTTCGGCCAGGACAACGGCGAGCTCACGCCGACGCTCAAGCTGCGGCGCAAGGTCATCATCGAGCACTATCGCGACGTGATCGAATCCTTATACGGAACGGAAGCGGGCCGGCGCGCCGCCGAGTAGTTAGTCACTCGACCAGGTAGTAATCGACGGTCGAAACCAGGCGCAGTTTCTTTTCGATCGAGGATCGCTCCTCGCCGGGGTTGGGCACTTCGCCGTCGCGGCTCAGCACCTGGAAGACGCCCTCGGTGGCGCGCCGAATCGCGCCCAGATGGCTGTTGGAGTCGGCTGCGAACTGCTGCGCCAGGATACGCGCGCTCTTGGTCGCCTGCGCTAGCATTGCGGGCCGTATGTCGCTCACGTGGGTGAACAAGTAGGCCGGGTTGGCGGCGGCGATTTCGAGCGGCCGCCCGTCCAGCACCACCCCTTGTCGAATCAGCTCGCTGGTGGTCTGGCTCGCCGCGCGCACCGCGTCGACCTTGGTGGTGCGAATCTCGAAGCCCGCGGTTATCACATAGCGCCGGGCGGCTTCGACGTTGGGCGGCCCCATCAGCGTAGCGAATGCGAACTGGTCATTGACCCGCGTCGGCAGCGGCTCGATTTCGCGATCGATGAAGCCGGACTTGTCGATGAAGGCGCGGACCAACTCGCGGTCGCGCTCACTGACGGTGCTGACTGCGCCGATATCGGAGCCGGTCGCACTGAAGCTCAAGGTCCATACGGCGAGGTCGGCTTTGACGTTGCGCTCGGCCAGCCCCTTGACGCTGACGTAGCGTTCGGCGCGCCGGCCCTGGAAGAAGCCCTGGCCGACAAAGTAGCCGCTAAGGGCCGCGCCGGCTCCGACCAACAGGCCGAGAATAACCGCGGCAGGAAATGAAATCGACCCGCGTTCCATCTTGTTCGCGCGGATCAGTGCTGCGAGTTCTCGTCGCTCTCCAGAGCGAGGATCGTGTGAATCGTAACCAGGCGCTTGACCACGTAAGAGCGTTTGCCGCGCGGAGTCTGGACCTCGATATCATCCTGCTCGGCCTTGCCGATCAGCGCCCGTCCCAGCGGCGAGGAAAGCGAGATGCGGTTGGCGGCGCCGTCGACCTCCTCCGGCACCACGATCTCGTATTCCACGCTGACGCTTTCGTCGAGGTCTTCAAGCTCGACCCGGCTGCCCAGACCGACCGTGTCGCGCGGGATCGAGTCGAGGTTGATTCGCGCAAGCTCCGAGACGCGTTCCTCGAGATTGGCCAGGCGCGCGCGCAGGAATTCCTGGCGCTGCTTGGCCATCGCCCACTCGGCGTTCTCGGAAAGATCGCCGTGTGCGCGCGCGCGCTCCAGCTCCTTGGGCAACTCCACGGTCAGCTCGCGCTTGAGGTTGTCCATGTCCTTGCGCAGCCGCTTGACTACTGGAAGTTCAGCCATTGCTCTCCTGCCGACGCGACATCTGACTACTTAATCGAACCAGTGATAGAGTCCTTCAAATCGCCCTACGGCGCACGGCCGCGCGCCGCTAGTCCGCCACGATCGAAGTCAGGCTGCGATTGACTCCCGGTACGCTCTGGATTTTCTGCACCACCAATTCGCCCAGCGAAGAAACGTCGCTCGCCTCGGCCACCGCGATGATGTCGTGGGGGCCGGTGACCGCATGGGCGCTGGAGATTCCCGGCACCTGCCGCAGCTTGGTTGCAACTTCCCGCGCCTTGCCCGGCGAGGTATCGACGAGGATGAACGCTTTGACCGACATTTGCTCTTCCTCCTTGATTGGACCGCTGGCGAATTTTGCCCGGCGAACCTGTCACCGATCGCGCGGCGCGCGCACCGCTAGCGCGCTACCGGCGGAATTGCGACCCCCTGTTCGGTGTACATGTAAAAACCGCGACCGGCCTTGCGCCCCAGATAACCGGCATCGACGTATTTTTTGAGCAACGGGCACGGGCGGTACTTGTCGTCACCGAAGGTGCGATGCATCACTTCCATGATTGCGAGACAAGTGTCGAGCCCGATCAGATCCGCCAACTCCAGCGGACCCATCGGCTGATTGGTGCCGAGCTTCATCGCGATATCGATATCGCTGACTCCACCCACGCCCTCGTACATCGTGTAGATGGCCTCGTTGATCATCGGCAGCAGGACCCGGTTGACGATGAAGCCGGGGAAGTCCTCGGCAGTCATCGTATTCTTGCCCAGCCGCTCGGCCAGCGTGCGAGTCTGCTCGAAGGTTTCCTGCGAGGTAGCGAGCCCGCGGATGATCTCGACCAGCTTCATCGCCGGCACCGGGTTCATGAAGTGCATCCCGATAAAGCGCGGCGCGCGGCTGGTGCGCGCGGCCATCCGCGTGATCGAAATCGACGAAGTGTTGGAGGCGAAAATGATCTCGGGCGGGCAGACTTTGTCGAGCTTCTGGAACAGCGCGATCTTGGCCTCTTCGTTTTCGACCACCGCCTCGATTACGAAATCGACCTCGCCGAGGTCCTCCAGCCGAGCCGTGGTCTTGATCCGGCCGAGCACGCGCTCGCATTCCTCGGGCTTGATCCGGCCGCGCTTGACCATCCGATCGAGATCGCGTCCGATATTCTCCACCCCGCGCCGGCACAGACTCCTCGCTGACATCGTGGATCAGGACCTCAAGGCCCGCCTGTCCAGCCACCTCGGCGACTCCGCCGCCCATCTGGCCCGAGCCCACGATGCCCAGTCTGCTAACCGCCATCAATTCCTCCCCGTCGGCGCGCGCCGATTTAACCCGAAAAAATTCCTGCGCAGCGCATTCCCAGCCGACTTCCCAACCAACATCTCGATCGAGATTTCATCAGGGTAACTCGGGCGGTTTGTCGCCGGCTCCCCACGTACCCTCGCCGCCGCCCGCACGCATCGAGCCGCGTACTCGGCGTACATCCTCGGGCGACTGGCGCCCCGGCATCCCTAGCCCCCGCATCAGTACGTTGGTCAACTCCGAAGTCAAACGATCGCGGACCGTCGGTTCCCCGTGGACCTGGGCGTCGAGCACCCGATCGACCTGCTCCCGCGTCAACCCTTCGGCGGCAAAAATGTCCACCAGTCCCACTAGTCCCACCGTGGGGCCGGCCCGCTCGACGATCGTGATTATCTTGCCGCAGACCGGGCAGGTCCGGCGAATCAGTCCGGCCCATCGCCGGCAATAGAGGCAGCGCATGCGCTGGTTTTGGCCGACCTCCTACGCTTTGAAAGCGAAAGCGGGAGCGCGTGCCTACCACAGGCCCGCAGCCCCGCTCTTGATTTTGAAAGTACTACGGCCCAACAGGCGCGGCAAGCCGCCCCGGGCAAGCGCCCGCGACGACATCGGCTTGACATCGCGCTCATGGGCGTAATAACTTAATTGAGAATGGTTCTCAATTACAAGTAAAAGTAGTTAGTAGGACCCGTCGAACCAGTGAAATGGTAGCTCGGGCAAGATAAACCACAAGATAAACCAGACGACACCTAAGGAATCTCAAGTTGCCCACCGTCCTACCTTATTTTTTGTATTCCCTAGGCATCCTTGTGCGTGAGGGTTCGGAGGCTTTGCTGGTTGTCGTTGCACTGCTCGCCGCAGTGCGCGAGGCCGGGCAAGAGCGACGCGCACGCGATATCTACGCCGGCGCGTTGCTCGCTATCGGACTCAGCCTCGCGCTGGCGTGGGCGGTCAATCACCTAATCGCCGATGACACCAGCGATACGCTCGAGGGCGTTTTCCAGTTGCTCGCGGCGGCGACGCTCTTTTACGTAAGCTCCTGGCTGACCGCTCGCGGCCAGAGCAACCGCTGGCGCACTTTTCTGCACGACAAGGTCGAAGCGTCGCGTGACATCGCGGGGCCGTCGATCGCGCTTGGACTGACGGCGTTTTTGGCCGTCATGCGCGAGGGTGCCGAGACTATCGTCTTCTTCCAAGCGCTGCTCGGCGGCGCGACGGAAACGGCCGAGCGTCATGCGGTGATGGCGGGATTGCTGGCGGGCGCGTTAGCACTGGGCGTAATTTTCCTGGTCCTGCGCAAGGCGGCGTTTCGCATCCCGCTCGGCTCGTTCTTCACCGCGACTTCAGTGCTGCTCTACGGGTTGGCGGTAATCTTCGTCGGCCAGGGAATTTCGAGCTTCCAGGAATCGGGCGTGCTGCGCGCGACTTTCGTCGATCATGTGCCGACCATACAGGTGCTCGGACTCTTTCCAACCGTGCAAACGCTCGCGGCGCAAGCCGCGATGCTCGGACTGGCGGCGCTAGCGCTGTTGGCGCCGGCCGGCCCGCGCAGGCGCAAGCGCGACGATACGCCGGCGGCAGCCGGCGGCAAGGTCAGCCCGCGCATCGCGCAGCCTCTCCCGCGTTAGTTCGCGAGTTTCGGCCGCGGTGGGCGCCTGTTGCCCGCACCTCGCGAAAGCTGTTACGCAGTGGTGCCTGAGGAAACGTGCGCGATGCCGCCACTTGTTGATGATCCGGTCTCCGATAATCCTGTCTCGCCCGATCCTGCCCACGCCAACGCCAACGAAACCCCGCCGTCTGCTCCCGCGCTCCAGCCGCCGACGCCACAACGCGGCATAGTCGAATTCGTATGGGGCGCGGCCGCGACGGCATTGGCGGTCTTCTATACCGCGGCGCTTGCGCCCTGCGCCGCGCTGGTCAGCGTGCTCGGCCATCCCCATCTGGCCACCCCGATCAGCCGTCTGTGGGGCTGGCTAATTCTGCGCACCAGCGGCGTCACGGTCGAGATCGAGGGACTCGAGCATCTCGCCGATCTCAAATCCTACGTCCTGGTCTGCAACCATCAGAGCTTCTTCGACATCTTCGCGATCTGTGCCTGGATGCCGGGAGAGCCGCGCTTCGTGGCGAAACAGGAGCTGGGGAAAATCCCGGTCCTGGGATTCGCGATGCGCCGTTCCGGGCACATCATGATCGACCGTGCAAAGGGCGGCCAGGCAATCCGCAAGGCGCTCAAGATCGCGCGGGAGGGTTTTTCGATCGTGGTTTTCGCCGAGGGCACGCGCTTCAGCGACAACCGGGTACATCCGTTCAACGACGGCGCGGCGTGGCTCGCGATCGCGACGCGGCAAAAATGCGTGCCGATGGCGATCAGCGGGACGGCCGGCTTTTTTCCGCGCGGCGCGCGAATCGTGCGGCCGGGGCGGCGGATGCGGATGGCGATCGGGCCGCCGATCGATACCACGGAACTGCGCGGCGCCGATCGCGAGACGCTGACGCGCCAGCTCGAAGCGAGCGTGCGCGCGCTCTTTCGCAGCGAAGTGTAAGCCGGATGGATGCGCGGCCGGCGGCCGGTTGCGCGAGCACAACTCTGTCGCGTCGCCCGGATGGCGGAAAATTCAAACCTTGCGGTCGAAGATGAACAGCGGAACCTGGTTGGCGATCTTTGGATCGAGCGCGAGCACGCGGCGTCCCTGATCGGTCTTCGGCGCCGGAGGCTCGATACCTGCGCCCCTTAGCGCCGCCACGACTTGGGCAACGTCTTCCGCCTCCAGCCAGAGCCCCGCAAGCCCCTCGCCCGCGGCGGCGTTCGCCGACACCGCGGGCGCGCCCGCGACCAGCCGGATTTCCGCGCCGCCCACCCTAAGCGTCGCGCTGTCGGCGCTTGCACCGGGCGTCAATTCGAAGCCGAAGTTCTCGCGGTAGGTCCTTACCGCGTCCGCAAGATCCGTCGTCGCAACCTCCAGTGTATCAAACCGTTTCAGCAGCGCCATTTCTTCACCATTCACCGTTCACAGCTTCATTTCCAGGATCCCGAGCGCCGCCCGGGTCATTGCTTCGCGGGCGCCAGCGTGAAATCGGCCGTCACTGTCTTGCCCGGCGCGACCGTCACCTTCCGCGTCTGCGTCCCGAGCTTTTCCTGCCACACCTCGAGGGTGTACGTTCCCGCTGGAACGTCCTGGATCGTAAACTTGCCGCGGCCGTCAGTCACCGCATAGTACGGATTGTCCGCCACGAACCACCATCCGTGCATCCAGTTATGCGCGTCGCAGCTCACGGCGATCAATTCCGGATATTTGAGCGGCGCGGTCACGATCACGTGCTTGAACGGCGGCTGCGCCATGTCGAGCGCCGGGTTGCGTTTGGACTCGGTGCGGACGCTGTGCAGGATGCCGTCGGAGTTGACGACATCGACCGTGCTGCCTGCCGGAAGGACCAGCACGTGCGGCGTGTAGTCGCAGCCCTTCTGGTCGAATTTCACGTCCTTCAGCGGAACCAGCGGAACGCCCTTTGCGATGTCGGAGAGGCTGACGACGGCATTGGCGATCCCGCCGCCGGAGCCCACGATCAGGCTTTCGTCGTAGAGCGGCCTGGCGCCGCATACTTCGCGGTCTTTGCTGATTTCGATCGGCTTGCGCGCGGGCGGCGCGCCGTCGAATTTGACCGTGCCGGCGATCGCGCCGGCGTCCTTGAGGGTCTCGGCCTGGTAGGCGCGCGCGCGCGCCACCAGAGTCAGCGATGCGAGAATTATGAAGGCGGCGGCGACGCGACCGATCGCTGGGAGGCGGAATCGATGGCGCAATGCTGTCTCTGAGGCGGCTAAGCCGCCAGCTTGGTCGCGATCACGACGCGATGGACCGAGAAGCGCGCGATACGTTCGTTACGCTCGACGTGGATCTTGTGGCCGTCGAGCACGTCGCTCACGCGCAGCCGCGTGGTCCATCCCAGATGCCTGGTCAACGGGTTGGCGGCCCATACCAGCGAGTAGAGCAGCGGATTCTCGCTCGCGAAATGATTGACGTGAACTATCTTGCCGCCCGGCTTACACACCCGCACCATCTCCTGCATCATGCGCAGCGGGTCGGGCACCACCGTCATCACATGAAAACTCGTCACGCAATCGAAGCTGTTGTCGGGAAACTCGAGGTTGAGCGCGTCACCCTGGCGGACGTCTATATGGCCCCAGCCGTTCTCGCGGGTCTTCTTGACCGCCAGCGCGAGCATGTCGGTGGACGGATCGATACCTACGACCTTGATGTAGGGCGGATAGGCATCGAGCGAAATGCCGGTGCCTACGCCGACTTCGAGCACCTGCTGCCCCGGGCGCAGATTGAGCTGCTCGATTATCTCGTGCTCGTGGTCGACAAAAATTCGTCCGAAAGTGTGGTCGTAAAAGCGCGCCAGGTCGGAATAGACGCGGCTCTGATGCGGTTCGCCCATCGCTAGTAAAACCTCAATCCTCTGTGCGGATACGCCGCCGCGGTTGCACGGATACGGCCCGCGTATCGCTACGCCCCCAAGACTCCGATTCCGGCGCTAGGCTGCCGCGTTGACGCCCCGCATCTGGCGCTTGAAGGAGGCGATGTCGCGTTTGCGAAAGCGCCACTGCCGTCCCTTCTTGAACGCGGGCAGAATATTGCGGCGTGCGAATTCGTTGACCGTGTCGGGGCTCAGATCGAGCAGGAAAGCCACTTCCCGCGAATTCAAAAGCACGTCGTCTTTATCTGCCATTGCTCGTGCTCTAAAGCTCGCGGTTTTTAATATGAACCCTTCGATCAAGTCAAGTTATTGTGGCAAAACGCCGTCCCCACCGCCATCATAAGGTACCAGCCGCGTCGGACACTCATGTCGCGCGGCGGCTGTGCCATAATTAGCCTGTTATAGCGCCTCTTAGACGCTAATTGAATTCAGCCGACGCATCGAAATCAAATAATCATACCACGCCCGGGTCACCACGAAACACGAGAACACTCCTGTCAGCACGCCCACGCAGAGCGTGACCGCGAAGCCTTTCACCGGCCCGGTGCCAAACTGGAACAAAATCAGGCCCGCGACGAAGGTCGAGATGTTGGAGTCGCGAATCGCGGACCACGCGCGCTCGTAGCCGAGGCGGACCGCCTCGCGCGGCGTTTTGCCCTGGCGCAACTCCTCGCGCATCCGTTCATTGACCAGGACGTTGGCGTCGACCGACATGCCGAGCGTCAACACGATCCCCGCGATCCCGGGCAGCGTCAGCGTCGCCTGCATCGCCGCCATCACGCAGATGAGCAGCAGGATGTTGAGCGAGAGTCCAAAGTCGGCGAGCAAGCCTGCTCCGCTGTAGTACGCGGCCATGAAGATCAGCACCACCAGCGCGCCGACCACGAACGATCGCTCGCCCTGGCGGATCGAGTCGCGTCCCAGCGACGGTCCGACCGTGCGTTCTTCGATAATCTCCACCGGCGCCGGGAGCGCGCCCGAGCGCAGCACGATCGCCAGTTCGTGCGACTCGTCGTAAGTGAAATTGCCGGTTATCTGCACGTGGCCGCCGGGAATCGGCTCTTTGATTACCGGTGCCGAGTAAACGATATTGTCGAGCACGATCGCGATCTTGCGGCCCACGTTGGCCGACGTGATCGCGCCGAAAATTTGCGCGCCGCGCTGGTCGAGGTCGACGGTGACGTACGGACCTTCGAGCTGCCCGCCGGGCCGCACGCGCGCGTCGGTGATGGTGTCGCCGGTGAGCAGCACGGGCGACTCGAGCAGGTAGGGCTCGCGGCCGCCGCGGCTGGCGGGACCATAGAGGATTTCGTCACCCGGCGGCGGGCCGTCGCGCAGCGCGTCGGAGACCGAATGATTGTCGTCGACCAGCTTGAACTGGAGCACGCCGGTCTTGCCGATCAGCTCCTTGGCGCGCTCGGGGTCCTGGATCCCGGGGAGCTGCACTAAAATCTCGTCGTTGCCCTCCTGGGCGATCGTGGTCTCGCGAACTCCAAGTTGGTCGATTCGGTTGCGGATGGTCTCCAGCGCCTGCTCCATCGCATTGCGCCGCACCTGGTCAAGTTCGATCGGCCGGTAGGTCATCTGGTAGGTCGGTCCGGCGTCACCGGAGTTGGGCGCAAGCCCGATCGTCATGTCGGAAAAAAGCTTGCCCGCGAGATCGAGAAAAGGGGTCCGCTCGTCCGCACTGGGCAAGGTCACCAGCACCGCGCCTCCCGAGGGATCGACGGTGACGCTCTTAACGTCGAGCTTGTTCTGCTTCATCTCCTGCTTGACGTCGTCGGCGACGCGGCGCAACTGGGTTTTGACCGCCTCGTCGAGTTTGACCTCGAGCAAAAGATGGGTGCCGCCCTGGAGGTCGAGCCCCAACTGGATCTTCGGGGTCGGGATAGTGCCGGTCCACCAATCGGGCAGCGCGCCGCTGATGCTGGGCAGCAGAATCAACACCGCCAGTACGGTCAGCGCCGCGGCCAGGTAAAGCCGCGTGCGACCGCTGCCGCCGGTGAAGTGCAGCCACAAAAAAGCGCCCGCGACCGCGAGCAGAATGATTATCGGGATGAAATCCGCGTTGGCGTTAGCGTTTTCCATTGCTCACTTTTTCACTTTTCACTTTCACTTTTTCACAGCGAACTCGAATATGCTTTGCGCGCGAAGCCTTTGCGGATACGCGCCTGCACTACTCCGCTTTCTGATTCTTGCCCACCGGAGGTTTGCCGTAGCTGGAGAGCGCGGTTATCTGGCTGCGCTCGACCCGCACGCGCACGTTGGGCGCGATCTCCAGGACCACCACTTTGTCGCCGATCTCGTTTATCCGGCCCAACAGCCCGCCCGTGGTCACCACTTCATCGTTGCGCTTGAGTTTGGCAAGCATGTCGCGATGCTCGCGCGCCTTGGTGGTTTGCGGGCGCAGAAAGAACCAATAGAAGGCGAGGATCAGGAGCGAAAACGGCACCCCCGGCCCATACAGCAGTTGATCGATAAGCGTCGGCTGGCCTGCCGCGGCGGGGGCAGCCGCGCTTTGCGCCCACGCGATTCCTTCAAAAAACATCGGTTATTTTCTTACCTTTACTCTTCCGCGCCTCGCTCGCCCTCGAGCCGCGCCAGCGTCCTGGCCGCGAACTCCCGGCAGGTGCGAGATGCGATAGCAGCTTGCATCCCGGCCATCAAGCGGGCGTAGAAGTAGAGATTATGTTCCGTTAACGCGCGCGCCGCCAGAATCTCCCCCGAAATATATAGATGGCGCAGGTATGCCCGGCTAAGCCTCGTGCAGGTGCGGCATCCGCAGCCCTCCTCGAGCGGCCTGGGGTCGCGGGCGTGCACGGATTGTTTGATCGAGACGCGGCCATAGCTGGTGTAGGCGCTGCCATTGCGCGCGTTGCGCGTCGGCAAAACGCAATCGAACAGGTCGTAGCCCATCGCTACGGCGGCGACGAGATCCTCGGGCGTGCCGACGCCCATCAGGTAGCGTGGGCGTTCCGCCGGCAGGAGGGTCGCGCTCAGCGCGGCCATCTCGAGCATCTGCGCCTTCGGCTCGCCGACCGCCAGGCCGCCCGCGGCAAAGCCATCGAACGGCATCGCAGTTATCTGTGCGGCACTGCGCCGCCTCAGTTCCGGATGGACGCCGCCCTGGATTATCCCGAACAGCGCCTGGCGTGAACTCTGCCGCGCGCCGACGCATCGCTCGGCCCATCGCGCCGTCAACTCCAGCGAGGCCTCGGCCCGCGCGCGCTCGGCCGGATACGGTGTGCACTCGTCGAGCGCCATCATCAGGTCCGAGCCGATTCGCTCCTGGATTTCGACCGCGCGCTCCGGCGTCAGCATGAACTCGGAGCCGTCAAGATGCGAGCGAAAACGAATTCCATCGGGGCCCACTTCGTTCAGCTTGGCGAGGCTCATCGCCTGAAAACCGCCGGAGTCGGTCAGCACCGCGCCGTCGAATCCCATGAACCGCCCCACCCCGCCGAGTTCCTCGATAAGTTCGGCGCCGGGCCGTAGCGCAAGATGGTACGTGTTGGCGAGCACCAGCCGATAACCCAACCGCCACAGCTCGTCGGGCGCCATCGCCTTGACCGCCGCGCGCGTGCCCACTGGCATGAAAGCCGGCGTCGCGACTTCACCGTGCGCGGTCGCAAGGCGGCCGGCGCGCGCGTCTCCATCACGCGCGAGGACCTCGAACCCGAACACGGGCGCCATGCTCTCACGATCGCTCGGCATTTTCCCGCTCACACGATCAGCATCGCGTCGCCATAACTCAGAAAGCGGTAGCGATGGCGCAGCGCCTCGCGGTAGGCGTCGAGAATCTCCTCGCGCCCCGCAAACGCCATCACCATCGCGAGCACCGTCGAGCGCGGCATGTGAAAGTTGGTCACCATCGCGTCGATCGCGCGGAAACGGAAGCCCGGAGAGATGAAGAGTCCGGTCGCGCCCTCGGTGTCGCCGGTGATCGCGTGGGATTCGAGCGCGCGCACGCTGCTGGTGCCGACCGCGATCACGCGTCCGCCAGTGCGCCGCGCCAGCGCCAGGGCCGCAAGCGTAGCGGGAGCGATCGTATACCACTCGCCCTCCATCGTATGCGCCTCGACCTGCGGCGCGCGTAGCGGCGTGAACGTTCCCGGCCCGATATGCAGAGTCACGAAGGCCGTGCGCACGCCGATTGCGGCAAGCTTGGCCAAAAGCTCGCGGGTGAAATGCAATCCGGCCGTCGGCGCCGCCACCGCGCCCGGCTGCGCGGCGAAAACGGTCTGGTAATCCTCGCGGTCCGACGGCCGCGGCGCGCGATGGATATAATGTGGAAGCGCCAGCGCGCCGGCGTTCTCAAGGATAGTTTCGATCGGCATCGAATCGTCGCTCACGACGAGCGGGCGGCCCGGGCGCTGATAGCCTGCGATACGGAGCGCACGGCCGTCGTCGAGGACGAGCCGCGTACCCTCGCGCAGTCCGCGATGGCCCCGTATCAACGCGAGCCACGCGCGCGGCGGCTCGTCGACCGGACGCACCATCAGCAGTTCGACCGCGCCGCCGGTCGGCTTGCGCGCGAACAGGCGGGCCGGGAACACCCGCGTGTCGTTTAGCACGAGTAAGTCGCCGTCGCGCAGAAAATCGCCGAGCTTGTAGAAGCGCGAATGCTCGATCGTGCCGCCGCGCCGGTCGAGCACCATCAGGCGCGCCTCGTCGCGGCGGGCAAGCGGCTCCTGCGCGATCAGCTCGGGCGGCAGATTGTAATCGAGTTCGGCTAGACGCATTCGGTCGGCGCGGCCAATTGCACCGGCGCCAACAAATTAAAATATCATCGGCCGCGCGGCCGCGATACGCTTGGAGTGTGCCTTAACAAGGGCCGTTCACGAGCGGCCCTCTTCCTGCGCTCGCGTCAGGCTTACGCGATACGCAGAACGATCTTGCCGAAATGCTCGCTCGCCGCCATCATGCGATGCGCCTCGGCCACGTTTGCCATCGGCACGACCTTGTAGATCGGCGGGCGCAGGCGCCCGGCCTCGAGCGCTGCATCGAAACGCGCGAGCAGCGCGGCGACGATCTGCGCCTTCTCCTTTTCCGGCCGGGTGCGGAGCGTCGAGCCCATCACTTTGAGATGTCGCCGGAGAACCACGGTCAAATCGATCTCCGTGCGCGCCCCCTTCATCAGCCCGATCAACACCAGCCGCCCGCCATGCGCGAGTGCTTCGAGGTTCGGCCCCAGGTAGGCCGCGCCAATACTGTCGAGGATGACGTCGGCGCCGCGCCCGTTGGTGGCGGTTTTGACCGCGGCGGGAAACGGTCCCGACTTATAATTGATCGCGACGTCGGCGCCGAGCTTGAGGCACTGCTCGCACTTGGCGTCGCTGCCCGCGGTCACGATCGAGCGCACCCCGGCTTCCTTGCACAGCAGGATCGACGCCGTGCCGACACCGCTGCCGCCGCCGTGTACCAGCACCGAGTCACCGGGCTTCGCTTCGGCTAAGATAAAGATGTTGAGAAAGGCGGTCAGGAAAACTTCAGGAAACGCCGCGCCCTCTTCATCGCTCATCGAAGCCGGGATTTTCATCGCCGAGCCGCTGTCCACCGCGGCCAGCTCCGCGTAGCCGCCACCCGCCAGCAGAGCCATCGCGCGCTCGCCAACCCGCCATCCGCTCACACCCGCTCCGACCGCCGCGACCTCGCCTGCGCACTCCAGGCCTATGATTTCCGAGGCGCCCGGCGGCGGCGGATAAAAGCCCTGACGCTGCATCAGGTCGGCGCGGTTGAGTCCCGCGTACTTCACCCGGATCAGCAACTGGCCCGGCCCAGCCTTGGGATCGGGAACCTCGCCGATTTTGAGCACGCTCTCGTCGCCCGGTTTGTCGCAGGCTACCGCCTTCATCGCCGAGACCTCCTCTATCGTGCGCCGGCGCGAGGCCCGCGCGCCGCGCAAAAACGGGGAGAGGGTCCGCGCTGGACCCTCTCCGGAAAACGCAACCGCGAATGTCGCGAGCTAGATCTTGTAGTCGATGATCGTAACGCCGACGTTCTGGAAGTTGGTCATCTCCTCGAGAATTTTCGAGGCGCCGTCCAGGCCGACCGTGCCGGTGATCATCGCCTTGGGATTGAGCTTCTTGGCCTCGACCATCTGGAGCATCCCGGGATAACGCGTCGATTGCATCCCGAGCGTGCCGATGATTTGCAGCTCCATCAGCACCATTTTGTCGATCGGCACCGAGATTTCGCCCTTTTCGGCCTGCGTCGTGAGCCCGATCTGGAGATGGCGCCCCTGCTTGCGCAGGCTGTTGATCGAATTGCGGCAGGTCGCCGCGACGCCCAGCGCGTCGACCGAGACGTGCGCGCCGCCCTTGGTGATGTCCACGATCGCCGCCGCCGGATCGCCAGCTTTGGCGTTCACGATATGGCTCGCGCCAACTTCTTTCGCCAATTCGAGCTTGCGTCCGTCGAGATCGACCGCGATGACGTTGGCGCCGATCGACGGACGCGATCTGAATCGCCGCAAGTCCGATTCCGCCGCAGCCATGCACCGCGACCCATTCGCCCGGCCGCACCTGCGCGCGGTCGACGATTCCGTGGTACGAGGTCATGAAGCGGCATCCCAGCGACGCGCCTTCGAGAAAGCCCACCGCGTCGGGCATATGGACCAGATTGAGGTCGGCGAACGGGATCCCGACATAGGAGCCGTAGCCGCCATGATAGGTGACGCCGGGGATGAGCGGGGTGTTGCAGATGTTGGAGTTCCCGCTGCGGCAAAAGTCGCAGGTGCCGTCGCCCTGGCTGAACGGAACCAGCACGCGATCGCCCTTCTTGAAGTCCTTGACCTCTTTGCCGACTTCCTGAACCACGCCGCAGAACTCATGTCCCATGATCATCGGCATCTGCGGGGCAAGTCCGACCCAGGTCCAATCGCCCGACCATAGATGCCAATCGGAGCGGCAGATACCCTCCGCGGCGGTCTTGAGAATCGCGCCATTGGGAGGACACTGCGGATCGGGCATGTCCCTGACAACCAGCGGTTTGCGAACACCTTCCATTACGGCAGCTTTCATCGTGTCCCTCCTTGAAGCGAATCCTGCGTGCGCTCAACCCTTCGTATAGCGCCGCGCCGCGTGGCTGGCAAACTGTTTAACTGTTCCGGATCAAGCCGCCAGCGCCGCGAGCGTGCGCTCGTAGCCGGCGAGGCCGGCCGCGTCGAGGTCCACGCGATGCAGGTCGGCGCCCGCTTCGGCTTCGGCCGCGAGCCGCTCGCGCGCGCCGGCCAGGTCGCCGGCGTAGCCCATCTCGTCCAGCAACCGGCGCGAGACCGCCTCGGTCCCCGCCTTCGAGCCGCCCGCCGCCCACGCCTCGCGAATCCGGCGCACGTCGGCGCCGAAGCCGAAACGCGTGAGCTGCTCGGCATAGAAGGTGCCCATCCGCGCCGCGTAGAACGAAAGCGTCCCGGCCTGGAGTGCGCGTGCCCGATCCGGGTTATTGGTCACATGAATCGTGCTCGGCGATTTCACCGCGACGGATTTGGGATCGCGCCCGGCGCTCGCCGCCAGCGCGCGGAAATCGGCGATCGATTCCTTGAGCCGCCCCAGCGGAATCATCACCGGCAACCATCCGTCGGCCTGTTGCGCGGTGAACTCGACGCTCTTGTGGTTGAGCGACGCGATCCAGATCGGGATGTGCCTGCGCACGGGCTCGAAGCGCAGCGTGAACCCACGCTTGAGTTTGAACAGCTTGCCGTCGTAGTTGAGCGGCTGCCCGGCCATCAGCAGGTTGACGATATCGACGTATTCGCGCATCCGGGTAAGCGGCGGATTGAACGCGACACCATGGAAGTGCTCGATCACCTGTGGTCCGCTGGTCCCAAGCCCGATGATCATGCGCCCGCCGCTCAGTTCGTCGAGCGTCGCAAAATGCTGCGCGAGCGCTCCCGGGGTGCGAGAGTAAGTGTTGACGATTCCGGTCGCCAGGCCGATTCGTCGCGTGTGCTCGGCGAGCAGTGTCAGGCTGGTGAAAGCGTCGCGGCCCCACGCCTCGGCGACCCAAATCGAATGTGCGCCGGCCTCGTCGGCGGCGCGGGCGCGCTCGATCATCCCCTTGAAATCCGACTTGCCCTGCCAGTTGACGCCGAGAGCAATCTTATAGCCCATTATTTTTTACCAACCATCGCGGCGCCGCTCCGATCTCGCGGCTGATTCCTCTCCTAAGCGGCACCTCGATACCTCGCCTGCAAAAGGCTATCCAGACCGCTGCGGCTTTCCTTTTTAGCGCCATGCGGTCGGGAGTGTCGAGTAGAAATGCACTCGAAGGCGCGCGCGTGGAAAAGCAGATCGTTCATGAAATCATAATCGTCAGGCAAAACGGGCGCCTTTCGCGCACTTTTCGCAGACGCTCGTACCGGGTAAACTAATGAGGTGGGTGATGCGGGGCGGAGCGGCTCTTAAGCCGCGTCTCACCGTGCGTCTTGATAGGTCTTGCGTGTCGACCGACAACGAAGCTGAAAACAAGTCTGCCGCCGCGGGCAAACCCGCCGGCGCCGAAGATAAACTCGCCGGACGCAGGGTCGTCGTCGATTTCACTCTGCTGCGCCGCTATGGCGGGCGCAATTTCCGCGACCTCGGCGGCCATCCCACCGCCGAAGGCAAGCGCGTGCGCAGCAACCTGATCTTCCGCTCGGCGCACTTGGCCGAGGTTCCCGAGGAAAGCCCGATAAGGTCAGCGGGGCTCCGCACCGTGGTCACGCTCCAGAGCCGCACCGAGATTTCGATCCTCGGGCCGCCGCACGCCGACGTGCTGCGCGAAGTGCGATGGGAGCATATCCCGATCGGCGATCGATGGTTTCGCGAGCGCGAGCCGATAAGCCTGATTCCCGGCCGCGAGCATCATTCGATTCTTCACGACTTCCGCCAGGACTGGCGGACGTTCTTCAATATCCTGGCCGAGCGCGACGTCTACCCGCTGCTCTTTCATTGCTCGGCCGGACGCGACCGCACTGGGGTCGGTGCGGCGATGCTGCTCGAGTTGCTGGGCGTGCGCCGCGAGCGCATCGTCGCCGACTTCCTCGAGAGCAACGTGGTGTTTCCCAAGATGCCGCTGGCGGCGGCGCAACTCGAGCCGGTGTTCGAACTGATCGACGAGGCCGGCGGTATCGAGGCCTTCATGCGCGAGGGTATCGGGCTGGATCGCGCCGACCTGGCGGCGATCCGCGAAGATCTTCTCGAAGACCTGCTGGAAGATCCCGCGCCGTCCGACGACACGTCCGATCGCGACGAAGACTAGCGACTATTTATTTTTCCACCGCGGTGCGCGCTTCTCGGCAAACGCGAGCGCACCTTCGCGCGCATCGTCGGTGCCTTGCAGCCACGTATATAGCTCGCGCTCGAGCTTGAGTCCGTCGGCGAGCGGCATATCGAGTCCGCGCAGCGCGGCCTGCTTGATTCGCTGCACCGCCAGCGGCGCGCTCTTGCAGATCTCGGTCGCGATTTCCTCGGCCTTCGCCATCAACCGGCTCATCGGCACCACGTGGTCGACCAATCCCAGGCGCAGCGCCTCTTCGGCGCCGATCCGATTGCCGGTGTAAAGCATCTCGAGTGCGCGGCCGAGCGGAATCAGGCGCGGCAGGCGCTGCGTGCCGCCGCCCCCGGGAAGCCATCCGAGACGGACCTCGCCCAGCCCGAACTGCGCATGATCGGCGGCCACCCGGATATCGCAGCAGAGCGCCTGTTCCAGCCCGCCCCCGTTGGCGTGGCCGTTTACCGCCGCGATGATCGGTTTGGTCAACTCGAACATCACCGGATACGGCGCGTCCAGCAGCTCCTCGTTGGGGCGCTCGACGTAGTTGGACTTGATATCACTGCCGGCGCAGAACGCGCGCTCGCCGGCGCCGGTAAGGATCGCGACCCGCAGAGCAGGATCGTCGCCGAATTCGCGCCAGATTTGCGAGAGCCGCCCGTAGGTCTCGAAGTCGCAGGCGTTGAGCCGCTCGGGGCGGTTGATGGTGACGTAGGCGATCGGTCCCTTCTTTTCGAACAACACTTTCATCGAAGGATCCTCCCTTGCTCTCTCCTCTTTAGCACCAGTTGCGATTTTTGCGATCACGCGCGAGGGCGTCTGCGATCAAAAAAAAGGGGGGCCGCTCTTAAGCGGCCCTATACTGGCACTCGGGCTGCAAGAAACGCTATGCGGGCAGGTAGCCGTCGCGCAGGAGAGACTTCGCGATGATCATGCGCTGCACCTCGCTGGTGCCCTCGCCAATTTCCGCGAGTTTCGCGTCGCGCATGAACCGCTCGACCGGAAACTCCGCCATGTAGCCGTAGCCGCCGTGGATCTGCACCGCCTTGATCGTCGTCCACATCGCGGTCTCCGACGCGAACAGCTTGGCCATCGCGGCCTCGCGTCCGAAGGGCCTACTCTTGTCCTTGAGCTCCGCCGCGCGGCACATCAGCACCCACGAGGCATCGATTCGCGTCGCCATGTCGGCCAGCATCCATTGGATCGCCTGGAAGTCCGCGATCCGCTTGCCGAACTGCTTGCGCTCCTTGGCGTAGGCGGTCGCCTCTTCGAACGCGCCGCGCGCGATTCCGGCGGCGAAGCCGGCGATTCCGATCCGGCCGCCCTCCAACACCTTGAGCGTCTGGCTATAGCCCTCGCCCAGCTCGCCAATCAGGTTGCGCGCCGGCACGGTGACGTTGTCAAAAATCACCTCGGCGGTGTCCGAGGCGCGGAGCCCCAGCTTTTCGATTCGCCGTCCGTTGGAAAGCCCGGACGTGCCGCGCTCGACGATGAAGGCCGAGACGCCGGAGCGTTTCTTCCCCGCGTCCGTCACCGCCATCACGACGTAAACGTCGGCGACGGTGCCGTTGGTGATGAACATCTTGGCGCCGTTGATAACGAAGTTGTCGCCCTTGCGCACCGCCCGGGTTTGCATCGCGGCCGCATCCGAGCCCGAGCCCGGCTCCGTCAGACACCACGCGCCGAGCTTTTTCGCCGCGACCATCTCGGGCAGATAGTGCGCGCGATGTTCCTCGGCGGCGAACAGATTGATGTGGCCGCTAGAAAGCGACATGTGCGCCGCGCAGGTGAGCCCGACCGACGCGTCGTAGCGCGACAGCCCCTCGACCACCAGCGCCTGGCTTAGCGTGTCGGCGCCGCCACCGCCGAAGCGCTCGGGAAAGGAGATGCCGAGGAAGCCCAGCTCGCCCAGATGGCCGATCACCTCGCGCGGGAAGATTTCCTCCTTATCCCACTTTGCCGAGTGCGGCTTGATCTCGCGCTCAGCGAACTGGCGCAGCGTATCGCGAATCGTGCGCTGCTCGTCGCTCAGCTCGAAGTTCATCGCGGAATTTCCAACGTCGCTCGCTCGGCGCGCGCAGTCATTCGCGCGGCTGCACGCTCTCGCGCAGCCACTTGACGATGTCCTCGGTGGACGCGCCGGGAGTGAAAACTTCCTTGACGCCCAGCTCGCGCAGCTTTTTGGCGTCGTCTTCAGGGATGATCCCGCCGCCGAAGACCGCGATATCGCCGGCGCCGCGTTCCTTCAAGAGCCGCATCACTTCCGGGAACAGCGTCATGTGAGCGCCCGAAAGGATGCTCAGCCCGACCGCATCGACGTCTTCCTGCACCGCGGCCTCCGCGATCATCTCGGGCGTCTGATGCAGCCCCGTGTAAATCACCTCGAAGCCGCCGTCGCGCAGCGCGCGCGCGATTATCTTGGCGCCGCGATCATGCCCGTCGAGCCCCGGCTTTGCGACCAGAATTCTGAGCCGTTTATCCGCCACGTCAGATCCAACCTG
>CAVZDJ010000003.1:0-50024 GCA_963773975.1 uncultured delta proteobacterium
CAATGCGCTAGGCAGGATGCGGAAGGACGACTTCGTGACGCGGAATTGAGCTATCGACTTGGGCTCGCGCCATTTTCCCCACCATGAGGTCACTTTCGGCGGCCGCGGTCGGTGTTCGCGCCTATTTGATTCCCACCACCATCGACTCGATTCCTGTGAGTTGCTCCACGTATGCTTGCCGGAAGCCGGCTTCGTGCATCCATCCGCAACAGTCGGCGCCCGTGTAGTCGAAGCCACCTTGAGTCTCGATGAGCATCATAAGACTCATCAGCAAACCGGCAACGTTTTTTCTGCGCTCGTCGTCGATGAGGTGCTCGTAGACTATTAGCGCTCCGCCGTTAGGCAGAGCGTCGTACGCCTTACTAATCAAACTCCGCTTCTGGTCGAGGTTCCAGTCGTGCAGGATCATGCCCATCACCAACACATCCACGCCCGGCAACGAATCTTTGAAGAAGTCGCCCCCACGAAATCGAATACGATTTTGAAGACCGAATGACTCGACGTATTGTTCGAAGAACGGCCGCACCATCGGTAGATCGAAGCCTTCGCCGACAAGATGAGGATTCGCTAGCGCGACTTGGACAGGAAGGCATCCTTCTGCAGTGCCGATATCAGCGAAGGTTCTATATTTGTCCCACGGAAATTGTCGCGCGATCGCGATCGCCGATGGCAGGCTGTGCCCGGTCATTGACCGCAGGAATAGACGCAACTTCTCCGCCTTTGAATATAACGCGGTGAAGAGGTCCTCGCCGGCTTTGATCTCGTTCTGGGGCGCACCGGTTCTTAGCGCCTCGGCGAAGAAAGACCAGAACGGATAACCCCGCGCGTTCCACATCTCGAACAGGTTCCCTATGTAGCTCGATTTGGCGCGGTCCAGGTAGAAATCTGTCTCAATGGTGTTCGAATAGCGCTCCCCTCGCCGTTCTAGCGTACCCAGCGCCACCAACGCGTCGAGAAAATCGCAGACACTGCGCGGATGAAGCCCCAGGCGGTTTCGGACCCCCTCGGCATCAAGCGGACCTTTGGCGAGTTCGGTAAAGAGTCCCAGTTCTATCGCGCTGAAGAGCACCTTTGATGCCATGAACCCGAAAGCGACTTGTTCGATGCGGTCCGCACTAGGCAGCGTGCTCATGGGTGGAACCCTCCGACGGCAATATGAATGGCTACGGTTTCACTCCACTGACGATGCTCCAGTAGCCGAAGGTCAATTTGGTTTCGATCGTCCTGAAACCCGCCTCCTTCAGCGTCGCCGTCAGCTCGCGTTTCGAATACTGCTGTCCCGGCAT
The DNA here is from genome assembly GCA_963773975.1 of uncultured delta proteobacterium. Lineage (GTDB taxonomy): Bacteria > Desulfobacterota > Binatia > Binatales > Binataceae > JAKAVN01. Next base: position 1,287 of record CAVZDJ010000003.1, read on the forward strand.
CGCGATCAGCATATCGACGTTGAACGCCGCCACCGAAAACGGCCCCGTGCGATCGTCGTTGAAGAGCATCTCGTGAATCACGATTCGTCCGCCCGAAGGCAGATGCTCGAAGCTCTTGCGCGCGAGGAAGCGGCAGCGGTCGGGCGGCCAGTCGTGGAAGATCATGCCGTAGAAATGCAGGTCGGCTTGCGGGTATGGGTCGTTGAAGAAATCAGCGCTGTGCGTGGAGATGCGATCGCCAACGCCGTACTTCTCCGCGAACTCGCGCGCCACCGCGCAAATGGGCGGCTGGTCCAGCACGATTGCCTTTAACCTGGGGCGAACCGTCACGGCTCCGATCGAGTGCGCTCCCGAGCCCCCTCCCACGTCGAGCATTACGCGATGACTCGCGAGTTCGACTTTTCGCGGCCACACCATCGCCGGCCCGATGCTGGCGCTATGCATCGCATGCGTGAAATCGGCAGCGTGGCCGGCATGCCATGCGGCAAAGACGCCGCCGGGATCGGAAAACACGCCTTGTGGCTTGTCGTTGAGCACGGCCTCCCGAAGCGAATCGGGCGACCACACGGATATGACCAGCCGCCAGGCGTCATAGAACCAGCCGAAGTACAGCGGACTCGACGGCAACAAATACTCGCGTGACACGGTGTTAAGCGAATATCGGCCGCCGCGACGCGACATCAGGCCCAGCGACGTGCAGACGGCAAGCAGGGTTTCCGCCGGCCGCGCCGCAAGCTGTTTGGCCTTACAAATCTCCGCCAGCGTAAGCGGCTTATTGGCGAGCAGCTCAAAGAGCTTCAATTCGTGAGCGACCAAGACAGCGGGGTAGCCCCAAATCCCGAGCATCGCGTCCCACAGGACACGATCATCCGCGCGCGGTGCATGAAGCTTCGGTACTCGGCTCAGCACGATGGCGGATCCTCCATCCGTCTAGCATGCCGTAAAGCCCCGACCACCCCAGTCGGATAAAGCGCTCGCGACGCACAGATAACCCATTGTCAGAGTTAGCTCAAGTAGACTCAAAGGAAGGGTACTGTCCGATAGGACAGTACCAAAGGAAGTGTCAATCCATCGCTGGGCGTTAATGCCGGCGACGCGGCGGCCTGACCAGTACCGGGCAGATGGCGGCGCGACGCCGTCATGCTTTTGCCCACGGAGCGGCAAAAATCTGTCCCGATGGCGAGCCATCCGAACCGCTGCGTCCATCTGGGCCCAAAAAAGGCCACTGATGTATAGCGTTGTCCGCTTCTGCAGTGAAACCAGAAGCGGTCTGGAAGTTGCTCATGTTGTGAGACGGGGACGGGGTCTCCGTATGCATCGAATACTGATCGTTGAGGACAATCCGGTCGACCAGCGTCTGTTCGAGCAGGCGCTCGGCGACCCCACGCGCGAAATCGAAATCTGCAGCGATGGGCGCGAGGCGCTGGCCGCCTTCGAGCGCCGCGCCGCCGACCTGGTGATCTCGGACATCATGATGCCCAACATGGAGGGCAACGAGCTGCTCACCGAGTTGCATCGCCGGGTGCCCGGCCTGCCGATCATCCTGGTCACCCGCTTTGGCAGTATCTCGGCCGCGGTGGCGGCGATGCAGGCGGGGGCGTTTGATTACGTCACCAAGCCGGTGGAGGTGTTCGAGTTACAGACCCGGGTGCGGCGCGCGCTGGAGCTCGACCAGCTCCATCACGAAAATGACACTCTGCGCCAGGAACTCGCCGGGCGCTTCGGCCCCGACTCAGTGGTCGCCGAAAGTATCGAGAGCCGCAGGCTGATGGAACTGGTGCGGCGGATCGCGGCCAGTCACTCCACGGTGTTGATCCAGGGCGAGAGCGGCACGGGCAAGGAGCTGGTCGCGCGGCTGGTGCATTACTGGAGCGACCGGGTGGGCCATCCGTTTGTCGCGGTCAACTGCAAGGCCTTTGCCGAAAGCGTGCTCGAGAGCGAACTGTTCGGCCATGAAAAAGGCGCCTTCACCGGCGCGATCGCGGCGCGCCAGGGATGCTTCGAGCGGGCCTCGGGCGGCACCCTGCTGCTGGACGAGATCGGCGATATCAGCCCCGAGTTCCAGGCCAAGCTGCTGCGCGTGCTGCAGGAGGGGGAAGTGCTGCGGGTGGGTGGCTCCGAGACGCGGCGCATCAACGTGCGCGTGGTGGCGGCCACCAACAGCTCGCTCCAGGACAAGGTCGCGGCCGGCCGCTTTCGCGAGGACCTGTATTTCCGGCTCAACGTCATTCCGATCCAGATTCTGCCGTTGCGCGAGCGCCGCGAGGACATCCTGGCGCTGGCGAGCACCTTTCTGGCCCGGATGGCGGCCGAGGCCGGCCGCCACATGACGCTCGCTCCGGATGCCGCCGAGATGTTGCTGCGGCACTCGTGGCCAGGCAACGTGCGCGAACTTGAAAACGCGATCGAACGGGCCGTGGTTCTGACCCGCGCCGACGCCGTCACGGCGGCCGACCTGATGCTCGATCGGGTGAGCGGCTCGCTGCCGGCTTCGAGCGCCGGCTCGACGCCCGCCGACAGCTCCGTGCTCGTGGCGGCGCCGTCGATAAATGAAGCGGACCTGCGGTCGCGCCGCGCGGCGGCACTGGAGGAAAGCGGCGACGTCGGCCTTAGCGAATATCTCGACAAGGCCGCCGGCGAGCGAATCGCGCGTGCGCTGGCCAAGGCCAAGGGCAATCGGGCCGAGGCTGCCCGCAGCCTCGGGATCGGCCGTGCGACGCTGTATCGCTTCATGCGGCGGCTGGGCAACGAATCCATCGGCGAGGGGCGCGCCAATGAGCCCGGCGAACCGCAATAACTCGCGCGCGGCCGTGGACGCCCAGTGCGGGGCGTCCGAAACCGGCACGGGAAAAGTCCTCGCACAAGTTACGGATGGAGGCCCGGCTAACGCGGGCGCCAGCGGCGAAGGTACGGTCAGCCGCGCCCGGATCGATCGCTTGCGCAACTCGATGCCCGGCAAGGACGCCTTCATCGATGAGTTGATCGACCTCTTTGTCGCCGACCTGCCGAAGCGGCTCGGCGCGATCACCCTCGCCGTCGAGCGGGCCGACGCGCCGGCCCTTGCCCTGCAAGCCCATGCGCTGCGCGGCGGCGCGGCCAACTTTGGCGCCAGCCGCTTCGACGAGCTGTGCGGGAAGCTCGAAGAGGTCGGGATCGGCAGAGTGCTTGCCCAAGCACCCGCGATGCTTGACGAAGTCAGCCGTGAAGGTGCGCGGGTGCGCGAGGCACTGCTGACACTTAAGTCACACGATCGAAGCGCGCGGCAAGGGGCAATTCGCGAAGGGTTCCCTCTGAAAAAGAGAGATGAAGGATAAAGGCGTGCCCGCAATGGGCGCACATCGCGCGGCCCTCACCCTCACCTGCTCCCACACAGCTATGTCCGTGTCGATAAACACGAAACTCGCTCCGCGTCGATCCTTCACTTCGGGCTTTTGTTTGCGAGCGCGCTGCTTTAAAAAATTTCGGAATCTTGATTTGCGCAATGCTCCATCGCTCAGAAATCCAGCGGCAGCTCGAGAAAGTTGTGATAGATGAAGTCGCGATGCTCGAGCAGGATGGGCGCGGTGGCGTCCCTGATTGTCGGATCGGTGTTGCTGTACACGCGTCTGAACCCCGGCGCCATCGGGCATAGCTCGTCGGGCAGCGGATTGTTCATCGCCGCGAAGGTCGCCCAATAGATGTCGAGCGCGGAGAGCGTGTCGCCGATGAAAAAGCGGCTGCCGCGCTTGCGCTGCGCTTCCAGCCGGGCGCTGAGCGCGTGCAGAATTCCCGCAATCCGCGCCGGCGCGGCCTCGGCCGCCGCCTTGTCATAGCCATACTTGTTGGCCAGGTAGTTGAAGAGTTGGCGCCCGGCCGGCTCGGGATTCCCGAGGCCATCGCGAACGATCATCAGCCGTTTCGACCATCCAAAACCGTTCGTGCCGCAGATTTCGTTGGCGTAGCCGAACATCAGGACGCGATCGTCGAGGTTGGCCGGGACCAGCGGCGGACTGGGTTGGAGCCGCTCGGCCAGGTAGAGCTGGTCGTTCCAGAGACTGCGCGGCCATTCTTCGTTCCAGACCATGACAGGAGCGGCCGCCTGGGCGGTCCATTCCAGCAGCGGGCGATTCTCGCCGCCCAACTCCTGGCGCACCTTCACGTAGGAGAGTTTCTTGACGCAGAGGATGCCCTTGGCCGCCTCGCTCCATGGTCCCGGCACTCCGGGCGTCAGCACCAACCGCAGGCCCGACATCGCGCGCGCCCGTTCTACTTCGATATATTCTGCCATGAGGTCAATCTCCCTCGCATGGATTGTGCGTCGGGCCCGTCCATCGCCGCTCGCGAGCTCGTGGTAAAAAGGCCGACCTTCGGATCAAGTTTGTCGCAGAAACGGGCGCAAAAAGGAAAGCCTCCGAGAGCGTCGCCGCTTTCGAGGGCCCAAAAAAACCCGCCGCGGTCGGTCAGCTAGGGAAGCTCTGCACAGGTCGCCAAGCAGAGGCGGTTAACTGCGATGACTTGCGTCGCGATGGTCGGCGCGGAGGCTCTTGGCGGCTCTCAGTTACCTCACAGCGCAAATCGTACTTTCAGCACTCTCGCCGTCGGTCGACAAACGCATCAGTCACCAGGCCGGAACACAGCTTACAAACCGAGGGTCGCAGGTTCGAAATCAGACAGGTTCGAAACCATGTGGGTAGCAGGACCTGGCCGTACTGGTGCGTGAGGATCGTTCGTAAGCGGTTGTTGCGATATGAGGGACGCGGGTCCGCGGGCAGGCACGCGTCAGGTCCGTGAAGAAATCCTCGTGCTCTATGTCCTTCAGTCGTCTACTGCGTTTTGTTAGGGATCAACCGCGCGGCCGTGAGATCCTCCCCGATTTCCTGGAAGATCGCGTTCAGGTTACTGGTCGGTCGAGAGGCTGAGACGCAGGAATTGGTGCCTCCCGTCGCTGTGTAGTCGGAGAAGAAGTTTTGCGGAGAGGAGGCTATTTGCTTCATCGTCTGGCATGGGGTGATAGTTGGACTGGTGTCAGTCGGGCATCCTGATGCCTCCGCGCCGTAGGCGACCGAGTATATTGTGGTTCCCGCTGCCGTAGCCTTTTGAGCCTCGGTGATCGCCTGGTGGCACTCCTGCGTGGCCGGGTAACTCGTCGCCGATCCCGCCATCTGGCTGCTCGTAGCGGTTGCGTCGCCATCGCTGAGCACGATCATCACGTTCTTCGTATTCGGTCTTGCATCGGCGACGAGTTGCGCTTGCGCCGCATCGATTACACCCGCATAGAAGGTTCCCTCGCCGCCCGGAGCGGCTAGCCCACTGGAACATCCTCCATCAGACGCAATCACCACGTCGGACTTGGTGTTCAGCGAACTAGCCGTGTCGGAAGCGCGGTAGTCGCTCGATAGCGCAATGATCTGGTACACGGGCGAATTGTTGTAGCTGGTAATTGCAGGGTTTGTGGTAGGGCAAGTGTAATCATCTGGGACCTGCGAGGTCGAGGTCAGCCCTGGGAACACCATCAGGCCAACCTCATCGACAGGGTTCGCGACGTTGGTGCCAACCGTGGCCGTTTCTGTGGGTGTGGCCGAGCCGCAGTTTGACAGCCCCGCGGGGCAGGGCGAGAGCGTATTCAGCAGAACCTGGATGCCGGTCAACGCGCAGGAGATTCTTGAGTGGCCGCATTGGCTGTCGGAGTCGGTATCGTTCATCGAACGCGTTGTGTCGAGGATGACCTCCACGTTGTACGGGCCACCAGATCCGCCCCTGGCGCTCGCCGTCGCGGTTGCCGTGATTGGCAGTGAGGTCAGGCCAAGCACCCTGAGGAATGTAATCGGCACGGAGGCATTCTGCGACACGGTGATGGCGTTTGCGTTCGCCGGAGAGGCGACACAGGAAATTCCGAGAGTCGTCAGGCACTCCACCAGAGGGTACCCAGTCACCATAGTAACGTTGGTCAGATTGGAAAAGGCGTTCAAATTCCCACTTAGGGCGCTATACTGTGTCGCGGTGGCTATTGCTTGGGCTGCTGTGTCATTGGACAGGACCGAGCCTCCTGCTAACGCCGCCGACTGGGTTGCAGCCAGGAGCTCTTGATAGCCATAGTAAAGATGGTCGATGTCGGTCACCAACCCGGCCGCTGCGAGAAGGGCAACTAGGGAGACCACCAGCATCATAGTCATCTGTCCGCGCTGGCCGTTGCACCTCCGGCGGACAATAGATTCGTTGTTACACTTCATTGGATGAGCATCCTTGTTTGCGCTGTGAGAGTGCAGTTGGGAACAGGGTTCAATCCGAAGATGTTGAGGTTGCACGGATAAGTAGCCATTACCTGGGCGGTCTGGGACTGCACTAGATATTGTTGCGCGCCACTGCACGACGGCTGGACTGAATTGCTCGTAACTGAGGTTCCATCCAGCACAATCGTGAACTTGAGATTCGACTGATTGAGTTGCGGGGCTGCGGAGTACACCGCTTGGCTAGCTGTCTGGCACGGGTCTGTGGTTTGCCCTCGGCTAATCGAAAGAAGCTGCGCCGCGGCGCCCGTAGCAAACGTCAGCGCCATATCGTTATCGAAAGCAACCCCGAACATTACTACGCCAAAAAAGAGAGTGAGCAGCAGCGGCAACGCGAAAACGAACTCAACGGCCGCCTGGCCTTTCTCGCCAGCGCGGCTGCGGGCCCGCCTACCGCTGCACCGGGTTTCGACCCGCACTCCCGATGACGCCGCAGTCCAGTTCCCTCTGTTTATGTATATAGTCATTCGGCTTCCGCGATGATCCCTTCGGGCGGTTTATACGCCAACAATTCGAATTACGCCGAGGTAATAATCAATTAGAGTGACGGTCCGACATCCAAACGAGAATGGGACATCGCACCTGCGTGTTCCAGCCTTGCCACCTCGCAGCGCAGTAGCTTCTTACCCCAAAAGTCTCCGCTCATTAACAACGCCAGCGCGTATTCCAATGCAGGAGTCCTGAAGTATTAGAGCAAGGCCTATGCCACGCTCAATTTATAGACCGTTCTCAGGGAAGACCCACCCCTGCGAGCTTTTTGACAAATCTGACTGGTGGCGTCTCAACATCGGTCAGGTAATCAGCTTTTTAGGGACGCACTCGCTTACGACGCTCAACTACCTGGCCTGGGCCGAGTATCAGCGCTGCGAATCCTGGACCGCCGACGAACGGCTCTGAAACACCGTGAGACAGCTGTAAGCGACGTTGAGGCTCACGACTTCGCCCGGCGTGTTGTTTCCGGTTGGGCCAGGACATTGGTTGGGCGGAGCCTGGGGATTCCAGCGGGAGGTAACGGTTATCAAGTGATGGAGCGGTCTTGAAAAACCAGCATCCCCGGGATGCCCCTGGACGCTCCGTCGCACGGCGAACTCAGGTTCACGGTTGCGGTGCTGTTGATCGTGACGCCCGAGTAATTTTTTGCGCTGCTACCGTTGCCGTTGGCGCCCGTCAAATAGAACGTTACTCCTGTCCCCGACACCGTAGCCCCACCGTCGATAGTGATTCCGCCACCGTCGATGACGTACAAGCTAATTCGACAGCCATGTCGCAGGTGGTGTTGAGCGAAAACCAGCCGCGCGCGCCAGGCGAAGTGGAAGCGCATAGGACGATCTACAAGCTCCCTATTTCCAAGCGATGCCGGCCTATCGAACAATAGGCAAAGAACCCCGGAGCCTGAACGCCCTAGCTTGCCTTTTCACCGCATCTGCAGTTATTGACCCAGCAGGCGCGCGAAAACCAGCCATCGAGGAGACCGAGCGATGAAGCAGATAATCTACGCGATGCAATTCAAGGGACAGGGCGGCCCGGGCGGATCTCCGAACGTGCTCAAGGCCATGACGAGTTCTCCAAGCTGCACGCTCACCACCGTGATCGGCGCCGAAGGCGTCCACGGCAGCGTGCAGCCGGCGCCCGGCGGCAAGGCGGCGTTCGAGTCGGAGGTGACCGTCACCGGCGAGACCTCGTTTCTGGAGTCGGGCAGCATCCGCTTCGGCGACGGCAACCATCGACTGCGCTTCAGCACGGTGGGACAGGGCTATCTCGGCGATAGCCCGGAGCCGAAGCTCAAGTCGGGAGCCGTGATGTGGAAGGTCGATGGCGGTGAGGGGCAGTTCGCCGGCGCCAGCGGCTACATCACGTCGAACTTCACGATGGACGAAGCGGGCCACGTGACCGATAACCAGTTCGGCGTGATCTACATCAAATAGCGCTGGCGGCGGAACGAAAGCGCGCCGGCTTGCGCACTCGCATTCATGGATTGCGAGGAAGCGGCTGCGCGGGCGCGCTCAGTGTTCGAGCAGACGCGAGAGCGCGCGGGCGGTATAGTCGACCAGCGGGATGACCCGCTCGTAGTCCATCCGCACCGGACCGACGATCGCGACGCTCCCGAGCGGCATCGCGCCGCTCTGGTAGGACGCCGCGACCACGCTGAGGCTCGCCAGGCGCGCGTCGAAGTTCTCCGAACCGATCGACACCGTGAGCCCGCTATGCGCGACGCTGCGCTCGAGCAGGTCGAGGAGCGCGCTACGATCTTCGAGCGCGTGAAGCAGTTCGCGCAGCCGGTTATGGTCGGCGAACTCGGGCTGATCGGCGACCTTGGCGCTGCCGTCGATATAGACCTCGGAGGAGCCGGCGCGCTCGGCCAGCGCGCCGCCGAGCGCCAGGGCCGCGCGCATGAAGCGATCGTAGCGGGCGCGATCCTCGCGCTGGCGCTCCTCGATCCATTCGCGCGCCTCCTCCAGCGTGCGCCCGTGTAGCGCCTCGTTGAGGTAACGCGCCATGCGGTCGAGTTCCTCCTGGCCATGGTCGCCCTCGGTCTGGACGAGGCGGTTGTGCACTCCGCCGGCGGCGGCGACGAAAATCGCCAGCACTTCGCGCTCGCGCAAACGCATGAAACTCACGCGCTCGAACTTGATCGAATCCAGCCGCGGCGCCATCACCAGCGCAGCCTGCCCGGTCATCAGCGCCAGCAGGCGCGAGGTCTCGCGCATCACCTCGCCCAGCTCGCGCGGTCCGGCCGAATAGCACAGCTCAATTTGCGAGCGATCCTCGAACCCGATATGCCGCACCGACATCACGTGGTCGACGTAGTGGCGAAAGGCGCGGTCGGTCGGGACGCGACCGGCCGAGGTATGCGGCTGGCGCAGGTAGCCCGTGCTCTCAAGCTCGGCCATCAGGTTGCGCACCATCGCGGCGCGCACGCCGAGCGGATAACGCGCGGCGATCTGCTGCGAGCCCACCGGCTCGGCCGTCGCGATGAACTCCTGCACTGTGGCGAGCAGCACCGAATGCTGGCGATGGGATAGTTCGCCCTGTGCGGTTGGAGTATCCATCGCGTCAACGACTCACTGGCTTAACCTTTGCTCGCTCGATCCTAATCGCAAGAGCGATGCCCATCTGACGATTCTCATTCTACTAGATATGCCGCGCAAGAGTCTCCGCGCTTATCGCTGCGATGTATTTTAGCACAGCCGAAGCTCCTGATAGGCTGTATGGGTGAGCGCGTCCTGAGCGTCTGAGATCTCTCCGATGCCCAAAAAGGCAGTCAAACCGCGGCGCTTGTACATCCCGGTCGTGCCGGCCGGCGCGTCGTGGCTCGAAAGCGACAGCTACGATCGCCGCGCCTGGAACGATATCGGGCTGTGCGCGCCGGCGATCGGCGAGCTGGTCGAGGCGGCCGACACGCTGGTACCGCATTTCGACGCGCTGCTCGGCGACCTGTTTTTCGCGCTGTTCAAGTACAACCTGGTCTGGCACAAGCCCGACGCGGTGCGGCAACAGCGCGATCCTCAATCGCACGATTCTCGAGCAGCCTCGTCGCCGTCGCCCGCCTTCGAGGCGCTCAAGGACCGCACGCTGCTCGAAGAGGACAAGGCCGCCATCGCGGCGCTGGTGCTGGCCGAGCAGGTGCTCGAGATGGTGCGCTCGGAGCAATTGCTCAACCGGCGCGAGATGCTCGATCTGTGGGACCTAGAGCATCAGGAGGAGGACCTCGAGCGAGCGCGCCGACGACGCTCAAGGCGATGGCCGAGAGCTGGCCGCGCAGGCCAAGACGCCCGGCCAGCCGACCCGGCAACCCAAAGACGCTCGAGAAAAAAATCGAGAAGCTGAAAGAGGCGGCCGCGCGCGCCGCCCAGGTCTCCGAAGCGCGGCTCAACCAGAAGGCGCGGCAGTTCGACCGAGCAGATCGGCCATGCCGACCAGGACGGAACTGAAGCGGATGCAAGCCAAGAGCCGCGAACTCGCGCGAGGAGATCGATCGCGTCGCGCAGGACAGCCATGACTTCAGCCTCGAGTTCGGCCAGGGCGGCCGGCTCTCGGCCGGCGAGCGGCTGGAACTCGGACGTCATCTCGCGCGCAACCGCAAGCTCGGCGAGCTGGCGCGGCTGGTCGGACGCTTCAAGCAGGACGCGCGCGCGCTCCGGCGCAAGACGCTCGATCGCGGCGTGGCCGAGGCCTACGACATCGAACGCGGCTCGGAGTTGGGACGGCTGATTCCGGCGGAGCTGGTCGCGATGCATCATCCGGGGCTCACGCGCCGATTTCGCCGCCGCCTGCTCGAAGGCGAGATGCTCCAGTATCGCCTGCGCGAGGACGAGCAGAAGGGCAAGGGGCCGATGGTCGTGTGCATCGACGTCAGCTCCTCGATGCAGGGCGACAAGGAATTGTGGGCCAAGGCGGTGAGCCTGACCCTGATGGATATCGCGCGGCGGCAGCGCCGGCTGTTTCGCGCGGTGCTGTTTTCCTCGGGCCCGGGCAGCCTCCAGGTGCTCGATCTCAACCAGCGAGCGCCGCTATCAGCCCGAACTGGCAAGGTGATGGAGATGGCGGAATATTTTCCGGGCGGCGGCACCGATTTCCAGCGCCGATCGACGCGGCAATCGAGCTGATCGAAGACAAGCGGCTGCACCGCGCCGATATCGTGATCATCACCGACGGCGAGTGCCAGGTCGCGCCGGAGTGGCTTGCCGAATTGCGCGAGCGCAAGGACGAGCTGCAAGTTCTCGATTTTCGCGGTGCTGGTCGACGTCGGCTCGAGCGAGCTTTCGACGCTGGCCCAGATCAGCGATCGGGTGACGTCGGTCAAAAAACTCAGCGCCGAGGGCACCCGCGAAATTTTCCTTAAGATCTAGTCACACACCGGATGTAGCCGGGGCCGATCTCAACTAGGGGTTCGGGGCGGAGCCCTCTGGAATGACCGGAGCCGTAGGCTGCACGAAATCAGGATTCACATTGCAGCACAAAACGTAACTGGTGCCGGCGCGCGGCTCCGCCTCGTAGCCGTCGAGCGAGCCGTCGGACTCAACCCGCACGGCCTCGTAACTCAAGGTCCCCGACGCGCGCTGGGCGGTGAAGATGTAGTAATGGCCGGCTTCGAGCGGCTCGGGCGGCCCGCTTTCCGGCGTCACTTGCGCGAAATGCCCGGGCAGTTTGCCGTAGGTGACTGACTTGGCGGCGAACTTCTCGCCAGAGCCCACCACCGGCAGCTTCGAGAACACTCCGGTGTCCGCGCCTATCTCCCACACCGTCACGCCGCCGTCGAAGCGGATGATCGACGCGACGTGCTGCGCGTCGATGTTGCGCGACTCGACCATTTCCGCGCCGTTGAATTTCGACACGCTGAGCGATGCCAGGTAGTCACCCTTATGCGCGTAGGAAATGGCGACGGTGGCGCCAGGCGGCGGCGAATTTGAATCGCCCGTGCCACCCTCGGCGGGCGCGCCTTCGGCCGGGGTGCTCTCGGCGGCGGGCGCGCCTTCGGCAGGACTGCTCTCGGCCGCCGGCGAGGCCTCGGAAGAAGCTTCGGCAGAGGCCTGAGCGGAAGGCTCGGCCGATGCGGCGGCGCTGGCCGGTTTGCCGCGATGCAGCATCGAGCACGCGGCGAGCGCGAGCGCGGCGCCGATCAAGATCAAGCGCCCAAACAAGCGCCGCATCGCCAGGCCCTCAGACGGCGGCCGCATCGTTTCGTCCGGTTTTCCGTCGCGATGTCATCATCATCTTAATCATCTTACTGGCTGAACTCGATCGGCTGGCCGCACGCGTATCCGCCGGCATTATAGTCGTAAACCATCCGGCCGCCGTAGTCGGCGCCCTTGGCGATGAGCGCGGCCACCAGCACCAGCATCGCGAGAAACACGCCCCGGCCCCGCGCCGGCATCGGCCGCGCCGCGATCGCCCACAGCGCCAGCGCGGCGCTCAGTAGCGCGACCGCGATCATCATCCGCCTATGGCTTAGCAGCAGCGCCGTTTTGACCGACGGCGCGAGCATCACGCCAGGCGCGGCGTAGAGTCCTGTGGCGGTGGCCGCTGCCGCCGCGAGCGCGCCGAGCACCAGCATCCACAAGCCGCTCCAGAGCCATGATTCGCGCCGCGCAAAAACTCCCAGCCAGTAAATCAGCGCTGCCGCGAACAGCAGTGCGATCGGGAAGTGGACGACCAGCGGATGGATGTTCTGCAGATGCTGCGCGCCGGGAAACGAGAACAGATGCGCCGCCGCCCGGAGCAGATCGGCTACCACCGGATCATTTCACCGATTCGACGGTCAGAAACTCGACTCCGCCCTTGGAGTACGACTTGCCCGTGACCGTGACTTCCTTCTCCATGTTCTTCAGCACGTCGTCGGGCATCGCCTGCTCGTTCTTGGGCGGCAGCAGGATGTACATCTTCTCGGTTCCCTTTTCGACCAGGCCGACCGGGATACCTTTCTGCGCGCATTTGAGCGCGCACTGCGCGTGCCCCGCGCCATGAGCGCCAACCACGTTGTAGCAGAACGTGTCTTCCAGCTTACCCGTGACCGACTTTTGCGTATCAGCCGCGATCCCCAAGCCGGCAGTTCCGATAGCCAGCATCGCGCCAACTCCGACGAGTCCGACAAAGCCGATAGCACCAGTGAGAGCGGCATTCATTTTTTTTCGCATAGACCCCTACTCCGTCTGTTGCGTTGGCCAGCAGTCGTTGCTCCAGCCGTCAATCTCTCTCCACTATTCTCCATCCCTTGCGCGTATCTCAAGGGTTGCGAGGGTCGAAGACGCGAGCGTGCGCGGAATCCGGGACTCACGAACGGAATCCGGGACACACCTGAGCGGAACGCACGTAAGGATAGGCGTTGATTCTTCAGACCGCGCGGACGCGCCTTCGATCGAACTAGCGGCGGGCCGAGCGCGCTTCGACGGGCGAGGCGACGGTGCCGAACTCCTCGTCCCATCGCCTGCGCCGGCGCGGACGCACCGGTCCGCCGAGTTGCTTCAGATGGCGCTCGAGGACGTCGTGCAACTGCTGATCGAGCCGTTCGAGGGCGGCCTCTTCGGGAATCCGGGGCCGTTCCTGGTCCTCGGAGATTCCGCGCCGCCGCCGTCCATAGAGTCTCCTGCATCCGCAGCTCGGCCTTGGCCAACAGCGCTCTATAGCGCTGGTCGAGCCGGCGCAGCGATTCGTTAAGCTCGGCGATTGCGATAAAGCGCCGGCGCAGCAGGAACCATTCGAGCACCGCCAACGCAGCCACGCCAAGCAACAGCAGCGAGACGACGATCGCGCTGTACACGGCGCCGCGCCACCACGGCAGCATCTGCACGTCGTGCGTCAACTCCCGATTGCTGGCGGTGAGCTGTTGCACCTGAGCCTTCATCCCGGCCTGCGAGGCGATCGTGCTGTCGGTGCGCTTTTGCAGATCGGCAACCTGGTCGCTGAGCTTCTGATTCTCGGCGGTCAGCTCGCGCATCCGCGCGGTGAACGGATTGGGGATGCGCAGCGCCTGCCCGACCATCAGAGTCGAATCAAGCTGGAGCTTATTGGCGTGCGCGATGTCTTCGGCCTGAATACCGAAGGTCGAGGCGATCGATCCAAGCGAATCGCCCGACCTTACGCTGTAGGAGAACTCGCCACCCCGGCGGGCTGGAGCGGGGGCCGCGTCCTGGGCCGATTCCGAGGCGTTGGTCGTATCGGTCGTGGCGGAAGGCGAGGCGGTCGTGTCGTCTTGAGCGCAGGCCGGGGAAACCGCCAGGCTAAGGCCCGACAAGGCGAGGACCGTTATTAATGCGAGGTGAAATTTCATGGTCCTGATGCTGATGCCACGCGTCACAGTACCTCTACCAGCGTAAATGCAAGCAAGCGGAGATGCAAACCGGAATAGGCAAGAAATGTGCGAAACGCAGCTTTGATCCGCCCAGAGGTAATTGCTTTGTTCTAACCGACCCCCTCGACGAATCAGGGCCGCCCTCGCATCAAGGCCAGAAACTCCTGGTTGCCCGCCGCCCCGCGAATCGGCGAAGCGACCACGCCCGCCACTTCGAGGCCCAACCCTACCGCAAATTCCAATACCGCGTCGACCGCCCGCTGGCGCTCGGCGTCGTCGCGCACTACGCCGCCCTTGCCTACTTTGCCCTTTCCGACCTCGAACTGCGGCTTGATCAGCGCCACAATTTCGACCGCTGGGACGCTTAGTTCGAGCACCGGGGGAAGCACGAGGCCCAGCGAGATGAAGCTTACGTCGATGACCACGAGTTCGGGAGCGTAAGGCAGGCTGGCGGCCTGGACCAGGCGGATATTGGTGCGATCGAGCACGGTGACCCGCGAATCGCGGCGCAGCCGTTCGGCGATTTGTCCGTAGCCAACGTCGAGCGCGACCACATGGGCCGCGCCGCGGCGCAGCAGCACGTCGGTGAAGCCGCCGGTCGAGGCGCCGACGTCCATCGTGTGGCGGCCCGCAGGATCGACGCCGAAATGGTCGAGGGCGGCGGCGAGCTTCACGCCGCCGCGGCTTGCATACTCGGGCGATCCGCCGACCAGCGCAATCGCGCTCCGCTCATCGACCCTCTGGTCGGCCTTGAGCGCGGGCTGCGAATTGACCCGCACGCGCCCGGCCATGATCAGACGCTGCGCGTCCTCGCGGCTGGACGCGAGGCCGCGCCGCGCCATCTCGAGGTCAAGCCGCCGCGGCGTCGCCATCGGTTCGCGCGCTCCGGTTAGAGGTGCGATGGTTCATCGCGTCGGTCGTTTCGTCGCGGCGGCCATGCGACGAAGCCCGCTCTCAGAGCGCCCGCGCGCGCGGCGGTCAGCTTGCCTTGCGATTGCGCGTGCGGCGCATCCGGAGCTTGCGCCGGCGCACCTGGATCGGGTCCGTGCGGCGCTTGCGCGCGAGTTTGCGATTGCGCCGGTTGCGCTGGCGGGAGGCTGGGTTCATCGATTCACCTTACGGGTATAGCAGTTTGATTTATCGGCGCCGCGGCGGCATTGATCGGCGCTATTGCCGCATTGATTGGCGCGGCGGCCGCGGACGGCGCGACACGGATCGTCGCGCCCCGCTCGTTCGTAACCTCGGGGACCGGGGCACTCGACGGGATCGCCGGCGCACTCGCGGCAACCATCGCGGGCGGCTGGCCAATCGCAAACGACTGCTGGCCGACCGCTGAGGGAGATACCGCGTCGAACGTGGCCACAATCTCGCTGCGATCGCGCACGATCACATGTCCAACGGTCTGCTCCGACGCCAGCGGTCCGTAGAGCGACGCCGGCACCGCGAAATCCATCTTGAGGTCGCCCGCGTCCTTCTTCGGCACAATTACCGCGACAGTGCTCCCCGCCACCGGCTGCATCACTTCATTCGCGCCGACCCGCACTTGCATCGGCAGAAGCTGGCCTTGCCTGACCACTTCGACGCGCTCGAAATTGTCGAAGCCCCAATCGAGCAGCTTGGCCGCCTGCACGAAACGTTGCCCGTTCGATGGCGCGCCGAGCACCACCGCGATGAGGCGCATGTTGCCGCGCCGCGCCGTGGCGGTCAGGTTGAAGCCGGCCTTCAGCGTGAAGCCGGTCTTGATTCCGTCGGCGCCCTCGAAATGGCCGATCAGATGATTGGTGTTGTGCAGCATCGTAGCGCCGTAATCAAACGGCGCCATCTCCATCGAAGACCACTGCAGAAGGTCGGTCTGATGGATGAGCGCGCGGGCGAGCGTCGCGAGGTCGTAGGCGGTCGTGACGTCGGCGTCGTGCAGCGGCGTGGGCGGCAAGCCCTCGACCGTGCCATAGACCGTGTGCGCCATCCCGAGGCTCTGCGCGCGCGCGTTCATCATCTGGACGCAACGTTCGGTCGAGCCGCAGACCTCCTCGGCCACGGCGACCGCGGCGTCGTTGGCCGAACGGATAAGCGCCGCCTTCATCAATTCGCCGAGCGGGATCACGTCACCGGCGTGCAATCCAAGGCGCGAGCCGCCGGTGTAGGCGGCGTGGGCGCTGATCTTCGCCGCGGAGTTCAAAGTAAAATGGCCGGCTTTGATCTGGTCCTCGGCCACCATCAGCAGCATCATCTTGGCCATCGAGGCCGGCGGCCATTCGATACCGCCGTTGTAGTCGTAGATGATCCTGCCGGTGTCCGCGTCTTCGAGCAGCAGGGCGTGATAAGCCACCGTGCCGGTGCGTATCTCGCGATGGCGGCGCGAGACCGCGTGCCGATGGTGAGGCTTGTAGCCCGCCCGTGCCGGTGCGGCGGCGATCAGTGCCGCAGCCGACGACAGAAGCGCCACCACCCAGATCGATTGCATCCGCCGAGGCGGCTTTGTCACTACGGTTCTAGCGATCATCATCCCCCCCCCGCGCGCCCTCCGGCGCACCCTGCCCATCCCACTGCGCCGCGCCGATCTCGTGCCCATATACAGCCGCCTGGGGCTTTAGCGCCCGCGCGCGAAGTCAGCCACGCCGCTCTTTGCGCCGGCGCGTTGCGCGCGTTCGAGTATGATCAGATTCTCGCGGGCCGGGGTGTAAGCCGGATCCGCGCTCAGCAGGTCCGACCACTCCTCGCGCGCGAGCGAATACCGGCCTTCCTGCGCGTAGATGAGCCCCAAGGTGTTGCGCGCATCAGTCTCCTCGGGGTTGAGCCTGAGTGAGAACAGCATCTCCTGCTCGGCGTCGCTGAGCATCCCGCGCCGCTCGTAGGTCAGTCCCAGGTTGAAGTGCGTCTCGGACTGATAGGGCCCGAGCAAAGTTGCCAGCCGCAGTACCTCAGTCGCGCCCTGAAGTTGGCCGTCTTCGAGATAGACCAGCCCCAGGTTGAGAAACACCTGCCAATCGTCCAGTCCCAGGTCGACCGCGCGGCGGTATTCCTGGAGTTCGGCCCGATGCTGCCCGGTTACGCCGTAGGCGAAGCCTAGATGATAGTGGGCAAGAGCGTTATCGGGATGCTCCCGGATAACGACAAGATGGCGTTGGATCGCCGCAGGATAATTTTCCATGCCGAGGTAGTAGTCGCCCAGGGGGTCGCAAATCTGCAGGTCCGCGCTATTGTCCGAGGCCCTGGCAATCGCCGGGGTCAATGTTGCCGAACAAATCAGCAACACAAAAAGAAGCCGAAACGCGCGGAAAATACTCAAAGGCATAAGGCCAGTCGCCCGACGCGATGCGAGCCTTCAAACCTTAGCAGGAAAGTGAAATCAATAAAAAGCGCGCGACGCCGGATGGCGTCGCGCGCTTGAAGAAAATGCCGTTTTGGAGGCACCACGGCCTTACACGGCCGGGGTCAGCCGCTCAAAATGGCATCGCGAGTCCTTGCAGCGGACAGCGCTTAGTGGCTGTCGCCAGCCGGAGGAGCCGCAGGAGCGCCCGGGGCGCCAGTCGCACCGGTGGCGCCGGTCGCGCCCGTAGCGCCAGTCGCGCCAGTCGCGCCAGTTTCCCCGGTGGCGCCCGTCGCACCTGCAGCACCGGTCTCACCCGACATCGTGGACTTCTTCTTATGGTGATGCCACTTGTGATGCTTCTTCGCCATCGGCGTCGCCTCAGCCGCCGGAGCCTCAGGCGCCGGAGCTTCAGCCGCTGGAGCCCCAGCCGCCGGAGCGCCAGCAGCTGGCGCTTCCTGCGCCCACACTGCCGGAGCCATCAGGGAGCCGGCGAACAGCGCCGCACTCAAGATCGTCAGAGTCCGCTTCATACCAATTTCTCCTTTATCCTTTGTCCCTTGGCGGCTCTGCTTTGCAGGCCGCATGTTCAAAGCTCTTGCCATTGCCGTGCCATCTAAAAACCGAAGCCAAACAGCCCGCTCAGGCGCTCCAGACGATTTTATCTGACGCAGTTGGTCTAACGGTCATACGTTTTGCGGTGCTGGTTTGTCGCCGCTCGGCAGCCAAGTTGCGCTGCCTAGCGCTCCGCATGCGCCGTTTCAGCCTTGCGCCGCGCCCGCCGCAAACGTCCGTAAAGCAAAAACAGCTCCTTGAAGGCGCGCGCGATCACTTTGAAGCTGGCTCCCGATTGCTCGCCGGTCACCCGCGGCAGATGACTGACGTCCACTTCGCAAACCTTCGCTCCCCGCCCCGCCAGTTGCGCCATCACCTCGGCCGAGATCATCGCGCCCCTGGCCTGCATATCGATCCCATCGAGCAGATCGCGCCGAAACAATTTCAACCCACAATCGATATCGCGCAGGCGGATGCCCAGCAACAGCCGCATCAGCACCGTCCAAGCCTTCCCGTTGATCCGCCGCATGAGAGGATCGGCGCGATGCGCACGGTGCCCGACCACGACGTCATACTCCGGCACCTTCGCCGTCAGGCGGGCAATGTCGGCAGCCGCGAACTGGCCGTCGCCGTCGCACAGCACGATCCACGGCTGGGTACAGGCGCGGATGCCCGAGATTACCGCGCCGCCATAGCCGCGGTTGATCGCATGATGTACCACTTTGAGGTGGGGATTGGCAGCGGCCAGACGATCGGCGATCTCGCCGGTGCGGTCGCGGCTGCCGTCGTTGACCACGACGATTTCGTAGCGCTCTGCCAAGCGGGGAAGTTCGGCTTCGAGTCCAGCGGCCACCCGCTCGATGTTGCCTTCCTCGTTATGGCACGGCAGGAAGACGCTCACACCGGGCAGGCGGTCCGAGTCAGTCACCGAGCGCGCGGTATCCGCCACGGAAAAAGAGCAGGGGTTTGCGGTCGACGGTCGCCGCCTCCTGGATCTCGCCAATATAGATCGTATGGTCGCCGCCGGGATAGTTCGCGGCCAGCTTGCACTCGATATACCCGAGCGTGCCCTCGAGAATCGCGGCCCCGTTGGCGCCGGGCCGATAGGCCACACCCTCGAACTTGGGGCCGCCGCTGACCGCGAAGCGGCGCGACAGCGCTTCCTGATCGTCGGCCAGGATGTTCACCGTGAAGATCTTGCTCTGCTCGAAGAAGGGATAGCTCTCGGCCTTCTTGTCGACCGAGATCAGCAACAGCGGCGGCTCTAGCGAGACCGAGGTAAAAGCGTTCGCCGTCAGCCCGTAGTGCTTGCCGTCGTTGGAGACGGTGGTGATAACGGTCACGCCGGTGGCGAAATGTCCCATCACCCGGCGCAGTTCATTCTTATCGATAGGCATCGGGAGTGCTCCGCGTTCGCGGATGGTAGCAGAGCGGTTTAGCGACGGTCAATTTAAAACCAGCCGGCAAAAGCCGAGCGCGAGGCCCGCGCGAGGATAAGCTTCCGCCGCCTGACCGGCTGTTCATCTGGCGGCTTAGCTGGCGGCTTAGCTGACCGCTTGCCTGACCAGGCCCTTACACGGCCGCCGCCGGCTACCATCCGGAGCGGTCGCGCGGCAGGACCTCGCGGCCGCCGAGATATACATAGTCGAGATCGAGCGAAGTCAGGGGGCGCTCGTTGCTGTTCACGCGCACACCGGCCGGCTGGGCGACGAAGATCGTATGGTCGCCGGCGACGAAGCTCTGGATCACGCGCGCCTCGATCGAAACCATCGCCTGTTTCAGCCACGGCACGCCGAGGGTGGGCGAGAGTTCGTACTCGAGGTCGCTCAAGTTGTCGGGACGGCGCGCTCGCGACGAGTAGAAGTAGTCCTCCAACACCTTGCCGCGCGCGCCCACCACGTTGAAGCCGAGCACGCCGTTGCGCGCCAGCGCCGCGCGGGAGAAGTGGTTGTTATCGACCGCCGCCGTGAACAGTGGCGGCTCGCCCGAGACCTGGGTGACCCACGACGAGGACATCCCGTGATGATGGGCGCCGTCGACCACGGTCAGGACGTAAATGCCGGTGGTGAGCGAAGCAAGGGCGCGTGCGAGATCGTTATCCATCGAAGCACCAGTTATTATTCGAAGCACAGTTATTATCGCGAGTATTGGCGCGACTACTATGGCGCAAGTATTATGGCAAGTATTATTGAAGGACTGGCCGTGTCAAAGGCTATTTGCAATTGACCCGGCAGCCAGGCTCTCTTTCACAATAGTTGCGCGGCGGTGGGAAAGATGCGGGCGAAGAAATGCGATGAAGCGTGGTTTGCGGCTGCTGGTTCTGGGAGGAGCAATCTTCGCCGGCGCGAGCGCGATGCTATCCGGGGCGAACGCGGCAACGCTGGCGGCGTCGCCGGTGGCGTCCCCAACGGCGTCCCCAGTCACACCGGCGAGCGCAACTCCGATAGCTTCGGCATCTGCGACCGCCACGCCCACGCCCGCATCGGCAGCATCCGCCGCCTCGCCTGCATCCGCCGCCGGTGATACGACGGCGGCGGCCGCGAGCCCGAGCGTCGCCGCGAGTCCAGCAGCGGCGGCTGCGGCCGCCGTCACGACGCCAGTCGCGGCGGCCGTCGCGACGCCATCAGCGTTGCCGACGGCAGCGGTGGCCACCGCTGCCATTCCCGCCGCGCCCGCGCTGTCGGCCAGTGGCGCGGCGATAAGCGCGGCCGCACCGCCTGCGACGGCGCCGGCTGCGCCGGCGCCGAGCCTGGCGGCGCTCACGCCGCCCGGTGCGGTGGCGACCGTGCCGCCAGGCGGCGCGGTCGCCACCGCACCGCCCTGGGCGTCCACGCCGGCTGCCGCCGCAACTCCGTCGGCATCGTCTTCAACCCAGGGTCCCGCAAGCGCGGGCGCAGGGGCGCAAGATCATAAGGCGCAGAACGATCAGCCGACCGCAGGCATGATCGCGCTCCGCGACACTCACGACCCCGCAATCGTGCGCAATCCGTATAATTGGTCAGTGATGGTATACAAGTCGCAACATCGGCTGGTGGTCTACTATCGCGGGCGTCTCTACAAGGAGTATCACGCGGTATTCGGGCGTAACCTCGACCCCGGGACCAAGCTGTGGTCGGGCGACCGCCGCACCCCCGAGGGCGCCTACACCATCATCGCCAAACGGCTTAATTCGCGCTGGCGCTATTTCCTGAAGCTCGATTATCCCAACGGCGTCGATCGCGCGCGCTACGAGCAACTGGTCTCGCAGGGCGAGGTGCCGCGCTTTCGCGGTCACGCGATTTCCGAGGGCGATGGGATTGGAATCCATGGCACCGACGAACCGATCCTGAACACTGGCAACGTCAACTGGACCACCGGATGCATCTCGGTCGACAATGGCGCGATCGACGAGCTCGAAACCCTTCTGCCAGTCGGCACGCTCGTGGTAATCAAGCACTGAGAGACCGGTGTGCGCCGCGGCCGATGCGCCCGGCGCCGTACACAACCTGAGAACCGTGCGAGGGAGTGATGCGATGGACCCAGTAGCGGGTGAGTTCAATTTTACGCGCCTGGAAAAAGTGATCTTCGGGCCGGGCAAGGCAGCGAGCCTCGGACATGAGCTCGAGCGCAGGGGGCTCAACCGCGCGCTGATCGTGACCGGCAAAACGCTGGGGGGCTCCAAGCTGCTCGGCAAGGTGACCGCGGCGGCCGGCGCGCGCCTGGCGGGAGTGTTCAAAGGCGCGAGCCAGCACGTGCCCTCGCATACGGTTGCCGCGCTGGTCGAGGAGTACCAGCGCGCGGGCGCGGATTGTATGGTGAGCTTTGGCGGCGGGAGCCCGATCGATACGGTGAAAGTCGCCGCCAAGCGCATCCTGGAGGGCTCGCGCCCCGGCGCCGCGGCCCCGCATACCATCGACTTCGAGGCGGCGGACGTCGTGGGCGGCCCCGACCTTATCCATATCGCGATGCCGACGACGCTCTCGGCCGGCGAATTCACGCCGATCGGCGGCGTCACCGACGAGTCGAACCACATCAAGGGCGGCGTGGTCGATCCGCGGCTTGTGCCGCGCACGATCATTCTCGATCCCGAGCTGACGGTCGAGACGCCGGACTGGCTCTGGACGGCGACCGGGATGCGCGCGATGGACCACGCGGTCGAGGTCATCTACTCGTCGCGCCACCAGTTGATCGCCGACACCCTGGGGGCGCGCGCAATTTCGCTGCTGGTCAATCATCTGCCCGCCTCCCTCAAGACCACCGGCGCCGAGTCGTTGGCGCATCGCGGACAATGCCAGCTTGCGGCATGGTTCTCGATCTTCGGCATTATGAATACGCGCGTCGGCATTTCGCACGCGCTGGGCCATCAGATCGGTCCGATGTGGGACGTGCCGCACGGAGTGACCTCATGCATCACGCTGCCGCACGTGATGCGGTTCATGGCCGGCGTCGCGCCGGAGCGCTTTGGTCCTATCGCCGAAGGGCTGGGGGTGAGTTTTGATGAGCGCAACGCGCGCGCGGCCGCAATGGAATGTGCGGAGCGGATGGCGAAGTTCGTCGCGCAATTCGAGGTTCCGCATCGGCTGCGCGACGCCGGCGTGCCGCGCGAAGAGATCAGCACGATCGCGGGCACGGTGCTCGAAGAGGTCGAGCGCGCGAGCACGGTCGGCCGCCCGATAACGCGCGAGGAGCTGGTCCAGTTGCTGGAGGCGGCGTACTAGCGGCCGCGGCCCCGGTTGCGAAGGAAGACCGCAATGAAACGTCGAGTTCGACCATCTACGCCAGGAAGTCCGTATGGGTCTCCGGTAGCTCGACCAGGGTCGCGCCCATCCATTCGATAGCCACACACTTGCGCGAATCAAGAAGTAAGGCCGCAAACTCCTCGCCTCCACGCGCGGCAAGGACAGGACTCGGTGAAGCTGGTTGCCTCGCTATCCGAATAATCGACTCGTAGAGGCCGCTTTTGCTCCCTCTCCTTGTCCAAGGAGAGGGTTAGGGAGAGGTTACGCGTTCGATTTTAGCAACCGCTGGAAGTGGCTGTGGCCCAACGCAATTCAGACTGACCTCTCGCGATGCTCGTGGCGACCTCTCCTTGGTCAAGGAGAGTTTCAAAAAACAATCTCGGCTGTTTTCAATTCCCGCCGGCGGCCGCGCGCGCGGCATCCGCGGAACGCAGCGCGCGGCGATGCAGGTACACGTAGACCGGGACGCCGCTCAGCACGATCAGCAACCCGCCCCAGGTGTAGCGCGGCTTGACCACCAGCAAATCGGCCATCAGCGCGGCCGCGGCCACGATATAGGCCGCGGGCAGCCATGGGTAGCCCCACGCGCGGTACGGCCGCGGCGCGTCGGGACGACGCGCGCGCATCACGAACACCGCGCCGACCGTGATCACATAGAAGATGAGTTGCGCGAAGATCACGTAGTCGAGCAGCTCCGAGTAAGTTCCCGAGAGCGTCAGCACCGCCGCCCATACCGATTGCATCACCAGCGCCGCCGCCGGCACGCGGGCGCGGTTGAGCCGGCCGGCCGCAGCGAAGAACACGCCGTCATGCGCCATCGCATAGAGCACGCGCGCGCCGGTCAGGATCAATCCGTTGGCGCATCCGAAGGCCGAAAGCATCACCAGCACCGCGGTTATCACGCCGCCCGCGCCGCCCCACACGATCTGCATCGCGGCGGCCGCGACGCGGTCATGCGGCGCGTTCGCGATACCCAGCGCGAAGACCTGCCTTTTCAGCGCGTCGGCGCCGGGCCCGGGCGTCGCCCCGGGTGTTGCGAGCACCGGGAGTTGGCAGAGGTAGGCGACGTTGGCCAGGATGTAGAGGAGGATCACCACCCCGGTGCCAAGCGCGAGCGCGCGCGGCAGATCGCGTTTGGGGTTGCGAATCTCGGCCGCGGTAAAGGTGACGGTCGCCCAGGCGTCGGCGGCGAACAGCGACCCGACCATCGCGGCGCCAAAGGCGGCGAGGAAGCCGGTGGACCATTGCCCGGCGCCGAAAAACCCGTTGACGAAATTTATTTCGACTGCGTTAGGGTTTGGCGCAACGATACATCCGAGCAGGATTATCAAGCCCAGCGAGAGCACCTTGGCGCTGGTGAAAAAGTTCTGCACCGCGCGGCCCATGTCCAGCCCGCGCAGGTTGACGAAAGTCAGCAGCGCGATCACCGCGATCGCGCCCGCGCGCTCGGCGTCCAGCCCCACGCCCTGCCATCCGAACCACATCGGGCCGCCCAGCGCCGGCCACAGCACCGCGCCGAAGCGCGCGAAGGCGACCGCGACCGCCGCGATCGTGCCGGTCTGAATCACCAGCAGCAAGGTCCAGCCGAACAGGAACGCGGCGAGACCGCCGTAGGCCTCGCGCAGGTAGACGTACTGGCCGCCCGCGTGCGGCATCATCGCCGCCAACTCGCCGTAGGCGAGCGCGCCGGCGATCGTCATCAGGCCGGCGGCGATCCAAACCGCGAGCAGCGCGGCCGGCGAACCCACATGACGCGCGATATCGGCCGAAACGATGAAGATGGCCGAGCCGATCATCGAGCCGGCGACGATCGTCATCGAGTCGAACAGCGACAGCTCCGCCTTCAATCCGACGGATTCCGCCGCGTCCGGGGCGGCTTCGGCCATGGCTATACCTCCCGTAGGGCGATTTCGATCCCGGGGATCGTTGATTTGGCGGTTGTTGATGCAAGCGATCGTTGATCCGGTGCACCGTTGATTTAATCCGAAAATCGGACTTAGCTCACAATCAGAAGCGATGCTGGAAAAAATCCCAATACGCGGGGAGAGTCAACACGATGGCGGCGAAGAAGCGAGTATCGCATGCGCGCAAAGAGGCCACCTCCAGACCAGCCAAGTCCGGCAAAGCGCGCAAACTTAGCAACTCTGCCAAATCTGCCAAGTCGGCCTCGCCGGGCCGGATCGCCAAGCTCGAGGCAATGATCGGCAAGCTGCGCTTAAGCCTGGTAGCCGAGACGAAGCGGCGCAAGCTCGACCAGCGGGTCCTGGCGGAAGCCAAGCGGGCACGTGACGCCGTGGCCAGGCAAATGTCGGCTCTGCGCGCGCAGGGGTCGAAGCTCGCGACGCAGATCAAGCACGCGGCGCACGAAAACCGCATGCTTGAGCAGGCGCGCAAGACGGCGCTGGCCAAGGTCGAAGAGATGCGCGCCGAACTGCACGAGAAAAGCGAAGAGGTGCGCCGCACCTCAGCCGACTTGGCCAAGCTCGCCCGTGAATCGGCCACGCGCGCGCGGGAGGTCGTGCATGGCCGCGGCCTCGGCCTGGAGCCGCATCACGACCCCGAGGTGGAAGTCGTGCACGACGACGATCCGTTCGCGGACGATCCTTTCTCCGGCGAAAAACCGCCGCTCTAGGCGGCCGCCTAACCGACCGGCGGCGAATCGCATGCAGCGGGGGGCGTATCGCCCCCCGCCGCGTGGCCGCGTCTCGTGCATGGCCGCACTGTTAATCAATCTGCCGCGCAATAAGCGCCGCGCAATTCTACTGACCGGTGTGAGTGAACTGTTGATTTGAGCCGCAAGAGCCGCAAACGGGGCTCTCCCCAGGGTGCGGCTTAAGAAGCGCGGGTCGTCAATGTGGTGTAGAGGCTGTACAAGACGACGGCGATTAGCGCGGCGGCCAGCACGTACTCGGTCGTTGTCTGACCGCGCAATGATTCTCGGATCCGAACGTAAAATGTTGTCATGTCATTTCACCTCAAATCACTACATAACACTATTAATCTTTAATAAACGGGTCAAGACGGGTCGCTGCGAGCAGCACTCAGGCGGACCGACGCCAATAAGATCCGCCGAGCCTGGGTCGGCAAGGTAAATTCGATTCGCTTAAGATGTCTGAGGTCAGGAGGAGCGCGAGGGGACCAACCCCCCTCGCTTCTGCGACGAATCTAGCGTTGCACGGTAGGTGTCCGGCGAATTAGCGGTCGAGAAGCAAGGCTTGATTTAGCACTTGGCACTGTATTTTTATCAAGCTCTTTTACTATCTATAAGCTTCATTTGGGCTGCTAGCCTACATTGGGAAGCACATGCGACTCGGTCAAGTCGTCAGCTATAGCATGATTTTGTGCTTCGTGGCGGTGCTGGGCAGCGCGCAAGCGCAGTCGGATCCGCCGAGGATTCCAAGTTTGGCGGTCAAGGTCCATCGCCCTGAAGGTTCATGACACGGGGCCGGCGAGCGCTTCAACCGGGGTTTTTCCGCCCGTAATTCCGGAAGTTCTACCAAGCCTTGAACCCTAGCGGCATAGTCGAGACCTACAATCTTGGCGCGCCAACCAACACGACGACGACTCCATTCCTTCAGAGTCTCGGGACTAATGGCGCGCGTGCGCATCGGGATCGCCGACGCAACTCCACGGTACTCGACGTCTCCGGGTTGCCGGTCTTCACCGTGACTTGTACCGGCGCCAGCCCGCTCGGCGCTGGGTATACGTTTACCGTAACCGATTTGGGCAAAGCACTTATCAGCGGGAGCTGCGCAGATGTTGGGAAGGTGAAGGGACCTATTCTGCGCGGATTGGCGGCGCGGGCGCCATACTTCCACAACGGCTCCGCCGCTACTTTGGATGATGTCGTGAATTTCTACGACCAGCGCTTTGGAGTTGGCTTCACCGATCAGGAGAAGGCAGACCTGGTGGCATTCCTTGAAACGCTATGAGCGAGGCGGGAACGCCTCGCGGCGCAAACCCAGTCGTCAATCGAATCGCCTTCAATCCCAAGGAGTGTCCGTCGAACACGACAAGCAGCAGCACGTCGCAGCGATTTGGGCGCGCAATAGCCCGTTCGCTGCGCGTCAGCCGACCGGCCGGCGCGCAGCGACGAGCAGGAAACGAGAAATAGAAAGGCGTCCTGGAGAGAGCCTACTGAGCCGCCGAAGGCGCCGCCGCAGGGCTCGCTTCCGTCGCGGGAGCTGCCGGTGCCGCAGGACTGGCTTCGGCAGACGCAGCAGGAGCCGAACTCTCGGGTGCGGGCTCTTCGGTTTTCTGACATGCCATCGCGGCAAAGAACATCGGGATCAACGCTAGTACCAGATATTTGCGCATTTCTGCCCTCCTTGATTTCAGGGACCCCAGGATCAAACTACTGCCGCAACCCCGCGTAGTTCAAGCTCGACGATGGTCACGGCGAGACGTTTGTGGATGAAATCACGTGCGAATTTTTGCGTGCTACCGCAACTCTATGTATTATTGCGACCGAAGTTGCATAGGAGGACGAGGTTGTGGGAGAGCGGCGTCGTTTTAGCATTTCGGCGGGTATGCTCGGGTCTGCAGGGGCGGAGCAAGTGGTCGAACACGATATGGATATGAAACGCGCGAAACCGCAGGAATCCGCGGTCAGTTCGCGCTTGCTCGATCTGATGCGCTGGTTGGTGCCCGGCGGGCGTCCGACCGGCTCACCGATGCGCTCGGTGGCGCGCGAAATCGAAGAATTGTGGCCCTCGCACGATCGTTAGACCGCGACCGCGCATTTTTGCGCGCGTAAATAGTTCCGCAAGCGAGCGCTCCACTCCGGCGTGGCCGTGCGGGGAGCCTTAGCCGGACGCTTCGCGGCGACCGCGTCGGCACGTTGTGGGGACCGCTTCGAAAAGGACCACCGCGCAAACCATTTCGCAGGACCATTTTCGCGCGAACGCTTCGGAGGAGACCATCCCGATGGATGACATCGTCCGCATCTCCAGCAGTGCGCCCTGGGAACCAGTTTTCGGCTATTCGCGCGCCGTGCGGGCGGGCGACTGGGTGGCGGTATCAGGCAGCACGGGCCTCGACGAGAATGGACAACTGGTCGGCTGCGGACAAATCTACGTGCAGGCGCGCCAGGCAATCAGCAATATCGCCTCCGCGCTGCGGCGGCTGGGCCTCGGACTGGAGCGCGTCGTGCGCACGCGGGTCTACGTGACCGAACTCGATCGCTTCAGCGACGTCGCCCGTGCGCATCAGGAGATGTTCGGCGCGGCGCCGCCGGCTTCGACCGTGGTCCAGGTCACCCGGCTGGTGCATCCCGATATGCTGATCGAAATCGAAGCCGACGCGTACGTAGGCGCCGCCGCCACCACTGCGGCCCGGCCTACGGCGGCGGTCCGCGCAGTGCCCGCATCGAAGAGCCGCGCGCCGCGCAAGGGAGCGAGCGCACCGGCGGCGCGGCCGCGGCGCAAGTCGGCACGCCGCCGCTAGCGCGCGGCCCTCGCGCGAGCAGCGCGAAAACCGGAACGAGGAAGCGCCGAAAAAAAGGAAGGGAGCGGGGTCAGGGTGAGGTCATCCTGAACGAAGGCTGCCGCGCGGCGAAGGATCAACGCCGAGCGATTTTCAGGTTTCTCGGCGTTATCTATAGCTCGGGGCTGGCTTGCAGAAAGCTCTCGCCCATCAGCCAGGCGTCGACCGCGCGAGCGCATTCGCGCCCTTCCCAAATCGCCCACACCACCAGCGATTGTCCGCGCCGCGTGTCGCCGGCCGCGAACACTCCCGGCACGCTCGACATGTAGTTCCCGCACAGCACGTTGCTGCGCGGGTCGAGCTTCAGCCCGAGTTGCGAGATGATTCCGTCGGGCTCCGGGCCGAGGAAGCCCAGCGCCAGCAGCACCAACTCGCACTCGATGATGAAGTTGCTGCCCGGCACTTCCTCCATCACCATGCGGCCGTTGTCCTGCTTCCACTGAAGCTTGATTCCCTCGAGCGCCTTGAGCGCGCCGTTCTCGCCGATGAAGCGCTTGGTGTTGATGCTCCAGTCGCGCACCACGCCTTCCTCGTGCGAGGTCGAAGTGCGCAGGATCATCGGCCAGTCCGGCCACGGCATCGCGACCGTGCGCCGCTCGGGCGGCATCGGCAGCAACTCGTACTGGTAGACCACGCTCGCGCCCTGGCGATTCGAAGTGCCGAGGCAATCCGAGCCGGTGTCGCCGCCGCCCAGGATCACCACCTTCTTGTGCCTGGCGCTGATCGAGACCGCCGGATCGATCGTGTCGCCGGCGTTGCGCTTGTTCTGCTGCGGCAGAAACTCCATCGCGAAGTGTACGCCCTTGAGCTCGCGGCCCGGGATCGGAAGGTCGCGCGGCTTGGTCGCGCCCATCGTCAGCACGATCGCGTCGTACTGGGAGCGCAGCTCGTCGGCGTGGACGTCGAATCCGACGCGGCAACTGGTGACGACGTTGACGCCCTCGGCCTGCATCTGCTCGACCCGCCGGTTGACGAAGCGCTTCTCCAGCTTGAAATCCGGAATCCCGTACATCAGCAGCCCGCCGACGCGGTCGGAGCGTTCGTAGAGCGTCACGTCATGGCCGGCGCGCGCGAGCTGCTGCGCACAGGCGAGGCCCGACGGTCCCGATCCAACCACCGCGACCCGCTTGCCGGTTTTGCGCGTGGGCGGCAGCGGCGTGACCCATCCTTCCGCCCACGCATGATCGATAATGTTCTTTTCGATCAGTTTGATCGTGACCGGGTCGTTGTTGATATTGAGGACACAGGCCTCTTCGCACGGCGCCGGACATACGCGGCCGGTGAATTCGGGAAAGTTGTTGGTCGAGTGCAGGCGGTCGATGGCCTCCTGCCAGCGCCCGCGATAGATCAGGTCGTTCCAATCCGGGATGATGTTGCCGAGCGGGCAGCCCTTGTGGCAGAAGGGGATTCCGCAATCCATGCATCGCGCCCCCTGCGCGCGCAACTTGTCCTCGGGCATCTTGAGATCGTACTCGCGCCAGTCCTGCAGCCGCTCGGGCACCGGGCGTCGTGCCGGCGTCTCGCGCTTGATCTCCATGAATCCGGTTATCTTGCCCATTGTTTCACCAATTTTTTCACCGGCACATCGCGCCGCCGCTGCTTCGTCGCGGCTGCGATTTCGATCAACGACCCCGGGCTGAGCTGTACGCCGCCCTTACACCGCGGCCAGACGCGCCATGTCGTTACTCGTGCCGAGATGCTGGCGTTCGAGCACCGCGCGGTACTCGGTGGGCAGCACCTTGACGAATTTCGCGGCATAGCTGTCCCAATCGGCCAGAATGCGCTCGGCGAGTTTGCTCCCGGTGTACTGATGGTGGCGCACGATCAGGGCGTGGACGCGCTTGGTCTCTTCGCTGTCGCCAAGCGGCCCCAGCTCGACCATCCCGGTATTGCAGCGCGTGCCGAAACTGCCGTCGTCGTCCAGCACGTAGGCGATTCCGCCGCTCATCCCGGCGGCGAAGTTGCGCCCGGTGCGGCCCAACACGACGACCGTGCCGCGCGTCATGTACTCGCAGCCGTGGTCGCCAACGCCCTCGACAACCGCCGTCGCACCGCTGTTGCGCACGGCGAAACGCTCGCCCGCCACGCCCGAGAAAAACGCCTCGCCGCCGGTCGCGCCGTATAAAGCGACATTGCCGATGATGATGTTGTTCTCGGCCTCGAAGGTCGCCTCGCGCGGCGGCCGCACGGTCATGAAGCCGCCCGAAAGCCCCTTGCCGCAGTAATCGTTGGCGTCGCCCTCCAGGTACAGCGCCACGCCCGAGGCTAGCCACGCGCCGAAGCTCTGTCCGGCCGACCCCTTGAGGTTGATTCGGATGGTATACGGCGGCAGTCCGGCCTCGCCGAAGCGGCGCGAGACCTCGGAGGAGAGGATCGTGCCGACGGTGCGGTTGACGTTGCGGATCGGGAGATTGATCTCGACCGGTTTGCGATGCTCGAGCGTCTCGGCGCACAGCTCCAGGAGCTGCTGATCGAGCGCGTGCTCGATTCCGTGGTCCTGCTGCTCGACGCAATGCAGCGGCTCGTCGGGGCCGACCGGCGGGCGATGCAGGATGCGGCTCAAGTCGACGTTGCGCGCCTTCCAGTGTTGGATCGCTTCGTTGCCGTCGAGGCACTCGACGTGCCCGACCATCTCGGCCACGCTGCGGAAGCCCAACTGCGCCATGTACTCGCGCATCTCCTCCGCGATGAACATCATCAGGTTGACCACGTGCTCGGGCTTGCCCTCGAACTTCTTGCGCAGTTCGGGATCCTGCGTGGCGACGCCGACCGGGCAGGTATTGAGATGGCACACGCGCATCATGATGCAGCCCGAGGCGACCAGCGCCGCGCTCGCGAAGCCGTACTCCTCGGCGCCGAGCAGCGCTGCGATCGTCACGTCGCGCCCGGTCTTGAGCTGGCCGTCGGTCTCGACATGGATACGGCCGCGCAGCCCATTCATCACCAGGATTTGCTGGGTCTCGGCGAGACCGAGCTCCCACGGCACACCGGCGTGCTTGATCGAAGTCAGCGGCGAGGCGCCGGTGCCGCCGTCGTGTCCGCTGATCAGCACCACGTCGGCCTTGGCCTTGGCGACGCCGGCCGCGATCGTGCCGACGCCGACTTCAGCCACCAGCTTGACGCTGACCCGCGCGCGGCGGTTGGAGTTCTTGAGATCGTGGATCAGCTGCGCGAGGTCCTCGATCGAATAGATGTCGTGATGGGGCGGCGGCGAGATCAATCCGACGCCCGGAGTCGAGTAGCGGATCTTCGCGATGAAATCGTCGACCTTGTGGCCGGGGAGCTGGCCGCCTTCGCCGGGCTTGGCGCCCTGCGCCATTTTGATTTGCAGCTCGTCGGCATTGACCAGGTACCAACTGGTCACGCCGAAGCGCGCCGAGGCGACCTGCTTGATCGCACTGCGCCGCCAATCGCCATTGGGGTCGCGCACGAAGCGCGCCGGATCCTCGCCGCCCTCGCCGGTGTTGGACTTGCCGCCGATCCGGTTCATCGCGATCGCCAGA
The DNA here is from genome assembly GCA_963773975.1 of uncultured delta proteobacterium. Lineage (GTDB taxonomy): Bacteria > Desulfobacterota > Binatia > Binatales > Binataceae > JAKAVN01. Next base: position 32,912 of record CAVZDJ010000003.1, read on the forward strand.
TTCTCGTGCGCCTCCTTGCCGATCGACCCGAACGACATCGCGCCGGTCTTGAAGCGCTTGACGATCTCGGCGGCCGGCTCGACCTCCTCGATCGCAACCGGCGGGCGATCGAACTTGAATTTCAGCAGGCTCCGCAGCGTGGCGAGGCTGCGGCTGTGATCGTCGACCAGCCGCGTGTACTCCTTGAACATCTTGTAGTTGCCCGCGCGCACCGCGTGCTGGAGCTTGGCGATGGTGTTGGGGTTGTACATGTGATGCTCGCCGCGGCGGCGCCACTGGTATTGCCCGCCGGCCTCGAGCTGATGGTCGAGGTTGGGCATAATCTCGAACGCGCGCCGATGACGATTGGCGGTCTCGCGCGCGATCGCCTCGAGTCCGACTCCGCCCACGCGCGACGCGGTCCAGGTGAAGTAGCGATCGATCACTTCCTGGTTAAGCCCGATGGCCTCGAAAATCTGCGCCCCGCGATAGCTCTGCACGGTCGAGATTCCCATCTTGGAGGCGATCTTGATGAGGCTCTTCACCACCGACTTGTTGAAGTGTTCGACCGCGCTCTCCTCGTCGACGTCCTTTAAGATGCCCTCGTCGATCATCCCGGCCATCGTGGCGTACGCCAGATACGGATTGACCGCGCCCGCGCCATAACCGACGAGCAGGCAGAAGTGCTGCGCCTCGCGCGGCTCGCCCGATTCGACCACCAGCCCGGCGCGCGTGCGCGTGCCCTCGCGGATTAGATGATGATGCACGGCGCCGGTTGCGAGCAGGCTCGGAATCGGCGCGTGCTCGCGGTCCACGCCGCGGTCGGAAAGCACGATTATCGTCGAACCCGCCGCGATCGCCTCGGAGGCGCTGCGGCACAGGCGCTCGAGCGCGCCGCGCAATCCGGCCTCGCCCTCGGCGACCGGATACAACGTCGAGAGCGTGATTGTGCGCAGGCCCGGCGCGTTCAGCCGTTTGATCTTCTCCAGCTCCACGTTGGTCAGCACCGGACGCCAGAGCTTGAGCTGGCGGCAATGCTCGGGCGTCTCCTCGAACAGGTTCTGCTCGGAGCCGATCGTGGTGATCGCGGAGGTCACCATCTCTTCGCGGATTGGATCGATCGGCGGATTGGTCACCTGGGCGAAGAGCTGCTTGAAGTAGTTGAACAACAACGGCGATTTGTCCGACAGCACCGCCAGCGGCGTGTCGGTGCCCATCGAGCCTACCGGCTCCTGCCCATTGACCGCCATCGGCGCCAGAATCATCTTCAGCTCTTCGGTCGTATAGCCGAAGGCCTGCTGTTGCTTGGGCAGATCGTCGGCCTCGAAGGAGGAGACCGGCGGCGCGTTGGGCGGCGCGGGAAACTGATCGAGATCGGCGAGGTTCTGGTCGAGCCACTGCCGGTACGGCTTGCGCCCGGCCATCGAGGCCTTGATTTCCTCGTCCTCGACGATGCGGCCCTCGACCGTGTCGATGAAGAACATGCGGCCCGGCTGCAGGCGGCCCTTGCGCTCGACCTGCTCGGGCGGAATATCGAGCACGCCGGCTTCGGAAGCCATCACGACCATTCCGTCCTTGGTCACCAGGTAGCGCGAGGGGCGCAGTCCATTGCGGTCGAGCACGGCGCCGATACGCCGGCCGTCGGTGAACGCGATCGAGGCCGGCCCGTCCCACGGCTCCATCAGGCTGGAGTGGTATTCGTAAAACGCGCGCTTGCCCGCACTCATCATCTCGTCGTTCTGCCACGCCTCCGGGATCATCATCATCACCGCGTGCGGCAGCGAGCGCCCGGTGCGCACCAGCAGCTCCAGGCAATTGTCGAACATCGAGGAGTCGCTGCCGGTCGGCTCGATGATCGGCAGCAGCTTTTGCATGTCGGCGCCGAATAGCGGCGAGGCGAACTGTCCCTGCCGCGCGGCCATCCAGTTGATGTTGCCGCGCAGCGTGTTGATCTCGCCGTTGTGGCACAGGAAGCGGTACGGATGCGCGCGGTCCCAGCTCGGGAAGGTATTGGTCGAAAACCGCTGATGCACCATCGCAAGGGCGGTCTTTATCTCCGGGTCGCCGAGGTCGGGATAGAACTGCGGAATCTGGTTCGAGATGAGCTGTCCCTTGTACACGATCGTCGCGGCCGAGAGACTGCAGAAGTAGAAGAGCTCGCCGTCCCCGAGCGCGAGCGAGGCGCCCGCATGTGTGATGGCTTTGCGAATCACGTAGAGTTTGCGCTCGAGCGCCTCGGCATCCGTGATTCCGTCGCCGCGACCGATAAACACCTGGCGCACCGCGGGCAGTCCGCGCCGCGCGATGTCGCCGCAGGCGCTCTCGATGATCGGCACCGTGCGCCATCCGAGCAGCCGCTGTCCCTCCCCGCGCACCACCCGCTCGACTATCGCCTCGGCCGTCTTGCGCCGCCCGGGATCGAGCGGCAGAAAAACCTGTCCGACCCCGTACTCCCCCGGCGCCGGCAGCGCGAACCCGAGCTTGTCCACCTCGCGCATGAAAAATTCGTGCGGAATCTGCATCAGCACGCCGGCGCCGTCGCCCGTTCGCGGATCGCATCCGCAGGCTCCGCGATGGGTCAGGTTGTCGAGCACCTGGAGCCCCTTCTGCAAGATGTCGTGCGAACGCACGCCCTTGATGTTGACCACGAAGCCGACACCGCAGGCGTCGTGCTCGTGCGCGGGATCGTAGAGGCCCTGGCGCGGGGGGATACTGCGCAGTTGATGCATCGCTATGTCCTTTTGGATTCTCCCGACCCGTTTTTGACCGCGCCGTGGCGATGGCGGCGGCCGTTTCCCGGCTCACCCGGCTCCTCGGCGGCGACGGTTATTTGCGTGCGCTCCGTATGCGTCGAGAGCACCACCATCGTTTCCGTCCGGGTCACCCCTTCGATGAGGCGGATGGTGCGGATGAGCCCCTCGAGTGTCGAGGTGTTGGCGGTCTTGACCTTGAGCAGCAGGGTGTGCTCGCCGGTGACGTGATGGCACTCGAGTACGTCGTCGATAAGCTCAATGGTCTCCTCGAACAGATTGACGGTCTTGGGATGGGCGATGGAGACGCCGATAAAGGCGGTCACGTCCTTGCCCAGCCGCTTCGCATCAACCGCCGCGTGGTACCCCACGATAATTCCGCCGTCTTCGAGCTTTTTGACCCGTTCGATGACCGACGGCGCCGACAGCCCCACCTGCTCGCCGAGCTTGACGTTGGCGATCCTGCCGTGCTCCTGCAAAATTGACAGGATTTGGAGGTCGATCGCGTCCAGGTCAGGAGCTTCCCCACCTAATTTCATAAGGAAAACCTCGTTGCGAACTGTTGAAGTTATCAGACTATCGAATTGTGTCAAGGGTTTATTAGGTTGCGAGTGAAATTTGATCGTGTTTCCTAAGGATGAGCGGGAGCGTTCCTTAAATATCGCTGCGGACAGGGCCCGTAGGCTTCGTTTATGCCTGATTGATGGTGCAGCATATTTCTTTCCCGTGGCCAGACGCCCGTTGGATAAAGAGACCTCCATATTTCGTCCAATCATTGAGGAGGCGGTACGAGTAATGCTTGTTGTCAACAGGAGATGGAGTTCCGCGCAACAAACTTCAGCGTTTTACTTTACGAGAGCGTTAAATTTCGTGTAGAACGGCCAGAATCATGAAGAAACGGGACAAACCGAGCGCGCTTCGCGAATTTAGCGCTCCACCCAAACCTTGGGAGAAGTAGCCTAGAGCTGCTCCAAACCGCCTATGGCCGAGTCCTGTATCGATTTTGCACACAGCCTCTCCTGTTTACTTTGTGATCCGATTTTTTATGGTACCGCCATACCGAGGGGCGATGGCAGCCCGGTTCTGTTGATCCCGGGATTCTTCGCCGGCGATTGGTCGCTTTCCACCTTGGCGCGATGGCTGTCGCGAATCGGCTACCGTTCTTATCTATCGGGAATTGATTGGAATGTCGGATGCCCAGACGAAAAGTCGGAGCGGCTCGGATGGCGTCTGGCGCATATTACCGACGAGTCCGGCAAGCCTGCGGTCGTCGTCGGCCATAGCCTCGGGGGCGTGCTGGCACGCGCGCTCGCGGTGAAATATCCCGCGCGAGTGAAGCACGTGGTGACGCTGGGGTCGCCGGCTCGGATCGCGTGGACCGCGGTTCGCGCACGCTATCGGCCGGCGATACGGGGCTTCCAGGCGCTATGGCAGGCGCTAAATAATCGGCCCGCGCAATGCGGAACGGATCAATGCACGTGCGCCTTCGGCGAAGCGGCCACCTCGCGCTTTCCGCGCGGAGTGAAGCTCAGCTCGTTCTATACGCGGACCGATGAGGTCGTCGATTGGCGCACCTGCATCACGAGTGAAGGTGACAATCACGAAGTCTCCGGTGGCCACGCCAGCATGGCGGTCAACCGCGAGGTCTATCGTCTGCTGGCCGTCATCCTCGCGGCAGGAAACGGCGCTCGCCCCGCTGCAAGTGCGGCGTTACCGGCCGGCCTTTAACAACCGTCGTTCAGACATTGGGATACGCGTCGCTGCCCATCTCGAGGGCGTCGAGTCCCGTCCATTCGACTTCCGCCGGAACACGATTACCGATTGTGCGTTCGACGATCACGAAGAATGCGAGGGCAAGACCGAACACCACCACCAGGTTCACCGCGACGCCGATAAGCTGCGCGACAAACTGACCCGCGTCGCCGAACAGCAGGCCGCGTACCGGCCCATTGACCCCGTTCCATCCGTCCCCATAGCTGCCGTCGGCCAGGAGGCCCAAGGCCAGCGCACCCCACGCGCCGCATACGCCATGCACCGCGATCGCACCCACCGGGTCGTCGATACGAAAGCGCCTCTCCAGCGCAAGCACGGCCGCGACCACCAGCAGGCCGGCGATCGCGCCGATCAGGACGGCCGCGACCGGCGTGACGAAAGCACACGGCGCGGTTATCGCGACCAGCCCGCCCAACAGCCCATTACAGGCCATCGCGATGTCGGGCTTGTGATACCGATGCCACAAGTAAAGCAGCGCCGCGAGCGCACCCGCCGCCGAGGCCAGCATCGTATTGGCGGCGATCAAACCGATGCGTGGATCGGACGCGGCCAGAGTCGATCCCGCGTTGAAGCCGAACCATCCGAAGGCGAGGATGAGCGTGCCGATGATCGCCATCGGCAGGTTATGCCCAGGTAGCGCGCCGATCAGCCCCTCGCGGCGAAACTTCCCGATCCGCGGCCCGAGTACCCGCGCGCCGGCCAGCGCCGTGATACCGCCAGTCATGTGCACCACCGAGGACCCGGCGAAGTCGACGTGGCCATGACCGAGCCCGAAGTTCACACCCATCTGCGCCAGCCATCCCCCACCCCAGACCCAGTTGCCATACAGCGGATAGAGAAACATCGACATGAACAGGCCGTAGATGAAGAACGCCGAAAACTTCCAACGCTCCGCCATCGCCCCGGTCGGGATCGTAGCCGCCGTATCCATGAAGACCACCGCGAACAGGAACATTGCGAGGCTCGCCGGGTCGTGGCTGACGCTCAGCAGCGCGAACTTGCGGACCCCGAGCACTCCGAAAGCGTGGCCGCCAAGGTGAAGGCTCAACTCGCGACCGGAGATCCCGGTTGCGCCGAGCGAGGGCCATTGCGTCACCCCGCCCATCATCAGCGCGTAGCCGGTCATCCAGAAACCGATGATACCGATCGGATAGATCATCAGGTTCATCGCCATCGTGTTGACCGCGTTCTTGGACCGCGTGAACCCGGTCTCGAGCATCGCGAAACCGACCTGCATGAACATCACCAGGAACCCGCCGACCAGCACCCACGCGAGGTTGAGCGAAAAAGTAAGCGCGCCCTGCGGATGAGTTTCGATCGATGCAGTGGAAGCCGGGGTCTGAGCAAACACGGACGCGGCGAGCACGGCTGCGGCGGCAGCCGTCAGCGCCGCGGCACGAAGCGCCAAGCCAAGCGCACGAGGACGCCTTGCACGCGCCATCATTTCAACCTCCCACGGAATGTCTGGCCGGCCCGCGGCGGCGCGGCCGGGTAGCGATTGGCGAGCCAGATAAGCGCGACAAAGATGCCCGCCAGCGATGCGAAGAACAGCACCATCAAAGATGCCCGCCGCACGCGCAGCGCGCGCAAGCTCTGGGGATGTAGCCGTCTCACGCGCCCGGTCACTGCGACCTTCTCGGGAGCAGTCAAGTCGGCCAGCATTTCGGCGGCGGTGCTATAGCGATTGCGCGGCAAGCGCTCGATCGCGCACAGGATGATTTCTTCGAGATGCGGATCGATATCGGGTACGAAATAGCTCGGCGGCTGCGGATCGTTGTTGGCCTTCGCCCGCATCAACGCGTAAACGTTGCTGCCGTCAAACGGCAGGTTGCCGGTCAGCATCTCGAACAGCATCGTGCCGAGCGCATAGATGTCGGTGCGCGCATCGCCGTGACGGCCGTTTATCTGCTCGGGCGCCATGTAGTCGGGCGTGCCGATGGTAGTCGAGAGGCCCGTCCAGGTGAGCCTGCGCGCCGACTCGTCAAGCGCAATTCCGAAGTCCATCAGCTTGACCCGGCCATCAGCCGTAATCAGCACATTTTCGGGCTTGAGGTCGCGATGGACGACGCCCTGGCTGTGCATGTAGACCATCGCGTCGCAGAGCTGGCGGGCGAAATCCAGCGCGCGTTCGCTGCGCATCGGCCGCTCGTCGCGCATCATCGCGCGCAGCGATACGCCGTCGACGTACTCCATCGCGATGTACATCCGGCTTTTGCGCCGCGGGGTCAGCACCTTGATGATGTTGGGATGGTCGAGGCGGCGGCCAACTTCTTCCTCGCGCTTGAAGCGCTCGTAGAAAACCACGTCGCTCTCGAACTGAAGGTAAGGAACCTTGATCGCGACGGTCGCGCCGCTCATCTGATCGACGGCCTTGAAGATCGACGCCATGCCGCTGCGTGCAATAAGTTCGGTCAGCTCGTACTGATCGAGCTTGTCGCCGGCATTGACCTCGCGCATCATGGGCAGAACGTGCTTGCGCACAACATGCGGGCGGACGTTAACATCGCGCCGCCGGCCACCGCAACGCGTGCTGAAGCTGCTGTGTACGCTGCGGCGTGGGCCGCCCGCACCGGCGCAATCAGCGCCTTCGTCCAAGAATCCTGCTCAGCCACTCGCGCCATCCCGTGCCGGTGGCGCTCTCGGCAAAGGTCGTCGCGCCGCGCATGATGAAGACCGCGGCGGTCAGGTTGTCGGCGGTGCCACGCGCGTTGGCCGCGTCGACCAGCGCCTTGCAGGATGCGGCCGCGTCGTCCGCCTGCAACATGTGCCCGATCTCACTGTCTTCGAGCACGTTATAGAGCCCGTCGCTGCACAGCAGCAGGCGGTCGTTCTGCACCAGCGGCATCGACAGCCGATCCATCGAGACGATCAGCTCGCGGCCCAGCGAGCGGCTGAGCATCGAACGCTCCGGATGATTGCGCGCGCTTGCCGCACTCATCAGACCCATCCGCACGCGCTCGCCAACCATCGTGTGGTCCTTGGTCATCTGCGAGACGCGGCCGCGGCGGGCGAGGTACAGGCGGCAATCACCTACGTGCGCGGCGCTCATGCGGCCGCCCTCGACCACCACTGCGGTCAACGTGGTGCCCATCCGGCGCAACTCGGGCACCGCGATCGCACGGTTGTGAATCTCGATATTGGCGCGCTGCACGGCGCGCTGCAGACGCTTGGCGGCGCCCCATGCGGGCGGGCTCTCGCGGTACGCTTCGATCGTGATATCCACCGCCATGCGGCTGGCGATCTCACCACCTTCATAGCCGCCGATGCCGTCGGCGACCACCAGCAGCGCGGCCTCGGGGCCGTCGATGAAATAACCACAGGCGTCCTCGTTGCCGGGCCGATCGGTGCCGGTGTCGGAGAGCATGGCGAGATCGAAGCTTGGCGGCGCGGCATCGGAGCCGATTGATTCGGCCATGCGGCGTTCACTCCGGCGGCCTTGTGGGCCCGCCGCTTCGCTCCATCCGCCCGCTCCAACGGGCCGCGGCACGCGTGCACGCCCCGCCGCATGCGCTTGCGAGCGTGGCGAAGTTACGTTGCGCGAGCGCCAAGCAATTCCCGCTCGGCATTGAGCCAATCGGCAAGGTCGTTGCCGTGAGTAGCGCCGCGCGCGAGGAAAAGCTCGTAGGCGCGCAGGCGTATGGTTTCGACGTTCATTTCGCTATCGAGGCGGGCCGCGGCCGCACCCTTGTGCGCCGGCGTGCCGTTGAGTTCCTTTGTCGCGCCCGCCGCCTCCTTGGCCGCGCTCTTCGACCGCCGCCGCACCGACGTCCCACTCCCTTTGGTCACCGTGGCCATGTCTTGCAAAAAACCTCCTTGCAAAAAACCTGACAGAGCAACGTTCGTGTTAACCGATACCGTGTGTTTGAGGCCGAGCCAAGAGGGCGCCGGCCATTTCATAAGACGCGGCCGTCCGCTCTCGCACAAGACCGGACGGCCGCTGAAATACTCGCCACTTATGAATTGATTGGCCGGCGGACCGCAGGGACGGGCGGCCCGCCGGCCGGCACGGGATTGCCTGCCTAGTCGTACTTCATCACCGGGCGTGAGCTGCCGCGGTCATTAAAATTAAAATATGACGCCTGTTTCGACCAGGCCCCGGACCTGTGAGTTGTTGTTGCCCTCCTTGCCGAACACGGCGCCGGGCGCGTAGCTGTTCGCCTGCACGTAGGAAACCTCACCGCGGAAGAAGAACTGCTTCCACTGGAAGGTGGGCGTGAGCGTCAGAGACCAGGCGTCGCTGCCGACTCCATAGAGCAGATTGGCGGCGCTGCCCGGAGGCGAATTCTCATTCCCGGTGGTGTCGATATATTCGGCGCGTCCGGCCACTGAAATCTTATCGGTGATAGCGTAACTCGCGAGGATTGCTCCACTTAAGGTCTGGGTTGATTTATGGACCCCGATATCCGGATTAAACGGGATATTGGTTTCCTGAAAATAGGGTGTGATGACAATGGGCGCGGCATTGTAGGTGTAGATAACATTGTAGATCTGGCCGTTGTTGTTGAGCAGTGGAGTCGCAAAGTTGTTGGATTTCGCGAAGCCGGCGTTACCGCCGCCGACTATGCTCAAAGTATTCGCGGGATTTATCGTCCAGGCCAACGACCCGTCGACCCAGGTGTAGCTGTGCGAGTAGAAGCCATTGTTCCAGCTCACCGATGCGGCGAGCGGTCCATAGGTATAGTTGAGCTGGAGGCCGCGATTGATGACGTTCTCCTGATTCCACAGCAGTCCGCGCTCGATATTCATGTTTTCGAAAGTGAAGGTGTACTCGGCCCCAAAGAGCGTCGGAAGATTGCCGGCCTCGATTGAAAAACTGTCGGTCGGAGCGATCTTGATATAGGCCTCCGGCAAGACCCCATATAGTCTGTCTACCGATTTCGTCATGTTGATATAGGGACTGCCGAGTATGGGAAAACTATAACCTCCCACTTGCAGATAGTACTGAATCAGGCCGTCGGCCTTCTGGATGATGGCCTCGGCGTTGCTGACGTCGATTCGGTTGTAGGGGTCGCCAACTACGGCGTGGTTCTGAAAGAATCCAAGCCCGCTTACCACGCCGTTGACGTCAAAGTCGAAGAGAGTGGCGATCGGAGCAGGCAGGGCCTTGAGAAAGGGTGCATACTTCGGAAGATTGATTTCGTTCGGCGAAGCCATCACCAGCGGCCCCGTCATCGCGGGCGATGAGAGCGGAGGCACCGGAGTGGGTGCGGCAGCAGCCGCCGCCGGAGAACCGCCGGCTGCCGGAGCGGCGCCTGCCGGAGCGGCGCCCGCCGGAGCAGGGGCTGCTGGAGCGGTGCTCGGAGTTCCGGGCGCGGGTGCGCCAGAGCTATCGGCCCACGCGCTATGAGCACAGGCGACGAGGAAGGTCAGGAGCAGTGCCCATACGAGGCTTCCGATGGTCGAACGTCCTGCGCGATATTCCATATCTAGCTTTCTTCTCCGTTCCGTTGCGTTTGGATAATGAGGTTCAAGACGCACCCATAGGTGCATATGTCAGGGCGGGTTACCCAAATTCCATGCCGTAGCGCGCGTCGGTTTGTTCATGCGATTCGTCAATGTATTCGCCCGTTTTCTGCCGTTACACACGCATCCACTGCCTTGATGCTGACCAGGCGGGCGGCATCTGCCGCTCCGCTGGTCAGCAAGAGGTCTTGCGACACAATGCGGCCCAAAGATAAGGCGGGTGCCGGGAAGCGCTCACGCATTCCGGCACCCGCCTGGTGTCTTGCTTGCTCCTTGCTCAGGCCGGCTTGGCCATCAGCACTGTTTCCTTACCCCGGCGGCGCGAATTGCGCATGAAATATACCGCGCCGTAGACGCCCCAGATGATGGCGACTCCCACCGCGATCAGCGGTTCCTTGACGCTGCCAAGGCCTTCGATCGGTCCGATGACGTAAAAGGCCATGCAGGCGAAGTTCGCGAGCGCGCCGAAGACCGGCACTACCATATGCTTGAAACCGTGGAAGTCGTCATGCTCGCGGAAAGCCACGATGCAGATAATGTTGGTCAGTCCGTAGAGCATGAAGGTGCCGAAGTTCGACACCAGGGTCACCAGGGCGAGGCCGTTGGGCAGTGCCGACAGCGACGCATTGGAGCTCATCCCGATCGCATACCAGAAGTTATGCGGGAGCGTCGCGATCGTTTTGTCGTCGGGCGCAGCCGAGCCCGCGAAGAAGAACAGCGCCGCGTACGCGCCGAGCACGGCGGAAATCGTAGCCAGCGCCCAGATGGCGCGATGCGGCGTCAGATTATCGCCGTGCAGGAAACCAAAGTGCTCCGGCACCTCTTCGTCACGGCCCATCGCGTAGGTCACGCGCGCGCCGGTGTTGATGCACGAGAGCGTGGTCCCGATCAGCGCGAGGAAAACGGTCAGCGCTTCGAGCAGCATGAAGGCCTGCCCATGCCCGCCCATCATCGCATTGCCGACGAGCACCATCATGTCGCCGATCGGAGCGGCAGAGCCCTTTGCGTCGGCCAGGCTGTAGGCATTGCTCATGAAGTAATTCGCGGCGAAGTACTCAATGAGGTACATGAACAGGCACTGGATCGTGATCGAGAGCAGCACGCCGCGCGGGATGTCGCGCTTGGGATCCTTGGCCTCTTCTCCGAGCGAGGTAATCGACTCGAATCCCACCAGCAGCAGGATCGCGATGGTCATTTGCAGCATCAGCCAGTTGAAGTTGTGCGGCAGGACGACCGACCAGCCGCTGGGATGCGCCGGCGCAGCCCCGCCCAGTGCGTAGTGCAGGACTTTCTTGGTGCCGTCCAGGGCATAGCCGATGGAGCCTTCCGGATGGCCCAGCCGGTACGAGATCGCGAGCGCGGAGAAAAACAGCAGCGCGGCGATCTGGATGATATTGATGGCGAGGTTGACGTTCGTCGATCCGTTGACGCCCCGGTATGCGATATACGAGACGGCGTAGGCAAAAATGATCGCCACCAGCGCCATGAAGACCGGACCCGGCACGCCGGCGTTCATCGCCCCCGGAACCAGCGTGCCCAGGATGTAGCCGATCATGACGCCCATCGTCGCGACCATCACGCCCGGATACACCCAGTAGTAGAGATGCGAGGCCCATCCGGTTACGAACTTCGCAATCCGGGAGAAGCGATAGGCGTGAGTGGTGTTCAGAAACGCCCGCTCCGCGAACAGGTACGAGCTGCCCGCTCCCGGATAGAGCTTGGCCAGCTCCGAGTACGATAATGCGGTGGCGTAGGCGAGCAGGATGGCGGCGAAAATCCCCGCCCACATCGCCATGCCCGACGGATAGGCGTAACCCGCCTGGACCACGAACGTGATCCATAGAAATGCGCCCGGCGCGATCAATGCCATCGCATTGACGGTGACGCCGGTGAGCCCCAGAGTCGGCTTCATCTTCGGTTTTTCTTGTGGTACTCCGGCCATTCTCTTCTCCTTGGTGCGAACCAGTCCGCGGCGTCATTTGGGACGCTCGGAGACAAAGTCGCCCTGTCGTATCCGCGGACCCAAGCGCAAGAAAGGTGCCATGCAAAATGCAACTTTAGTGCGATATAGAATGCGACTTTTTGGCGGCACTCCGTCGCCAGTGATGCCCGCACAATAGGCATCCGCTCAGCGATTGGTCAGTCCAAGCTTTGCAAACGGAAATGCGGGGTGAGCCTTCGCGACGGTGAGCGGAGCTAGGTAGATGGGTGAGCGGAATAGAAGAGTCGGGGCGCGGCGATGCCGCACCCCGACCCCTTAAAATATCGCACCAAAGATCGAGCGCTACTTTATCGCTACCGCGTTGGGGGGCGACGCGATGCCGCCCTCCACATTGAGCGGGCATGAGACCAGCATGAAGTCGTACTGGCGGTCCTGATGACAATCCGCGGCGAGGTCGTCAAGCACGAACTGTTCACCCAGCGGCAGGCCGAGCAGCGAGAGCGTGCGATAGTGGAGCGCGCCTTCGTTGCGAAAATCCCACGGCCACTGCTCGACCGCGGGGCAATCGGTGCCGATCGCGGCGACCCGGCTGTCCCACATCCATGCCACCATCTCGCGCGTGTCTTCGATGCCGCAGGCTTTGAGCGCCTTCATCGGCGCCATCGCGGTCTTCTGCGCGGGCGTCGATTTCACGTAGGCCTGCATCCATCCGGTGCGCAATAGCAGCACGCTGCCGGGCTTGAGCGAACCGCCCTGCGCCTTGAGCGCGTCTTTGAGATCCTGCAGCGAGTAGCGCTCGGGTTCGAGCGGATTGACCGGCCGTCCAGCGTCGGCGCGGAATTTGAACAGGTCAACCAGGTGGCCCTTGCCGACGAATTTATCGGCCCAACTATGGATGCTCAGGCGGCCAGCCTTCACGTCGTCGGAAGTTTTGCCGTTGTAGAAGGCCTGATGCTTCAGGTTGCCGACGTGGCCGAGGCCGTCCCACTGGGCGCCTTCCTGGGTGTTGTAGTTGTCGAGCATATCGTCGAAGCCGAGCAGGCCGTAAGACTCGAAGCTCGAGAGCACGTGCTTGGCGGGCTTGCGTTCGAACAGCGGCGGGTTGGCGTAATTGAGTTTCGTATCGAGACGGAAAATCCGGCCCTTCTTGACCATCCGGGCCGCCTCGATAACGCCCTCCGGCGTCAGGAAGTTGAGGCATCCGAGGTCGTCCTCGTCGCCGAAAACGCCCCAGCATGAATCCGGTGGCGCACCTTTCTTGACCGGCAGTTCGGAGAACCTGGGCAGCTTTGCGAAATCGATTTTGGCCATGACAAGTCACCTTCCTCGCGTGCGCATGGCCGTTCGGCCACGCAGTTTAAGCGGACCCACTTTGAAAACCGCCCGGGCCGGATCCGAATCGGGATAGGGTTCAACGTGAGCCCGCGGATGAGCGATTCACGGCACGATCGTTCGTCCAAGAGCGAAGCTTCTGTCAAGCCTCGCCACCTGCGTCGCCGGGACGCTGAAAGCCGCCGTCTGACGGTCGGGGATGACCTTGGGCGGTCCGCACGGATGCCCGAGCCCGCGCGAATCGGCGTGCCCTTCATGGGCCGATTTTCGGTATCGCGAGCCGTCAGCTATCGTATTCGACCAGCATGTGGAGCGCGGACCAGGAGTAGGGGTGCGAAGGCTGCGAAGAACGCTGGGGGTGGCTGCGGTTGCCGGATGGCTCGGGGTGCTGCTGCTCGTGGTCCTCAGCGCGTCGTGCGGTCATCAGTACTTCCTGACCGGAACGGAGGTGACGCCGACGCCCGGCCCTAGCTCCAGTTCGACCGCGAGCGCGGGACCGACCGCGACTCCAACCCAGGGGCTGGTGTTCGCGACCAACAACGCCGACGGCAAGCTCAGTGAATTCAGCCGCAATCTGGCGAGCGGCGCGCTCACGCTAATCGGGACAACCGCGGTCGGCGCGGCGTCGGGGCCCACCGGACTTGCGCTCAGTCCGTCCAACGGCTTTCTCTACGTCGCCAACTCGGCCGATCATATTGTCCGCGAGTTCAGCGTCGATACCTTCACCGGCGCACTGGCCGCAATCGGCTCGGCCAGCGACGGTGCGGGCAGTTCGCCGCAGCGGCTCGCGACCGATTCGTCGGGCAGCTTTTTGTACGTCACCAACGGCACCGGGGCCTCGATCTCGCAGTACTCGATTGCCTCCGACGGCACGCTCGTGGCGCTCGGCGCGTTCACCGCCGCCGGGATCGTCGTGCAGCCGATGGGAATCGTGGCGGCGCCGGGCGGGGGCGCGATGTACGTGGCGGATTTCGGTTCCGGGTTGGTGATCTCGCTGAGCATCCAGGCCGGCGGGACGCTGGCGGTGGTCAATAGCGTGGCGAGTCTGGGGACGGCCGGCCTCGGACAGCCGCGGGGAATCGCGGTCGATCCCACGGGTAATTTTGTCTACCTTACTGACCGCGCAGGCGGCGTGGTGTCGGCGTTTTCGGTGGGCGCGGGCAACGTGCTGACCTTTTTAGCCAGCTACGCGACCGCGGCGCTAACCCGCCAGACGTTTGACCTGGCGCTCGCCAACAACGCGTCGGCACTTTTCCTCTACGCGACTAACGGCACGATCAACACTGTCTCGGATTTCATCGTGAACACCGGCGTGCTGTCGCTGCAGAGCGCAACGGGCGGGCTGAGCGGGCCCGAGGGAATCGTCAGCGATCCCACTGGAAGCTTCGTCTACGTGGCGAACAATGCCACCGGCCAGGTCCTGGGTTACCAGGTAGGGGCGGCCGGAGCGCTGAGTTCGATTGGCACCTTCAATACCGAGAGCCCGGCCAATCCGGCCAGCTTCCCGGCGTTTCTTGCGATCACACAGTAGGCGGGCCGGGACTCGCTTCGCTTAAGATCTTACAAACTTTCGCAGCCTAAGCTTCCGTTCTTGTCATCCTGAGCAAAGGCCGCCGCGTCCGTCTTTTCCTGCCCTCGCCCGCGCAACTATTTGTCAGCGGGCTGCTTAAGTAAACGGAAGCGCCTTGGCGGGCTGCGGTATTCCCTTCTGGCGCGCGCGTATCAACAGGTCGCGAAGCTTGGCCGGGTTAACCGGCTTCTTGAATAGTGCGCCCTCGAGCCCCTTGAGCCGGCTGCGCATCAGGATGTGGTCGCGGTCGTAGTTGTAGGCGGTCATCAGGATGACCGGCAGGTGCGGCATCTCTTCCTTCACGCGGGTGTAGAACTCGTAGCCGTCCATTTCGGGCATCACGACGTCGGAGATGACCGCGTCGACGCGCACGTTGCGCAGGATGCCGAAGGCGGTGCTGGGACGGATCGCAGTGTAGACCTGGCAGCGCTCGGCGCGCAGCACGTCGGCGAGCGAGCTCACGACCGAAAGGTCGTCGTCGAGCACCAGCACGGCCATCCCGGCCAGCGGCCAGTCGCATCCGTTCTTCGAGGCGTCGGACACGGGCGCGCGCTCTTCGGGTTCGGCCCCGCTGGGCGCGAGGTCGGCCATCTTCTTACCTGCCAAATAGTCGCGGGTTATGTAGATGCCCTTGCGAGTCATTTCGTCGAGCCGGCGCACGATGCCCTGCACGCGCCGGATGCCGGTGCGGATCGAGTCGAGCCGCTCGTGCTCGACCACCAGCTCGGCGTCGGAGAGATGGGCCTCGACGCAACGCGCGAGCAAGTCGAGGTTGTTGGTGATGGCTTCCAGCGGATTGTAGATCTCGTGCGCGAGGCTGACCGCGATTTCCCCGGCGGTCGCGAGCTGCTCGCGATGGCGCATCATGCGGATGTCGCGGGCGAAGCCGATGGAACCGGCCGCCGTCCCGTCCTTCTCGTAGATGATCGAGCCCGAGATAGCGACCGGGATCAGGTCGCCGTCCTTGCTGCGGAGCACGGTCTCGAAGTTGGAAATGCGGCCCGAGTCCTCGCCGGCGGCGCGCATGGCCGTCATCACGCGGCGCGCTTCCTCGAGCGAAGGGTAGATAGTGGTGATTTTCTGGCCGACGATCTCCTCGGCGGAGTAGTGCAGGTTTTTACGCGCTCCGTCGTTGTAGAAAATGATCGTGCCATTACGATCGACCGCGATGATAATGTCGGGAGAACTTTCGACCAGGCTTTGAAGATAGTTATGGTCCAATGATGACAACATGATGGGTTACCGCGGAAGTTCAATCCCTTTCCGCCAGGACGCGGCACGCCGGACGGCAGGCTTTGGATTCCATTTTTTTGTTTCAGCGCGAGGCGATAGGTTCCACGGCCTGCGGCCGAAAAGTCCGGCGGCGCGGCCTTTAGCCTAAATATAACCTCGATCGGCAGCTCGAAGCGGATTGCGCGTGGCTTGGCGTCCCCCGAGACCGGAAATCATCTTCCGTCCCCTCCTCACATCCGCACCACGCCACGACAGGTCTCGCATGCATCACAAGACGTAGGCATCGCCAGCCCCGGACTTTTCGCTTTCACCGCCTGGGTGAAAAAACGCGCCACCCACGGCGTTCTCGCCACCGCAGGCATCTGGACCCTGAATGCCATCCCGACCTGTTCGTTAGTATATCCCTCGCTGAAGTGCAATGCATCCGCCCATAGGGAATAAACACCCAACAGGGGTGAATAAATCCTAATCAGGAGTTAATAAACGTCCGACAAGTGCCAAAAATGGACACTCGGGCAGAGAAGCGTTGCTTCCTTATTTCCCAGCCCGCGCTTCGGCGAATGCCGGGGAAACGGATCCATCGCTTCGCGGAGATCCTTCGCTGACCCTCAGGATGATGGACGGAGCCCTTTCGCCATCATCCTGAACGAAGGTTGCTGAACGAAGGTTGCCCGAACGAAGGTTGCCGAAGTGAAGGATCGACCCTGGAGCGATTCTCGGTGTCCAGGTCTTCACCCAAACTTGTTTCGATGCGAAATCTGTCTCCTTGCCAAACGCGTATCCATGCCAAAGTTGTATCCATGCCAGGTATCCACCGTATAAACTACGGAGGGCACCGCTTCCCGGGGGACTAGCATATCGTCAGAGAGCCTGGCGGCCCAGCGACTGCCGGGGGGCGAGGAATAAACTGGCGCGCGGGCGAGTCCTGAACTGGTGGTGGTGTCCAGCGGGCTTAAGGCAGCGGCTTTTCAGTTGCCATAGCATCGCGCTTACACTTACAATTCGTGCTGGAGAGCATCTTAAATGGCAGAACCTCTTAGCTTCGAAGCGCTCGCGAGCCGCCGTTGTATG
>CAVZDJ010000004.1:0-11916 GCA_963773975.1 uncultured delta proteobacterium
CGTGATAAGGACCGCGCTGCGGCGCGGGCGCCGTGCGCTCGGGGCCGGCCGGAGTCTCGGGTATCAGCGGCTCGATTTCGTTCATGACGCCGGCGTTTCGGCCGCGGCCGCCTCGCATTCGTAGCTGGGAAGACAGATCGTCACCGCGGTGCCCTTGCCGACTTCGCTGTCGATGCGGATGGTGCCGAAGTTGGCCAGGATGATCCGCTGGCAAAGCGAAAGTCCGAGTCCCACGCCCGCGCCGGCCGGCTTGGTGGTGAAAAACGGATCGAAGACGCGGCTTAGATGCTCGGGCGGAATCCCGATGCCGTCGTCGGTCACGCGCATCAGGACCTTGCTGACGAGGCTGCCGTTGTCGCGCTTGGCGATGTTCTCGGTCACGATCCGGATGATGCCGCCGCGATGCTGACTCGCGTCGGCGGCGTTGAAGATCAGGTTGATTAGCACCTGCTGGATCTCGTTGCTGTCGGCGAACGCAAGCTTGAGGTCGCCGGCCAGTTGCGGCTCGAAGGTGATTCCCTGGAAGCGGCTGTTATAAGCTACCAGGCGCAGCGTCTCGCGCACCTGGTCGTTGAGATCGAAGCGGCTGCGTTGCGAGGGCGAGGGCCGCGCGAAGTTGACCAGGTCCTTGAGCGTGGTCGAGATGCGCGTGATCTGCGCGAGTATGGTGTGCAGCGAGGTGCGCCGCGCGATGTCGGTTTCCTCCGGCAGCAGCGACTGTACCAGCGAAGAGATCGAGCCGAGCGGGTTGTTGACCTCGTGCGCGACGCCGGCGGCGAAGGTGCCGGCCGCGGCCAGGCGCTCGGTGCGCAGCAGCTCGTCGAGCATCTCGCGCCGCTGGGTCACGTCATGCAGGATCATGTGCACGAATTGCACCTTGCCGAACGAGATCAGCGCCGAATTAACGTCGAAGTACCGTCCGCCCTCCGGCCAATCGCGGATCTGGTCGGAGCCGTCGCGCACCACCTTTTCCACGTGACTCAGGATGTGCGGGATGTCCTCGGGCGGACCAAGCTCGGTCAGTCGGCGGCCCACCAGCGGCCTGTCCTGATGATCCTTGCCGATCCGGTACATCGCCTCGGCGGCGGCGTTGGCGCCCTGCACAGTCCAGGTGTACGGCTCGATCTCGTACATCGGATCGGGCGCGTGGTCGATGGTTGTACGGTACTTTTCCTCGGAGACACGCAGCGCATGTTCGCGCGATTCGATATAGAACTGCGAGACCATCAGACGCCGTTCGTCGACCGCGGCCACCACCGCCTCGCGCACCCGCTCCACCCGCGGACCCTTGATCACGGCGCGCACGCGTTTGAGAATCAGTTGCTTGAGCGCGATATGCAGGACGTTAAACTCCGACGGCCGCACACGCGAGAGCATCCCCTCCTGGCAGTGCCGGCGCAGATAGACGTAGGTGTCGAGGTTGTCGCGGTCGCGCAGGTTCTCGGTAAACCGGATGAGCGCGTTGGCGCAATCCTGGGGTATGTGCGGGTACTTCAGCAGCGCGCGTTCGTCCAGCATCCCCCGGATAGTGGCGGTCCACTCTGCGACGATCTGATCGAAGTGGCGATCGATTATGTTGGCGGCGGTGCGGCGTGAGCGCCGGCTTTCCGGGCCTCGGCGATAGTCGGCGCCGAAAAGCGCCGAGAGCGCCAGTTCGATTGAATGGAGTTGAGCGCGAATCGATTCGAGCTCCTCAGGTGTCGCCTGTATCGGCGCATCAAGGGGGGCGCGCAACCCCGTCCCGGCCGTCCGCGCGGCCGCCGCGCCGGCCTGATGAGACCTGGGCTTCTTATACGACGCGCCACTGCCGCTCTTCCGAGAGGGGGTCTTGCTCTTGCGCGAGGCAGTTTTGCTTTTGTGAAAGGCAAGACTGCTTTTATTGGCGGCGGATCCGCCTTTTCCGAGGGCAGTCCCGCGCTTGTTGGGTACCACGCTCCGCACCGAGCGGCGGCCGTTAGAGTGCTGTTCCACGCTGGGGTTACCGATCGAGTTATAACATCGCGAAAATGTGCCTCCTAGGAGCCGAGCGGGCTTTTTGCAACCCGCGAAAGCGCCACGGCCGCAATCCGCTGAGTCGCAAAAGGGTTAGCCGACATCCCATTACGTTGACCTTTGACTCCCCGTATACCGCCAAAAGTGTAGGCGCCGCGAGGCTTTTTCAGTGGCACAGCTTTGGCTCTATGTGAAAATTGTGCTACCAGACGCGTGCTTTCGGCCCCCTATTCTAGCGCAGGGAAAATTTTTCTCCCGCGCCGGCGTGAAACTCTTTCTAAAGGCGATGCGGCTCGCCGATGTCCAGCCCACGCTGGACCTCAGCCAGAGGCTCCTGCTCAAGCATCGGCTTCAAGCTCTGCAGGAAGCCCATACCACGGCCCTGGTGCTGCGCGAGAAACAGGCGGAATCCGTCCTCGACCTCGCCACCTACACCGGACTCCAGGCGCTGGTCGAACTGGCCCTCAAGCCCGAGGACCTGCTCGAACCCGCGCGCGCGCGCGAAACCACCAACCGTATCGTTCACACCGTCAATAACTGGCGTAACCATCCCTCGCTCATAGGCTATCTCATCGATTGCCCGATCCATCCCAAGCAGTTGCGGATGCTCGGCGTCGAGCGTCTGCGGCGCGCGCTCGACCGGGTTATCCGCCACATTCATTCACACGACGGCCGCGCGCTGGTCGCGCTGAAGCATCGCCCGTCCACGATTGCACTCGCGACGCGAACCGAGGATTTCCTCTACGCCGAGGTCGGGGGCTTCACCCCAGCGGAACTCGCGCCCTTCGTGGTAGCGCTGCACAATCTCGCGATGGCGCGGCCGGTGGTGATCGAATTTCCCCAAGCCGTGGCCGGCCAAGGCCCCGAGCAGGACGAACTGGTGGCGACGGCTTTCGGCGTCGGTGCGGCCGGCGTGGTTGCCCCGCCGGTTGCACCCGCGGCCGCCAAGGACTGGCTCGCGATGCGCCCAATCGGTGCAGACGAGGCGAGTCCTTTCATCTCGTTGAACGGAACCTGTCCGCCGCGGCCGTCGCGCACGCCGATGGTCTCGGTGGTGATCTGCGCCTACAACGCCGAGCGCACGATGCTGCCGTGCCTGGAGTCGCTCCGCCGGCTCAAGTACCCCAACTACGAAATCGTAATCGTCGACGACGGCTCGCGCGATCGTACCGCCGATATCGCGATGGAATTTCCGGAGTTCCGACTCATCCGCCAGCCCAACAAGGGCTTGAGCGTGGCGCGTAACGTCGGACTGCAGGCGGCGCGGGGCGAGATCATCGCCTACACCGACTCGGACTGCGTGGTCGATCCCGACTGGCTGACCCTGATGGTGCGTGCGATGGTGGACGGCGGCTTCGACGGCTGCGGCGGCCCCAACTATGCGCCACACGAGGAAGGCCGGGTCGAGGGATGCGTCGCGGCGGCGCCGGGCGCGCCCTGTCACGTGCTGGTCGCCGAAGATCGCGCCGAGCATCTGGCGGGATGCAACATGGTTTTCACCAAAGCCGCGCTGGTGGCGGTCGGCGGTTTCGACGCCCAGTTCACTTCGGCCGGCGACGACGTCGACATCTGCTGGCGCATGCTCGATGCGGGATTCACGCTCGGCTATTGCCCAGCAGCCTTCGTCTGGCATTTCCGCCGCAACACGGTAAAAGCCTACTACGGCCAGCAACGCGGTTACGGACGCGCCGAGGCGGCGCTCTATCTGAAATATCCCGAGCGCTTCAACGCGCTTGGCCAAATCAAATGGCGCGGCACGATTCCCGGCCTCGCGGCGACCGTGCCTGGGGCGCTGCGGCGCCGGATCGGATGGACCCGGCCCGATGGCGGCGCGCAGACGGTGGGCGAAGAGGTTCCGAGCATCCTGAGCTTTCTGCCGCAGACGCTGGAATGGAACCTGGTGTTCGCGGCCGCGGCGGTCTTTAGCTGGGGCACGGGATTTACGATCGTGCCCGCGCTCGCGATGCTCTCGCTGGGCTTGATATGGGCAGTACATTACGCGTGGCAAGCGCCGCTCGAGAAGTGTCACGACTCGCTCGGTTCGCGGCTGTTCGTCGCGTGCCTGGCCTGGAGCGGACCGATGGTGCGTACCTGGACCCGATGGAAGACGCGGATGCGCACGGTCAGAGTCGGCAACGAAATCCAGCCGCGTCAGCTCCCCGTGCTGCGGTTGTTCGGCCGCAGCTTCCATCTTTCGTATTGGAACGAGGCCTGGACGACGCGCGAGAGCCTGCTCGAGCGTCTGGCGCGGCGCTTCTCGCACGACGGGCTCGCGGTCACACAGGACCCCGGATGGAACGACTACGACCTCGAAGTTCGTCCCGATCCCTGGACGCGCCTGCACTTCAAGACCGCGGACGAGGAGCACGAGGGAGCGCGGCTGAAAAACCATGTCGCCGTGCGTGTGCGGCTTACCCGGCTTAGCCTGGTGGGCCTCGCGATCACGGCGGGCGCGACGGTGGTGTGCGGGGTGCTGGGACTCTCGGTGATGACTGCGGCGCTGGCCGCGCTCACTATGGCAAGCGCGATGTGCGCGGTGAGCCAGGCGGTCGAATCGGGACGCTTCGCCTATCAAGCCGTCGAGCAGTGCGCGCACGAACTCAACCTGATTCCGCTCGGCAGACCGACCGCGGCGGCGCGGCGCGCGACGGCCGCGGCGGAGCCCAGTACGGCGGCGGCGGCCGCGCCGATCGCGGCGCCGGCTAAGTTATTCGCCGACAACCGCCCCGCAGTGGAGTAAGCAGGAGAAAAGACTCCCATCCGGCGAGCGGCCACGCAGGTTTCCAGGGGGACCGGACTTGTGGTGGAAGCGGGGAGTGTGGATAGCGGGGCGGGCGGTGCGATGCGCCGTCCGCCCCGCGGTTTTATTTCCCGGCGTCGCATCGAACTGCGCCGGTGAATTTCTTCTTTGGGGTTTGCGGGGACTTCGGGACAGATTTCGCACGAGCGGCACCTACAGCGGAACACTTCTTCCGTAGCGGCTGTTCGCGAACGGGCCCTTCTTCGCCCGGGTCCGTCGACTCGCGGACTCGTTTGGATGACGGGCTGTGGAAGTGCGAATTTTGCAGCGGCGGTTTGAGAACGTGCGGACCAGTTTTGTCTCGTCATTCTTGGATCACGCGCGGAGGACCGCGCGAAATCGCTTACCGCGTTCAGGACTACGGAGCACGGGCCAGTCCTAATATTTGCAAACGCATTTCTAACTCCGAAATAAAGGAGTAGACGATCGGCTTGGGCCGCAGACGTTATGGCACAGGATTTCCTCTCTGAATTCCTCGCGCGCGCGCAGGCGCGCGACTCGCCTCTGGGCCGTGCGCTCAAGTCGCGCACCGCTTCCGTGCTCGAGCGCTGCGCCGACGGCTTTACCCGCGACAATGTGATGTTGTGGGCCTCGGCGCTGACCTACACCGCGGCGCTCTCGATCGTGCCGATCCTGGCGGTCGCGCTTTCGGCGCTCAACGGACTGGGCGGCGCTCAGGTGATTCGCCCGCTGCTCGAGCGTTATCTCACCGCCAACTCGCCCGAGATCACCGACCGCCTGATGTCTTTCGTCTCCAACGTCAACGCCAAAACCCTGGGCGCGGTCGGCGCGGCCACGCTGCTCTTCACCGTGGTCCTCACCCTGGGCACGGTCGAGCAGGCGCTGAACAACATTTTCCGCGTGGTGTACGGACGCACGATGGCGCGCAAGTTTGCCGACTACCTGAGCATGACGTTCGCGGTGCCGGTGCTGCTGGCCGGCGCGCTCGGCGCGCGCCAAATCCTGCTCAAGCACCTGCCGAGCCTTCCCGGCGCCGGCTTGATCAGCTCGAGCGTCGCGATCTGGGCCGGCTTCTTTTTTCTTTACGTATTTTTCCCCAACCGCCGGGTGCGCTTCGAGGCTGCCGCCGTGGGCGCACTGGTGGCCTCGATTCTGCTTCAGGTCGCGCAGTGGGCCTTCATCTATTTTCAGTATGGCGTCAACCGCTATGCCGCGATCTACGGCGCCCTCGCCTCAATCCCGGTCCTGCTCACGTGGATCTATATGACCTGGCTGATCGTCCTGCTGGGCGCCGAGGTCACCGCGGCCTTCGAGCGCCGCAACCTGCGCCTGGTCGCGGACCCGTGGGCGATGAGCGAACGCGCCGTCGCGTTGGCCGTCGCCGTGCGGCTGGGTGAGCGGATGGCCGGGCGGCGCGGCACGGTCACGCCGGTCACGCTATCCTCGGAACTCGGGATCGACGAAGCGGTGCTGGTCGAGGTGCTGCGGCGGCTGGAGCGCGGCGGGATCGTGATCGAAACGACGAGCGGCGAGGAGGGCGAACGCGGATTGTTTCTTGCCCGCGACTCCTCGACGATCGGGCTTGGGGAAGTGCTCGAGTGTGTCAGAGGCGGCGGTCCGGGCGTGGCGCCCTCCGACGCGAGGGTGGCTACGATGCTCCAGCGGCTGCATCAGGCCGAGCGCGAGACGCTCGGCGGGTTCACGGTGCGCGATTTAATCGAGCGCACGGCGAGCGCGGCCCCGGCCGCTCCGCCGGCACGTGAAGCCGCGCCCGGGCGCGCAGCCGGTCAGGCCTGAGCCCGCGCCGCTCCGCGTGGCCGGCTCGAATTTCCAGTCTTTTTCCGATCGTCTTCGATCTTCTTCTGGTCTTTTTTAATCTTCGAGCAGCTTGTGCAGCGATTCGAGCTCGCGCCGCACTTCGGCCAGCGCGCGCCGTGTGCTCTCGGCGCCGGCGCCGCCCGCCCTCGACGCGCCGGTCGTTCCCGCCGCGCGCGCCGACCCTGGCACTTCGAGATGGGCCGCCGCGGCGCCGGGCTTGGCGCTCAGCGCGTGTTCGAGTCCGACTTCGCGGATGTACTTTTTCGCGCCCTCGATAGTGAAGCGTTCCTCGTGCAGCAGGCGCTTGATGAGCCGCAGCGTCTGCAGATCCTGTGCGCCGTAGAAGCGATGCTTGGAGTGCGCATGGCGCGGGCGCAGGAACGGAAACTGCGTCTCCCAGAAACGCAGCACGTAGGCCTCGACGCCCAGCACTTTGGCCGCCTCGCCAATCTTGAGCAGTTGCTCGCCACCGCCGCTTTCGACGCCGGCGCCCTGGGGGCGTGAGTTCTTGCGCGAGGACGGGCGCGCGGTTCGAGCGGCGGAAGTCATGTGGCGAAACTCATTGCGGCAAATTATTCGAGCAAATTATTCGGGCAAGCCATTTGTTCAAGTTAGTTGATAAAGCGATCCGGCGAAATGTTATCAGGCAAAGATTATGCGGCAAACACGATGCGGCGAACCTATGCGGATCGTTTGGCGCCGTTGGCTACCAATCCCTTGAGCACCTGGCTCGGCTTGAAGGATAGCACGCGGCGCGAGTCGATAATGATCGTGATCCCGGTCTGTGGATTGCGTCCGCGGCGGGCGCGTTTGTGATTGACGGTGAAGCTGCCAAAGCCGGAGATTTTCACTTTCTCCCCGCGCTGGAGGCTGTCCTCGATAATCTTGAAGACCTCCTCCACGATCTCGCAGGCCTCCTTTTTGGATGAGCCTATGCGCTCGTAGATTAGATCCACGAGATCGGCCTTGGTCATATTCTGCGGAGTATCGTCCCCCAAACCGTCCCCCGGAGCGGGATTTCTACTGCCGCAACTCTGCGCCCAACCCCCTCCGCACCCGCTCGATCAATTCCCCGTGGGTGCGGTTCACCTCCTCATCCGTGAGTGTGCGATCTTTCCCGCGATAACGGCACGCTAGCGCCATGCTCTTTTTGTCCGGCGCTATCGTCCCTCCCTCATACACATCGAACACTTCCACACTCTCAAGCAACGGCGGTGCGCTCTCGCGAATGGCCGCGATCGCGCGGGCTGCCGAAATGTCACGATCCACCACCAGAGCGAGATCACGCCGGATAGCAGGATATTTCGGCGGTGCGACGATTTCTTGGCGCGGCAAGAAACCATAGGCGATGAGATGTACCAAGTCAAGTTCACTAAGCACGCAAGGGCGGCTCACTTCGACTCTAATCGCCTCGCCCGGATGCAGCTCGCCCAAGTATCCGATTGGTTGGCCGTCGAACAGCACCCGCGCTGCGCGGCCTGGATGAAGAAAGCGATACTCCGTTTCGCTCGCTGCGTCGAACGCGACGAACTCTACTCTCGCGGCGACGCCCAGCGCGGTGAACCATTGTTCGAGCACGCCCTTGAGCGTCCAGAAACTTGCCGCCACCGCCGGCTGTCCTATCGCACCCAGCGCGTAATCGCCATAGCTTATCGCGCCAAGCCGCTCATGCTCGACCGGCGCGCCGTCACGCATCGAGAACACCTTGCCGATCTCGAAGGCGTGAAACGCGCCCGCCTCGCGGTTGAGATTGAAACGCAGCGCGCCGAGCAGTCCAGGCGCCAGGCTCAGGCGCAATTCGCTCAGTTCCGCGGAAAGCGGATTGGTGACGCGCACCGCTTCGCCACCCATTCCCGGGTAGCGCTGATTGTCGGACGGCGCGATAAACGCGATCGTCCTGAGCTCGGTCAACCCGGCGCCGACCATCACCTCGCGCGCCGCACCGATGAAGCCGCGGTAGTTGTTGGGTGGCGCGGGCGTGGCGGCGCGCTGGGGCACCGTCGCCGGAATCTCAGCCAGCCCCTTAAGCCGCGCGATCTCCTCCGCAAAGTCGGCGGCCTCGTTGAGATCGGGACGAAATGAAGGCGGCGTGACTGCCAGGCGCAGTGCGCCGGCCGGTTTGACCGCCGCGCCCAGCGCGCGCAACCGCTCCCGAACTTCGGCGCCCGGAACCGCGACTCCCAGGATCGAATTTACCGCGCCCAAATCCAGCATCACGTGGCGCTCAACGGGCGGACGCGGTTCGGCGTCGACCGCCGCTCCTGCGACCTTGCCGCCGCCGTTCCTGACAATCAGATCGGCAACCCGCGCCAGCGCGCGTAACTGTCCGCCGCGATCGATCGCACGCTCGAAGCGATAGCTGGCCTCGCTGCGCAGCCCGAGGCGGCGCGCCGTGCGCGCGATCGCAATCGGCTCGAAGTACGCGCTCTCGAGCACCAGATCGATCGTGGCGGCGCTGACTTCCGAGTTCAGCCCGCCCATGATCCCCGCGATCGCCAGCGGCTTCTCCGAATCCGCAATCAGCAGGTCGGCCGGATCGAGCGTGCGCCGCACGTTGTCGAGGGTGACGAACTCGCGGTCCAAGGCGCCGCCCGGCGCCTGGTCGGCGCGCCGCACGAAGATCCGGCGCGCGGCGATTTGCGCGGCGTCGAAGGCGTGCAACGGCTGGCCCAACTCCAGCATCACGTAGTTGGTTGCGTCGACCACGTTGTTAAGCGCGCGCATCCCGCACGACTCCAGCCGCCGGCGCATCCAGATCGGCGACGGACCGATCTTAACGCCGCCGATTGGCAGTCCCGCGTAGTGCGGGCACAGCTCGGGCGCAAGTATGTCGACGCCGAGGCCGGATTCGCCCGCCTGCCCGCCGCGCGGCTGGAGCATCGCGGCCTTGACGGCCGGCTGCTTGAGCTTCAAACCGAACAGCGCCGCCACCTCGCGCGCCAGCCCCAGGATCGACAGGCAATCGCCGCGGTTGGGCGTGATCGCGATGTCGAGCACGGTATCGTCGGAACGCAAATACGAGGCCAGCTCGACACCGATCGGCGCGTCGTCCGGCAGCGCGACGATACCCGCGTGATCCTCGGAAAACCCCAGCTCGCGCTCCGAGCACAGCATTCCCTCCGAGCGCACGCCGCGGATAACTGCTGCCTGAAGAGGCGGCGCGTCCTGCAGGCTGGCGGGGCGATGGCCGCCGCTGCCGTGTCCGCTGCCGATAAGCCGCGCACCCAGGCGCGCGAAGGGCGCGGTCATCCCGGCCCGCACGTTCGGCGCGCCGCAGACCACGCTGAAGCGGCCAACCGCGCCGGCGTCGATGTCGCACAGATTGAGGCGGTCGGCATTGGGATGGCGCTCGACCTTGAGCACCCGCGCCACGAAGACGTCGCTGAAGCCGAGCGCCGCGCGCTCGACATTCTCGACCTCCAGCCCGGCGAGCGTCAGGCGGCGGCACAGCTCGTCGACATCGGCCTGGGGCGTGACGAATTCGGCGAGCCAACTCAGCGGCAGCTTCACGACGATGATCTCATGACGGAAGTGCTCGCTGCGGGAGTGCTCGCGGCCGACGATCCCGCGGTGAACGACGGAAACTGTCCCAGAAAGCGTAAGTCGTTTTCGAAGAACAGCCGCATGTCGTCGACCCCGAGCTTGAGCAGCGCCTGCCGTTCGACGCCCATCCCGAACGCGAAGCCCTGGTACTCGGCCGGGTCGTAACCGACTTTGCGCAGCACGTTGGGATGAATCATCCCGGAGCCCAGAATTTCGGTCCATCCGCTGTGCTTGCACACGCGGCATCCCGCGCCTCCGCAAAGCAGGCAGCTTATATCGAGTTCGGCGCTGGGCTCGGTGAACGGAAAAAAGCTCGCACGGAAGCGCACCGCGATTTGCGGCCCGTAAAAAGCGCGCGCGAATTCGCTCAGCACGCCCTTCAGATGCGCCATCGTGACCCGCCCGGCGCGGTCGACCATGAAGCCCTCGATCTGCCCGAACATCGGCGAGGCGCGCACGCTCAACTCGTCGCGCCGGTAGCAGTTGCCGGGGCAGACCACCGCCAGCGGCGGCTTGCGACGCTGCATCACGCGGATCTGGCCGTTGGAGGTATGCGTGCGCAGCAGCATCCCGCCGGGCAAGAAAAACGTGTCTTGCATCTCGCGCGCCGGATGGTCGGGCGGGAAGTTGAGCGCCTCGAAATTGTGGAAATCGTCCTCGACATCCTGGGTCGCGGCGACCTCGAAGCCCATCGAGGCAAAGATGTCGAGCATCTGCTCCATCACCAGGGTCAGCGGATGAAGCCGCCCGCGCGGGATACGCGCGCCGGGAAGCGTCACATCCAGGCGCGCCTCGCTGAGCGAGCGTTCCAGCGCGGCGGCGCGCTGGCGCTCCTGCAGCGCGTCGATCCGGCTTTCGATCTCGCGCTTAATCTGGTTGACCAGCTGGCCGATAGCCGGGCGTTCCGCGGCCGCGACCTCGCGCATTCGGCGCATTACGTCCGTCAGTTCGCCGCCGCGGCCGAGCACGCGCACGCGCACCGCCTCGATTTGCTCGGCGCTGGCGCTATCGCCCAGCTCCGCCATCGCCGCGGCGCGGAGAGCCTCCAGCTGTTCTCTCATTCCGTCCTCAAGAAGTCTCTAATGCGCGTCATCGAATCCGCGCATTCGCCACACGGCTGCGACAAGCGTGCGGAACTATCGAACACCAAGATCATCAAGCGCCAAGATCATCAAGCGCAAAAACCATCAAGCGCAAGGCGCATCAAACACCAAGCGCATCAAACAAAGAACCATGTGGACGCGGCGCGCTCCACATGGTCCTTGTGAGCCCCGCAAAGGGCCCCGCCGGCCCTAAGCGGCCGCGGCTTGCGCGGCGGCCTCGAGCGCCTTCTTGGCCGTCTCGGCCAAATCGGCGAAGAGCCGGTCGCGCTCCAGCGCGAGCACGGCGAGTTGCTTGCGGTCGATCTCGACGCCGGCCTTCTTGAGCCCGTCGATCATGCGGCTATAGCTCAGCCCATACTCGCGGGCGAGCGCATTGATCCGCGCGATCCAGAGCGAGCGGAAGTCACGCTTCTTTTGCTTGCGATCGCGATAGGCGTAGCTCAGCCCCTTCTCCAGCGTGTTGCGGGCCTGGCGGTAGAGCTTGCGGCCGCCGACGAAGCCGGAGGCGAGCTTGAGCTGTCGTTTGTGGCGGCGGCGTGTTTTGGGGCCACCTTTGGCGCGAGGCATCGGAGGTTCAGTCCTTCCTTTTCAAAATTGCCTTTTCAAAATTGCCTTTAAAAGAATTACCTTTAAAGGTAAGGCACCAGTTTGCGCGTATTGCGGGCGTCGGTGGCATTCAGGATGCCGGGCTGGCGCAGA
>CAVZDJ010000005.1:0-59902 GCA_963773975.1 uncultured delta proteobacterium
ACGCCGGCACCCGGGTCGCGCGGTTCATGTTCCAGGACCTGCTCGGCCAGCTCCATCCCGCGCTCGGCGACACCAGCTCCTATCCCAACATCGTGACGACCTCGGCGCTGATCGTCGCGGCGTGGGGCTATTTTCTGTATTTCGGCACGATCGATCCGCTCGGCGGGATCAATTCGCTATGGCCGCTGTTCGGGATCGCCAACCAGATGCTGGCGACGATCGCACTGTGCGTCGCGACCTCCGCGATGGTCCGGCAGGGCAAGGGACGCTACGCCTGGGTCACGCTCACGCCGCTTGGCTGGCTGGTCGCGGTCACGATGACGGCCGGGATGGAAAAGATTTTCAGCTCTGCGCCCAACGTCGGCTTCCTCGCCCACGCCGCGCAACTCGCAGCCGAGCAGGCGCTCCCCGCGACCACCGCCGCGCGCGCGGCGACACTCGAGCGGCCGATCTGGAACGATCGCATCGATACCGCGATGACCTGCATCTTTATCGCGGTGGTAATCGTCATTCTGAGCGACTCGGCGCGTGTATGGACGAAGCTCGCATTGGCGCGGCGCGCCGGCGCGTCAACCGAATCCGTCGCGGCGTGATCGGGAGCATCACAAAATGGGGCGGTTGCATGCTTGCGCCGATGGGAATTTAATTAGAGACTCAGCGGCTGGCCGTGAAGGGGCTGCCCGCCGATGATAGCTGGGTCCTGCGCAAGGGAAGACCGCGAACCCCGCCAGGTCCGGAAGGAAGCAACGGCACCGGTTGCCACCCTGTGCCGCAGGGGAGCCTAGCTATCACTCGACGGGCAGCATGCCGTTTTTCCGTAATCGCTGCGTAATCGTTAGTCGCTGCATAATCGTTATATGACCGGTTATCGCTGATGGCCCTCGATCCGTCATCGCACCTGGTGCTGGCGCGCAAATGGCGCCCCGAGCGGTTCGCCGAACTGGTTGGCCAGGAGCACGTCACCCGCACGCTCGGCCAGGCCCTGCAAAGCGGCCGTATCGCGCACGCCTTTCTTTTCACCGGCATCCGCGGCGTCGGTAAAACCACCGCCGCGCGCATCCTGGCCCGCTGCCTTAACTGCGAAAAAGGCCCGACCCCCGAGCCGTGCGGCGAATGCGCCGCCTGTATCGAAATTCGCGAAGGACGCGCGCTCGACGTGGTCGAAATCGACGGCGCCACCTATCGGAAGATCGACGACGCGCGCGCGATTATCGAAAACCTCAGCTACCGGCCGGCGCGCGACCGCTTCAAAATCTACATCATCGACGAAGCCCATCAGCTCACCGACCAGGCCTTCAACGCGCTGCTGAAAACGCTCGAGGAGCCGCCCGCCCACGTCAAGTTCATCCTGGCGACCACCGAGCCGCAGAAGATGCCCGAGACGATCCTGTCGCGCCTGCAGCGCTACGACTTCCGGCGTATCCCGCTCAACACCACGCTCGCCCGCCTGAAGGAACTGGCAACCCGCGAAGCGATTGAGGTCGAGGAGGCGGCGCTCCGCCTGCTCGCGCGCGAAGCCGGCGGCAGCATGCGCGATGCCGAACGGATGCTCGAAACCGCGATCGCCGCGCTCGGCCGCATCGTAACCGAGAGCGATATCGCGGCCTCGCTCGGCATCGCCGGACGCGGCGCGGTGTTCAAGCTGGCCGAAGCGATCCTCAACCACGATGCGGCGGCGGCGCTCGGCGCCGTGCGGGAACAACATCGCCGCGGCGCCAATCTTGAATCGCTCGGCCGCGATTTGCTCGAAACGCTGCGTAATCTCGCGGTCGCCAAGCTGCCGGCGGCTGACGATCTCAATCCTCTAACCGACCTGCCCGACCACGAAGCCTCCGAGCTGCGGCGTATCGCCGAACGCCCCAGCACGCGCGACCTGATGCGGCTGTTCAAGCTGATGGCCGACGCGCAGGAACAGATCATCCGCTCACCCTATCCGGACCTGTTGCTCGAGATGATCGTGGTGCGGATGGCGACGCTGGCGCCCGTGATGGATGCCGACGAGCTGTTGCGCGCGCTGGGCGCGGCGGGCGGCGCACCGCCCGCCGCGCCCAGCGCCGCCTCCGGCGGTTCCGGGTCGGGGACGCACGCGGGAGCGCGCGTCCCCGACCCGGAACCCGCTCCGTCCGCAGGCGCACGCCGCCTGCGGGTCGAGGGCGAGGTCAAGGCCGACGCACCGCTGCGCGCCGCCGGTGCGCCGGCCTTGACCTCGCCGGCTTCGGCTGGCGGGACCGCGCCATCGTCGTCGCGGGCGTCAGCGATGTCCGCGCCGTCGCGGCTCGCGCCGCTTGGGGCGGCGCGAGCCGCGACAGCGCCGGCCGGTTCGGCCTCGCCCGATTTGCCCAGCTCGCCGAACTTGCCCGACCTGCCCGACCTGCCCGAGCTGCGCGATTATATTCGCGCGCGCCGCGCGGCGCTCGCCGGCTTTATGGAGCAGGGCGCCTCGTTATCGCTCGAGGGCGATTTGCTGCGGGTCATTCCGCGCAACGACATCTACATCCGCTATCTCAACGACAACCGGGCGTCGATTGGCGAGCTTGCAAGCGAGCTATACGGCCGCAGGCTGCGCGTCGAGGTTTCGCTCGACGGTGCGGTGGGTGCGGCCACGGGCGCCGCGTCCAACATGGACGCGGGCGGCCGCGCCGAGGATGGCGCGACGCGGAGCGTCGCGCCATCCTCGGCCGCCGAACATCCTGCCACCCCGGCATCCGCGCCTGCGGCGGTGGCTGCGGATGCACCGGCGCCGCAGGCGCAGGCGCGCAGCATTGCCGCGGACCGCCAGGCCCTATACGCGGATCCTGTCGTGCGCCGCATCTTCGAAGAGCTCCAGGGACGCCTGGTCGACGTGCGCGAAATCCGGGAGCGGCCCGCCGCCCCATCGGCGCCACTGGCCGAAGCGACAGCCGCGCTCAGTGCGTCAGCGAGCGATGATTCCGCGCCGCCGGCGATACGGCGCCGCTTACAGGAGTAACAGCGTGCCCGACGAATTCGATTTTTCCGCGATGCTGCGGCAGGCCCAGGACCTCCAACAGAAACTCAAGCAGATACAGATCGATGCGGGCGAGAAAACCGTCGAGGCGCAGTCCGGTGGCGGGATGGTGCGAGTGGTGGTGGACGGCGCGATGCGTGTGCGCAAGATTGAAATCGATCCGTCGATCGCCGCCGCCGACGACAAGGCGATGATGGAAGATTTGATCGTGGTCGCGGTCAACGACGGACTCCGCCGCGCGCAGGAGCTGATGGCTGGAGAGATGGGCAAGCTGGGACCCATGGCCGGGATGAACCTGCCCGGCATTTTCGGCGGCCGCGGATAGCGCGAGCGGAAGCCGCGCGAATCGGCGATAGCCCTCGGCAGAGTTCGAAAGATTTGTAAACGATGGCCGAGAACAATCTTAAGCGCGCCGACGGCTTGCCGCCCGCGATGATGCGCCTGGTGCGCGAGCTCTCCCGGTTGCCCGGCGTCGGGGAAAAGACCGCCTCGCGCCTGGCGTTCAACCTGCTCAACCGTCCCCGCGACGAAGTTATTGCACTGGCCGAGGCGCTGCTCGAGATGAAGGAGCGCGTAGGGCTCTGCTCACAGTGCTTCGCGCTCGCCGACGCTCCGCGCTGTCGCATCTGCGAGGATCCCGAGCGCGAGCACGATGTGATTTGCGTGGTCGAGGGACCTGCCGACCTGATGGCGATCGAGCGGGCGCGCAGTTTCGGCGGGCTGTACCACGTGCTGCACGGGGCGGTCGCGCCGCTCGACGGTATCGGTCCCGACGACCTCAAGATGAAGGAACTGCTGATACGTCTCGAGGGTCCAGCGACCGTGCGCGAGATCATAATCGCGACTAACGCGACCGTTGAGGGCGAGGCGACGGCGCTTTACCTGGCGCGGCTGCTGAAGCCCATGGGCGTCAAGACGACGCGGCTGGCACGCGGGCTTCCGGCCGGCGGCGACCTGGAGTATAGCGACGCCGCCACCCTTTCGAGCGCGCTCAACAATCGAAGGGACTTTTAGCGGATCGAGACTTCAGCGGCCGCGGCCTATAACCAGGTTCGGTCCGATAACCAGGTCCGCCGCGCCAGGACTCCAACCATGGCCGGCGACGCGTCCACCGCGAAACTTGCAAGCGGCGCGACGGGCGGGTTAGTTTAACTATTGTCGCAGCTACTTACGCGCGTGCGGATTTGGTTTACCCTGTTGGCCAAGGCCGATCCGGTATTTTGCCGGCGGTTCCAGAAAGTTAATTCTCCAAAAAGGAAGGTACCCTGATCATGGCTTTTGAACTTCCCAAGCTTCCCTACGCGATGGACGCTCTGGCGCCTAATATCTCGGCCGAAACCCTGGAATTTCATCACGGCAAGCATCACGCCACCTACGTCACCAATCTCAATAACCTGATCAAGGGCGGCAAGTTCGAGAACGCGCCGCTGGAGCAGATCATCAAGGAGGCCGGCCCCGGCGGACTGTTCAACAACGCGGCCCAGCATTTCAATCACAGTTTCTACTGGACCTCGATGAAGCCGAAGGGCGGCGGTGAGCCGGCCGGCAAAGTGGCCGACGGAATCAAGAAGGCCTTTGGCGACTTCGCCGCCTTCAAAAAGAAGTTTTCCGAGACCGCGACCACGCATTTCGGCAGCGGATGGGCCTGGCTGGTGCAGAAGGCCGACGGCGCGCTCGATGTCATTGCGACCCACGACGCCGATTCTCCGGTCGCCCACAATCTCAAGCCGATCCTGACCTGCGACGTATGGGAGCACGCGTACTACATTGACTATCGCAATGCGCGCGCCAAGTATGTTGAGGCGTGGTGGAACCTGGTCAACTGGGATTTCGCCAACTCGAATTTGAAGTAAAGCCGTCCGCGCCCGCGGCGCCAGTGGTCGCGGGCGCGCGCGAGCCCCGACCCACGTACCGAGCGTGGGGATGGCGGCGGGGGGGTATAGATGGAACTGCTTGAGGGCCGCGTTGCAATCATAACCGGCGGATCGGGTGCGTTGGGGCGCGCCGCAGTCGAGTATTTCCTGACTGCGGGCGCGAAAGTCGCCGTGCCCTACATTGTCGACGCCGAAGTCCCGCTGTTGCAGCAGCGCCTCGGCAACCGCTTCCCGTCCTCGCAGATCCTGCTGCGCAAGTGCGACGTCGGCGTCGAGGAACAAATCTCGAAGCTGGTCGACGAAGTTCTGCACGGCTTCGGCAAGCTCGACATCCTGGTCAACCTGGTGGGCGGATTCTGGGGCGGCAAGCCGATTGCCGAAACCACGCTCGCCGAATGGCAATCGATGTTCGATCTGAATCTCAGGCCGACATTTCTGTGCTGCCGCGCGGCGGTGCCGGCGATGAAGCGCAACGGCTACGGCCGGATCGTTTCGGTCAGTTCGCGCAGCGGACTCACGGGCGCCGGCGAGTACGCCGCGTACGCGGTGGCCAAGGGCGCGATCAAGACCTTCACCGCGTCGCTCGCCGAAGAGGTGCTCGGCGACAATATCCTGGTCAACGCGATCGCCCCGAGCACCATCGACACCGAAGCGAATCGCAAGGCGATGCCCAAGGCGAAGCACGAGAACTGGGTCAAGCCCGACGATATAGCACGGACGATCGCGTATCTGTGCTCGGAGGATTGCGCCGTTACTTCCGGCGCGGTGATTCCGGTGTACGGCCGAGCTTAAAAGTCAGATTTGATACATCACCGCGGACTTGCGGCGCTCGGCGAGTGATTGCAGGGTCGCACTGCGCAGGATACGCACCACGCTGTCGCGCACGTCGCGCCACACGTCGCGCATCGGGCATCCAGCGTCACGCGGACAGAACGAATTCGCGCCGTCCTCCAGGCACTCGACTGGCATATAATCGCCCTCGATGACTTCGACCACGTCAGCCATCGTGATCCGGGCCGGCGGACGCGCCAGCATGTAGCCGCCGCTCGGTCCCTTCTGGCTCAGCACCAGCCCGCCGCGCTTGAGCTCGATCAGCAGGCGGCGCAGGTAGTTCTCGGGCACCCCCTGCACGGCCGCTATCTCCTCAACGCGCAGCGGCTGCGCGCTGGGATAGCGGTCCGCCAGCATCAGCAACGCTTTGAGCGAATAGTCGACCCCGACGCCAAATTTCATTCGAGTCCTCTCGTGAAATTTTAGCAGGGAAGGGTCGTGTCTAAAATAGACGACTTACTTGCTCATCTAATTAATTGATTTAGGTGCCCGGTTAAATTCGCGATTCTAGTGAGGCTATTTTTTTGAATCGGGCGCGCCGCCCTCGACCCAGGCCGCGGAGGCTTACGGTCGGCTGAAACTGTCGGCGAGGTCGGCCAGTTCCGGGATCCGATAACGCTCGCCGCCGTAGGCCTTGTACATCAGGAAGATCCACATGATCGCGAGCCCCAGATTGATCAACTCCTGAAGCCCAACCAGGAGGCGGCCCAGCGCGAAGGGCAGTACTGCGATAAAGACGCCGAGCACGAGGTTGATCACGAACCAGGCGACCGAGAATGCAATCGACTGGCGCGCATGAAAGCGCACGAACTCGTCCTTGTCGTACGGCTCGAGGTAGAGAAAGAGAATACCCGTCACAAAGCCCAACAAATAGGCGGCAGCCGCGACCACCTGGTTTTGGGGCGTGCCGCCGCCGCTCTGTGTATCCATCTCGCTCTACCTCCTGTCGGCTTCCAGCAACTGCCGCGAGCAAAGCCCGAACGCGAACCTTAGAACGCCGCGGAAACCGCCCGCATAGCGCATTTCGATTATCAGCGCCGCTCTTGCGGCGCAAGACCGTCGTTTGACGGAGGTGCGATCGCCCGCTTCGCGCAGCCCGGCTACTTCTTGGAGTTGCCGCCCTGGAGCTGATGCAACGCGGCTTCGTTGGCGCGCGCGGTCGCGGCCATGTCGAGCTGGGCGCGGATGCGGTTGGCGAGCTGGCGGCGGAAGACCGGCTTGGCGAGAAAATCGCTCACCCCCAGACGCATCCCCTCGGCGCGGGCGTCGAGGTCGTCGCGCGCGGTGATCATGATGACCGGAATCTCGGCGGTCGAGGGATCTTCCTTAAGCTTGCGGCAGACCTGGAAGCCGTCCATCTCGGGCATCATCAGATCGAGCAGGATAACGTCGACCGGGTTTTCGCGCGCGAGCCGGATGCATTCGGCGCCCGAGACGGCCTCGATCGCGACGAAGCCTTCGCGCTGCAGATGGCGCGCAAGAATCGACACCGTATCCGCATCGTCGTCGACGACCATTATTTGGGGCGCTCTGGATGCCTGCTCGACCATAGGGATCAATGCCTCAGGATCTTGACCTCACGATCTCGGCCTCACGAGCCGTCGTTCCAGCGCGAGCTTGCCGGCGCTATCACCCCGCATCGCCGAAGCTTGGCGGAAAAGGTCGTGCGCTTGAGACCCAGCAGGCGCGCCGCCGCCTGCTTGTTGCCGCCGGTCTGGCGCAGGGCCTCGTTGATCATGCGGCCCTCGAGCTCGCGAACGATCGCATTAAGGTTGACGCCGCCCTCGGCCAGCGTCGTGGGCACGTGATTCTCGGAGGCCCGCGTGGTGGCGACCATGCCCGGCGGCAGCAGATCGGCGTCAATCGCCTCGCCCTCGCACATGATCACCAGCCGCTCGATCATGTTCTCCAACTCGCGCACGTTGCCAGGCCAGTCGTACGACCACAGACTGACCATCGCCGCCTGCGTAACGGTCCAGTGGCGGCCGGCGAAGCGGGCCTTGAGGCGGGAGAGAAAATACTCGACCAGCAAGGGGATATCGGAGCGGCGCTCGCGCAACGGCGCAATCGCGATCGGCACCACCTGCAAACGGTAGAAGAGGTCCTCGCGGAAACTGCCCTTCTTGACCCCGGCGACCAGGTCAGAGTTGCTCGCCGCGATCACGCGCGCGTCGATTTTGGTCGCGCGATCGGAGCCCACGGGCCGCACGATCCCGTCTTCCAGCACGCGCAGCAGCTTGGCTTGAAGCTGCTGCGGCATCTCGCCGATCTCGTCGAGAAAGATCGTTCCGCCGTCGGCCGTGCTGAACAGCCCGTGGCGCGGACCCGACGCGCCAGTGAAGGCGCCTCGCTCGTGGCCGAACATTTCGGACTCCAGCAACTCATGCGGAATCGCCGCACAATTGACCGGCACGAACGCGTGGCCGCGGCGTGCCGACGAGTTATGGATCGTCCGCGCGACGACCTCCTTGCCGGTGCCGCTCTCGCCCGTGATCAGCACCGTCGCGTCGGTGGCCGCGACGCGGTCGACCAGCGCCCTAAGTTTGACTACGGTTATATGCTCGCCGACGAGGTTGCGTTCGGTTGGAGGCCGCGGACTGGCGTCAGCCTTGGTTTCAGGCGCGATCACTGCTTGCCGGTCCCCCACTGACATTGCGCGGCTCGATGAGTCCCAGATTGTGTCACGTGGGACGGTAACCAACAAGCGCCAGACTTTGATCCACAGGTTACCGGCGCCCCACCGATGAGTACTCAGAGGCCCTTCTGAGAATCAATACCGTCCTCAGGAATATTTAGCGCGCCAGAGATGAGGCGGCAATAATTTTACGCTTGGTCCACTTCAGCGCGGTAAATCGCCGCCTGGCCGGGCCCCTCGGCCACCGAGATTTCGATCGACATTATTCCCTGGAGCGCCTGCTGAGCATTCAAGGCCTCGTGTAATTTCTTCCAGATGAAGCGTGCGAGCTCCTCCGCCGAACTATGCACGATCGGCAAAAGACAGGCGTCGCTCGCGGGCAGCCGGAATTCATCCGCGCCATAGCAAATCCTCAATTGCCCATTATCCAGGTGTTCGATCTGTAGACAGTCGCTCTCGGCCGGCACCAGCGTGCGCTCGTCGAGCCGATCGACGATCTCCTTGGTGAGCCGCTTGATCAGGCCAAAATCGAGCACGTAACCGGTTGACGAGAGCCGTCCTTCGACGCGCACGCCGACCTGGTAGTTGTGTCCGTGCAGGGGCTCGCGGAAGCCGGGGTAGGCGATGAAATGCGCGGCCGAGAATTTCAGGTTCTCCTTGGCGACGTAGATCGAAAATCCGGATGACACGCGCGCTCACTCCGTGCCGCGATGTTCCGCCGGCGCGCCGAGCGCGGCGAGACATGCGTGAGCTACGCCGGTAAACTGCGCGCGATAACGCGCATCGTCGAGCGAGGAGGCCCGCATGAAACGCTCCAGCTCGCCGGGCGCGGCCAGCATGAAACGGCGGATCAGTTCGCCGCCCCAGTCGGTTTCGAGATCGAAATCCATCATCAGATCGTCCACCGCGAGGCCGTGCATCCCGCCCAACAGGCACTCGGCGAAATAGCCGGCCTGACCCGTGCGATCGAGCTCGAAGCTCCGCACCTCCATCGCCTCGCGCATCGAGAGCAACCGGTCCATCCCCAACTCGTTGCGCCTGGAGCGCACGGCCGGATCGCCGCTGCCCTCGTAGCCCGAGCCGACCGCGGCGATCGCAACGCGGCCGTCCGCCAGCGGCACGGGATGGAAGATGTAGCCCGGCGAGGTGTAGCCGAGGAGCTTGCGCAACTCGACGCGATAGGCAAGCAGGTCGAAGTCCGCGCGCCGCGCGATCTCGAGCAGGAATTCTCCCAGGCCCGCGCCCGCTGCGTCGGCGAGGGCGAGCAGCTCGAGAAATTTTGCCGAGTCGTACTCCTCGCGCCGCGCGATCAGCGCGGCCCACTCGCGATCGAACACCAACCCCACCGCGCCGATCCCGCCCGCGCCGTTCCTATCTGTTTCATCGTGGTCTGTGCCATCGAGGCCCGCGTGCGCGACGATCGGTTCGCCGCGCCGCACCGGCTCGAGGTCCATCGCAAGGTAATGCCCGTGAGTGGAAGGCTTGGCAAAGCCGCGCCGCGCGTTGTGAAGCCGCACCGCGAACGCGTCGCGCGCGAGGAGCTTGCTTGAGCCGCCGCGCCGCTCGGCCAACAACCCATAGCCGCTCAACAACGAGCCGTAGCCGATCACCAGCAACGTGTCGTTGGCCGAATTGACCCGATGGGTGCGTTTGGTCACTGGCTCTATCGTAGCGAAGGGTGGGGACCGTTCAAACACACATCAGGACGCCGCGCGCGGGAGCGCCCGTGCTCAGGCTTATCGCGCGCAGATAGAGCAGCAACTGCACGCGGTATTCGTCGAGCCGCCCCGCGATATCGGCGTCGGTCTTGAAGGTGCGGTCGACCTGGCCTCTTCGCGAGCGCGTCGCGGGCGACCGGGGATGGGTCGTGGTGGACTTCAGAATTGGCCCCTCTCCCACTCCGCCACTCTGCGCAGTCTTGTGCTATTGTCTTGAAGGAATCGTTGATGATAGAGAAGCCGCACAAAAAGGCAATGCACGACTGGCAACGAAACGAACTGCTGGCCGCACCTGCGTATTCTCCCGCAGAAGCGGCTAGAATCCTAAGCGTCAATTACACGACGTTGATGTACTGGATTGCTGGGCGCCGTTATCAGCCCGCCCTTATCAAACCCGCTTCTACCATTCCGCCCGAATTGTCTTTCATAAACTTACTCGAATGTCACGCCCTTAAGGCACTGACTGTTCGCTATAAACTCCGAATGCAAAAGGTAAGAAACAGCCTCGAAACGTTAAAGACAGATATTCAATTCTGAACATCCGCTTCTTGATGAGACGCTTTAGGACGGATGGGGTTAACCTCTTTCTCCAAGAATCGCCAGATAGTGCTGCCAGTCAATTTGTCAAAAGGCGGACAGCTTACCCTAAAAGAGATAATGGACGTGTACCTTCAGCGAGTAGTTTGGGACGCTGATGGTCTCGTTAAGTATTATCCGTTTGTGTACAAAGAGCGGCCAAACGAGCCGAAGATTATTTCGATGACTCCGATGATCTCATTCGGAAAATCGGTAATCGACGGAACGGGAATTTCCACCGCCGTGATCGCTTCTCGCTTCGCAGCGAGAGAAGACCCAAAAGCACTGGCACAAGAATATGGCCGAAGCGAGGAGGAAATCTGGGAAGCGATCCGGTGGGAAGGGGAGTACCGCAAGGCCGCCGCATAATTATCAGACCACTCTTTATCTGGACGAGAATCTTTGCGAATGCGCTCAAAATTTTACAGGTGCTGCAGAGCGCATCGTTTCCGTTTGAACGCCATCTAGCGCACTTCCCACGTGGCACCTTAGACGAGCATTGGCTGCCCTTCCCGGGACAGAGAGGTTGGGCTGTTCTGACCAAGGATAAGGCGCAGCGATACAGCCCTCTGGAGAAAGCGAAAATCATCAAGCACAAATTGAAGATATTTGCCTTTTCATCGGGAAATCTAAGCGGCGAAGCAATGGCCGACTTTACTTAAGGACAAACCTGCGAAGATTGGATCGATTCGCTCGGAAGAATCCGCCCCGTTTGTTGCTTCAATCACCAAGACCGGCATTAACTTGAGGACGCTTTAAGAAATTGCATTAACTACATACTCCAGGTTCAAACACACATCAGGACGCCGCGCGCGGGAGCGCCCGTGCTCAGGCTTATCGCGCGCAGATAGAGCAGCAACTGCACGCGGTATTCGTCGAGCCGCCCCGCGATATCGGCGTCGGTCTTGAAGTCCACCACACCCATCCCGGATGGCCCGCGACACGCTCGGGAAAGGCCAGGTCGACTATACCTTCGACTGTCACACCCTCAACCGTGACACCTGCAAGCGTGACGCGGTCGGTCGTGGCGCTTTCGATCGCAGTGTCCTTCTCGAGCTTCAGCACCAATGCGCATTCGCGCCGGAGCTCCGGGCCGGCGGCGGCCGCGGCCTTCATCAAGGGCGCGCCGAGCGCGGCGACGGTCGCCGCGCACGCGGCGGTCATCTCCGCGTCGTCCGCACCGAGCATCCGCGCAAAAAATCGAGCCGCCTCGGCGATCGCAGCCGCGTCCGCGTCCAGCGCGACCCGCGAGAGTATGGCATGGACCAGGGTCCCGAAGCGGACGCCGTGCGGACGCGCCGCGGCCCGCGCGACCCGTTCGATCGCGATCCGATCCGGATCGCCGAGCCATTCCGCACGCTCGCCGCGCTCGACCATCCGTGCCGCAAGCTCGGTCGCCGTAACGACCTTGAAAGTCTCCGCGCCGCCCGCCTTAAGCGTGGCGCCGTGGCGGGTCTTCCATTGTTCGTAT
Source organism: uncultured delta proteobacterium (assembly GCA_963773975.1). GTDB lineage: Bacteria > Desulfobacterota > Binatia > Binatales > Binataceae > JAKAVN01. The sequence continues at coordinate 12,092 of CAVZDJ010000005.1, forward strand.
TCCTGCGCGCCCTGGGAGGCGGCGCGCTCGCCCTTATCGGCGGTCAGCAGCCGATGCTGCCGCAGGCCCATCGTCTCGCGCGCGTCGAGCCTCAGGCATCGCGGGATCCCACCACACGACATGATGGTCTCCGACCTCGGCGCGATGCAGTCCCGGCGCGACCCGCGCGACTTCGCCGGAGCCTTGGGCGGGCGTGCGACGACCTGTCGTCGCCCAAGACGGGACATCCGGGCGGCACCGGCTCCAGCGCCACGCGCGCAATCCTTTGACGGCCGGGATAAATCACCGGATTTAGCTTCCCCAGCCATCCGTCCTGCGGTGCGTCGCCGACCGCCGGCACGATCAGCAGGTCGCGCGCGCGGGTGGCGGCGACGTACAGCAGGCGCATCGCCTCCTCCGCAGTCGCGGCGCGTCTCGTCCTCGCCGTGTTCGAGCAATTCGCGCGGCGCATGCCGGCGAGCCTCTGCGCGCAGAGGCCGCTTGCGGGTCGACGTAGCGATGCGCGTCGCCGCGCGGTTTCATTGCAGGTCAGGTCGGCGAGCAGCACGATCGGAAACTCGAGTCCCTTGGCGCGTGCACGGTCATGATGCGCACGCCCTCGGTGCCCTCCTCGACGACCGGCACCTCGCCGCTCTGCTCGCGTTCGGCGCGCGCCTTCGAGTTCGTCGACGAAGCCGCGCAGCGAAGTCGCGCCGCGCGAGGCTTCGTAGCGCCGTGCCATGTCCATCAGGCGCATCACGTTGGCCAGCGCCTGCTCGCCGGTGGGCCAGATGGCGATTCCGGCGTGGCGCGCGCGTTGCGGCGAGCAGACGCGCGATAGTGTCGGCGATCGGAGCGGCGGTTGCGTCCGCGGTGAAGCTCGCGCAGCACTGTCGAGCGCGTCGGCGACCTCCGTCGAGCTCGGGGGCAAAGTCTGACGGGCGCTTGCGAAACGGATGGAGCGTGCCGATAGGCCGCGCGAAAGCGCAGCAGGGCGCCGTCGGCGAGCGCGAACAGCGGGCCGCGCAGCGTGGCGAAGACGCTCAGCTCGTCGTCGGGCCGCTCGATCGCGGCCGAGCGCGTTGCGCACCGCCTCGACCTCCTCGCGTTCGTTGAACGATCCGCCGCGCACCAGTACGTGCGCGATATGGCGCGCCTCGAGCGCGCGCACGTAGGGCCGGGTGACGTCGCGGCCGTAGGCTGCTGAGAGCGGCGAAAGAGCATGCAGATGTGGCGCGGCTCGATCGCCACGCGCTGCTCGGGCGCGTCGCGCTTCGGTCACCGTCCATCCGCTCTCTCGACCAGCCATCGCACGAAGGCGGCGACCGCGTCGGGCAGCGATTCGTCGATTGCGCGCTTGGTGACGTGCCGCAGTCGCTGTAGGGCGCGGGCACCGGCAACACGACGATCGCCGGCTGCGTGGGCAGTCGGCGCGAAACGGCATCGAGCGGCGACGTAGGCAGGCTGGGTCGGGGAGTCCGACGCCATCAGCGGCGCAAAGGCGGCGTTGACCGCGCGCTGCAGTTCGGGGGTCGCGCGAAAGCTGACCGTCAGATGTTCCAGCTCGGCGCCGCATTCTAGCAAGCGGCGCTTGACCTCCTGGTAGAGCGCGACGTCGGCGCGGCGGAAGCGATAGATCGATTGCTTGGGGTCGCCCACGATAAACAGCTTGCCGGGCAGCGGACGTACCCGATGCCAATCGGACTCGGCCGGATCGGCGGCGGCGAGCAGCAGCAGAATTTCCGCCTGCAGCGGATCGGTATCCTGGAATTCATCGACGAAGATGTGGCTGATGCGGCGCTGCAGCTCGGCGCGCACGGTGGCGCGGTCGCGCACGAGGTCGCGCGCGACCAGCAGCAGGTCGATGAAGTCGAGCACCCCGGCACGCTTCTTGGCGTCCTCGTAGTAGCCGACGATCGGCCACAACTCGTCGCGCAAAAGCGGCGCAAGGTTGGCGCCGGCGGCGTCGCGAAAGCGCGCGAGCCGTGCCCTAAGCGCGTCGCGCCGCGCCATCACCTCGGCGCGCGGGAGCGCCCCGAAATTTTCGCCCCACCCCTTCCATCGCCAGCGCCCGTCGTAGCCGCGCAGCAGTGCAAGCAGCGCGGCCTCGAGCGCGTCGTAGTCGCGCCCGCGCACGGTCTCAAGGCGCGTCGCTTCGTCGATCGGGCGGGCGATCTCGGCCAGCGCCTTGCCCAGCCAATCCTCCGGATCGACGTGTTCGGCAAGCGCGCCCAGCGCGCGGATCTCTTCGACCAGCGCGTCGATTTCGGGATCGCGAACGAACGCCTGATGGCGCCACGGCGCGTCGAAGTCGCGCCACTGCAAAAGCTCCCACGCCGCGGCGCGGATGATCGGCCGCGGACCTTCGCGGTCGAAACCCTCGCGCCGGCGCAGCAGGCGGCGCAAGCCTTCGCCCGGCGCGGCGAGCGCCTGCTCGAACCATCGATCGAAGGCGCTTTCGAACAATTCGCCGGCCATGTCGTCGGCCGCGACCTCGAACATCGGATCGACGCGCGCGTCGACCGGCCGCTCGCGCAGGAGGTCGGCGCAAAACGAATGGATCGTGCCGATCCGCGCCTCCTCGAGCTGGCCCAGCGCGCGGGAAAGCCGCTTGCGTTCGTCGGATGGCCGCGCGGGGTCGCTCCGCGCGCTCTCGATCTCGGCGCGCAGCCGGAGCTTCAGCTCGCCGGCGGCCTTCTCGGTGAAGGTCACCGCAACGATTCGGCCAAGCTCGGCGCGCCCGCGCGCCAGCGCCGCGACGATCCGGTTGACCAGCGCGGTGGTCTTGCCGGTGCCGGCCGCGGCCTCGACCACGAGCGTGGTGTCGAGATCGTTGCGGATCCGATCGCGCACGCGCTGATCGGCGATCTCGCGCAGCGCGTTGGCGGGTGCCCTTGCCGGTTCGGTCATCGCAATCTACTACCTGCTCCGCTCATCGCAACTTGCGCAATCGCTCGAGCGCGGCCAGGCGTGCGTGCGGCTTCAGCGCGACGCGCGTCTCCTCATACGGCCCACAGACCATCCTGTAGTCGCACCATCGGCAGCCGCCGTCAGCGGGCGCGGCGGGCAGGAAGCCGTCCGCGATCGCGCCGGCGACGGTGGCGGCGAATTCGCGCGCCGCGCCGCGCGCCGCGTCATCGAGCGGCACGACGCGCTCCTCATAGCCGCCGCGCGACGAGCAATAGTAGAGCCGCCCCGATTCAACCGGCTCGCCGAGCAGGCGCTCGGCGGCGAGCGCGTAGAGCACCGGCTGCAGCACGCGGCCGCCGCCGACAATCACGTCCTTGGGCGCGTCGGCCTTGCCGCTTTTGTGATCGGTAACGCGAAGCCGCCCGCCCAGGCCGCGCTCGACGAGATCGATCGATCCGCGCAGGATGAGGCCCGCTTCCAGCGGCACCGGCTCGACGCGGCTTGCGGGGTCGGCCTGCCCGCGCCCTTCAAGCCCGAAGGCGAGTTCGAAGCGCTCGGGAGTCCAGGGAACCGGGTCTTCGGCGGCGCGGCGGAGCCATTCGCGAAGGTCGGCGCGAATCGCGTCGATGGCGTCTTTCCACACGCGCTCGATCGCCGGAAAGAGCTGGTCATGCCATCGCTCGGCGACCTCCTCCAGCGTCTGGTCCATCACCCGGAGCGCCTCGTCCAGCGCCGCGCGCGTAACCGGGAGCCGGCCGTCCGCGCGAAGCCGGGTGAGCAATTCGAACTGGACCTCGTGCAGCAGCGCGCCGCGAGTCAGCGGATCGATAACCTCGATCGCCTCGGCCTCTTCGCGCGGCTGGATTCGATGGATCGCGTAGAGCAGAAAGCGATACGGACAGGCCGCGAAATGCTGTAGCGCGGTGGCCGAATAGGAACGGGCGTCGGGGCGATGGTGGTCCAGCGCCGCGCGCACTTCCGGCCCCGGATCGACCAACCCGTCCGCCGGCGTCCATCGCTTGAGCCATCGCCGCGCCCGCGCGCGCAATGCTCGCGCGAGATGCGGATTGGCGTCGAGCAGGTAATGGGCCGCGCCGGTGGTGGCCTCCTCGTCTTGTCCCGCCAGACGATTCAGCACGGCCAGGTCGAATTCGGCGTCGTCGATCGCATCGACGGCGTCGCGCGGCGCAGGCCATCCCAGGCGCGCGGCCTGCTCGCCCGCCGCGCGTTTATCTAGCTCGTCGAAACCGGGCAGGCGTCCTTCGGCGGCGCGCAAGACCTCGAGCGCGTAGAACGACGGCACGCGGGGCCGCCCCTGGTCGAGGTCGACGCGCGGAAACGAAAACAGCACGCGGCCGCGCGCCGCGCCCGCCGCCAGCCGCAAAGCGAGACGCTCCGCGGCGACGCGGTTTTGCTGGAGCTCGAGATTGTGGCCGAGGCCGACGCGCGCGGCGTCGGGCAGAATCGGATCCTCGGTGAGCTTTTTCGGAAACACGCGCTCGGTCAGGCCGGGCACGATCACCGAGCTCGAAATCGAGGCCGCGAAGATCGTGCGTGGGCGCGACCATCACCGCGCCATAGCGGCGGCGCGGCGCCGGCGACTCGAGCCGCCCCAGCCGCTCGGCCAAGACCTGGCGCACTTCGTCGAGACCGACCGGCCCCACCGGCGTCATCGGCGCGAGCTCGGCCAGCGCGGCCAACACCGGCGCCGAGTCGCGCACGGCCAGCGCGGTGAGCGCGCGCAGATGGCCAAGCCATTCGCCCCACGTCGCCCGCGGCGGCAGCGCGGCGAGCGCGGAAATCTGCGGCAGCGCGACGTCGCCCAGATGTTGGAGGTCGAGAATCTGACGATCGATAGACGCCGCGCGTACGTCGTCGTCCTTGAGTTCGGAGCGCCTGAGTCGCAGCTCGGCGTCAAGCCCGCCCAGACGCCGTTCCCAGCGCTCGCGATTGCCGATAACCGCGGCGTCGACCAGCAGCCGCTCCCATCGCCAGGGCGCGCGCAAAGCGCCTTCGACCACCGGCACTGGATCGGCCATGTCGGCACTCGCTGGCGCGGCGGGCGCCGCCGACTCAAGCTCCGCGGGCGGCGCGCCGCCCGCCGCTTCGAGGTCCGGCGCGACGAAGCCCGGCGGTTCGTCGCGATCCGGATCCGGCACCTGGGCGAGCGAAAGATACTCCGCGTAGCGGCGCGCCGAGAGATGCTCGGCCGCGCAAGCCAGCAGCGCGAGCAGGGCGCGGCCACCGGGCTCGGGGCGAGTCGCGCCGCGCGCAAAGCAGGCCGGAATCGCGGCCCGGGCGAGCGCCTCTTCGAGATACGGCACGTAACGTCCCGGCGCGTGCAGAGCGACTGCCATCCGGTCGAACGGGATGCCTCGGGCCGCCTCGGCAAGAATCCGGCGCGCAATTTCGACGCACTCCTGCATCTCGCCCGGCGCCGAGACGACTTCGACCGTATCGTCGAGCTTGCGCTCGGGAGGGGTCTCGTCGCTGAACAAGTAATCCTGAAGCCGCGCGATCGATCCCGCGCTCGAGGCTGCGCGGGGCGCGGGCGGCGATGTCACGCCAAGCGCCGCGGTGAGCATCGCGAGCGAGGTCGCGTCGCCTTCGGGCACTGTTGCGAGTACCGCGGGCGCGCGCGCGGCGAGCGCCGCGTACAATTCGCGCTCGAGCGTCGAGCCGACCGCGACATCGAGCATCAGGATCGGCATCGTGGCGTGGCGCGGCGGCGGATCGGCCTTGACGATAGCGGCCGCCAGCGCGAGCATGCCCGCGCGGTCGACCAGGTGCGCGTCGCCAAGCTCGGCCTCGAACTGGCGCAGCATCGCGGCGAGCGGCGCGCCGATTTCTTCCAGCGCCGCCAACTCCGGCGCGCCGATTCCCGCCAGCCGAACCTCGCCCAGCGTGCGGGTGAGCGCGCCCGGAAATCCCGGACGGTCGGCAACCGGGGCGAAATAGCCCAGCGCGCCGGCCTCGGCCAGTTTGTAAATCGCTCGCGCGGCCACCGCCTCGGCGCCCAGACCGGCGGCCGGCACCAGGCCGTCGCGAAACAGCCGCTCGGCGCAGAGCACGCCCAATAGGCGCGTTGGGGTCATCCGATGAACGCCGAAGAGCGCGCGCCGCGCGCTCAAAGCGCGCACGAGGTCGTCGGCGGCCGGCTGGCGTGCCGCCAGCACCATCACCTCGGCGGATGGTTCAAGCTCCTGGAGCCATCGCGAGGCCGCCTCAAGACGATCGGCGGCGCGCGGCGAGCAGACGATTGCGTGGCGTGAAGGCATCGGAGACGGGCGGCGGCGCCAAGCGCCGAGCCCAGCAGTAATGGTCTGCCGCCCAGGCGTGCGCCGCAAGCGCCGCGGTGCGCCTTCATGAACAGCGCGCCGGAGATTCGCGAACGGCGCTAGCGCTGGAGCGGCGCTAGCGCTATCGGCAAAAATAAACCGGGTCGCCGACGCGAATCGTGCCGGGGGCTCCGATCGAGGCGAAAACGCCGAGCGTGGCCTTATGATGCCGCGCCGCAGTCCGCAGGATCGATAGATCGCGGGGCAGGCCGGCTTGCGCATGCGTCGTCATCACGCACCGCAGCGCCGGTGTCATCTCGATAATCTTCACCGTGTCGCCCACCTCGAGCGTGCCTTCGAGCCATTCGTCCTCGACAAAGCCGTCAGCGCCGGTGCCGCCGGTGTCGAGGAAAATGTTGGGACGAAAGCGGCGCGGGTCGAGGATCGAGTCATCCGCACACAGGCGCTTCAGGTGCTCCAGCGAGGCGCTGGCGAGGACGTGAATCGGCGCCGAGTCGAAGAACGCGCCGCGCATCAGGCCAAACGTGTCCGGCAGGGTGCGGCTGGTAAAATTGGGCAGCAACTGTTCGACCGGGACGTCGGCGAAAATCGTCTGCGGATCGATCTCGCCGCGCGAACGCTCGTCGGCCTTCGCCCGCTCCAGGCGCACCGGGCGGCCCATCACCTCCGAGAGCCGCGCCGAGGCGTCGGGGTCGGCGGCGTGGACACTGCTGCCGTCAGGAAATGTGACCGTGACCGGCGCTAGCTCACCCGCACGAGGTTCTGAATCATAGCTCGCGCGAAACCCGAGCATCGCGGACCACTTCTTGGCCGTCGCGATGCGCCCCGAGGCCTCGCGCACGCCCCACGCCCGATCGCCGAGCGTGCCGTTGGTCGTGAGTGCGAGCTCAGCCGGGTTCTCCCCCAGCATCGATTTGACCGGGTAGCGAAAGAGCGCGCTCACCACTGCGACTTTATGTCGTTCCATCCCTGTCTCTCGGCGCGTCGGCGCGGTCTAAAGCGCGGCCACCATTGCTCCCCGATGCTCGTCGGCTTTCGTAGATGACGCGGGGGTCGCAGCGGCGCTTGGCTGCGCGGCGGGACTCGGTGCGGCGGCGGGTGTCGCAGGCGCGGTCGCCGCAGCGGTAGGCATCGTGGACGCCGCGGCACTCGCGCTGCCAACCGGAGTGGGCGTGGCCGCTTCCGGCGTCACGGTCGCGGTCGGTACGTAAACCGTCGGGATCGGCGTGGCGGGGCCCGTGGCCGCGGACTGCGGACTCGGCGATGGCGGCGCGGCGTTATACAAGGCGGTGCCGATTCCATAGTCGTAGACCAGTTCGCCGCCGAGATAACCCTGGTATGAGATCGTGACCGCCGCGAGTATCGCAAAAAGCAGGTAGAGCCCGCGCATCCCGGCCATAAAGCTGAAGAGCTGGATACCGATGCGCCATACGGCAAGGATCAGAAACACCCACGGCAGCCAATCACCGAGCTGAGCGTGACGATGCAGGGTGTCGTACGCCGGTCCACCGGCGGCCTTGACCGCATCGAATACGCGATGGGCCTCCCATCCGCCGGTCACATTGGAGCCCCATGCGGCGGCCGTGCCGGCGATCATCAGCGCCAGCGCGGCGTAGCGCAGCCACAGGCGCGTCGAGAACAAGGTGGCGAACAGATCGGCGAGAACCGCGACGATCAGAATCGCGACCGTAAAATGATCGACGGCCGGGTGGATATGCCATTTTTGGATCGTTTCAAGAAGACCTTGCATCCGGATTTCCTCTGGTGAAGCTATTGCGGCGCGGGCGCATCATGCGGCGCACCGCACCGTAACGATTCCCGGTCTTTATTACAGAGCGGCGCACGGCGCGCAAACCGTCGCGCAGGGTTGCGCGCCTCGCGTCGGCGCGGGAGTCGAAGGTTGCTACCGGCCGGCGAGGCGATACGCGAGTTGAACCGTCCAGACCAGCGCCGACGGCCACATCGTCATCGCAATAAGCGCGAAGAGTGAAAGCCAAATCGGCGTATTGGGCACGCCGACAACCGCGAGGGCCGGCCGGCGTCGGTAAGCGGCGCCCTTGCGGCCCGCCACGGGCCTTAAGTGCGTTCGCGCGGGCGCGTGGCGACCCACCCTCTTTGCGCGCGAAATCGGCACAACGTTGCTGTTCATTCGCTCGCCCGCCCGGTCGCCATCGCGACGGGTTACGCAAGCAGCATTTACCAAACCGCGATCAAATTCCACTGGGGGGCAGACGAGTATCCACCGGTTTCTTTCCGCCGGTTCCGGTGGCGAAACCAAGGTCAGCAGGACGCGCGCGGCTGGTTGCGGACGCGCGCCTGGACTATGATTCGGGGCGCCTGCGCCAGGCGGCGCCGGCGAAAATTCGCGCATATTCGCATTGGGAGCGATCACGATGGGCAAGTATTTCGAAGAATTCAAAGTCGGCGAGACGTTTCAGCATCAGCCCGGCCGCACGGTCACCGAGACCGACAACCTGCTGATCACGACGCTCACGATGAACGTGCAGCCGCTGCATCTGGATGCCGAATTCGGCAAAAAGGCCGAATTCGGCCAGGTCCTGGTCAACTCGATCTTCACCCTTGGCCTGACGGTGGGGCTTTCGGTCGGCGATCTCACGCTCGGCACCACGGTCGGTAACCTCGGTTTCGAGAAGGTCGAATTTCCCAAACCGGTGTTCATCGGGGACACGCTCTACGCCGAAAGCGAGGTGCTGGAAGTGCGGCCGTCGAAATCGCATCCCAACTGGGGCATCGTGATTCTCGAACATCGCGCGCGCAACCAGCGAAACGAGACCGTGATGCGTTGCAAGCGGGCGGCAATGATGTTGCGCAAGCCCAACAAGTAGCCGCGGGCAAAGCAGAAATTTAAAGTAGCCCCGCAGTAGCGGTGGAGTAACTGATTATGGAGACGCTGCGCCGCGCCGTGCATTTTGTGCCTGGCGCCAATGACAAGATGCTCGGCAAGTCGATCGATCTCGCGGCCGACGCGCTGGTGCTCGACCTCGAGGACTCGGTCACCCCCGACAACAAGGCCTCCGCGCGCAAGACCGTCACCGAGTGGCTGCAAAAGGTGGACTTCAAGGGGCGCGAGCGGATGGTGCGGATGAATCCGCTGGAGACGCCGTGGGGTATTGCCGACCTCGAGGCCACGATGGCCGGGCGGCCGGATTCCTACATGGTGCCCAAGGTGCGGACATTCGCCGACGTGGAAAAGATCGATTCGATTCTAAGCGGGCTCGAGAAGCAGTTCGGCTATCCCGAGCGCAGCGTAAAACTGTTACTGCTCGCGACCGAGACGCCGCAGGGCCTGCTCAACATCAAGGACCTCGGGCTGCATCCACGGGTCGACAGCATGTCATGGGGCGCGGAGGACCTTTCGGCGGCGATTGGCGCACGGCGCAATCGCGACGAACGCGGCGAGTTCCTGGAAGTTTTCCGCTACGCGCGGATCATGACGCTGCTCGCGGCCACCGCGGCCGCGGTGCAGCCGATAGACACCGTGTTCGTCAACATCAAGGATCCCGACGGATGCCGCCGCGATTGTATCGAGGGCGCCTGGATGGGTTTCACCGGCAAGATCACCATTCATCCAAGCCAGATCGAAATCGTCAACGAGGTTTTCTCGCCCTCGGCGCAGGAGATTGCCGACGCCGAAGAGCTGCTCGCGGCGTTCGAGGAAAACAGCAAGGCAGGCCGGATGGCGTTCACGTTTCGCGGCGAGATGGTCGACGTGCCGCACCTGACGCGCGCGCGCCGCGTGCTGGAGGTGGCGCGCCGCACCGGCAAGCGATGAAACTGCGCACCGGCGGGCGATGAGTGTGTAAGCCATCGCGCACTGCGGTGAAAGGATTCGAGGAAGCGCCGCGGAACCGGAAATTCGCGCTTCCTCGCTCGACCCCGACCTCCATCCTCCCAAGACGCGGGCAGGAGGTCAGAACTTGGCTGCGCGCGTGCTCAGGTCATCGCGTGCTAACTCAATACCCCGCGAATCCCATGTCCGTGGTCGCCTGCGCCTCGGGATCGGTGCAGACGTTGACCAGCGCGGGCTTGCCGCTTTTGAACGCGCGCTCGATCGCGCCGCGGATGCCCTCGGGCTTCTCGACGAACTCGCCATAACCGCCCAGCGCCTCGACCATCTTGTCGTAGCGCTGCCATCCGAGCTCGCGCCCGACCGTGCCGCCGGTCTTGCGCGAGGTGAAGCCGGCGTTGTTCGACATCACGACCACGATCGGCAATTGATGGCGAATCGCGGTGTCCATCTCCATTCCGTTCCATCCAAAAGCGCCATCGCCAGAGAGCACCACCACCGGCGCTTCGGGCCGCGCGACCTTGGCGCCGATTCCGAACGGCACGCCGACACCCATGCATCCGTGCGGCCCCGCGTTGAGGCTGCATCCGGCGTGGTAGATCGGAATCGACTGGCGCGCGAAGTTCAGGATTTCGTGCCCGTCGACGATCAGGATAGTGTCGCGCGAAATCAGGTCGCGGACCTCGCGGCACAGGCGCAGCGGATGGATCGGCACGGCGTCGGAATGGAGCAACGGCGCCGAACGCTCCTGGTTGGAGCGATGCTTGGCGCTCAGTTGCGCGACCCACGCGCTTTCGCGATGCGCCTCGAAGCGGCCGCTGGCCTCCTCGGTCAATTGGCGCAGCACCAACTTGGCGTCGCCGATAATTCCGACCTCGACGCCGCGATTGTGGCCGATCTCGCGGCCGTCGAGATTGACGCTGATGAAGCGTGCGTCGGGCGAAAAGCGCGGCGCGCGCAGAAACGAGAGCATCGAGTTCGCGCGCGCTCCAACCACCAGCACCACGTCGGCTTCGCGAAACGCCATCGAACGCGCGCCGGGAAACGAGCGCTGATGGTCTTCGGGAATCACGCCGCGGCCTTGCGGCGTGGTGTAAAACGGCAGCCCGGTGCTGTCGATAAAGTCGCGCAGCTCGGCGGACGCGCCCGACCACAACACGCCGCTGCCAGTGACGACGATCGGGCGTTCGGCCCCGGCCAGCAACTCGATCGCGCGCTCCACCTGCCGAGGGTCGCCGGCCGGGCGGCTGTCTACGCGGTAGTTGGCGGGGAACGTCAGTTTTTCCTCATCGACCTTGTGATTGAGAATGTCGCCGGGCAGGTCGAGATAGACCGGGCCCTTCTTGGCGTCGAGCGCCTCACGAAACGCGACGCTGATGTACTCCGGGATGCGGCTCGCCATGTCCACCCGGTAGGCCGCCTTCACCACCGGCTTCATGATCGCGACCTGATCCATCTCCTGGAACGCGTCGAGCGTCGTAGCACGCATCGGCGCCGAACCGCCAATAGCGATTATCGGCGTGGCGTCGGCCCACGCGTTGGCGAGTCCCGTGAGCGCATTGGCCGTTCCCGGACCCGACGGCGTGATGCAGACGCCGGGCTTGCCGGTGACGCGTGCGTACGCGTGCGCCATCATCGCCGCCGCCTGCTCGTGGCGCACGTAGATGCCCTTCATGCCAAGATCGAGACAGGCACCCGCGGTGCCGCTGGTCGGGCCGCCCATCATGAAAAAGATCGTGTCGACTTCTTCATTGCTTAAGCAACGTGCGATTATCTGCTCGCCTCTTATAATTGCCATATCGGTAATGCTCTCCTCGTTGGCCTCGCGAATGGTTGGAGCAACTGAGCCGCCGCCCTGTCAAGCGCACGCTCATCCTGACGTCGCGAGTCTTGACAGGCGAGAACGGGTGTAATAATTGCTAATCATTACATGACGAAGCTGGTGGTGGTGAACTCAAAGGGGTGGAGGAGTAGCCACGATGGAGAAGCACACTGCGATAAGGATGCTGCCGGGCAGCCGCGTGATTTTCCGCGGAAGGCTTCACGAGGTAGTCAGCCTCAAGTCGAGCGGAGGGATGGACGCGCCGTATTTCCGCCTGCGCAATCTTGAGGAGGGCACGCCGACCGCTCTCGTCAGCTACAAGCTGCTGGAGCATCCGGAGCTGCGGGAAGATTCGGTTTAGAGCGCGCTCCTGAAACGCCCGTAGCGAAGCCGCGCGCGCCGCGGCTAAGTTGGCCGGATCACTTGTCCACCAGGACGAGAAGGCCCTCCGCAACCCATCGCATAAGCAACCGGTTGATGAGCCCAACCGGACCAATCGACACGACTTTATCATCCGACCCTAGTCGGTCCTCGCCGCATGCCGCGGCAACCGTCTCGCATATCGTCGCGAAACTTGCCCCGGCGCTCGCGACTTCGAGTGCCGCGCGCTCCGGGCGCTCCAACGCTCTGTAATGGACCCGCGAGTTTTGCCGCCACACCAGCACGCTGACCGGCGCATGCGCTGGCGCGCCGAGCGGCCGATCGCCTTCGCCCGCGCCGCCTTGGACTTCGCGCAGTAGCTCGTCTACGCGCCATTCGCAATCGACGATCGCCAAGGCCGGATGCGTGCGCATCGCGAGCGCCGGCCAATCATCAGGCGCGACCGAACGCATCATCTCGGCGTCCAACGGTTCGGCCTCCGCGGCGTGGAAGATTTCGTTAAGCGTCCGCTCCAGCCGCGCCAGTTCGGCGATGAACGGCCATCGTTCGACCATCGCGCGCATTGATTGGTGACGCAGAAACTCGGCCAGATGGCGGCCAGCATAGGAGATGGAGGGTTCGGTTGGCGGATACTCGATCAGGTAGGCCGTGATCAGGTTGTGGAAGTCGTCGGGGCCGAGCGTCGCGAGCGTCGCCGGAAAATCCTCCTTCAGGCAGTCGAGAATCCGGTAGAAGTAGGCGTTGGCGTAAATCTCGAGCCGTTCGGTCGCGGAGAGACGATCGTCGCCTTCAATCAAATGGTCGAGCGCCTCGGGGCCCGACGCGCGTTCGGCGGCGAGACCCGCGGCTACGCCCTCAGACGCCGTGATCAGGCGATAGAGTAGTGCCTGCAGCGCCTCCAGGCCGGGGTTTGTGAGATTTTGGCCCATCGGCATATCATCGAAGGATTCCTGGGATGTACGCAAGGAGTCCGCGATGGGCATGATGGTCGACGGCCAGTGGCAACGCGATGACCTTCGCTCGGCGGGGGCCAATTTTGTCCGTCCGCAAACCGTGTTCCGGAACTGGGTGACGGCCGACGGCCGTCCTGGGCCGAGCGGCGAGGGCGGCTTTAAAGCCGAGCGCGGGCGCTATCACTTGTACGTGTCGCTCGCCTGCCCGTGGGCCCATCGCACGCTCATCGTACGCAAGTTGAAAAAACTCGACGACGCGGTCACGGTGTCGGTGGTGGATCCGTTCATGGGCGATGACGGATGGGCCTTCAGCGCGCCGGACGGGTCGCTCACAGCGGGCGCAACGCGCGATGATCTGAACGGCGCGCGCTACCTGCACGAAGTTTACACCAAGGCCCGGCGCGACTACACCGGGCGCGTCACGGTGCCGGTGTTATGGGACCGCGCGGCCGGGACCATCGTCAGCAACGAGTCCTCCGAGATAATCCGGATGTTCAATTCGGCGTTCAACGCGCTCGGCGCCGCGGGCGACGATCTCTATCCGCAGGCCCAGCGCACGGAGATCGACGAGCTCAACGCCGCCATTTACGACACGCTCAACAACGGCGTCTACAAGTGCGGCTTCGCCAAAACGCAGGCAGCCTACGAGGCGGCCTTCGATCCGCTATTCGAGACGCTCGACCGGCTCGAACAGCGCCTGGCGCGTCAGCGCTACCTCCTCGGCGTCGGTGCGACCGAGGCCGACTGGCGGCTGTTCCCCACGCTGGTGCGTTTCGATGCGGTTTACTATAGCCACTTCAAATGTAACTTGCGCCGTATCATTGACTACTCGAATCTGTGGGGTTACACGCGCGACCTCTACCAGGTCTCCGGTGTCGCCGAGACGGTGAGCCTCGCGCATATCAAGCGGCACTATTATGCGAGCCACGCGATGATCAACCCGACCCGTATCGTGCCCAAGGGCCCGGTGATCGACTTTGGCGCGCCGCACGGGCGCGCCCGGCTCTCCAGTTAAGCCTGCGGAACCCGCAGGCGGCCGGCCGCATTGATATGGAGACGCACGAGGCAGCGGGCGGAAGCGTTCCGAATGCGAGACGTGATGCGGATGCTTTTTTTGGCCAGGCCTCCCAGGTCACGATCGTGGTCCTGGAGCTTTCGGCGGGCGGCCAGGACGAAGCGTTTCCGCTGTCAAAGCTGAATAAGGCCGCGATGCCGCGGCGGGTCCAACTCGGCGGCGCGGATTTGACTATTGCCTATGACGCGGACTCCGGGGCAGCGACCGCGAGCGTGTCGGGCGAGCGCGTCCCGGCCTACAATGGCTACTGGTTCGCGTGGGCGGCTTCCATCCGAAGACCACGATCTGGAGCGCGGCCGCAACCCCGACCAAGGACAGGGCCAAAAGCCACGATTAGGAACGCGCCCGCCGCCGCAGCAGCGGCAGGCGCGGACGGGCGTGCGGCATCAGCGATGCATCTCCTCCAATTTGCTGATGTCGAAGAGTTGGGTGACGTTGGCCGCGGCCGCGTCGGGATAGCCGCTGCCGAAGCCGGCGAAGATCGTGGCGCGGTCGTTTTGCAGGTCGACGACGTCTTCTCCGATCAGCATGGTCGACTCCACCCCATGATTGATCTCGGCGAAACTTTGAAAGTCCTCGGTCCAGCGGCATTGGAGTTCCCACAGTTTCCATAGTTTGCCGTCGCGGTTGAACGCGAGCGCCATCCACGGATGCCAGTTTTCGGCGTCCCAGAACATCACCACCCTGCTGTAGGGATGGTGAGTCTCGACCGGAGTACGTTCGACCACGGCGAAGCGCCGCAGCGACCAGCGGTCGTTGGGAATTTCGCCGTTGGGGCCAAACAGGTGAGCGTAATCGTCGCGCGAATCCATCACCGACAGGACGTCCTTCCAGCCGAGAAACTTCCAGTGCCAATGCAGCTCGCGGCCCGAGAAAGTATAGAAATCTTCCTGCGTGGTGTCGGTGCCTTCGACCGAGTCGGATTTGACCTCGACCGAGACGCGCCGAACGCGGCGCGACTGCGGATCGTAAGCCCAGGCGTCGTCAGCGCGATACGGATCGGCATAGCGATAAGTGATAAACACCTGTCCGCGCACGTCGTAGGGCGAAAAGAAGCCGCTGAATTCTTTCCACAGGAATTGCGCCGAGTCGGGCGTGCCCAGCAGTCCCTTCTGGTCCGCGCGCTGGGCGAGATGGCTGAAATAAACTCGCCGATAGAAACTGCTCAAGGTGCGGGCGAAGCTCCCGCCGCCGCCGAAAAACTTGCTCGCATCGGTGGGCAGCTTGCTGTGATACTCAACGCCTCCGACCCAGTTCGAGGGTGGTGACTCGATCATTTTGGGCGCGTCGCCGTCATGATTGCCGCCGAAGTGGGAAACGATGAAGAGATAGTTAAGCGAGAACTCGCCGTAGTTCTGCCATCGATAGTCGAAATTCCACGCCGCTTTGATTCCCGCCAGCGCATCCGAAGGGCTGAGCGAGGCGTTGGGAAAGGGCTGCCCGCAAACGTAGTTGGCCAGTGAGCCGTCGGGGTTGAGCTTGACCTGCGCCTGGTATTTCTCAGTGCACTCCTGAAAGTCCTTGCGCGGCATGTGGCTGCGCGCCGCCATGATCTCCATTTTGAAGTCCGGGAAGTTAAGCTGCTCGAACCATCCAGGCGGCACGAACGGACGAATCCGCTCGAGGTCCTTGCTGCCCAGAACGTCGCCCGGCTTGAAGTCGGGCTTGGCGTCGGCGTACTTGCTCATCCACTGGTCGATGTTCGCCCGCGTGTAAGTCTTGACGTTCTGCGCCGCGGCGCGCGAGGCGCCGAGCGCGATAACTGCGGCGATAATTGACCCAATAACTGAGATGACTGCGGCAGATATCGACCGGCGCGCTATCGCCTGCCTTGATCGGCGGTTTCTGAAGCTCGTGCCCACGTGTTTTCTCCTCGGATTGGCACCCTCCGAAGGTTGCCATCCGGCCATCTTGCAATAGCCCCGTCGCGGCGCGCAACCCGCGCGCCGGATCACTGCGCGATCTTGCTCAGCCCTTCGGGGCTCGCGTAGCGGCTTACGTCGAGGTACTGCGCATTACAGTCGGTATTGAAGCACGGATTCGCCGCGGTCGCCGCGGTCATGTGCTTGTCTTTGAAATTTACGATCAGCAAATCGGTGGCGCCATTCACGCCCAGGGCCGTCCCGGTGTCAGGCACGCGCACCGGAGTCTGAAGCCCTACCCAAAATTTGTACAAGGCGCCGGCTGTATCGTAGAGATCGATAGCCAGCGGATAGAACGTCTCCTTGTCCACGTAGATCACTCGCCGGCTGTAGCAGTAGCCACCGGCGAAGGCAGGCAGCCGGGCCATCTCGATCGCATACACCTCGCGCATTTCCCACTTGCCGAACGCCGGGCGCGGCCACGGCAGCACCCCCTTGTCGGGCGGGTAAAAGTAATCGGGCAAAAGGCTGCTTGCGCTGCCGCAGCTCTCGAACGATTTTGGATCGGCGTGCACCATGACCATCATCCGCCGGGCGCCGAGATAAGTGATTTTGTATTTCTGCGGCAGCGAGGGTGGTCCGTTGTTGGATTCCTCGAAGGTGAAGTCGCCGCCCGGAAGCGGCGCGCAGCGCGATGCCTCCGACATGCGAAGCGGTCTCCGGGTCGAGGGCAGGTATATGTAGATATCGTCGAGCCGCGTGACGTCGGCATAGCTGATGTCGAGGGTGGTGGTATATTTTCCCTGCTCGGGGGAGATTTGCTGGTAGTACTTGGTCAGGAAGTATCCGTTCGAATCCGGCACGGTCTGGGGAAAACCGGCGTCGCTCAGATGCGCGAGTTGCGAATAGATCGAATCGGCCGTCTCGGACTGGGTGAAGTTACCATAAGAATCGGAGATATAGTTGCAGGAAAAATTCCGTTGCACCCGTGGCGCGTAGTGGTAGTAGGCGTCGTAGAAAATTTCGTAGGGCGCCAGTGCGGGATTGTGGTCTGGCTGTGGGAACGGAATGCCGGCGACGTACCCGGCCGGGACGTAACCGCCGCCGGCCACCTGCGCGAGCGTCACTTGTTGCGCATAGCGGGCGGTGTCGTCGAGATATCGACGGGGCAATGCGATTGGGATCGTGGGCCCGATTTCGATCCGCAGGTCGGGCGGCATCCGCCAGAAATGATCGCCGGCGAAGATCGCCTGCATCCCGACGGGCATGAAGCTCGCGTACTGCCGCCAGTTCGCGGTGGTGACGACCGTGCCCGCCGGTATCGTCGCGGCGGACGCTGGAGCGCTCCCCGCGGCGGCGGCCGCCGCGCCGTCGGAAATCGCTATGCGGAGCGCGATCATGAATGCGATGGTGTAAAGCACGCGAAGCGTGGATAACAGACGGGCCATGACGAGGACCTCGTTCCCCCGAACATCTGTAGTGCGACCGGACCGGGAGGTCCAACGCCGGGCGCGAAAAAAGTGCTCGGTTCGGAAAAACCCTTTGCCGACGGGGGAAATTTCTGCCCATCAAGTATAAACAGGCCGTAACACTCCCTGTTTGCAGCTCTAACGGGTCCGGACTACCCTCATTCCGAAGCGGGGTGATATTGACGTAGACTGCTCTCTATGGCGAGTCAAACAGAGCCCTTTCAGCCGCTCCAGCCGCTCTCGCTCGAACCTTCGATCGCGCGCGAGTCGGCGGTCGCTCCCGCGGCGACCGTCGGCGTGGGCAACGGTGATGGAGCCGCCGCGGAAGCCCACGGTGTCAACGGCGCCGCCTCGGCGGCGACGATACGCATCGACGCCGATCTCAAGGCGCCGGAACTGTTTCTCAATCGCGAGCTCACCTGGCTCGCGTTCAACCGGCGCGTCTTTGCCGAGGCGCTGGATGAGGGCAATCCGCTGCTCGAGCGGGTAAAGTTCCTCGCCATCACCGCTTCGAACCTCGACGAGTTTTTCATGAAGCGGATCGGCGGCCTCAAACAGCAGGCGATTGCCGGGATGCAGGAGTTGACCGACGACGGCCGCACGCCGCAGCAGCAAATCGCGGAGTGCCTGGTCGAGATCCGTGCGTTCGAGGCCGATCAGCGCGCACTGCTGCCCGATCTGCTCAAGCGGCTGGCCGAAGCCGACATCCATGTCCTCGCCTTCGACCAGCTCACTCCGGCCGAGCAGGCCGCGATCCGCGAGTATTATTTGCGCAACATTTTTCCGTTGATGACGCCGCAGGCGATGGACCCGGCGCATCCGTTCCCGTTCATCTCCAACCTCTCGCTGAATCTCCTGGTCACGCTCCGCGCCCCCGATGATACCGAACCGTCGCTGGCGCGGGTCAAGGTGCCGGTCGGACTCGGCATCCCGCGCTTTTTGCGGGTCGACGGCACCCGGCGCTTTGTTCCGCTCGAGGACGTGATCGCGCATACCCTCGACCTGCTGTTCCCGGAGGCGAAGATCGACGGCTACGAGTTTTTCCGCGTCACCCGCAATGCCAACACCGAGCGCGACGAGGACGAGGCCGACGATCTGCTGGCGCTGATCGAGTCCGAGCTGCGCGACCGCCGCTTCGCGCCGATTGTCCGGATGGAGGCCGTGCGGGGCATGAATCCCGCGCATCGCGGGATGCTCGCGGCCGAGCTCGGCCTGGACGAGCACGACGACGTGTTCGAGATCGACGCCGGGATGCTGGCGATGCGCGATCTGATGGAGCTGACCGCGGTCGATAACCCGGCGCTGCACGATCCGCCGTACCATCCGGCCGACCACGCGCGGCTGGCGCCGTCGCGCAACATCTTTCACGTGATTCGCGAGGCCGGGTCGATCCTGCTGATGCATCCGTACGAATCGTTTCCGACCTCGGTGGGGCGTCTGCTGCGCGAAGCCAGCGAGGATCCCAAGGTGCGCGCGATCAAGATGACGCTCTACCGCACCTCGAGCGATTCGGAAGTGATCGGATATCTGTGCGACGCGGCGCGCAACGGCAAGCAGGTCGCCGTGGTGGTCGAGCTCAAGGCGCGCTTCGACGAAGCCGCCAATATCCAGTTCGCCGAGCAGCTCGAGGAATACGGCATCCACGTCACCTACGGGGTGGTGGGACTCAAGACTCACTGCAAGGTGATCCTGGTGGTGCGCCAGGATTACAATGGGCTCCGCCGCTATGCCCACGTCGGCACCGGCAACTATCACGCCGGCACCGCCCGCCTGTATGCCGACTTCGGACTGCTGACCAGTGACGACGCGATCGGCGCCGATCTGACCCAGCTGTTCAATTTTCTCACCACCGGCTACCGCGCCGGCCGCACGTTCAAGAAAATTCTGCCGGCGCCGGCCCTGCTCAAGCGGGCGCTGCTCGAGAAGATCGATCGCGAAGTCAAGTTCCAGCGCTCCGGCTCGCCGGGCTTGATCCAGATGAAGATGAACGCGCTCGAGGACGTCGACATCACGCGCGCGCTCTACCGCGCGGCGCAGGCCGGAGTGAAGATCGATCTGATCGTGCGTGACACCTGCCGGCTGCGCCCGGGAATCCCCGGCCTCTCGGAAAGCGTGCGCGTGGTCAGCGTGGTCGGGCGCTTCCTCGAGCACGGACGCATCTACTATTTTCGCAATGGCGGCGCGGAGGAATATTTCATCGGCTCGGCCGATTGCATGAAACGCAACCTGGAGAGCCGGGTCGAAGCGGTCGCGCCGGTCGAGGATCCGACGCTGCGCAAGGAGTTGCGCGCGGTGTTCGACCTGCAGCTCAAGCCCAATCACGCGGCGTGGGAGATGCGTTCCGACGGCAGCTACGTGCGGCTGCCGGGCGATCCCAAGAACAACTGCCAGATCGCGATGATCGATGTGGTCGAAAAGCGCGAGAAGGAAGAGGAAAAGACCCGGCGGCGGCGCAGGGGCTTCGCCCGGCGGGTGATGAAGTAGCCGCTCGCGTCGCGGCCCGCTCGCAATTATGTCGTTGCGGTCGTTCGGCCCCTTTGCGTGCGAATCGGCAGGCGTGGCTCGCGGCGACCGGGACAGCCGATACTCCTACTGCATGGGCACCGGAGTCGGCGCCGCGGATTGCGCGGCCGCCGGAGTCGCGGAGGCCGTCGGAGAGGGGACAATGGTGGGCGAACTGCTGAGGAAAGGTAGCGGGAGCGCTATGATGATGCATCCCGCCATCAGCGGCACGAAAACCAGGCAAACGCACAGCAACGCACGCTTCATGATTTAAATGGCCCTTCGGGCATCAGGCTTCTCGATGATGGTGTCGTGAAGCCCGATCACCTATCATCCTAGAACTTGCTCGAACTTACTCGAGCTTGCTCGACGCGGCCTGCGCCCATAATCAACTGGCCGACGGAGAATGCATACTATGAAACGCGCACTCTTGGTCATCGACGTACAGAATGAGTATTTCACCGGCAAAATGCCGGTCAGCTATCCGCCCGGCTCGCTCGACAATATCCTTAAGGCGATGGATTCGGCGCGCGCACACCACGTCCCGGTGGTCGTGGTGCGCCATGAGGCAAAGGGCGATCGCGGCGTGTTCAAGGCCGGAACCGAGGAATGGAACCTGCACAAGGACGTCGCGGCCCGGCCCGCCGATTTGCTGGTCGACAAGAACCTGCCCTCCAGCTTCGCCGGCACCGATCTGGAGAAGTGGCTGCGCGAGAACCAGATCGACACCCTGACCGTGAGCGGTTACATGACGCAGATGTGCTGCGACAGCACCGCGCGTGACGGGTTCCATCGCGGCTACAAGGTGGAATTCCTCTCCGACGCGACCGGCACGCTGACGGTCGGCAATAACTCGGGCAAGGTTGCCGACAAGGACCTGCACAACTCGGTGCTGGTCACGCAGGCCTCGATGTTCAGCAAAGTGATGGACACCGCCGACTGGATCAAAAAGCTCGACGAGAAGTGAAGTCAGAAGTGCGGAGCAAGCTCCGCGCTTTGCTGTCCGTCTCTGCGCCCGCGCATTTGCGATCTCCATGGGGAAGACGCGCGTCAGTTGCGATTGACTATTAGGCGATTCAACTCGCTCCTGAGCTCGGCGTCGTCGTCCTTGGTCGGATGCGGATAGCCGCAGAGCTGGCTCGCCCGAAAGGCGGCTGCGGCGGCCGCCGTGCGGTTCGAAACGCCGAGCCGCTGGTGAATATGCTGAACGTGAGTGTCGACCGTCCGCAAACTCATCCCAAGCGCCTGCGCGATCTCGGCCTTGGCGTGGCCATTCGCCATCGCGGCCAGCACCTCGCGCTCGCGCCGCGTGAGCCCGAGGGTGGCGAGCGAGGCGGGATCGACCAGCAAATGCTGTTCTTCGAAGATGAGCACCGTTTCATTTTCGGTGGTGAGCAGCCTTACCAGCAGGCGGCGATTGGTGCGGTTGATAACGAGTGGATCGCGCGGGCGCGGAAGCTCGAGGGTGCTGCGGATAGCCGCGTCGTGTTGGCGCACCCATAGATCGAGCGCTTCGGGGAGCCGCCCGGCAGCCGGCGCCGCGGTGAAATACTCGGCGATCCAGGTGCGCGCGAGTCCGGTGGCGAAATCGATGGTGCGATCCGATTGGCGACGACGATGGCGCGGCGGATCGAGTCGAGCACCGCTTCGAGGACGCGATTCTCGTGCACTCGCAGGGAGCGCGCGGCGGCGCGCTGATCGCGCGTATTCCGTCTCTCCATTGATGGCTCTCCCAGTCAATGAATCGAGTCCTTCCGGCCGACCATGCTAACAAGGGTAACCGAAGCACACCACCGGAGATCATAGTCCTAGTGTCTACGTAAAACTACACAGATGACTATAAGATGATCAGCGCTCACATCCTGTGTTCAGAATTTGTTACCAATTTTCGCATCTTCAATGGATGCGGAACGCCGCAGCATAGCTGCAAACCAAATTTGTGAGCAGGAGGAGCACTTGTCATGAGGCTCGGCGGATTATCGGCGATAAAGCGCGAATCGGCAAAATTGTCACTGGCCGTCGCGGTTGCCCTGACCGTATTGCTGGTCGGCGGCCAGGTATTCGCGCAGGGCACGTGGAATGAGAAAACACCGGATCCGCTCGCGAGAAACGTGGCCGCGTCCGCCGTGATTAACGGCATTCTGTACATCGCCGGCGGAGGTGTGGCGAACAATTGCACGCCTATTGGAACGCTGGAATCTTATAATCCTGCGACCGATAGATGGGCGACTCTCGCTCCGATGCCCACGCCGCGCTGGCAGTTCGCGGGGGCCGCGCTCAATGGCATATTCTACGCAATCGGCGGCCAGACCGGATGCGGTGGTGGCGTGGCCACGGTCGAAGCTTACAATCCCACCACCAACATGTGGATCGAAAAGAACCCATTACCTACCACGCTCATAAGTGAGGCAGCGGTCGTACTGAATGGAACTCTCTACCTGGTGGGCGGTGATACCGGCAGCCCGGGAACGACTCTGGCAACGCTCCTTGCCTACGAACCTACCACTGATAGCTGGAGCGCGAAGACGCCCATGCCAACGCCGCGGGATACCGTTGAAGCGACCGCAGCGAACGGCCTCCTGTTCGCCATGGGTGGACTGTCGCCATCCGCTGCCTGCCCCGGGGGTAACTGCGCGGTGAACGAGGCCTACAACCCATTGAGCGACAGTTGGTCCGAGATGGCCCCGATGCCAACGGCGCGGCACGTCGCGGGTGCGGCCCTTCTTCCCGATGGCAATATCTACGTTGTAGGAGGAAACGCCAGCGGCACACTTAGCAACGCGAATGAGGCTTACAATCCCACCACCAACACTTGGAGCACAGATGCGCCGATGCCAACCGCGCGACAACAGTTCTCCGTAGGGGCGGTGGCGGGCATTCTCTACGCGGTCGGAGGCAATGAAGGGCCGTTCAATACTGACGTCAACGAGGCTTTCACGCCCGCGCCCGCGTGTAGCGTCACTTACAATGGGACCTTCAACGGCAATCTGAACATAACGACCGGCCTGGTCTGCATCATTGACGGGACGGTCACCGGGAACGTGACGCAGAGCGGCGGCGGCCTGTTGACCAGCAACGCGACCATCGGAGGAAACCTTCAAATTACCGGCGGCGGGACCTTTTCAATCGCGAGCAGTGCTGTCAACGGCGACCTGCAGATCCAGAATATCCCGGCTGGTTCGGCACAAAACCAGATCTGCGCGACGGACGTGAAGGGTAACTTGACGTTCCACAACAATGGAACTGCCGTCGTAATCGGTACGACCTCAACGTCGTGTCCCGGCGACACGATTGGCAATGATCTGCAGGTCAACAACAACACTGCGGCGGTCCAGGTCTTCGACGATACCGCGGGAGGCAACCTGCAGTGTCAGAGCAACTCTTCGATCACGGGAGGTGGAGATACGGCTAAGTCCCTGCAAGGCCAGTGTGCTGGCTTCTAGACCGCCGGATGCACTGAGCGGTCGGCGATAATGCAGACGGTGCCGGTGCGGATTCTTCGACGCGAAGGCTCGCCGCGCGTGAACGCGCGCTCTGGTTCGACGAGGACTTAACCGCCCTTGAGGCGCGCGTAGTGGCGATGGGCCTTCGCGCGGTTTCCGCACGCGGTCATCGAGCACCAGCGCCGGGTGCCATTTTTGCTCTCGTCCAGGAACAGCCACAGGCACTTGCCGTTCGCGCACTCGCGCACGCGTTCCAGTTGCGGGCCGGCCAGCAAATCGCCCGCCGACCATAAGACCGGCGCCAGCAATGCCGACGCGCTCGCGAGCGGCTTCCCCTCGACTCGCCAGCCGAAGCCCGCGCCGCTGCGCTGAAGGGCGTTTCGCGCGGGCGTCTCCTCCAGTGCGCGGTTAAGCTCGAACAGATCGCCGTCGGCCGGGGCGTTGCCGCTCGCGATCGCATGAAAGATGCGGTAAACCGTCTCCCGCAGCGCGATTGCGCCGCGAAAAATCGCCGCCGCCTCCGCCGGATGGCGATCCACCCAGGTCCCACGCGTTCCGGTTGTCCCGTTCGTCTCGCTACCCGGTATCGCGCCAGCCAACACGCTGCCCGAGGAAGCGCACCACTTCAGGAGATCCGGCAATCCGTGCAGGCTCTCGCTCGGCGCGCTGCCGCGCCACGCGAGCGTGTTCGCGAAATCGAGGCAGAGGTCGCGGCGGGGAGCCAGAACCAGGGCGCCCGCCCGCCCGATGCGTTTAGAAGTCGTCACTTGGCCTTCACCATACTAACCGCCATAACGGTTGACAATCGCCCACCAATGATCTATCTAACCATCAGGCCGGTTGTTTCAACCAGCTAACCAGTTAGATCGGGAGCCGAACAGCGCTCCCGTCAAAAAAGGAGCAAAGGGTCATGATTCATCACGTCTCGATTGGAGTGAGCGACATCGCCAAGGCGCGGCGGTTCTACGATGCGGCGCTGGCGCCCCTTGGCGCCACGTGCCTGAGCGAGGACGCAAGCGCGCTCGGCTATGGCGGTGGCGACGGGCCGCGGCTGTGGCTGCTCGCGGCGGGCGCGAAGGTGCCGCGCGACATCGCGGGCCTGCACATCTGTTTGGAGGCCGGGCGGCGCGCCGCGGTGGACGCTTTTCATGCGGCCGCGGTCCAGTCGGGCGGCCGCGACAACGGCAAGCCGGGGCTGCGTGCCGACTACGGCGAAAACTACTACGCCGCCTTCGTCACCGATCCCGACGGCAACCGGATCGAAGCGTACTGCGGCCGCAAGGAATAGAGGCGGACTTGGATTCGGGGGACCTGCCGAAAGCCGCGTAGAAAGTTCCGCTGTCGGAAATCATACTGAGAGGCATGGGGCCGCGCCGCCGGTATCGGCGGCGCGGCTCCTGTTCAAAGTGGGCCGCGCGCTCGGAGACTTGGATCGGCCGCCGTCACAAAATCGCCGAATCGATTTAGCGCGTTCCATCGAGACGCGGCAACTGAAGCGCACCTCTTGACTCGCCCACCGCGCCGTCATAGTAATTCTATTTAGTCGATAGACTAAGATGCTCGCGCAGAAATCCAAATACGCGCTTAGAGCGCTGCTGGTGCTAGCCAAGGAATATGGCCAGGGTCCAGTGCTGATTTCCGACATCGCCCATCGCGAGGCGCTGCCGCACAAGTTTCTCGAACTCATCCTGCTCGAACTGCGCAACCACGGGATCCTCGGAAGCAAGAAAGGCAAGGGTGGAGGATACTTCCTCGCCCGCCGGCCCGAATTGGTGCACCTGGGCGAGGTTTTGCGCGTGCTGGAAGGACCTCTTGCGCCGATTCCGTGCGTCAGCAAGTCGGCCTACGTGCGATGCGCCGAGTGCCGGGATGAACGCACGTGCGGCATCCGGATGGTCATGAAAGATGTGCGAGACGCGACGGCACGGATTCTCGACCAAACCAGCCTGGCCGACATTCTCAAACGCGTCGAGCTCGCAGTCGAGGGTAAGGACGCGCTAAATTACGCCATCTAATTTTTTTGGGGAATTAGTCTACTAAGATTATCGATTTATGGGAATAAAAGAGCAACGATCCGATCAGGCAAGAGCCGACGGCTTGGGCGCCGATCTTGCCCGCGTGCTCGAGGAGATCGAGCGAGCAATCAGGTCCGTCGCTTACGGTTCGGTGGAGGTCGTCATCCAAAACTCGCGCGTGGTGCAGATCGAGCGTAAGGAAAAATTTCGCTTCAGCGGAAGTTGAACCCCATCCTGCCGGCGGACTGTTCAGTCAGCCGGACCGCCAACCGGATAACCGGCGGCGTGAAATTCAGAAACAACAGCACGAACTGACCGGACCACCGGAAGTTCCGACCGCGAGGAAGGAGACTTCAAATGGTTCGGTTCGGATGGTTTGCGATCTTGGCGGCGGCCGGGATCGGGTTAATTGGAGCGCGTCCGGTGATGGCGCAATCGCTAACCGGGCCGCAAGCGGAGTTGCAGAACGAGATCGATCAGCTCAAGCGGCAGGTTGAAGCGCTGGAGGCGGCAAACGCCCAGCTTAAGCATCTCGATCAGCAGGTCAAGATCGTCGATCGCAAGCTCGACCAGCAGCAAAGCGCCACGCGCGAGGAAGCCCTGACTCGCCCGGCGGTAGACGTTGGCCCGGAGGGATTTTTCATTCACTCCCAGGACAGCAGCTACAACTTGCGTATCGGCGGCTATCTGCAGGCCGATGGACGTTTCTATCTTTCGGAACCGAAGCCAACCGGCAGCGAATTTCTGATCCGCCGTCTGCGCCCGTACTTCGAAGGTACGGTCGCCAAGTACTACGACTTTCGCTTCATGGTGGATTTCGGTCAGGGTACCACCATCCTGGAGGACGCCTATGCCAACATTCATTACTGGCAGGAATTTCAACTCCTCGTGGGTAAGTTCAGGGAACCCGTGGGCCTCGAACGATTGGAAGAGGACCGCGCGCTCAAGTTTGTCGAGCGCGCACTGCCGTCCGACCTAATACCAGACCGGGACCTGGGCTTTGACCTTCACGGTGATCTGTTTGCGCAGCGCGTCGACTACGCGCTGGGGCTCTTCAACGGGACGCCGGACAATACCGCCACTGACGACGGCGACAACAACGACGGTAAGGACTTCGCCGGCCGTATCTTCGTCCAACCCTTCGCCGACACCTCGCTGGAGTACGTTCGCCAGCTCGGCTTCGGCATCGCCGGCACCTATGGTGACGAGCGCTCGACCACCATCGACAGCACCTACAAGTCGGTCGGCCAGAACGCATTCTTCACCTATGCCAAGGGTGTAATCGCGGCGGGTCCGCGTTACCGCTATTCGCCGCAGTTCTATTACTATTGGCGATCCTTCGGGCTCTTGGGTGAATACGTACAGAATACGCAGAGGCTGCTCCTGCCTTCGTCCAAGAAGGCCGCGCATCCCCAGTCGATCAGCAACCAGGCCTGGCAGCTCGCCGCGACGTACCTGGTAACGGGCGAAGACGCTAGTTATGGACAGGTCAAGCCGCGTCGAAATTTCGACCCGATCGGCGGCGGAATAGGCGCCTGGGAGCTGGCGGCGCGAGTCGACCAGCTGCTGATAGATCGTGATGTCTACAACTACGGGTTTGCCGGTTCTTCAACCTCGGCGCTCGAGGCTTTCGAATGGACTCTCGGCGTCAACTGGTATTTGAATCCCAACGTGAAGATGCAGTTCGACTACGCGCACACAGGCTTTCGCTACGGCGCCGCGAACGGCCATGACCGCCCGGATGAAAGCGTCCTGTTAAGCGAGCTGCAGCTGCAGTTCTAAACTAAGGTGGAAGGGGGCGCCTTTGTATCGGCGGCAACCTGCGATCGAGGCAGGCTTATTCTACCGCCGCTCGATGGCCCAATAGCTGGTCAGCTTTTTCGCGAGTTCGTCGCCGACGTGGTAGGTTTCGATGAGCAGCCGGCAGTCGTTGGCGAAGCTGCGTGCGTGCCATCTTTGCGCGAGGCGATAGAGGATGGAGAAGCTCGCATAGTCCACCAGGATCAGTCCCAGCAGCCGTGTTTCTGGCAATCGAAATGCGGCGGCAAACCCGAGTAGGCCGGCCAGGAAGAAGAATCGCAGCGCGACACTCATCGGTGAGCCCCGAGGGCGCGCCCATGGTTCACTGGGTGTTCTTCCCGTTGGTGGATTTGCGTAGTAGTGCGATCCTGATTTCCTCGACCGTGGGCATCGCGTCGTTCATTTCGTCGTCAACGCCGTCATTTGCGCCAAAGATCGGAGTGTCGTCCTTGTTGCTGGAATCGCGCCGCGCGTCACGCTTCATGCGATTGGCTGCCTCGCGCTGAGCTTCGCGGATTCTGTTCTTCAGACTCACGCTCGAACCGTCCTTATTTCCTTCCCGAAGTCGAAAGCGCCCCAATACGTATCTCCTTAGGCATGAGCCGTGCCAATCGTGTGTTCTGACGCATAGAAGTTCTATTTTATGCCTAGCGATGCATCGGGGCCCCCCGATGCGACCGCCGTCGCTGAACCGCAACGTCGCGCTGCGACAGGCGCCCAAATCTCGGTAGGGCGACTTAAGGGGTTTGCCGCAGACGGTCGCATTCCCGCAGCATCTGGAGAAGAAAAAAAGAACTGAAGAACGGCCGCCTCTTGCGAGGGCCCTGCAGCCCTGCGGGTTCATCGCGCCCATGACGTGCTGGACCGTGCCGTCCTTGCCGCCGGCATCCCTCGCCTGCAGAACGACCAGCAGCGATCACTTGTTCTCGGCATACATCCGATACTGCAAGACGCGCAGCTACTCCTGGTTCGTCACGATCTCGCCCTTGGCCGCCGCTTCATCTTCATGCGTGGAATGGAAGCCGGGATCGAAATCGGCGAGCTTGACCTTGTGTCCGGGCTTGACGCGAAATCGTTTGCTGTAGCGCATGATGCGAGACTTCCGTTGCGGCAGAGTGTATGGGGGAAATTCACAACCTCCAGCCCATTGTTGCACGTCCGGCGCGCTGAAGCCCCGCGCAGCCGGCTTGCCCTGCCGTTCGTGACGCTTTGATGGCGGTCGGGATGAGCCCCCACGCGTGGTTGGCGGCTTTGCCCGCATATTTGGTAAACTTTCGGTTAGTCGATGCTTGCGAAGCTGTGCCGAACTTATGCCGAACTCATGAAAAATGATCTCAATGACCTGACGAGAAAAGTGATATGGAACAACCCACAGGCGAATTAATCGAACGGATGGCGCGGCTGGAGCATCAACAGGCCGAGCTTCGACGCGCCAATCGGCGGCTGCGGCTGGTGACCGGCGCGCTGGTCCTGTTGACGGGTGCGGCGGTGCTGATGGGCCAAACGGCGCCGACTCAGAGCCTTGAAGCCGAGCAGTTCGTGTTGCGCGGCAGCGACGGCAAGGTAAGAGGTGCGATGGGTATTGGGGATAATGGCGCGGTGGGGATCAACCTAAGCGACGCCAAGGGCCAGACGCGGATCACGATTGATCTTGCCTCCAATGGATCACCCGGGGTCGATCTCTATGACGAGAGCGGCAGGATGCGTGCGACGCTCGCGCTGGGACCAACGGGAACACCTGGCTTGGGGCTTTACGATCCAAGTGGCAGGTTGCGCACCAGCCTTGATATTCCCGCGGCTCAGACTCCTGGCCTGGCCTTCTACCATCCAGACGGCAAACCGGCCTGGGGGGCTCCCTAGCGAGGCCCAGCGTTAGACGCCTGTTACCGGGAGTATTTTGCTTTGCTGCGCTTAATCCAAATCGTCTTGATACTGAGTTCGCTCTGTGGGCTGGGCGGATGCATAGGCCCCGACTACGGCCCTTCCTATGGATATCCAGGCTACGGCTACTCGCCCTACTCCTATGGCTGGCCGATATATGCCCGTGGCTACTCACCAAACTTTGCCGTGCATCATTCCTGGGAGGAGCATCACGGCTCCGGCCACAGTGAGAGCTTCTACCGTTCCTCAGGAGGTGGTGGGCGATCCGTCAGCCACGCCGGCGGCGGTGGGCGGGCGGGCGGCTCAGCCGGGCATACGGGCGGCGGTCACGGAGGTAGCCACCGCTAAACATTCCTGCCCATCCGGCGAGCGTTGAGCCGCTCGATTTATGCGTCCTGCATGCTTTTCGACGGCAATGTCTCCCACGCCGCGGCTGTCGCGCCCAATTCGGCCATCCAGGTGTGCAGCCACATTCCAACCATCATCGCGGCGACGAAGATCAGAACTGCGGGTGCGCCGGAAGCGAGCGCGGTCAGCGCGGGTCCGGGGCAGAAACCACCGAGGCCCCAGCCCGCACCGAAAATCGCGGCCCCCAAGATCAATTTTGCATCCAGGCCGCTGCGCTTGGGCAGGGAGAAATCCTGGGCCAGCAATGGTGACGACATTTTGCCGCTCCAGCGGTAGGCCGCGAAGTAAACTGCGATCGCGCCGATCATAACGAAGGCCAGGCTCGCGTCCCACGCGCCGAAAAAATCGAGGAACCCGATCACCTTTACCGGACGCGTCATTCCGGAAATTCCCAGGCCGAGCGCGAATACCATCCCTGAGATGAAGGAGGTCAGTAACTCGTTCATACGTCACCTCACGCCAGATGGTTCAACAAATACACCGTCAGGGCTCCGCTGAAGATGAAAGTCGCCGTCGCGACGAGCGAGCGCGGCGAAAGCCGGCTGACGCCGCACACCCCATGACCGCTGGTGCATCCGCTGCCCAGGCGCGTGCCGAATCCGACCAGCAGACCCGCGATGGCCAACAGTGGGAATGGGCGAATGAGGCCGAACTCGAATGCAACCGGCAGCAGCTCCTTGAGCAAGAGCCCACCCGCGAGCAAGCCCGCCAGGAAGCAGATGCGCCAGAGCGTGTCGCCTTTGACCGGCTTCAACACGCCGGCGAGGATTCCGCTGATACCGGCGATCTTGCCGTCGAGCAACAGCATCGCCGACGCGCTCAGACCGATGAGCACGCCGCCAAGCAGGGATGCGAGCGGGGTGAAGTTATGCATAAGCGAATTCTCCCGTGTTGCGCCGTCGCCTGGTTCCACTGAGGCGCGTGAATCGCTTGACCCGCGCTTCCGCTGGGGGCGGCGGCCGTTGAAACAGTCAAACAGCCGCCGCCGCCGGACGGAACTCTCTCCCCCCACCACGCTTCGACGCAGGCGTCGCTGCGATCAGGCGAGGCGGCATGCGCGGTCACAGTGTATTGAGAAAATTCACGACGTCCAACTGTTGTTGCGCGCCCAGCGCGTTGAAGGCCTGTGCCGCCGGCTTGGCCTGCCCGTCGTGCAACTTGATCGCGGTGGGGATGTCGCCCGCACGGCCATCGTGCAGGAATTGCGACCTCGCGCGCAGGCCCCATAACGGCGCCGTCCGCATCATGGTCGGTCCCGCGGCGCCCGAGGTGATGCCATCGCCGAGCGACCCCATGTCGTGCAACAGAAAATCCGAATACGGATGAAAGGTCTGATTGGCAAGCGTGTTGTTCAGCGTCTGGCTGATTGGGATGCCGGCCGTGGTCGGCGGAATGAACGAGGCCGGATTTGACGCGGTGGTCAGGCTCTGCAAATGGCAGCCTGCACAGCCCATGCTAGTGAAGAGCCGCGAGCCGTTTTGGGCCGACGGGTTTTGCGGCAGGGTCGGCGGCGGCGCCAGTCCGCGCATGAAGTCCGAAAAACGATCGATATCGGCGCGCCCGTCCGGATCGGTGGTGTCCTCGACCCCCGTGTCCTCGAGCGGCAGCCCATAGGCCTTCTTATTGATGGCGCATTGGCTCACTTCGTCCGGGTTGTCGGGGTTGGTAATACCCATTTCGTTCAGGTAGGCGTCGCCGGAAAAGCCGCGCAGCGATGCGTGGTCGTCCTTCCATCCAAAGCGCGCGGCATGCGCAACCTTGGTGAAATTCTCGGTCACCATCTTCACGGTGCCCTGAATCGCAGGTGGCTCGCTCTCGGCGATTTGTTCAAAGGTCTGATCCGCGACCGCCTCGACCAGTCCGTCGCCGAAGAGCGCCAGCGCCGCGCGACCCACTACGCAATTGCCGCCGCTGTGGAAATTGGCGCTGGTCGGATCGCAAGTGCCAAGCTCCGTACTAAAAGTGGTCTTGTCGACCTCCTCCTCCTGGCAGGGCGATAGCTGGCAACCAGGAACGGTTATCTGACAGCCCAGCGGCTCGGACTCGATACCCTGCGGAAAAATGACGGTCTTGCCCTGGGTCTGCGGTCCGTTGCGCAGGAAATTGTCCACGGCGAAGATATGTACCGGGCCGGGCTGCGTGTTGTTGCGCACCCGGATCTCGTTGATAAACAAGCCACCGCCGCCGATCGCCGGTTGCGAATGACATCCCGCGCAAGACACGCCATTCATGATCGGCCCGACTTGCGGGAGCGTTTCGATCTCCTTGAAATTAATTTGCCCGGTCGCGAAGATGCTCAGATCCGATCCATCTTGCGCCACTCCCGCCAGCGGCGCTCCGAAACCGTCCAGATTTATCGGCACGCTTGCCTGGCCTGCCGCTTGTGAGTTGACGCTTCGATTAGCCGGTCCGGCGTTTGCGATTTGTGTCGAAATTCCCAGTATCCCAATCAATAGTAAGATCAATCGCCTATTCATATGATTGTCTTCTCTTTGTGCATTTCGTACTCATTTGAATCCGCGCCGGGGCGGCTCAGGGCACACTCCAACCGCTCCGCTACCGAGTAGCAGCGGCGATGAGGAGCGCGCGCCGTTGACGGTTACTGACTGGAGGACCGCAAAGCTTTCCAGACCGCCCGCCAGCGTCGGGGACTTATAATTCGCGCCGCGCCGGAACTCCCGTAATGGCCGAGAATTTCGAGCACGGGCAAGGCCGGCGCCGCTCGCAGAGGCGCCTGACCGCTCTATTTGTCCGGGAGTCCTAGAACGAGGGCGAGCCGCGCCCGCCGAAGGTATGCACGGTGATGAAGTCCGTCACGAGGCCGCTAGGGCGAAATTCGACCCCGGTTCGGGATTTACGATCGCAGCGATGTTTCTGCTGATACCGCATCAGACAGCTCCCCATTTGCTGCAGGCTCGAAGCGTTTCTGCCAACGCCTCGCCAACGTACTCTGACCGCTCGATAGCTCAATTGCAAGACACAAAAATGATTTTTAAAGGGGAAAAAATCGCGCAGCGTAAGGCGAGGCAACCTCGGGCGTTGGCCTTCCGCCGCGCGGAAGATCGCAGCAGGACGACGCGGGCTAATCCATCCTTACCAGCAACCCACGGGCCCGCGCCGAGTCTAACATCCTCTGGAAGATCACCACGGCAAGGATGAAATATCATGTTCATCGCGAGACCCCACGCAAAATGCGAGGTCGAGAACCCGCCGCTCTCGATAGCCTGCCGCATACCTTCGAACGAGTGGGTGGTAGGGAGCACCCATGCCCTCGGTTGCAGAAAGCCCGGCAACCAGACTCAAAGGATAGAATACGCACGACAGCGGCATCAGCAGATTGGCGAAGCTCCACGTCATGGTTTGGAACTTGGTGGTGCAGCGAAAGATCGGGCCAGTGACTACAACGCCGATCGTGAGCGCGAACAGAGCCAGGTTCAGGATTAACGGAATCAACGTGAGCAGGATCGGAAAGATGTTGTAATGGCAACGTCGAGGGCGTCTCCCACGACGGAGCCGATGATGATTACTGCGGGAGTGGTAATCGCATTATCGCGGACAATCGATTCCAGGTTGGCGACTTCGCCCGTGATGATTCGCTGGCCGGGACGCGTTCCGTTCTCTATGACAGCCACGGGGGTTGCAGGCTTGAGGCCGTGCTCGATGAGTTGTCGCGCGATCGGTGCAGCAGTTGCGACGCCCATGTAAATGACCAAGGTGTGCCGCTCGCCGACGATCGAAGTCCAATCGAGGTCCAGGTCTCCGTTCTTCGAGTGTCCGGCAACGAAGGTAACGCGGCTGGCCTTGTGCCGATCCGTGAGAGGGATTCCCGCGTAAGCCGAGCAAGCCAGGGCGGCGGTGATGCCAGGCACTACCTCGACCCGGATACCGCAGGCCCGCAGATAGGCCAGTTCCTCACCACCACGGCCGAATAGCAGGGGATCGCCGCCCTTGAGGTGCACAACTATTTGGCCGGCCTGCGCCCGTTCCGTCATAAGACCGTTGATCTCATCCTGCGAGCGGGCATGACAGCCTTTCGGCTTTCCGACCGCTATCCATTCGGCTTCTCGCCGAGCACGTTCGAGCACCTCCGGACTGACCAAGTGATCGTACATAATTACGTCGGCCTGCTGCATCAGACGAAGCGCACGTATCGTCAGCAAGTCGGGGTCCCCCGGTCCCGCTCCTACCAGATAAACCATACCAGCGGCCGGTTCGCGGGAGCGACGCACGTTGTCGGCGGTAGCAAGCAGGCGTTCGGTCAGATGGGTTTCGTCCAGAGAGGCGGATGCATCAGCTAGTGTCTCTTCGAAAAAATCTTCCCAAAGCCGCCGGCGCGAGGCGTCGGAGGTGACGGCCTCCTTGACATTTGCACGTTGCTTTTCCGCGACTATTACGGCTCCGCCCAATCCGGCCGGCAGAAGTTTTTCGAAACGCTCGCGGAGCAGCCGCGCGAGCATCGGAGCCGCTCCTGCTGTGGAAACGGCGATCGTTATTGGGTCCCGGTCGATCATTGAAGGCATTATAAAGGTTGAGAGGTCCGGCCGATCGACAACATTGACTGGCACCTCGGCCGCGCGGGCGGCTTGCGCAACGTGTCGATCCATTTCGTGCACGCCGGTCGCGCTGAACACGAGGTCCCGCCCTCCGATATCGTCGGGTGAGAAGTCCCGCCAGATAACCTCCATCGTTGTATCACTGGCAAGTTTGCTCAGTTGATGATGAAGCGGCGGCCTTGCAATCACAGTCAGAGAGGCACCGGCGCGCACAAGCAGGCGAGCTTTGCGTGCGGCAGCTTCTCCGCCGCCAACGAGCAAAACCGGGCGGTTGCGCAGATCGAAAAAGATCGGGAAGTACTTCACGTTAAGTGCGCGGCGAAGATGCCGGTGCGATATGGCATTTCACAGCGTCCAGGTCGTTTGGATGAAGCCATAGTTTCCCTCGCGGCCCGCGGGATAAATGGCGCCGACTACCCTCCTGCGAAGGCGTGGCCATAGTACCCCACGAGCTGAATGGTCCCGCAGTTCATACTAGAAAATCCGCCACACCTCAGGGCCGGCGTGCTGCACGCGAACATAATCGGCTCCTACGGTGTCGATCGAGACCGGACTCATGCGACTCGCACCTTCTTTTCCTCGACTTCAATGTTGGCGCCGCCGAAAGCACTTGCCTTAAGCGCCGCAGCGAGAAACAGGCCAATCACGGCAAGGGCTGCGAACAGCAGAAAGCTGCTGGCGTAACCCTTCGGGCCGCGCATCTCCGCGATGAAGCCCATCGTCGGGGGCAGGACAGAACCACCGGCTGCGCCCAGGCCGCCAACCCATCCGGAGGCCCCTCCGACCGCTTCGGGAACGTACTTCGGCACCATCTTGAAGACCGCCGCGTTGTTGACGCCCATGCCGATGGCCATCAACAGCTCGGCGGCAACCGAAAGGCGGAGGCTCGCGGAGAATGACATCAAGAGCGAACCGACCAGAAGCGCGCACAGTGCCAGTAGGGCAGTCCGTTCGCCCTCGAACTGATCCGCGCAAGAGCCGCCGACCACTCTTGTGAGGGACGCGCCGATCGAAAAGAGCGCGGTCAGGATTCCCGCGGTTTCGGGCGTGAGATAGTAGTACGAGCTCCAATAGGCAGGAAGCCACGCGGTGAGAGCAAGAAATCCGCCGAAGGTCGCCAGGTAAAGACTGACGAGCGCCCAGGTTCTCCAGCGCCCTGCCGCCAGAATCAACCCGTCGCGAGCGGCACCCTTGGGAAAAATCTGCTGGCCGTGTTCTCGTGCGATCCGCCGTGCCTCGTGGTCGCGAACTCCATCGTGGCGGAGTTGAAAGTACGGCGCGTCGCGGCTGATGAACGCATAAGCGAGCGTGCCGACGAGCAGGAAAATCAGCCAGGCCCAATAGGAGCCGCTAAGACCCCAAGCTGCAAACGCCATCGGAAGAAGGAAGGAGAATATTCCCGGCGCCAAATTTCCGAGGCCCGCATATGTGCCTAACGCAAAGCCCTGTTCGGCTTGTGGAAACCAATACGAAACCTGTCCGATTCCGACGGAAAACGTGGCGATCCCGCAGCCGCATAAGACGCCCAGCGCTAACAGCAGGGGATAACTCGCCGCGACCAGGTTGCCGGAGGCCGTCGACTTGAACAAAAGCAGAAGCC
Source organism: uncultured delta proteobacterium (assembly GCA_963773975.1). GTDB lineage: Bacteria > Desulfobacterota > Binatia > Binatales > Binataceae > JAKAVN01. The sequence goes on from CAVZDJ010000005.1 coordinate 47,852, forward strand.
CGGCCATTCCGAGTATCGACAAACTCAGCAGCGCCAGGAACGGCTTGCGTCCGCCGGTGGTATCCACCCAAGCGGAAAATGGAATCCTGAGGAGCGACCCCGACAGCAGCGGCGCGGCCACGGCGAATCCCAGCATTACCGGCGACAGACCCATGTCTGTCTGGAGCTTGTGTGCCATCGGACCGAAGAGAGCCACTGCCGCGAAGCCGACAAAGAAACCGAGAGTTGCTCCCGCCAGCCCTTGTTTGGGCGTACCGTGCAGTGTTGTCAAACGCGTTACTCCCTTCCGCAATCTCGTCCGTCATGTTTGGAAACCCGTTCAATTCCTCCTGTAAGGCGTTCCGGCTCAGCGAGAGTCGCAGTTGGATTACACAACGTCCGGCAGGATTGGGGTGAAATGCTTCTGATTTGGCCGCACGCTCGAGTTCAATGCGCTCGCGGAAGGCGCAAGAAAATCATCCCGTCGCGCACCTCGGCCGGGTAGCTGCTGACCGCGAAATCGTTGTCCAGACCACGCCCGTCGGCGAGTGAAAACTTGTAACCGTGGAACGGGCAGATGACCGTGTGGTGGCCGACCACTCCCTCGGCCAGTGGGCCGGCGCGATGCGGACAGACCGCATCGAGCGCGTAGACTTCGCCGTTGCGCAATCGGAATAGAGCTACCTTGCGTGCGCCGATCAAAAAGCAGCGTCCTTGCCCGAGGCCGATCTGGTCCACGCTGCCTACCAACACCCAAGCCGTGGTTTCTTGCATCGGTGAGCTTGCGGAAAGCATCAGACCGTGAAACCTGCGGCCTCGTCTTGGACGGGTGCTGCCTCGGCGAACTGGGTTGGCTCGTACGGTTGGCGCCCTTCAACCCACGGGTCGCGGTAGGCCGCAACCGCGGCCTCGATTTCCTGGTCGAGCCGCGCGGCCTGCCCTTCGCTGTCTTCGATGAGAATGGCTCTGAGGCGCTCGATTCCGATTCGCTCGACGAAGCCGTAACTGCGCTCGCCGTACCGAGCATTCTCGCGGTAGTACTGCATGAAGCGGCCTATCAGGGTCAGAACCTCATCATGGGTTTTCACCGTGGCCAGCAGATCGCCGGCTCGTACGGTCGCGCCCGCCGCGCCGCCGACGTAAATCTGCCAGCCGTTATCGACTGCCACGGCGCCGATGTCCTTGACCGTCGCTTCCGCGCAATTGCGCGGGCATCCACTGGCCGCAAGTTTCATCTTGTGGGGCGATTCGATACCTTGGAATCGCTTTTCAATCCTGATGCCGAGTTGGGTCGAATCCCCCACGCCGTAGCGGCAGAACTCGGTGCCGACGCATGTCTTGCAGGTACGGAAGGACTTGGTATAGGCGTGGCCGCTTGGCATCCCCAGATCGCTCCACACTGCGGGCAGGTCCTGCTTCCTGATGCCGAGGAGGTCGATGCGCTGGCCGCCGGTAATTTTCACCATCCGCACCTGATATTTGTCGGCCACGTCGGCGATGCGCCTGAGTTCGTCGGGCGAGGTCACGCCGCCGTAGATGCGCGGTATGACGGAGAAGGTGCCGTCGTTCTGAATGTTGGCGTGGACGCGATCGTTGACGAAGCGAGCGTCGCGTTCGTCTTCGTACTCGTCACCCCAGATCGTTCGCAGCAGCGACGCCAGGCCGGGCTTGCTCGCCGGATCGTCTCTGCCATCCGCCAGCGCATTAAAGACCGCGGAAACCGACTTGAGGTGTCGCTCGCGGATAGCGTGGACCAATTCCGGCTTTGCCAGTGCGATGCCCGGTACGTAGTAGTGCAGAGAAGGGTCTTCCTCGAGCTGCCCGTTGCAGGCCCATTCGACCAGTTCGCCAACCAGCGTCTTGCACGAGCCACATCCTGTGCCCGCGCGCGTCGTCTCCATCACGCCCCTGAGGCTCCGCTTGCCGGCGGCGACGCACCCTATGATCGCTCCTTTGTCGACCCCGTTGCAGTTGCAGATCTGCACGTTGTTGGGCATTTCGTCGAAGGTCACCTGGGCGCTGGGCGCTCCGGTATCGAACAGCAGCGACAGCCGCTCGTCGGGCAGGCGTATTCCGCGGTCGAAGGCCTGCATGAGATAGGCGGCCTTGCTGATGTCGCCCATCAGGATTCCGCCCGCCAGGCGGCCGTCACGAATAATCAGCTTCTTGTAAATTCCGCGCTTGGGCTCCATGAATTGAACGACATCTTCGTGCTCGCCATCGCCCGCGATCAGGCCCATTGAGGCGAGTTCGACTCCCATCACCTTGAGCTTGGTGGCGAGCTTCGAGCCCTGGTATGCGGCTTCGCGGTTCGTTCCAGTGATATGGTCCGCCAGCACTTTGGCTTGTTCCCACAGTGGCGCAACCAGGCCGTAGACGCGCCCGCGATGCTGTGCGCATTCGCCCACGGCATAGATGTCCGGGTCGGATGTGAGCATCTGATCGTCCACGACGATTGCGCGCTCGGTGGCGAGGCCCCACCGCGAGCCGATTTCCACGTTGGGCGTTATGCCGGTCGCGATCACGATCATGTCGCACTCCAGCGTCGCGCTGTCTTCGAAGGCGAGCCCGGTTACTTCGGTGTCGCCGAGCACCGCCTTGGTGAGTTTTTTCAGATGGACCTGGATGCCCATCCCCTCGATAGTGTGTTTCAGGATTGCGCCGGCTTGCGGATCCAGTTGCTGCTCCATGAGATGGCCCAGGAGATGGATTACATGAACCTCGATCCCATGGTTGAGCAGGCCGCGGGCGGCCTCGAGACCGAGCAGGCCACCGCCGATAACCGCCGCCCGGCGGGACTTGGCCGCGTACTCGGCAATCTTGCGGCAGTCGTCAAGTGTGCGGAACACGAAAATGCCGGATCGAAATTCGCCGTTGGGCTTTCTCAGCGCGGCGATCGGTGGAATCGACGGGCGGCTGCCGGTCGCGATCATCAGCTTGTCGTACGGGTACCAGTTGCCGTCGTCACAATGGATCGCCTTGTGTGGCCGGGCGATTACATCCACCCGAACGCCGGGGCGCAGGGTGATCCCATGCTCCTCATACCAGTTGAGTCCATTAAGGAAGATTTCCGACGGATCCTGGGATCCGTTGAGCACGTTCGACAGCAGAATGCGGTCGTAGTTCCCGTACGGCTCCTCGCCAAAGACCGTGATTTCGAATTGGTCGGCGCCGCCGCGCGTGAGGATCTCTTCGACAGTGCGGGCGCCAGCCATCCCGTTGCCTATTACGATCAGTTTCTTTTTGATCGACTCCGTTACTCCCATTTGCAAACCCCACTCCTCTCAGTTGCCACCGATTGGGTAGCCCGGCGCTGTGGCTGAGTCATCTTCGGCGGCCTTGCTGATACGAACCGCGCACACCTTGAATTCGGGCATTTTCGAAAGCGGATCGAGGGCCGGATTGGTCAGCAGATTAACGCGGCCCGTGCCCCCCCAATGGAAAGGTGCGAACACCGTGTCCATTCTGATCGCAGCGCTCAAACGCGCCTTCATCACCGTTGTCCCGCGCCGGGTTGTCAGTCGTACGTTGTCGTTTTCCACGATTCCAAAATTCTTCGCCATCGCGGGATGCATCTCGGCAAACGGCTCGGGTTGAGCTTTGTGCAGCGCCGCGACCCGCCGGATTTGCGTGCCGGATTGGTAATGCGCCATCACCCGCCCCGTGGTCAGGTACATCGGATAGGCATCGTCGGGCTCTTCCGCGGGTGGCCGGTACTCGACCGGGTGAAAGCGGGCGCGTCCGTCGGGGGTCGCGAAGCGGTCGAGAAACATCCGTGGCGTGCCGGGGTGATTCTCGCCAGTGCAAGGCCAGAACAGGCCGTCGTCGCGGGCCATCCTTTCGTACGTGATGCCGGAGTAGTCCGCGGCTCCGCCGCGGCTCGCCCGGCACAACTCGTCGAAAACAGCGCGTGGCTCAGACAGAAAGGTATCGCGGTATCCCAGCAACTCGCCGAGCCCGGCCAGGATTTCGAGGTCGGAGCGGACGCCGGGCGGGGGCGCGACTGCGCGGCGGCGCAGCACCACCCGACCTTCGAGATTGGTCATCGTGCCTTCCTCTTCCGCCCACTGCGTCGTCGGCAAAACGACATCGGCCAGCTTCGCAGTGTCGGACAAAAAGAAATCGGCCACGGCCAGGAAATCGAGCGCGGCCAGCCTATTCTCGATGTGTCCGGCGTTCGGCGCCGACACGACGACGTTGGAGCCCATGACGAGCAGTGCGCGCACGCCGTCTTCGGTGCCGATGGCACTAAGCAGTTCGTAAGCGGACTTACCGGCACCCGGCAGGGTCTCCGGCGCAACGCCCCATACTTGTGCGATGTACGCGCGGTCAGCGGAATCATCGATACGGCGATAGCCCGGAAGTTGACCGGCCTTCTGTCCGTGCTCGCGTCCGCCCTGTCCATTGCCCTGGCCGGTGAGACACCCGTAACCGCAGTACGGCTTGCCCGCCTTGCCCAACGCGAGAGCGAGGTTGATGAATGCCAGCACGTTGTCGACCGATCTGCTCTGCTGTTCCGCGCCGCGAGCGGTCAGAATCATCGCGCTGCGAGCGCGGCCGATCAGTTGCGCCGCCGCGTAGAGTTGGCTGACCGGAACGCCGCTTAGCCTCTCCACTCGTTCGGGCCAGTAAGAGGCAACTACTCTCCGCGCCGCCTCGTAGCCGGTGGTCCGTTGCGCAATGAAATCGGCATCGAGCAGGCCCTGAGCCGTTGCGATGTGGAGCAAACCATTGGCCAGCGCCGCATCGGAGCCTGGGGTCAATTGGAGATGCAGGCTTGCCGCGCGCGCGGTCTGGGTGGCGCGCGGATCGGCAACGATCAGATGTCCTCCGCGCCGCCGCTGCTCCTCGAAGTACTGCATGATCGGCGGCATCGTCTCCGCGACATTGGCGCCCACCAGCAAAATCACTTCAGCCTGGGGAATATCTTCAAGCGGGAACGGTAACCCTCGATCGATCCCGAAAGCCTTGAGCCCGGCGGTCGCCGCCGAGGACATGCAAAAGCGGCCGTTGTAATCGATATTGCTGGTTCGCAGCGCGACTCTTGCGAACTTGCCCAGCAGATAGGCCTTCTCATTGGTGAGCCCGCCGCCGCCGAATACGCCGACCGCGTCGCGTCCGGATCGTTCCTGTGCTTGTGTGAACTCCGCCGCGATTCGGCCGAGGGCTTCGTCCCACGACGCGGGCCTCAGGTTGTCCTCGCGGCAATCCCGGAGCATGGGTGACGTTAGACGCTCGGGACTCGACAGCAACTCAGCTGCGGTCCAGCCCTTCTGACAAAGGCCGCCCCTGTTGGTGGGAAATTCGCGCGGTGCGACAGAGACGGTGCCGTTATCCCTGATCAGATTCATGCCGCACTGCAGAGCGCAATATGGGCAATGGGTCGCCGTTGACTGCTCGCTCACTTCCCGCTCACTCCAACAATCAGGACCGCTAATCGCTACTATCGCCTTGCCGCATCGATCTGGCCGCTGATTTGCACCTTGAACATGGCAAGCCCTATGCCAGCGCAGACACTGCGCGGATAGCGGCGGCAGATATGACGATGTGATCAGGCAGTCCGGGAGCGGGCACGGCGCCTTGTGCCCTTCCGACGGCAGACGCTCAAGCTTTGCTCAGCAGCGAAGAGGCGGGCACCGCTATTGCCCGGTCTAATCGAGACGATTTGTGCAGAAAATGGAACTGGATACGCGCCTGTTGAGGACCCTTCGGGCGGTCGCCGAGACGCGGAGTTTCACCGGCGCGGCGAAAAAGCTCGGACTGACTCAATCCTCCGTGAGTCAGCAGGTCATCGCTTTGGAACGGGGTCTGGGCGTTCAACTGTTGAAGCGCTCGAACAAATTCGTCGGTTTGACCACCGCCGGCGAGATCTTTCTCCAGTGCGCTCGTCAGGTGCTTGACAACCTCGACCGAGTTCAGGGGATGCTCGCTGAGCGGTCGAAGATCGCCTCGGGGCACCTTTCGATAGGTGCGCCTGCGCTGTTTTGCCACTCGCTGCTTCCGGATGTGCTTGGCGCATTTCACGTCCGATCTCCCGGAATTGCGCTGTCGGTAGTGACGGCCGATCCTGACTCGATGGCTGCGCGGCTGGCCCATAGCGAGCTCGATCTCGCCCTGCTTCCATATCCTGTAAAACAGCAATCGCTTGGAATCGTACCGTTGGGACGTGACGAACTGCTCGCGATCCTCGCTCCGCAACATGGACTTGCCCGGCATGATCGATTGACCGCAAAGGATCTACAAGGACAACCGCTGATCGTCCCGAATCCCGGCAACAAGCTTTGGGCGGCGTGGGATGCTTTTTTGATCGAAGCGGGCGTGTTTCCCAATATAATCGTCGAGACCGACGACCTCGATCTGGCCAAGCGACTGGCTATCGGAGGTCACGGCATCACTGTGGCGCCGCGATGGTCGGTGCGTGGAGAAATCGAACGGGGCGAGCTATGCGCGATCCCGCTGGGGACTGGCGGCGTTTTTCGTCAATGGGGTCTGGTGTATCGTCATGGCGCCCAATTGACCGGGATGCGGCGCAACTTCCTTAAGATTTGCCAGGAAGAGATGCCGCGTTTGCTTGGCACGTCTGCCGTCAAGTGGCGGCTGACTCAGGAGAAAATTACGGGAGAACCTGTCCCGGATATTTTCGAAGACGACCAAAAGACCGGGATCGCCACTTCTAAATAACGCTCGATATGCGGCGCCCATCGTCTACTCCACGAGCTTAGGCAGACTTGGCTTTCGTCCGCACAGTAAGAACCGGGCAATCGACCTCGCGCATCACGCGCTCCGCCACGCTGCCGAGCACGAAATGGCTCAGCCCCTTGCGCCCATGCGTCGCCATCACGACCAGTTCGGCGTTTAACTCATGGGCCATGCGCACCACGTCATCATCCGGCGTGCCGCTGATTACGTGAACCCTGTAGCGTACCCTCCCTTGCAACTGTTCGCGGGCGATCTGCTCGAGCCTGGCCCTTGCTGCTCGCTCCCATCTGGGGTCTGCGTCGAACGGCAGCGGTACGTCCATGTCCTGCGATGGTACCCTTGCCACGTGAAGAAGGTGGATGGTCGCGCCCCGCTTGTCGGCAAGTTCGCACGCGATCTCGAGCGCGGCGATCGAATTCTTTTCGAAATCTATCGGACACAGGATATTACGGAATCTTGGCACGGCTACTCCTGTTGATCGCCTGGGTCGTTCCTCCGCCGGCTGCCGTTCCTCCGGCCGGCTGCCGCCGCGCACAGCCGGCCGGGAGTGTGATACGGTCGCGTCCGGGTGTCTACCTAGTGCGTTTCGCGCCTGCGCCGATGGGGGTGGGCCCTTATGCCCAGGTCGTCAGTCTGTTGTACGGGATTGCTGTAGCGTTCACGCGGAGCGCCGGAGTTGGCAATACCGGAGGTCATGAAGGCGTTCTCCATAGCCCATCCGGCGGAGCCTCTGCCGCCGTCGGCAGCCTCCGAATCCGCCTGGCAGTCGACACAGTAAACGGCCTCCGGCATAGCACGCAGCCGCTCGAATAGGATCTCGTCGCCACACTGTCCACATATTCCGTAGCGGCCCTCTTCGAGCCGCTCGAGCGCAGCCAGAATCGCGGACAGACGGCGTTCGGCGAGGTCAATCAGGCTGACATTTAACTCCATATCCTCGTGCAAGCGGGCATGATCCGACTCGTCGCCGGGTACGGATCCCTTCTGCCGCGCCTCATTGCGGACGAGTCTCCTTTAGTCTGCGGAGTTCCTGGTCTCGCAACTGCAACAACATGCTTCGCAAAATCCTGGTGCGGCTCGCCGAAGGAATTTGCGTGCGCTTGCGAAACAGCCGTTCATGGAATTTCAGCCCGAAGACCTTTTGGCCTGCGCTTATATATTTCCTAAGCATGTCTCTACCCTTCTCTTCACGACCCCATTTTCACAAAAGGGGGAAAGCTGATGTGCCCGGCCGCCTCACAGGCAGCGGGGCCCTTCGAGCGAAACGGATCCGCCGGATCCATCCGGGGTTCCGCTCGCGCGCGCAGCTCGGTGTGGAGAATGCTAGTGGGCGTCGTCGGGCGCGGATGGCAGGATTCGGCGATGAACCACCCTGTCGACGGGCCAGACCGGTACGTTGACTTGGTTCACGCGCGAGCTCCGCACCGGAGCCTTCGCTGTCAGGATTCCGAATTCGAGCGTCGCGCCGGCCGAGAGGTCCGCGACTCTACCGCCGATTTCCTCCAGGGTATGGCGCGTAAGTTGCTGGTACTTGGCAGCAACCCCAGGGTGCGAAAAGAAGGCTATCGACTCGAGTGGGCGAGCAGTCTGCGCGAGCGTAAAGAGGCAAAAGCAGCTGGCTAACAGGACTACTTTCTTGCGACCCATATTTTCGCGCTTTAGCAATTCGATCGGACTACCGCACCATCTGGAAGAGGACAACTTCGCCTTGCTCCTGCCTCTGATTGTAAGCCGTACCCATCGCCGACTTCAAACGGCACTCAACCACTTCTGGTTTCGACATCGCCCAAATCCCCCTGAAGGGCTCCTGTTTCAGTTCCCTGAGAAACCCCTTTTCACCTCGGCGAGTTAACTGGCTTCTGCTGCTCGGTTAAACCTTGCAGAGGAAGGCCGCTTGGTTTACAAGGCGGATTGAAATCCGAGAGCGAAATGAAAATTCCGATTTAATTGCGAGGTAAAGAAATTGTCCCAACCGCAGCATATCTGTGCTCTCCATTTGCCTGAGCTTCCGCGGGAAAATCTCAAACCCGACATCCAGAAAATGTTCGCCAAGTGCGATGAGAAGCTGGGCTTCGTGCCCAACGTGCTGCGCGCTTACAGCTTCAACTCGGACAAGCTGGCCAATTTCGTAACGATGTATAACGAGCTGATGCTTGGGCCGTCGGGACTGAGCAAGCTCGAGCGTGAAATGATCGCGGTTGTGGCTTCATCCATCAACCATTGTTTCTACTGCCTGACCGCCCATGGCGCCGCCGTGCGCCAGCTTTCAGGCGATCCCAAACTGGGCGAGCTGATGGTGATGAACTATCGTGCCGCCGAGCTTGCAACGCGACAGCGCGCGATGCTGGACTTCGCCGCCAAGCTCACCGAGACTCCAGACAGAATCGTCGAGACCGATCGCCAGGCTCTGCGCGACGCTGGCTTTAGCGATGCCGATATCTGGGACATCGCCGCAGTGACCTCATTCTTCAATATGTCCAACAGGATGGCGGTGGCGACGGACATGATGCCCAACCCCGAGTACCACAGCCAGGCTCGCTAGAGGCACGGTTTCACGGTTAACGTAAAGACGCAATCATCGAGGAGATTGAGTAAACAAATGCGCGAACTGACACTCGAAGAAATCCGCAAGATGCTACAGGCGGCGAATCGCAAGGCGAATGAAGTGGGCAAACCGAGCACGATCGCGATCGTCGATTTCGGCGGCCATCTGCGCGGCCTGGAGCGGCCCGAGGGCGGGCGAATCGCCAACGTCGATATTGCAATCAAGAAGGCTTGGACCGCGATCGCGTTCAAGCGGCCCACCGAGATGGTACGGGCGATCATGATGCCCGACGCTATCGCCTACGGCCTGCAGCATACCGACTCGCGCATCTGTATCGTGTCGGGAGGCCTGCCGATCGTGGAGAAGGGAGAATTTTTGGGAGCCGTGGGCGCCAGCGGCGGCACCATAGAGGAAGACATCGCCTGCTGTGTCGAGGCGCTCAGGGCGTGCGGCTTCACCACCGAGTTCGCTGACCCGCTCAAGGCAAAGAAATAGCAGCCTGCGCAAAAACACGGACGCGCGCGTGACCGTCGCGGCGCGGCGCCTGATGTGTTAGGAGCTTGGGTTATGCTTGATCTTTGTGGTGGTCTAAGCCCTCATCCTGCGACTCGGCAAGAGCATCCCCGCACGAACGGGTCCTAACATCAGCGCAAAGGCTAGTATGAGATGGCGACCGCAACCGTAAAGGGCTCCTTCCTCGCGGCGGCGCGGCAGTTCACCGAGAATCTTTATCACTGCTCGCGTTGCAACTACTGCGTCGAGGCGTCGTGGGAGGAAAAGGGGCTGCGCCATGTATGCCCCACCTTGCTCTATCATAGCCCGGCGCTCAGCTACTCGGGTAAAGGTTATCTCGCGACGGCGCGCGCGCTAGCCGACGGCGAAGAACTGTCCGCGGCCACTGTGGCGGATCGGGTCTTTACCTGCACCACCTGCGGCAATTGCGAGGAAGCCTGTCCGATCGGGCTGCGGCCCGCGCAACTGGTCAAGGCGATGCGCGCCGACCTCGTCGATCACGGCCTTGCCCCCGACAGCGTCCTCGAGATCGCAGCCAACATCGCCAGCACTGGCAACCCGGATGGCCTGCCCGGCGCTGAGCGTTACGCATGGGCCAGCGGGCTTCAGACTGACTCCGGCTCCGCGCCGGAATTTCTATATTTGCCCGGCTGCGCCGCTTGCTACGGCAAACCCGCCGAAGCGCGCGCCACGGTGGCCCTGCTGACCGCCGCCGGGGTGCGCGTCGCGATGCTCGCAGACGATCGCGATCGATGCTGCGGCGCGCCGCTGTTCGAAACCGGCCAGCTCGCCGCGGGCCGTCGGCGGGGAATCGAGCTGCTCGAAGCGATCCGCGACTCGGGCTTGTCGGGAGTGCTGACCTCGGGCGCGGAATGTCTCGAGAGCCTCCGTCACCATTATTCGCAACATCTGCAAGCGGACGAAGCGGTTGCTGCGATGCATCCGCTTGAGCTGCTCGCCGATCGAATTTCAACCCATCGCCTGAAATTATTCGCGCGCAAGGATTCGCCACCGCCGGCCGCGGTTGCGATGCTGGATAGCTGCCATCTCAGCAAGAAGGGACACGGCGGCCTGGCTGAGACCGGATACCCACGGCTCGCGCGCACGATTCTCGCCGCGCTCGGATGCCGAGTCGTGCCGGATGAGTCGGCCGCGCGCTTTGCGCTTTGTTGCGGCGCAGCGGGCGGCATGGCGCAGATCCATCCGGACTCGGCGCGGCGGATGGCGCTGGGGAAACTCGAATCGTTGCGCGAGCTGGGAGCCGGCGCGATCGTCTCGGCGAGTCCGCTCTGTGCGAGTCACCTCGAACGGTCGCGCGACGGCGGCACAACCCCGGTATACGGCCTGTGCGAGTTCATCATGGCCCATTTCGAAGCGCGCGGGTAAATCGAATCATGGAGAAGCGTTCACTCGCCAACGAACTCGCGGGCACTTCTGCGGTGGTGCTCGAAGATCAGATCGATCTGCTCAACTATCGGCGCGACGCCTCGGTCTGTGCGGCTGGCGACCCGTCCGCCGCGGTCCTGGTCAGCAGCGCGGACGAGATCGTGCGAGTCGTCAAGGCGGCCCGCGAAGCCGATCAGCCGATCTATCTCCGGGGCGCCGGATCGACCTACGCCGGTGGCGCCAACCCGACTCGCGGCGGTATCGTGATCGACGTTTCGCCGATGAACCGGATTGTCGAGATCGACCGCGGCCGCGGCCTGGTAATCGTCGAGCCGGGCGTGACCTACGGCGAACTACTCGCGGTGCTGGGGCGCGACGGTCTGACGGTCGGTATCGTGCCACTTACGGGAGCGTCGGGGACTATCGGTGGTGCCATCGCTTCGCATGGACTTGGAACCGGGTCGCCGAAATATCAGAGCACGGGTGATGAGGTCGCGGGCCTCGAAGTCATTTTACCCGACGGCGAACTGCTCAGGACCGGCAGCGCGGCACTGGCCGGCGCGGGCTTCTTTCATCGCTATGCGATAGGCCCCGACCTGACCGGACTTTTCCTGGGCGCCAACGGCACGCTGGGCGTCATTACGAAACTGGCGCTGTGGGTCCATCCGCTACCGCCCCATCAGGAAACGCTGACGCTGGGCTTTTCCGATTACGCGGCGGGCGCGCGCTTCACCGCCCACGCGCAACTGCACGAAATGTTTCGCAACGTCTGGTACGGCGCCGGCTATGAGGACAAGGCGGTGGCCGCGCGAGTCAGCACGGCACGTCCCGATCTCGACGGGAACTCGATGCCAGGTTTTTGTCTCGGGCTCGACCTACGGGGCGATCCAAGGGAGGTTGCTGCCGATCGCCTGCGCCTTATCGACCAG
>CAVZDJ010000006.1:0-19471 GCA_963773975.1 uncultured delta proteobacterium
TAAGCAAGCCGCAGCAAGGCGGTAACAACGACGTAAGCTGCGCACGCGAGCAGTCGCGCGCGCAGCGCTGAACGCAGGCGGGCGGCGGCCCCTTTACGGGACCGCCGCCCGCTCTTTTTTTCCGCCGGCCGCGGCCGGCGCTGAGGTTTCGCAGCTCACGTGGCGCGACACTGGCCGCCTCGCGGCCAGCATCGCGCCACGTAGCCGCAGCCGAGCGCGCGGCACTCGCGCGCGTCGGCGGGGCGCTTGGGATAGCCTGCCTGCCCGCGCGCGGCGCGGGCCGCGGCAATCCCCCGGCCAAGCGCCAGCAGATGCGCGCGGAGCGCGTGGAGCGGCGCCAGCTTTAGCTGGCGCCGCTCCACGCGCTCGCGCAGATAGACGACCTCGGCGCTCACCTCGCGGCCGGGCAGGGCCTCGGCCGCGGCCAGCGCGTAGCATTCCATCTGGACCTGGTAATCCCCGCTTGCGGCGCGCGCATATTTATAGTCGCTCACCGTCAGGTGCTGGCCGTCATCGATCAGAAGATCGACTCGGCCGCGGATGAAGAGCGTGAGACCGTCGCCTTCGATACTCATGAAGAAGGGCGTTTCGCGATGCATGACCGGCGAAGCGCCAACGCTGGCGGCCGCTGGATTGTCACGGCTGCGCGCATAGCGGAGCAGATCGCGCACCAGCGCCGCTTGCGCGGCCGCGTCGAGATTTGCGCCCGCGCCATGGATGCCGACCAGGCGAGCGATTTCCGCTTCGCGGCCCGGCGTCGCTACTGAAGTCAGTTGCTCGAGCACCGCGTGGGCCACCGTGCCCATCGCGGTCGCGCCGCCGCTCTCGGCGAGGGCGGTGAAACCGCCACCGCCTTCCGGCAGTTCGATCTCATGCCGCAGGAAATACTGGCGCGGACATCGCTCGAAGTCCTCCAGCGCGCTTGGACTGGTGACCAGCTCGCTAACGGGCGACGCGATAAAGCCGAGCCGCGCGCGCGCCGCGTTTGCCAACTCCGCGAGCGGCGCCCGCACGTCGGGCGCGGGCGGCGTGCCAGCCTCGCGCGCGAGCGCGTCCGCACGGTGGAGCACAATTTCCATCCCGCCGGCATTGACGATCGCTGCGGCAGCCGAACCGTTGACGAAGTCTTGTACCCGCTCGAGCCCGACCGCGGCGCGTATGTGCTTGATCCATTCGGCGCTCATCGCGCCCTCGCTCAGGATCAGCCGGTCGCGCGCCCGCGTCATCGCGACGTAAAGCACCCGCGCGGCCTCGGCCTGTTCCTGGTCCTTGACCGCCGCGCGGTAGCTATCGAGCAGCGGATTGGGCAGCCGGTCGTCGCCCGCGCCGACCGTATCGCAGACGAGCAGTCCGTGCTCGGGCGTCATCACGATACTTTCGTTGTCGGAGTGCGGCCGGCGGCCGAGGTCCGCCACGATCACGGTCGGAAACTCGAGTCCCTTGGCCTGATGGATCGTCATCAGGCGCACGACATTGTCGGCCTCGCCGGCGATCTGCGCCTGCGGCTCGCGTGGAACCTCCTGCACCAGGCGGCGCAGGTGACGCGCGAAATCGCCGAGCCCGAAGAAGTGATGCGTTTCGAATTCGCGCGCAGTCTCGATCAACTTGCGCACGTTCGCGGCGCGCTGGAGGCCATTGGGAAGACCGAGCATCACCGCTTCGAAGCGCGTCAGTTCCAGCGCGCGCTCGAGGATCGCGGTGAGCGCGGCGCGCTCGCGCATCTTGCGGAGCGCGCCCAGCACGGCTTTGGCGCTAAGCGCCGCGTCGCGCTCGACCCCGAGCCACGCGAAGTCTTCGCCAAAGTCCTCGCCACGATCGTCGAACAACTCCGAGATCGGATGCAGGCGCTCGTCCGCGACGCGTTGTTCGTGCAGATAGAGCGCGATTTCGAGCAGGCATTGATCGGACAAGCCGAAAAGGGACGAGCGCAGCGCCGCCGCAAGTTCGATCGAATTTTGCGCGTCGTCGATCGTGCCCAGCAGCGCGGCCAGGTCTCGCACTTCCTTGCAGCCGTAAAAGCCGCGGCCTTTGACGGTGTAACTCGGCACGCCGGCTCGCACGAAGGCGTCCTCATAGATCGCGACGTCGCTGAACGAGCGCAGCAGCAGCGCGATGTCGCCAAATTTTATCGTGCGCCGAGCGCCCGTGCGTTCATCGGTCACCTGAACTGAATCGCGAATCATCCGCGCGCAGCGCCGCGCGATCGCGTCCGCCTCGATCCGGCGAGCGGCACGCGTACTGCGTCTGGCGCCATCGGCGTCCTGCGCCTTCAGGACCCACGATCAACTCGACGGCAGGCGCGCCGCCGGCGGGCCGGATCGCGCGCAGCCGATGTTCCTCGCTCCACTTCACCTTGTACGGCTTGTCTTCCGGAGTGCGATCTGGCGAATCGCCGTCGGGCCGCATCGAGTGCGCGCTCACCGCGTTGACGAAGTCCACGATCGCCGGGAGCGAGCGGCGATTCTCACGCAGCGGCCGCGGCACGATCGCGAGCGGCGCGCGCGGGCGGTTGAAGACCGTGACGTCGGCGCCGCGGAAGCGATAGATCGATTGTTTCTCGTCGCCCACCACGAAAAGTTCCGGCGCTGGAGCGCCGTGCTCGGTGAGCAGGCGCACGACTCCGTCCTGGATCGGGTCCGTGTCCTGGTATTCGTCGACCAGCAGAGCGCCGAGCGCGCGCCGGTAGCGCTGCGCGACTTCCGGATGCTCGCGCAGCAGGCGATTAGCGAGGATCGGCAGATCGTCGAAGGTGGCGACGCGCTCTTCGCGCTTGCGCCGTTCGAGTTCGGCCGCGATATCCGCGGCGAGCGCGGCGATTTCGAGCGTCGCCGGCGCCGCGCGATACGCACCGTATGATTGGCGGAGATGCTCGATCCCCTCGTCGATTTCGATCAGCAGGCCCTTGATGGTTTGATTTCGCTTGTGGGGTAGTTGGTCTTTCAACGCAACGAGACCGTCCAGGGCCGACGGTTCGGAATCGGCACTTAACTTTTCGATCCCGCGCCGGAGGCCCGGCCAGTCTGCGCGCAGCGCGTCGAGGTCATGCTGAGCATTGCCGCCGACGCCGCGGATCGCGAGTAATTTGCCGACCAACTCGATCAGTTGCGCCCGCTGCGCGGGAATCTCGGCGCCGAACGCGCGCAGTTTGGCCGCCGTGGTCTCGGCGGACGCGCCAATCCACTGATGCGATCGGCCAAGACGCGCGGCTTGGCCGATAACCTCGAGCAAGACCTCGATCGCGCCCATCTGATGCGTGAATCCATAGAGGCCGCGCGCGCCCACCAGCCGGATCGCGCCGGGCATTTCGCCGCGTACCGCGTCGGCGAGCGAATCGCGGCATTGGCCCTCGAGAAAAGTCATGCTCTGGTACTCGTCGAGGACCTCGAAGCCGGAATCGACGCCGGCCTCGATCGGATACTCGCGCAACATCCGCGCGCAAAACGCGTGGATGGTCGAAATGCGCGCGAGGCCGAGCGTGCGCCGCGCGCGGTTAAGCGCCGCCCGTCGCCCAAGATCGCTTTCGCGCGCGATCCGATCGTCGAGGACCTCGGCAATCCTGCGGCGCATGTCGGCGGTGGCCTTTTCGGTGAAGGTGATCGCGGCAATTCGCTCGGGCGCAAGCGGTTCGTGTCCCTCGATATCGCCGGCGAGCAACGCGACGAAGCGTTGCGCCAGGACCTCGGTCTTGCCCGAGCCGGCGCCGGCGCGCACCAGCACGTTGCCCGCCGCGTAAATCGCGCCGCGCTGCTCGCCGGTCAGTTCGAGTCTGGCCACGTTACGTTCCCGGCTCGCCTGTCTTGTAGTAGCGGCAGACCGTGCGATACGGACACCAGTCGTCGCACTGACGCGGGTCGACATCGAAGCGGCCGGCCAGCGCGTCGTCAACCATCGCGATAATCCGCTCGGCGACCGGATGCTCGCCAGTTTTTTTCGCGGCCGTGCGCCGCTTCGGATCCGGATCGACGAGCGCACGCTCGACCGCGGCGACTTGCTCCTTGTCGCGATTTCGCAGCACCAGGTAGCCGGCCTCCAGCGTAGCGTCCTCCGCCAGCCGCTCACCGAACTCGTTCAGCGCGCCCATGAGGTAGACCGGTAACTGGAAGTCGGTCCATCCGAACTGCGCGCCCGTCGAATCCGCCAACTTGCGATAGCGTTCGGTGCTGCGCGAATTCTTGTAGTCGAGCACGCGCAGGTTCCGCAGCTTGCCGCGGTCCGAGTATAGTTCCAGGCGGTCGATTCGTCCCTCCAGCAATATCCGCGCACGCGCGGGGTCGCTCAGCCCAGGGGCGATCAGGTCGTGGAGCGCGAAACGAAATTTATGCTCGGTCCGGATTTCGACTTCAGGATGCGCCGCGCGATTGGTGATCTCGATTTCGATGAATTCCTTGGCGGTCTGTTCGATCGACCGCCATCGCAGGTCGAAAAAGCCCTGGTCACGCGCGAGCGGACGGCGTTCGTAGCGCACTGCTTTGAGCACCTCCAGCGCATGCGCGCGCGCGCCGGAGGCGTCGCTGAAGTCGATTTTGTCGACCATCCGATGCAACACCTCGTGGATAAGGTTGCCGCCCTCGAGCGCGCTCAACTCGTAATCCGGCTCTTCGTCTTCGCGAAGCGCGAGGATGCGGCCGGCGAAGAACTTGAAACCGCAGGCCGCAAGCTCGCCGAGCCTGGTCGCGCTCCACGGTTTGGGAGCTTCGGGATCGCCGGACAACATCCGCGCCAGGCGCGCGTCCGCGGTTACGCGTCCGTCGCGATCGCCCGCGCGTGCGAACTTGTCCGGGTTCGGCAAGTAGCGCATCGCCTCGCCGTCAGGGTTCGCATATTCCTCGCGCGTCGGCATCGCGAGGTACGCCTCGCGGCCGCGCTCGATCGCCGCGCGCGCATTGATCGAGTCGAGCGTCGCGCGCGTCTCGATCGTTTCGGCCTCAGTCGACGCAAGCACGTGGTCGGCGGCGGCGCGCGCGAGAAATTCGTCGCGCGACAGGCACTCGGCGATAGTTGGGATTACGCCCGAGGCGGGGACGCGCCTTACCGCGGATTCCCGCGCCGGATCGCCGAGCAGCCGCAGGACCTCGTCAACGAAGGGCGAACGGACCATCGGAGTGCCGCCCGCTTCGGCCGCCGCGTAGCTCAATACCACGCGCCGCGACGGCATCGAGAGCGCCAGGAAGAAGAGAAAAAAATCTTCGCCGTTGCGCTCGTAGCGGGTGCGCAGGATTGGGCCGGCGCGGCTCGGCGCATACTCGCCGAAGCGCCGCCTGAGCGCTTCACCGAGCGGCCGGTTAAGCGCCAGCTTCACTTCGTCGGGTAGCAGCGGATCTTCCGGATGGTAGCTCGGAAAAATGCCGTCGTTGAGCCCGATCATGAAGACCAGATCGAAATCGAGTCCGCGCGCCTCGAGTACCGGCAACGCAACCACCGCGCCCGCGGCAACGCCCTCGGCCGGGCCCGCGGCGCAATCGAACGCGGTCTCGACCATCGCGGCGAACTCGGCCGAGTCGATGGCGCGTCCGCTCCCGGCGACCGCGGCCCATCGCGCAAGTCCGTCGAGCGCGGCACGCACGGGACCCGATGCCCGCGTGGCCTCGTCGTCGGCTTCGTCCATATCGTCAGGCGTGCGCGCGGGATTGAAGCCGAGCATCTCCAGCGCATGTTCGAGACGGGCCAGATGCTCGGCGAGCGTGCCGCGCACAGCGAGCGGCTCGAGTGCTTCGACCATCCGCTCGAATCTTGCACGCGCGCGTTCGGCACGGGCCAGCCGCGACTCGAATTTGCGCCGTTCCTCGCTATCCGCGCTCGTCTTTTTCAGCGCGTTTCGCAGGTCGTCGAGGTGAACGCCGAAACGGCCCATCAGGGATTGCGCGCTGCTGTCGACGTAGCCGATCTCGTCGAGCGTGCGCGCCAGATTGGGCGAGAGCGCGCTCAGATGCGGCGAGCGGCAGAGCGCGGCAATCGACTCGCGCCGAAACTTGTCGCGCGGCGCGCGCAAAATCTCGACGATAAGCCGCGCGGGCGCGCTCGCGCGCAGGGCCGGCGCCTGGCCGAGGCCGAGCGGGATGCCGTAGCGACGGAACACCGTGCGCAGGTGCTCGGCGTAGGGTTCGAGATCGCGCGCGACTACCGCGATCCGCCCCGGCGCGATCGGATCCGCCGATTCCATCGCATGCCGAATCGCGCGGCCGACCTCCTCGATCTCGCCGAGCGGAGTCGGCGCCTCGAGGATTTCGAGCGTCGCGTCGGCGGGCGGCGCGGCGCCGGTGTTCTCGATGAAAAGATGCTCGAGCACGAAGCCGAGGCGCCCAGAGCGCCCGCCGCGGCGGACGAAGGTGGGCAGCACCTTGTCCGCGATCGATTCTTCAGCGACGAAGCGGTTCCAGGTGAGTTCGGCGAAACGTCCGGAAGCGGCCGAATGCTCGGCGGCCTGGATGGTGAGAGTTGCGTCGCCGACGATCCGGATGAGCGCCGCGACGATCATGAACTGGAGCAGGCTGAAGTCGTAGATCTCGGCGACCTGCAACTGATTCACGCCGTCGAGCAGCGCCGGACGCTGTTTGCTCCGCTCCAGCGCGAGCAACTGCTCGAGCACTACGCGCTGGCGGTCGTGGCGATCGCAAAGCCCGCGCTCGGCGAGCAGGCGTTCGTAGCGCTCGAAAGCGCCGGCCAAGCTGCTTGTGCGGGCGCGACTAGCCGCCGCGCCGTCTCCTGAACCCATCGCTCGCGCCGCGGCGCGCAGGTCGTCAGCGGTAAGCGCCGCGCTTTTAAACTGGCGAATCAGCCCCAGCACGTGGGCAGCGCTGCCGAGCGCCTCGCGCGCATCGACCACGGCCTCTTCGGCGGCGAGCCGTTCCTGCAAGTCGTCGAGCATCACACCGCGCGGGCCGAACTCGCGCCAGAGCCGATCGACGAGTTGCGGAAAGGTCATGATCGGGTAGTCGAGCAAAGAGCGGCCGCGGCTATGGCGCATCAGCCAGTCTTCGACTTTGCGTGCGGTCGGATAGAGCGCGATTACGTCATTCACGGGAACACGCGGTTTACGCTGTTGCAGAGTCACAGCCGGAGCCTCAAATATACTCCGCCGCACGCCACTCGTAGCGCGCGCCGAGGCGCGCACGAGCGGATTCAAAGACAGTTTGTGAACAGGGCGGGGCGGCTAGGGCGTGACGGCGAGACGTTCGAGGCGCACGGGCTCGCCGGGGACGCATCCGATCCACGCGACCCATCCGGCATTGTCGCTCGCGTACAGCGGCGCCGGCGTGCCGCAGTAGGCCGCGCGCGTCGCGCCCTGGGAGACGTCGCCGAAGACGTGGATATGGCCAAGCGCGACGTAGTCGTAGGCGCTGGCCTCGATTTCCGCCGGCGTGATCGGCGAGGAGCGGAAGCCGTCGGCCTCCTCGGTGAAGAAGCCGTGCGCCATCGCGATATTCCATCGCTCCGGCGCGGGCGCGGGCACTCCGCCAAGCGGCCGGTACTCCGGCGTATGCTCGACCAGCGCGCGGCCCCAGATACGCGTTTCGAGTTCGGGGAAATCGAGCAGCGTGCCGTCGGGCTCGAGAATCAGATGGAGGTTGCGCGGCAGCAGGTCGCGGCCGAGGTTGGCGTAGAGCGAGCGCTCGTCATGCGCGTCATGATTGCCGGGGATCATCACCACCGGCATCGCGGCCCGCGCGATCTCGCCGAGCGCGAAGCCCAGCGCGCCTTCGCTGATACGGCTGGAGTCGAACAGGTCGCCGACGATCAGCAGCAGGTCGGCGTGACGTTTGTTGGCGATGTCGATAACGCCACTGAACGAGCGCCGCACCCGCTCGCGCAGCGCGTCGCCAGCCGGACCGTTGCCGAAGCTGTCGGTTTCCAGATGCACGTCCGAGGTGTGAACGATATTGAGCGGTCGCCGCGGTCCGGGGGTCAAGCCTTCTCTCCTGCCGTTAGGCGCCATGCGGGTCGCCGCGGCTACAGGGCCAACTTGAAGGGCCCGTTCATGCAATACTAGACTCCCCAAGGCGACTATTTCAACTTTGGCGGCCGCCTGATCGCTTTCGCGCCTTGCGTTCGAACGCCGCGCGGCCAATGGGGGGGTAATACCACTGTGATCGTTGTAATGAAGGCCAGCGCCACCGAGGCGGAGATTCAAGCGGTGGTCGGGATGGTCGAGAAGCTCGACTATAGCGCCCACATCATCCGCGGCGTCGAACGCACGGTGGTCGCCTGCGTCGGCGAAGAGCGCGGCGAGCAGCATCAGCTAGGTCATCTGGAGGCTGTCGCCGGAGTCGACCGCGTGATGCCCGTACTGCGCAGCTTCAAACTCGCCGCGCGCGAGGTGCGCCCCGAGGGCTCGCGGGTCAACGTCGCCGGGGTCGAAATCGGCGGCCGCCGTATCGTGGTCATCGCCGGGCCGTGTGCGGTCGAGAGCGAAGCGCAGGTCGAGGCCGCGGCGGCGGCGGTCAAAACGGCCGGCGCAACCCTGTTGCGCGGCGGCGCGTTCAAGCCGCGCACCTCGCCCTACTCGTTCCAGGGGATGGAAGACGCGGGGCTTGACCTGCTCGAGAACGCGGGGCGGCACGTGGGCTTGCCGGTCGTCACTGAAATAATGGATCCGCACGACATCGATCTAGTGGCCGAGCACGCGGACATGCTCCAGGTCGGCGCGCGCAACGCGCAGAATTTCTCGCTCCTGAGGCGGCTCGGCAAAGTCAAAAAGCCCGTGCTGCTCAAGCGCGGGATGTCGACGCGGCTCGAAGAGTTCCTGATGGCCGCCGAGTACATCCTGTCCGCCGGCAATCCCAACGTGGTGCTCTGCGAGCGCGGCATCCGCACCTTCGAGACCGCCACCCGCAACACGCTCGACCTGACCGCCGTCCCGCTGCTCAAGCAATGGACGCATCTGCCGGTGGTGGTCGATCCGAGTCACGGCACCGGCATCTGGTCGCTGGTGATGCCGATGGCGCTGGCGGCGGTCGCGGCCGGCGCCGACGGGCTTTTGATCGAGGTGCATCCGTCGCCCGAGACGGCGCTGAGCGACGGTCCGCAACAGCTACGGCCCGAGCGCTTCGCCGAGCTGATGAGGGCGCTTAAGGCGGTGGCCGAAGCCGTCGGCCGCACGCTGTGAGGCGCGATCGCTCAGAACAAGTGAGTCATCCAAGAATAAAGCCGCGCGCGCTCAAGTCCGGCGACACCGTCGGGGTCGTCTCGCCCGCCTCCGCGATCGATCGTGAACATCTCGAGCGCGGCGTCGCGGCGCTCAAGCGCCTCGGCTTTCGGGTCAAGGTTTCGCGTCATGCGCTCGACCGGGCCGCGATGGTGGCCGGCCCGGACGACGTGCGCGCGAGCGAGCTCCAGGCGTTTTTCGCCGACCCGGAAGTCGACGCGATTTTCGCGGCGCGCGGCGGTTACGGAGCGGGACGAATATTGCCGCTGCTCGATTTCGCCGCGATCGCGCGCACCCCCAAAGTGTTCATGGGCTTTTCCGATGCGACGTTCCTCCTTAACGCGCTGGTGGGGCGGGCCGGGATGGTATGCTTTCACGGGCCGATGGTCGCGATGGACTTTGCGCGCGGATTGGGCGACGCCTCGCTCGATCATCTCCGCCGCCTGCTGGCGGGCGAGACCGGGAGCTTCGAATTGCCCGCGCGCGCGGCGCTTAGGGCCGGCGTCGCCGAGGGCGAGGTCGTCGGTGGATGTCTTTCGATGGTGGCGGCGGCGATCGGCACACCGTACGCGCCACCTTTCGACGGCGCGATTCTTTTTTTGGAAGATACGGGCGAGAAAGCGTATAGAATCGATCGCATGCTGGTGCAGCTTGGACAGGCGGGAGTGTTGGGCCGGGTTGCGGCGGTGGTCTTCGGCGCGTTGCGCCCGCCCGACGGCAGCGAGGCGGAGCATCGCCTGATCGGCGAATGCGTCGCCGAACAGGCGGCGCGCCTGGCTTGTCCGGTGCTCGCGGGAATCGAAGCGGGTCATGGGAGCGCGAACTTCACGATTCCCTTCGGAGTGCGTGCGCGGGTCGACGCGGCGGCACGGCGGCTTAGTTTTCTGGAGCCGGCGGTGGCGGTGTAGGAGCAGTCGAATTGGGCTGGCGTGAAGTCGAGCAGGCCTTTGGCGAAGCCGTCGAGCGCGGCGTAATCCCGGGCGCCACGCTAATCGTGCGCCGCGAGGCTGACATCGTTTTCCAGGGCGCCTTCGGTTATCGCTCGCTGGTGCCCGAGCGCTCGCCGATGAAGATGGAGACCGTGTTCGATCTGTCGTCGCTGACCAAGCCGCTCGCCACCACCGTGGCCGTGATGATGCTGGTGCGCGAGAACAAGCTGCGCCTGGCCGACCGCGTCACGCGCTTTTTTCACAACTTCGGCGTCCACGACAAGGGCCACGTCACCTTCCGCCATGTGCTGGCGCACTGCTCGGGGCTCGCCGCATGGCGGCCGTTTTTCCAGCAGGTCGCACAGATCGAAAAAAGCGGCAAGGTCAATTTCATGGCCAGCCACGGCGCCAAGGAATGGGTCTACGAGGAAATCCATCGCGAAAAGCCCGACGCGCCGTCGGCTACCAAGGCGATCTACTCGGACCTCAACTTCATGCTGCTGGGCGAAGCGGTCGAGCGCGTGGCCGGCGTGCCGCTGAACCGTTTTTGCCGCGACCGCATCTTCCGCCCGCTCGGCATCCGCGCGACCGACTTCATCGACATTTCGCTGGTGCGTTCGCGCCGGCTCGAGCCGGTGGCCGAGATGTTCGCGCCGACCTCGTTCTGCGCGTTTCGCAAGCGGCTGCTGGTCGGTGAAGTGGACGACGAAAATGCGTACGCGATGGGCGGAGTGGCGGGACATGCGGGGTTGTTCGCGCCGGTCGCCGACGTCGACCGTATCGCGCGGGAGTTGCTCGCCTGCTACGCCGGGCGCTCTGAGTGGCTGCCGCAGAAGGTGGTGCGCGAGTTCTGGACCCGCGACACCACGGTCAACGGATCGACCTGGGCGCTCGGATGGGACACGCCGTCGGCGCAGTACTCGAGTTCGGGGCGGCATTTCTCGCCCGCCGCCGTCGGCCATCTCGGCTTTACCGGCACTTCGATCTGGATCGAGCCCGAGCGCGCAATCTCGATTTCGCTGCTCACCAACCGGGTGCATCCGCGGCGCGACAACCAGGCCATCCGCGACTTCCGTCCGCGGATCCACGACCTCATCATGGAAGCGATCGACGCGGATAAGTAGGGGCGCGCTCAGACTCATACGACTGTGAATCATGTCGCCATCGAATAGGACCGGAACACAGGGCGCAGCCTCCTCGCAGCCGCCGATGGAATCGCGGGTGAACGACCCGGTATGCGGGATGAAGGTCGATCCTGCAACCGCTCGGCACTCGCACGTCCACGACGGCGTCACCTCCTACTTCTGTTGCGACGGATGCCGCGCGAAATTCGCCGCCGCGCCGGCGAAGTATCTCGCCGGCGCGACGGCGAATCCGCCTCCGCACGCGGAGCACGCCGGCCACCACGGCCACGCGATGCGCGCGGCATCCGCCGCAACGCATCGCGCGGCCACGATGGCCGCTGCCGCAGGCAGCTACACCTGCCCGATGGATCCCGAGGTCCGCGCGGACGGACCCGGCGCGTGCCCGATGTGCGGAATGGCGCTCGAGGCGCCGCTTGCGACCTTGTCGTCCGGCGCGGTCGAGTACGTCTGCCCGATGCATCCCGAAGTCGTGCAGGAGCATCCCGGCACATGTCCGAAGTGCGGGATGGCGCTGGAGCCGCGCGCGCCCGCGGCTGTCCGGGAGACGCCCAATCCTGAACTCGCCGACATGACGCGGCGTTTTTGGGTGAGCGTGGCGCTCGCGGCGCCGTTGCTGTTGATCTCGATGTCCGATCTGCTGCCGGGCGAACCGCTGATGCGCGCGATGGGCAACGGGCCGTTCGTGTGGCTTCAGCTTTTGCTCGCGACCCCGGTCGTGCTGTGGGGCGCGAGACCGTTTTTCGAGCGCGGGTGGCGCTCGCTCGTCAATCGCCATCTCAACATGTTCACGCTGATCGCGCTCGGCGTCGGAATTGCGTACGCCTACAGCGTCGTCGCCGCGATCTTCCCCGGCCTCCTTCCACCCACGGCGGCGGACGCGTCGGGGATGGTGCCGGTCTACTTCGAGTCCGCCGCGGTCATCACCGCGCTGGTGCTGCTCGGTCAGGTGCTCGAGTTGCGCGCGCGCAGTCACACCGCCGGCGCGATCCGCGCGCTGCTCAAACTCGCGCCGCAGACCGCGCGGCGGTTCGGCGATGGCGGGCGCGAAGAAGACGTCGCGCTGGGCGAGGTCGCCGTTGACGATCGGCTGCGCGTGCGCCCCGGCGAGCGCGTTCCGACCGACGGCGTGGTTATCGAGGGCGAAGGCGCGGTCGACGAATCGATGCTGACCGGCGAGCCGATTCCAGTGACCAAGCGCGCGGGCGATCGCGTCGCCGGCGCCACGGTCAACACCAGCGGAGGCTTCCTGATGCGCGCCGAGCGGGTCGGCGCCGACACGCTGCTCGCGCAGATTGTGCGGATGGTGGCCGACGCCCAGCGCAGCCGCGCGCCGATTCAGCGCCTGGCCGACGTCGTGGCGGGTTATTTCGTTCCCGCCGTTATGATTTGCGCGACGCTCGCGTTCATCGGATGGTTCGTCGCCGGGCCTTCGCCCGCGCTCGCGCACGCGATCGTCGCCGCGGTCGCCGTGCTGATCATCGCCTGCCCGTGCGCGCTCGGGCTGGCGACACCGATGTCGATCATGGTCGGCACCGGGCGCGGCGCGAGCGCCGGGGTGCTGGTGCGCAACGCGGAGGCGCTGGAGCGGCTCGAGAAAATCGATACGCTGGTGATCGACAAGACCGGCACGCTCACTATCGGCAAGCCGATGCTGACCGCCGCTATCGCGCGCGCGCCGTTCGACGAGGCCGAATTGTTGCGGCTCGCCGCGTCGGTCGAGCGCTCAAGCGAGCATCCGCTGGGCGCGGCGATTGTCGCGGGCGCCGCGGCGCGCGGGCTCAAACCCTCCGACGCCGTCGAGTTCCGCTCGCTCGCGGGCAAGGGCGTAAGCGCCCGCGTCGACGGCCACAGCGTCGTTATTGGCAACGCCACGTTGCTCGGCGAGAACGGTGTCGATCCCGGCGAGCTTGCCGCGCGCGCCGAGGATTTGCGCCGTGACGGCAACTCCGTGATGTTCGTCGCAATCGACGGGCGCGCGGCGGGACTCGTCGGCGTGGCGGATCCGGTAAAAGATAATGCCGCCGAGGCGCTGCGCGCGCTTCGCGTCGAAGGTGTGCGGGTCGTGATGCTCACCGGCGACAGCCGCGTCACCGCAGAGGCGGTCGCGCGCCGCCTTGGAATCGACGAACTGCATGCCGAGGTGCTGCCGCAGCGTAAGGCCGAGGTCGTGCGCGAGCTCAAGGAGGCGGGCCGCGTGGTCGCGATGGCCGGCGACGGAATCAACGACGCGCCGGCGCTGGCGGCGGCTGACGTCGGGATCGCGATGGGCACCGGTACGGACGTCGCGATGGAGAGCGCCGGCGTGACGCTGGTACGCGGCGACTTGCGTGGGATCGTGCGCGCGCTGCGGCTTGGCCGCGCGACCATGCGCAACATCCGTCAGAATCTTTTCTTCGCTTTCATCTACAACATGATCGGAATTCCGATCGCCGCCGGCGTGCTCTATCCGTGGTTCGGGCTGATGCTCAATCCGATGATCGCGAGCGCCGCGATGAGCCTGAGTTCGGTCTCGGTCATCGCCAACGCGCTGCGCCTGCGCGCACTGAGACTCTAGAGTGGATTCATTGAGAAAGTGCCGAAAGGCCGGCTGCGGGCGCCTCTTCTGTCATCCTGAGCGAAGCGAGTCCTCGAGCGCAGTCGAAGGATCTCGCGCGGTCCTCCGCGCGCCAAGCCGCGATTGCACCTCAAGGGATCATCCGAGCGCGACATGGATAGATCTGACCAATCAACAAAATCCGAAAGTTGTGGATTTACGCGCGGAGGACCGCGCGAGATCCTTCGACTCCGGCAGCCTGCGCTCGGGATGACCGAAGAGTTGGGCTCACTTCACGCAGAACGACGGAAGAGGCTGCGGGATGTCTGACGCTATTTCCACGGAATCGGCGGCGCGGATGGCACGGGTGCCGCGCGATGTTCGCCACATCCATCTGATCGGCGTCGCGGGCACTGCGATGGCGGCGCTGGCCGGGATGCTGGCCGAGCGCGGGTTTCGCGTCACCGGCTCCGACAATCAGCTCTACGAGCCGACGGCCTCGCTGCTCGCGCGGATGCGCGTCGAGGTGCAAAAGGGCTTCGGCCCGCAAAACCTCGCGCCCCCGCCCGATCTCGTCGTGGTCGGCAACGTCGTTCCGCGCGCCAATCCCGAGGCGCAGGCGCTGCTCCAAAGCGGCTTGCCGTATCTCTCGATGCCCGAGGCGCTGTGGCATTTCTTCCTCGGCGAGAAGCGGGTCCTGATGGTCGCCGGAACGCATGGCAAGACGACTTCGACCGCAATCATGGCGCACGTGCTCAACGCCGCCGGGCGCGATCCCTCGATGCTGGTGGGCGGGGTGGCCAAGGATTTTGGCTCCAACTACCGGCTCGGCGCGGGCGGCGACTTCGTGATCGAAGGTGACGAGTACGACACCGCGTTTTTCGACAAAGGGTCGAAGTTTCTCCACTACCGTCCGCGGGGCGCGATCCTGACCGCGGTCGAGTTCGACCACGCCGACATCTATCGCGACCTCGAACATGTGAAATCGTCGTTCAGCGCCCTGGCGGAGCGGATGGAGCCCGCAGGCGTGCTGGTGGTTTGCGCTGATTCGCCCGCCGCGCTGGAGGTGACCGAACGCTCGCGCGCGCGGCGTATAACGTTCGGACTTCACGCCGGCGAGTTTCGCGCCGCCGGCGTGACCGTCGGAGCAGCCGGCGCGCGGTTTTCGATCGAGCGCGAGGGCCGGACGGTCGCCGATAAATTGCGATTGCCGATCGGCGGCCGGATGAACGTCGCCAACGCGCTCGGCGTCGCCGTGCTGCTGGGAGAATTCGGCGTCGGCGCGGACGAGATCGCGCGCGGCCTGGAATCGTTTCGCGGCGTGGTGCGCCGCCAGGAATTGATCGGCGAAGCGCGCGGCGTCGCCGTGGTCGACGACTTCGCGCATCATCCGACCGCCATCCGCGCGACGCTCGCGGCCGTCGCGGAGCGCTTCGCAGGCCGGCGCATCCTCGCCGCCTTCGAGCCGCGCTCCAATACCGCGCGCCGCAACGTATTCCAGGCCGAGTTCGCCGCCGCCTTCGACCGCGCCGCGCGTGTCTACCTGGCGCCGGTCTATTTCAAGGACAACGATCCGATCGCGGCCGCCGGCCGCCTCTCAGTCGAACATCTCGCGGCGGATATCGCGCACCGCGGGCCGGTCGCGTTCGCCTGCGCGTCGACCGACGACATCCTGGCGCGGATGCTGGCCGACGCGCGCGCGGGCGACGTTGCGCTCGTCATGTCGAACGGCCCGTTCGATAATTTGAAAGAGCGGCTGCTGGGCGCGCTCGCGCAACAAGCGCCTGCCGGCCGCGCTTAACACTCAGCTTGTATCGCGCGGCCAGCGACAGATCGCGACCGCGCGGCTACGCCACCTTGCGCAGCGCCGCAGGCTTCCCGGCGCTAGCGTCAACCACCTCGGGCGCGACTTCAGTGTCGTCCGTGTTGTGCGCGACTTCGATTCGCAGGCCGCCGACCGAGCGCGCCGCGAAGTTGTACAGCGCGCATCCCAGCCCGACCAGGAAATAGGTCGCCAGTGCATAGAAGAACGGAACGAACAGCAGGATCATGAAGTGCTTGCGTGGCAGATGGACCGAGAATGCCCAGGCCGCCGCGGCGAGCGGCCAAGTCGCTGCGAGAACGGCGACAAACGCCATAATCGCGGTGATTTTGGCCGCCTGCTTGGAGTCAATCGACGTGATCTGCGAGGTGATTTTCATAAATGCCCCGACGCGCCACCTCTTTGCGGAATTAGGCTATGACGGGCGGCGCTGATGCACGACAGTCTATTCTTCGCTTCAGGCGAAGCAAGAGTTAAAGCGTCTTAAAGAGTGTACAAAATTGAAACTGCAATATATGACTTAACGAGAGAGCACGCGCAGAATCTCGTCCAGATCGGTCTCGGCCAACGAATTGCGCACGATTTCCGCCCCTTTGAGTGCTTCGAGCGGGGCGCTGTGGCGGAGCGCCAGCACTCGCATCCCGGCTCGCCTCCCCGCCTCGACACCCGCGACCGTGTCTTCTATCACGAGACATTCGGCCGGCTCGAGCGGCGGCCGCAGGCGTAGCAGGAAGCCGAGCCGCCCCATCGCTTTTTCGAAACCCTCGGGCGCGGGCTTGCCGTGCTCGACGTCTTCGGCCGCGATGATGTCGGCGAAAAGCTCGCGCACGCCGGCCCGCCCTAGGATGAGTTCCGCTTCGACCCGCAGCGTGCCGGTCGCCACAATCAGTGGAAAGCGCACGGCGCATCGCCGCACGAAATCGGCGGCGCCGGGAAAAGTTACGTCGCGCCCGGCGACCATCTCCTGGTAGATGGCGGCTTTGCGCGCGATGAGCGCGGCGAGTACGTCGTCGGGCGTGGCCCTGCCGTGTTCGCGCAGCACCGTGGCGAAGCAGTCACGGTCGTCGAAGCCGATGAGCCGGCTGAAGTATTCGGCGCGGTCGAGTTCGATTCCCTCGGCGCCGAGCACGCCGGCGAAGGCCTCGAAGTGGAGCGGCTCGGTGTCGGCGAGCGTGCCATCGAGGTCGAAAATAATTGCGCGGATCATCGGGTGGGCACCCAAGGCTCGCGAACCGAGCTTCTGCCCTCCTCCCCCGTGTCTTGCGGGAGGAATGAGATGGGGGTCGAGCGAGGAAGCGCCGGATAGTTTTTTTTCGCGGCGCTTTCTTGTTCTGATCTTTCTGACTTTTGTTGCGCTGGAAAAAGGCGGTTCTCACGGAGATTCAGAATTCTTTCACTGGCGCCTATTTGCGTCATCCCGAGCGAAGGCTGCCGGAGTCGAAGGATCTCGCGCGGTCCTCCGCGCGCAACCCACGATTTCGGAATTTGGCGATGAATCGGAATCGATCCCGTCGCGTTCGGGTCATCCGTTGAACTGTCAATTTTCCTGCTTTGACGCGCGGAGGACCGCGCGGGGTCCTTCGACTGCGCTCGCGGACTCGCTTCGCTCAGGATGACCCTGAGAGACAGCCGCGCTCCACTTTTCCGGCGCTCTTCGGATAAATTCACAAAAGCCAGGACCCTACCTCAGCAGCGCGACGATCTCGCGCTGCGCCGGGCCGGCGCTTACTTCGGCGCGGCCGTCCTCGATCGTCATGTCGAGCTCGCTGCGCACGCCGAACCGTCCGGGCAGATAAATTCCGGGCTCGACCGAGAAGCAGGTGCGATCGATGAGCGTGCGATGGTCGTGCGTTTCGAGCGAGTCGAGGTTGGCGCCCGCGCCATGGACCTCGCGGCCGATCGAGTGGCCGGTGCGATGGACGAACTGCTCGGCGAAGCCGGCGCGTTCGATCACCCCGCGCGCGACGCGGTCGGCGTCCTCGCCGTGCACCGCCGCGCCCGCGCCGACGCGGGCGCGGATGAAATCGACCGCGGCGTCGCGCGCCTCGGCCACGATCGCAAAAACCCGCGCATGTTCCTCGGGCACCCGCTCGCCCGCGAACGCCATCCAGGTCAAATCGGCGTAAATCGACGCGGCGCCGGGCTCCTTGGCCCACAAGTCGAGCAGCACCAGGTCGCCGCGCCGGATCGGGGTGTCGGCGGCAGGCGAAGGCTCAAAGTGCGGGCGCGCGGCGTTGGCGTTGACCGCCACGATCGGCGGATCGTCGGCGATCAGACGATGCGCGGCGAAGCGCGCGAGCACGAATTGTTGCGCCGAGTATTCGCTCACGGGCGCGCCTGATTCGATCGCACGCGCGATTTCGGCAAAGGTTTCGTCGACCACGCCGCGCACGATCGCGGCGGCGCGCCGATGGCTTTCCAGTTGCGCGGGTTCGAGCCGCGCCTCGAAACGCTGAATCAGGTCCGCGGCCGACACCACCTCAATCCCGAGTGAGCGGACTGTCTCCACCGTGCCGGCATCGACCCGCGCGACATACGGAATCGCGCATCGCGGCGAGTAGTTCATCGCGATCCGCCGCGCGCCGGCCAGAAATTCTCCGAGCGCGGCGAGCATCCCGTCCGCCGAACGATAGACCACCGTCTCGATTCCCAGCTCCGTCAGGCGCTCGGCCTCGACCGCCGAGACCAGCCCGCGCGCCGCGCCGCGTGCCGGCACGTAGCAGAACCATCGCCGGGTTGTTATTCCTTCGCCGCTAAGACCGAGAATGCGGTAGGCGAGCGGATCGCTGTGGCGAAAATCATAGAACAGCCATCCGTCGAGCGCGGCGTCGCCAAGCGCGCGCGAGATTTCCTCGAGCCGTCGCATGGTGCGCCTATCCGGACAGGGGCCGCGGCGCGAGCGGCGCGGCGGGCTTGAAGCGTTCGCCCCAGACGTGGACGCGCGTCGGATCGATCCGCACGACGGGGTTGTTCTCGATGCTCAGCGCCATCGCGCGGTACTGCGGATACTTGTCGCGCAGGCTCCGCAGCGCGAGCAGGTACTCCTCGCGATCATCGACCACGCCGGCATGCCCGTGAATCAGCACGTACGCGAGATTGCTCCAGTGCTCCTCGTAGTGGTCGACGACCAGCGCAACGTTGGGATTGGCCGCGATATTGCGCATCCGGCGCAGCGCCAGCGCGCGTCCGCGTTTGGGCTTCTCGTCGATCGCGAAGTAAAAGCGCGCGCCGTCGAACCAGTAGCACAACGGTACGTTATGCGGGACGCCGGCGGTATCCGCGGTGGCCAGATGGCCGATACGCGCGAAGGTCAGAAAGTCGCGCACCGCGGCCGTCGTCAGCAGTTCGATCGATTCCGTCGGCATCAGCGTTCCTCGCCGAACAGGAACAGCGAAACGGCCAGGATGGTAAACGTCATGTTGGGAATCCACGCGGCGAGCCACGGCGCCATCAGGCCCGAGCGGCCGAGCGACGAGGTCAGGCCGAACATCAGCCAGTAGCCGAAGCCGATCGCGATCGCCAGCGTGAAACTGCGCCCGATGCTAAGGCTGCGCGGCAGTGGGTCGAGGCTGAGCGCGAGGCCCAGCGCCGCCATGATCACGCACGCCAGCGGCATCGCGTACTTAAGATCGCGATCGACGAAATAGCCGCCCGGGTCGAGCCCCTTGTGCCGCAGGTTGTGGATATAGGTATCGAGTTGCCAGAGACTGAATTCGTCGGGATCCATCCGCAGCAGGTTGAAGTCAGCCGGGTTGACGTCGATTCGAAACGGACCGGGAGTGGTCGCCGCGGCCTTGCCGTCGGGCAGCAGCTTGAACGCCGTCAATTCCAGCGGGCGCCAATCGCGCCCGTTCCACTCGGCCGCCGGCGCGTGCTCCACTTGCGTGAGCAGGTAATCGC
>CAVZDJ010000007.1:0-54378 GCA_963773975.1 uncultured delta proteobacterium
GCGCCGCGTGCATCCGTATCTCGTGTACGGAGAGTTGGACTTCGACGTTCCGGTCGGCGAGCACAGCGACAACTTCGATCGCTACCTGGTGCGCCTGGAGGAAATCCGTCAGAGCCGCCGCATCATCGCGCAGTGCTTCGAGAAAATTCCCGCCGGGCCGGTGAACTCCGATGACCCGCGCGTCCGTTGGCCGCGCAAGGGCAAGGTCTTCGGCCGGATGGAAGAATTGATCGACCAGTTCAAGCTGGTCACCGAGGGCGGGCTGATTGCGCCGGGCGAGGTCTATCACGCGATCGAAGGCGCCAACGGCGAACTCGGTTTCTATATCGTGAGCGACGGCACCGGGAAGCCGTACAAGTGCCGATGCCGCGCGCCGAGCTTCTCCAACATGTCGGCGCTGGAGAAAATGATCACGGGCGGGATGCTGGCCGACGTGGTGCCGACTTTCGACTTGATCAACATGATCGGCGGCGAGTGCGACCGCTAACGCGCCGTTGCCACGCGACAACAGTTCGAGCATGAAACACGATGGGCTTGTCGGCTGAAACGCAGGAAAAGATCCGCGCCGAGCAGGCGCGCTTTCCCAACCCCCGCGGCGCGCTGCTCGCGTCGATCTATCTCGCCCGCGACGACCTGGGCGCGCTCGGCCCCGAGGCCTTCGCCGAGTTGGCGCCGCTGTTCGGGATGCGCCCCAACGAAGTCGCCGAGGTCGCGTCTTTCTATTCGCTCTTCAACCTGCCGCGCGCGCAGGCGGTCATCCAGGTCTGCACCAATCTGCCGTGCTGCCTGCGTGGCGCGCGCGCGCTGGTGCGCGAGCTCGAGGGCCGGCTTGGCGTAAAGTCGGGCAACGCGACTCCCGACGGCCGCTTCGCGATTGTGGAAGTCGAATGTCTGGGCTCGTGCGCGACCGCGCCGGTCGTGCAGGTAAACCGCAATCCTTACCTGGAAAATGTCACGCCCGAGTTCGCCGCGAGCCTGCTTGAGTCACCCGACGCTGCGCGCGCGGCGCACCGGCCTGCGCCGGTTATCTCGCGCGTTCCCGACGGCGTCGACGGCTACCTGCTGCCGCGCGGCGAGGCGAAGTGGCTGACGCTGGAGGAATACCGCGGCCACGGCGGGTTCGAAGCGGTGCGCAAGGCGGGCGCGATGGCGCCCAAAGACCTCGCCACGCTGGTGAAGGACTCCAACCTGCGCGGCCGCGGCGGCGCAGGTTTCGTCACCGGGCTTAAATGGACCTTCATGCCGCCGCGCGACGCGCGCCCGCGCTATTTGGCGGTCAATGCGGACGAGAGCGAGCCCGGCACTTTCAAGGATCGCCAGATCATGTCGCGCAATCCGTTCCTCCCGCTGGAGGGAATCATGATCGCCGCGATGGCGATGGAGACCACCGCGGCCTTCATCTACATCCGCGGCGAATACGTCGAGGAGTTCGCGGCAATGAGCGCCGCGATCGGCCGGCTGTACGAGGCCAAAATTCTCGGCGACAATGCGCTCGGCTTCAACCGCCGCTTCGACATCACCATCCAGCAGGGCGCCGGCGCGTATATCTGCGGCGAGGAGAGCGGGATGCTGGAATCGATGGAGGGGCGCAAGGGTCAGCCGCGCAAGCGTCCGCCCTTTCCCGCGCAGGTGGGACTGTGGGGCCAGCCGACCACCGTCGACAACATCGAGACCCTCTCGCACGTGCCGGCGATCGTGAAGCTGGGCGCGCAATGGTTCCTCGACGAAGGGGTCAAGAATGCCGCCGGCCACACGCTGTTCGGCGTGAGCGGCCACGTCAACAATCCCGGAATCTTCGAGCTCAGGCTCGGGGTAAAGCTGCGCGACCTGATCTATCAGCTCGCCGGCGGCGTTATCGGCGGCCGGGCGATCAAGGCGGTGATTCCGGGCGGCATCTCGATGCCGGTGTTGCGCGGCGATCAGATCGACGTCGCGATGGACCATGAATCGCTGCGCGCGGCCGGCACGCTGATCGGCACGGGGGGTGTGATCGTGATGGACGATCGCACCTGCATGGTGCGTACGGCGCTGGTGGTGGCGCGTTTTTTCGAGCACGAATCGTGCGGCCAGTGCACCCAGTGCCGCGAGGGCACCGGATGGACCTACAAGACGCTCAGCCGGATCGAAAACGGCCAGGGCGCGGCGCAGGACCTCCAGACGCTCGCCGATACTTTCGATTTCATGGACGGCAAATGTATCTGCGCGCTCGCCGACGGCGCGTCGTGGGCCGCGCGCGCGTTCCTCAAGCAGTTCCGCGCCGACTTCGAGGCGCACATCGCGCAGCATCGATGCCCCTTTCCGGAGAGCTTCGAGGTATGAACGACCATCGGCCGGCCCGCAACGCGATCGTCGCAATCCTCGGCACACCCGACCGTACCGAGGGCAGCCTCGACGATCCGCGCGAACATGAAGAGGACGGCGTGCGCTTCAACGAGAAATGGATTTACACCCATCTGCACCGCGACCCGGCGGGCGCCGCGATGCGCACGATTTACTGGCTGCGCTATGATTTTCGCGGCACTGCCGTTCGCAACAGCGATGCCGAGCCGTGGCGGTCCGATACTGCGCTGGTGGAAGCCGCCGCGAAATGGGACGGCCGTCTGCCGCCGCTCGATCCGTCGCGCAATCCGCCGCTTGCGCCGAGCGCTGAATATCGCCCGGTCTCGGAGTTTACCGGTGCATCCGCTCTCGGCGGCGAAACTCAGATAAAAAAAACCTGACCCGAATTCACTGCCCCCCGAGCGCGGTCAGACAGCGCACGCTCGGAAATATTTCTATCCGCGCCGGCCGACGCGATCGGTAAGTCCGTCACTATACGCAGTCGCGCGATCGGGGACCAAAGCGCGCAATTCATCGACGTAGCAGTTATAACGAATCCATGCACAGACATAACTAGCGCAACATATATAAAAAGTTTCCGCGAGATTTCGTCGTTTTGGTTACCAGTATGCGTTGGCACAAGAGGTGCAAACTTCATTATCGAACTACGGGCCGCAAGGTTCTCTTTTTATCTTGACTCAGTTCGATATTTGGAGGTCACATAATGCGGAAGCTTATACATGCGACAACCCTGGCGGTTGCAGGACTTTCAATGGTTCTGGCGGCCGGATGTTTCAGTTATCACAAGACCGAAACCGAAACTCCAGCCCAGGTCGCGCCGTCGGAGCCGCCGGGTCAGAGCACGACGACCAGTACCACTACGCAGTCCGATGATGGGAACGTGCGGCAACGTTCGACTACTACCTACGCGCCGTAGGCTCATGGGATGAGCCGGACGGCCGAACTCGCGGGCTGAAGTTCTCGACTAAGAGCTGCGCCCGGAGCGGGGCTCGGCCGTCCGGCGTGGGTGGAACAGGTGGAACACCTTTAGTCCATCCTGACGCGCGCGCGACCAAAGATATATAGGTAAATGCGCTGACCTTATGCGCTGAACCGGGAGCGGGAAGTGCAAATGCGGCTTGGGAACAATCCCTCAGCGGTTTTCGGTTTTCAGAATGCTCGCGGAATCAGTGCCGGCGTTCGAGTCATCGATACGCGAGGGTCCGCCGGCGAATGAAGTCGAGGGCTGCGATGCGATTCGGGACGCCGGGGCGGTAGGGTTCGTTTGCCCGGATGCGGGCAAATACACCTTCTGTCCGGGATATATTCTGTTAATGTCCATTATCTGCGGATTGTCGTCGATAAGCTCATTGAGCGCGATTCGCGAGCCAAGATAGCGCAGTGCTAATTTTTCGAGGGTATCCCCATATTTTACAGAAATGCTGCGTTTGCGATCGGCTTCTTGCGCGACGGACAGCATTGATATGTGGACGGGGGGCTGGACTTTCCGCGCTTCTTCGGTGTCTTCGCTTTGGCTTTTTTCCTGTTGGCTATCGCCGTGCTGGATAGCCGGTTCGGGAGGCCGCGAGGCGGGCAAGACGAGATCCGCAGTATCTTGCTCGCGTACTTCAAAATTCTCCGGTAGCGATTTTTCGGCGGTGGCGATCGACATTGCCGACGAAGCGCGCGGAGTTCCTGGCGATCGATTTTCCGCGTTCGTCTCCGCGCTTGCTCGTTTAACTGGCAGGACTGCCGGCGCGGGCGCGCTTGCGTCTACGTGTTTCGCCACCCTCTCGGCCGTGATCTTGAACGATGCCTTGGACTCCCGTGCAACATTGCGCGCTACATTGATCGATGGATGGCCGATACTCCGCGCCGCCTGCATCGGCACCGCTGCCGCGTTGACCCGCGGATCATGCGTGGGAACTGCTCTATAGCCATACCCGGCAAAGAGAAGCAGCCCAAATGCGGCGACACCAACGTATATAGGCTGCAATGTCCGCGATGGGATAGTCAGTGCCCATGCCCCCAATAGTGACTCGCCATGATCGGCTACTGCTGCCCTGGCGGCCTTGAGATCGACTAGCGGCGCGCCGGCGGAATACGCCAACAGCATCGCGTTGTGGCACAGAACATTGATTTGCCGCGGGATTCCGGCACTGTGGCGAAGTAGATAGTCGAGCGCACTTGGATCGAAAATGTCTCTAGCGCGCCCGTTTCTCGCGCGCAGCCTATATCCGACGTATTCATGGCCCTCGGCGAAACTCAGCCGGCTGAGCACCGAGCGCGCCGCCACTCGCTGATTGAACTGCCGCAACGATGGGCTCCTCAGGCGCAGCGCCAGTTCCGGTTGCCCGACCAGCACAAGTTGCAGGTACTTTCCGATCCGCTGGCCGTAGTTCGACAGCAGGCGGAGCTCTTCGAGAGCATCGTCGCTTAAGTCCTGAGCCTCGTCCACGATTATTGCCAGCCGCTCGTTGGGCATCCGCGCGCCGAGGAATCGGACCAATGCCTCGATGCGGTCCAGCTTGCCCGGTTCCGTACATGGAATGCCGAATTGGCCGAGGACCACCCGCAGGATGTCTTCAAACGAGAGCTTCGGATTTATCACGTAGGCGGCGCGCAGCTGCGCGAAATTGCGCGCGAGAATGGAAGATACCAGCGTAGTCTTGCCGGTTCCGGTCTCGCCGGTCAGCGTGGTAAACCCGCTTGGTTCGTGCAGCAGACCCCACTCCAAGGCGGCCAGGCTTTCGCGATGAGCCCGGCTCAAGTAGAGAGCCTCTGGACCCGCCAAGGCTTCGAAAGGCGGACCCGTAAGGCGGAAATGTCGGTAGTACATGGGCCTCCGCTGTGGTGTCGATGCCAACTGATGCCTTGAGCAAACATCGTGCCAATAAACGGTGGCGAGCCTCTTTTTTTGACGCTTAGACCACAAATATCCACAGATACATAGGTCAGCGTTCCTCCATTGTCGGTCAATTCCGAAAATTCGCTTCCTGACGTTTTGAAATCAAACCGGCACACCCCGGTTTTTGAGCGACGAAATTTGTAGTCTGGTTGCTTCGCGAACCCTAAAACTTCCGACATTTAGAAACGCAATATGTAAAACCTACCCGTGTGGCTCTGAAAATGTTGCTGTGCGATTTGGGAATGTGGCGCAACATAGCGCGCGATAGGGCGATATCGCGGAAGTGGCGTTCGGCATAGCTGTTGCTGCACGCTGACTCCAGTTTCATGGATGGTAAACCCTCGACCGCCGCGCGGATTTGTTTCCGAATGGAAATCCTACCCCCTTTTTCCGTTCGGCCCTCTGCACGTTCCGCGCGGCGGTCACCCACTCGGGCGAGCGTAGTCGTGTCCCGGCCGGAGGTTCACAGCCGTGAGCGCGATGCCCTCGGCCCAAATTCCCCGGCGCCTATGCGCTGATTCGACCGAGTCATCGCCGCCTGCAGTTCGGCGGAAATTTCATTGCGCGAGCCATGAACGGAGGTCCGGGCATTTCCGCTTGTGCCCGCCCGTCTCGCGCTGCCGCTTGCTCTGGCGGGCGAGCTTCTCGATTTTTACGCTTTCATTTCCTGCCAGCATCGCCCCGGATGGGACGACCTCGCGCTACGCGTTGCTCGACTGCGTCCATTTAACCGATCGCGAACTCCTCAACATGCGCGGCGCGCGCTCCAGGAAGGATTTGACCTATGCATGGTCACGCCTTTGAATCTCGGCCATTTGATCGAATATGTCGCTTCGGCCGTCGGTCGAATGCGGACCAATCGGCGAAATAACAGCGTTGCCGCCGAGGAAAGGGAAATCTTACAATTGCTCTCACCGCATTTTTTGCCCCATCTCACTTTCACCAATGTTTTTAGGCCTTTATAACGCTGATAAACGCCAATCGAAACTGAACGAATGGCATCATTGATGCT
The DNA here is from genome assembly GCA_963773975.1 of uncultured delta proteobacterium. Lineage (GTDB taxonomy): Bacteria > Desulfobacterota > Binatia > Binatales > Binataceae > JAKAVN01. The sequence continues at coordinate 6,240 of CAVZDJ010000007.1, forward strand.
ACGATCTCAATATCGCTGACACAGGCGGACTGTTCAGCCGGGGCGGGTCCAGAACAGCGCGGCTCGCTCGCGTCTGTATTTTCGGAAAATTGTAGGTTGCGGCGAATGCGAGCAGCACTGCCCGCAACGGCCGTTTGGGCAGATGGTAGCTCAGCAGAGACTTCGAACACCATGAAAGCCGGCATCAAAGTCCTCATTGTGGAAGACAACTCCGACGCGCGGGAAGCGTGGACCACTTTGATCTCGTCTTGGGGATACCGAGTGGACAAAGCGGAAGATGGCGAGCGGGCCTTGCAGCTAATTGAAAGCTCCGATCCGCAAATCCTTCTGCTCGACCTGAGGCTGCCGAAAAAGGACGGCCTGGCCGTGCTCCGCGAAATCCGTGCGAATGGCTGGCAGATTCCCACCATCGTGATCTCGGGCGAGGGCGATATCGACGACGCGGTTCAATCGATAAAGCTCGGTGCCTACGACTACCTGCGCAAGCCGGTGGATCCGCATCACATGGAGGTGCTGCTTAACAATCTGCGCACCCATCTGACCGTCAGCAAGGAAAACCAGCTCTTGCGCCGCCGCCTTATGGACGCCGGCGAACTGGGACAACTGATCGGGCAATCGCTCGCGATGCGCCGCGTAATGGCGGCGATCGATCAGGTCGCGCCGAGCAGCGCGTCGATCGTCATCGTCGGGGAGAGCGGCACCGGCAAGGAACTCGCGGCGCGCACGATTCATGAACTGTCTCCGCGGTCCAGCGGTCCTTACATCGCCATCAATTGCGCCGCCCTGCCCGAAACCCTGATGGAAAGCGAGTTGTTCGGTCACGAGCGCGGGGCTTTCACCGGCGCCGATCGCCGCCGCGAGGGCTGTTTCGAACTCGCTACGGGCGGAACGCTACTGCTCGACGAGATCGGCGAGATGAAGCCGGAATTGCAGGCGAAGCTCTTGCGGGTGCTTGAGGAACGGAAGGTTCGCCGCCTCGGCGGCAACGCCGAGATTCCTGTCGACGTGCGCGTGCTCGCCGCGACGAATCGCAACCTCGAGGGACAGCTGCGGGAAGGAAAGTTCCGCGAGGACCTGTACTACCGCCTTAACGTGTTCACGATCCAACTGCCGACGCTGCGCGAGCGCATCGAAGATGTCCCGACCCTGATCGAGCACTTCCTGCAGCAACTTGCTCCGGCCGCAGGCAAATCGGTTATGGGCATGGAAGCTGACTGTCTGGAGTTGCTCAAAGCTCAGCGCTGGCCGGGCAACGTGCGGCAGTTGCGCAACGTGATCGAGCGCGCGCTCATCGTTACGCGCGGGCCGATGATCTCGACGGCAGACCTGCCCGAGGAGATCACGTTCGATATGCCGGAGAGCGTCAAGCCCAACCCGCCCGCGAGCTTCAAACCTGATAATGGCCACGGCCATCCCGCTCTGGATGTGCATGTGGGGATGTCGCTGAGCGCGGTCAAACGCGAGCTTCTCCTGCAGACGCTTAAATTTACTGGCGGTAATAAGGCAAAAGCCGCGGAAATTCTCGGCGTCTCGCTAAAAACACTCTACAACCATCTCAAAGAAGAATAGTGCGTCCTTCGGACGGTCTTTCAAAAAAGATCGGCTACCCCAGGCTCCGGACTGAAGATCGGGACTTCGATGCGCCGCAATCCTGGTTCGGCGCATATATAGAGCCTCGCATTCCAGCTATTTCAAAACCATAGCCGCAAAAGTAATTTGTGCCACGCCGGGTGTGCGATACGCGCGGTCGTGCCTCGCAAATTCAGGCGATAGCCAACCAAGGCGGCATTAAAAACCGTCGGCACGGGATTTTCATATAGTCAGGTTTGTTCCCGAGGCCGCGATGATTTCATCATCCGCCAGACAACGACAAGGCTGATAGGTTTCGCGGCTGATCTCGTATGAAACTGCACGCCACGCGTGACGTTAAACAATTCCGTCTACGGATCGTAGAAAATGGCTACACGCACCCGCAAATACGGCCAGAAGGCTTCCGCCAAGGTTGGGCGCGCTATGCACGAGATGAAGCGCGGCAAGCTCACATCCGGGAAGTCAGGCAAGAAAGTGAAGCGCCGTAAGCAGGCAATCGCTATTGGTCTATCCGAAGCGCGCAAGTCGGGGGCGAAAGTACCCTCGCGATAAGAACGCTTAAGACCGATCAGATTACATGGTTCAGCGATGTTTTTTGGGAGATTTACGAAAATGCGCAACTGGAGATCATGGGCTACCATATCTATCGCCGCATTCGCCGTCGGTTTCTGCTCTGCGTGTGGTCCAACGGGCACCAGAGAGACCACAACAACAACTGAGTACGGAACCGTCCCACCGCCGGCCCCGGTTGTGACGCCTCCGCCTTCGTCGTCTTCGGAGACCACCACCACGACGACCACCTCGAGCCCGGATGGCGTAATACAGAAGCGCTCAACTACGACGTATTCACCTCCCTGAAACGGACTAGCCAGTAATCGTCGTCATTGATTTGAGCAAGTTGTTCGACCGCGATCATCGGAACCACACCTGTGGAGCGCAGATGATCGCGGTCTTCCACGGCACTGCGGTTCCGCACGCCGAATAGGCAGGTATGAGCGACCTTTATAGACATCCTGATGAATACGACCTGGAGCATCTGGGCGACAGCGAGGACGTGGAGTTCTACGTCTCACTGGTGCGGAGACTTCGGCCCCAAAGGGTTCTGGAGCTGGGCTGCGGCACGGCAAGGATCACCTTGCCTCTGGCAGAGCAGGGCGCGCGCTTGGCCTTTGACGTAATCGGTCTCGACAGTCAGACCGAGATGCTCGAGAGCGCTAACAAACGCCACCTCGAGGCGCCGCCGGCGGTGCGAGAAAGGCTCCAGCTAATCCATGCTGACATGCGGACCTGGCAGTCGCACGAGGCGTTCGATCTCATCGTGATCCCATGCTCGTCGATTAGCCACCTGCTCGCGCTTAAAGACCAGCTCGCCGTGTGGAACCAATGTCGGCGCAATCTCAAACCGGGCGGCCGATTTCTGGTCGAGATAGCCATGCCTAACATGGCTATATTTGCGGACTCCTTCAACGTCCCGCCGCGCGCACTGGTGGAGATCGACGTGGACAAATGGGATGAATCCGAAGGGGTCAGATTCATCCGGCGCAAGACTTCTCGTTATCTAAGTCATGAACAGTGCGCTCAGACGCGCTTCTTCTACGAGAAGTATCAGAATGGACGCGCCGTGGACGGTTACATCGATGACTTTGTTGGTCACGTCTTTTTTCCGCGAGAGCTGCAGTTGCTCTTTATCCACACGGGATTCGAGATCGAACAAACCTTTGGCGACTATCGGAGCGGGCCGCTCAAACCGAATTCACCTCTGATCATCATGATTGGCAAGGTAGCCGGCAACGACATCGTGGACAACGCCCGCGCCGCTGAAGAAACGGATAGAGTGGAATGATGCCTATGCTTGTTCGAGCTGCCCCAGAGAGCGACCGAGCTGCGCCCAAGACACTCCCGCAATCGCGTGGCGCGCGGTTCTCGCGGTGGTTGACGGTAGCCTTTGTTGGCTGTCTTGTCATCCTGTGGGCGGCATCGTATCTGCTGGATCCGACGATACGCACGTGGGCCGAACGAAATCTGAATACGCGGCTAACCGGCTACGAAACCCGCGTCGCCGGAGCGCACCTTAATATACTCAACGCCGCACTCACTTTGCGTGACGTCACACTGATCCAGAAGGCGCACTCACGCACTCCCGTCGCCTACTTTCCGATTTTCACTTTGGAGATACAATGGCGTCACCTGTTCACCGGGCACGTCGTCGCGGACCTGTTTCTTTTTCATCCGCGGCTGCATATCGATCTTTTGCAATTGCGCACTGAGTACGCCGACAAGGTGCCATTAAGCAAAAAGGGATGGCAGGACGCCGTAGAAAGTATCTATCCCTTCAAGATCAACCATTTTACAATCGAGGACGGTGACGTCGTTTACGTCGATACCGATCCGAACCGACCACTTAGGCTTGAGCATCTGTACGTCACCGCGGATAACATCCGAAACACCGGATCGGCCGCCACCGCGTATCCGTCGCCCATACAAGCCGAAGCGACTGTTTTCGACGTGGGGCAGGCACGCATCAAGGGAAACGCGAACTTCCTGACCAAGCCGGTCGCCAGCGTCGCCGCAAGCTATCGTCTGGAAAATGTGCCGCTTAAACAATTCAAGCCTGAACTTAGCCGGATCAATTTCACTGTCGAGGGCGGCACGCTATCCAGTAGGGGGTTCGTTGAGTACGGGCCGAAAGTCGAAAGGATCGAACTCTATCAGGTTAAGGTCACCGGCGGGCGATTCGGGTATACGCACGCGACGCCCACCGCTGCCGCGGAGGATCGCCGCGTGGCCGCGGTCAAGACGGGAACTCAGAAAATCAACAATGCGCCGGAAACTAGGGTTAAAATCGCCAAGCTCGAAATTGTCGGTAGCCAGATGGTTTACGTCAACGATACCAAGGATCCCCATTACAAACTGTCGATGTCGGATCTGGACCTTCAGCTGACGAATTTATCGAACCATTTCAGCGAGGGCCCGGCACATCTGGTCATGCGCGGCAGGTTTATGGACAGCGGGGTGACGAACATCAGTGGTGATTTTCGCCCTGAGAAACCCGGTTCTGACTTCGATCTCGATTTAGCGATCCGCGATACCAGTCTCCCAGCGCTAAATAACCTGTTGCGCGCCTACGGCAGATTCGACGTCCAGGCCGGCCAACTGTCCGTCTTCTCGCAAATCACGGTGCGCCGTGGAGAGATGACAGGCTACGTGAAACCCCTGTTCAGTAATATGAAGGTCTATGACCCTGCCAAGGACAAGAACAAATCGGTTCTCCATCAGGCTTATGAGCTTGCCGTTGACGCGGCCGCCAAGGCGGTCAAGAACTCATCTACCCAAAAGGTCGCGACCAAGATCGACGTTTCGGGAAAACTCGACAACCCGAATATGAGTACCTGGCAGGCGTTGGTGCAATTCGTGCAAAACGGATTTGTCAATGCCATCCTGCCGGGATTCGATCGGCAGGCTAAAGCGACAGCGCCGGGCTGAGGCTGAGCACTCGGCAACTGGTTCGCGCAGGCGTCAGCAATTATCGCGGACGATCCGCGCACCAGGGCGTCAATGTCCGAGGGCTTCCCGAGAGCTGTAACCAGAGACGACGCGCTCATTAGCGAAGATGCTAGAGCACATGAGTCACCACATACCATAGAACAAGAACTGAAATAGGGACCCCAAGAAGCCATGCCACGAAATATCGCATTTGTTGCCTCCAGATTGTGTAGTGCGGCGCGGCTTCAGAGACAATCCGCAGACGTCGCTGGAAGCCGCGACCGCATCCGGCAAATTACTGACTACGCTCGTTAAGCCATTTACGAATGTCTTCCTTCCGGTCGCCAGTCCGCTCCTGGATCTTGCCCGAGAGCTTGTCCATATCGCCTTCGACCTCAAGGAAGTCATCATCTGTCATTCTGGCCCACTTCTTCTTGATTTCGCCCTTGAGCTGATTCCATTTGCCTTTAACTTGATCCTGATTCATCTGGGTCTACCCCTTTGTCTGCACACAGCAGAGATGGTCTTTGTTTGCAGCCAAAGCTATGAGCAGCAACAAATGTGCCGCCCAAAAACCTCGTTATGGATTGCGCGAGACACTGTCAGCGTGACGATAGGTAGAAGATTTTTCAGGACGCTTGAAAGAAGCGCACTCTAACGAAGCGCACTCTGAAGAAGGGAGGCATCTATGTGGTTTTTGAGGTCGCGGTAAACGACCCAGAGGGCTGACTAGGGAAGCGCGCAGAAAGCGCCCTGCAAGCCGAAGACGCCAATCCTAACTAATGCTCGCCGCCGCACGGTTCGGCGCGGAGGGGTTCAGGCCTCGGACTCGCCCAAGGCCTTGCGCACCGCGGGCGCAAGCTGGGCGATAGTGAAAGGCTTCTTGACCACGATTTCGTCGGCGAGCTCGCCGCTGAGCAACGTGTGATCCACGTATCCGGTGATGAACACCGCCTTGATTTTCGGCCGCTTGGCGCGCGCCCGTTCGAGAAGCTCGATTCCCGACATCCCCGGCATTGAAAAATCGACGATCAGGAGCTCGATCGCAGGATTGGCGTCGAGCGCCGCGAGCGCCGCGACGCCGCTGGAGGCTTCCATCACGCCGTATCCGGCATCGCGCAACAGCAGCGCGGTAATTTCGCGCACGTCGTCGTTATCGTCGACTAGCAAAAGGTTGGGCGAACTCAATCGATCCCCTGCGGAGGATGTCGTCGCAGCTTGGCCACGACGGCATTCCTCGAACATGCTGACAGCCAATCGAACGTATGTAAACGGTTTTATCCAGCGGCTAAAGTCTTGATTGCCTTCCTGAAATAAGTGCACTGGGTTGCTGGCCAAGAGGCCCGATTCTTGCTTCGAGACTGATGTGGGCTCATCGATCGTGAGGGTGGACCGCGCCGAGTTCCTTGCGACAGGCGGCGAGATGGGGGAGCGGATGCGCGACTTCGATTGGTCGCAGACGCCGCTCGGCCCACCCGCCACGTGGCCACAGAGCTTGAGGACCGCGGTCCAGATCATGCTCGGTTCCCGCTACGCGATGTGGATGGGATGGGGGACGGAGCTGACATTTTTTTACAACGATGCGTACCGGCCGACGCTGGGGACTAAGCATCCATGGGCCCTCGGCAAACCTTCGCGCGAGGTGTGGAAGGAAATCTGGGACGACATCGGACCTCGAATCGAAGAAGTCGTGACGGCCGGCCGCGCTACTTATGATCAGGATCTTCCGCTGATTCTTCATCGCTCGGGATATCCCGAGGAAACCTTCCATACTTTTTCTTACAGCCCGTTGCCCGACGACGAAGGCGGCATCGGCGGCCACCTGTGCGTCGTCATCGAGGACACGGAGCGTTTTATCGGCGAGCGACGGTTGCGAGTATTGCATGAGATCGGTGCGCGGATCGCAAACCAAAAGACCGCGGCAAGACTGTTCGCGGCGGTATGCGAATGTCTGGCCACCAATTCGCGCGATCTTCCGTTCACGCTGATCTATCTGGTGGAGAGCGACGGTGAGCACGCCACGCTCACCTGCAGCACCGGGATTCACGCGAATCATCCCGCCGCGCCGCGGGTGCTCCAGTTGGATACGGGCGAGTGGCCTATCAATCGAGCACGGGCGGAGTCGACGGCGGTGATCGTTGACGATCTCGCCGCCCGTTTCGGCGATTTGCCGACCGGAGGCTGGGACATTGCGCCGCGGCGGGCGATCGTCGTTCCGATCGCCGAGCCGGGACAGAATCAGGCGGCCGGCGCGATGATCATCGGGCTGAATCCGTACCGTCCATTGGACGGTGCATATCGCGGCTTTATCGATTTGCTGGCCGGGCAGATCGCGGCGGGGCTGGCTGACGTGCGCGCCTACGAGCGCGAGAAGCGCCGCGCTGAAGCGCTGGCCGAGATCGATCGCGCCAAGACCGCCTTTTTCTCCAGTGCCAGTCACGAATTCCGCACACCGCTTACTTTGATGCTGAGCCCGCTCGAGGACCTCCTGCTGCGCAGTATCCGCACCGGCCGCGCCACCATCGATCGAGAACAGATTGAGCTGCTGCGCCGCAATGGTTTGCGGCTTTTGAAACTCGTCAATATGCTGCTCGACTTTTCGCGGCTCGAGGCGGGCAGGCTCCAGGCGCTCTACGAGTCGTTCGACCTCGCCGCCTATACCGCGGACCTTGCCAGCACGTTTCAATCCGCGATGGACAAGGCTGGCCTGCGCTACGTGATCGATTGCCGGCCGATTACGGCGCCGACCTTCGTTGACCGCGACATGTGGGAGAAGATCGTCCTCAATCTGATTTCCAACGCGTTCAAGTACACGTTCGAAGGCGAAATCGAGGTTGCGCTGGGCGAATCCGCCGATCACAGCCGCGTGGAATTGCGCGTGCGAGACACTGGGTTGGGAATTCCCAAGGAGGAGTTGCCGCGGCTATTCGAGCGATTTCACCGGATCGAGGGCCAGCACGGCCGTACGCATGAGGGCACCGGTATCGGACTCGCCTTGGTCCAGGAACTGGCTCATCTGCATGGCGGAACCGTGGAGGTCAGCAGCGCACTCGGGCAAGGCTCGTGCTTTACGGTTTCAATCCCGGTGGGTAAGGCCGATTTGCCAGCCGCTGGTTTCGGTATGGCTCGCACCCAGCCCTCGACGGCACAGCGCGCCGAATCATTCGTCGAAGAAGCGCTGCGATGGTTGCCAGGCGAGCCGCGGCCTCCCGAAAGCGAAATTCAGGACGCGACGCTCGATCCGGTTGCGGCCTCGGTGCCGGCCGGCGAGCGGCCATCGGTGCTGATCGCCGATGACAACGCCGACATGCGTGATTACCTCCGACGGCTGCTCGCGGACCGCTATGAAGTCGAGGCCGTGGTCAATGGCGAGGCGGCGTTGGCAGCGGCACAGCGCCGCCGCCCCGATCTGATCCTCAGCGACGTGATGATGCCGCGACTCGACGGCTTCGGTCTGTTGCGGGCCGTGCGAGCCGACCCGACGTTGAGCGACGTGCCGGTGGTACTGCTGTCGGCGCGAGCCGGCGAGGAGGCAAGTATCGAGGGAATAGAGGCCGGCGCCGACGATTACCTGGTCAAGCCGTTCAGTGCGCGCGAGCTGCTCGCGAGGGTTCGCAGCAATATCGGACTTGCCCGCGAGCGCCGCCGCGTCGCGCGAATCGTGCGGGACAGCGAACAACGGCTCCGATCGATTTTCGCCGAAGCCAACGTGGGTATCGCGCAGATCGATCTTTCCGGCCGCTACGTGCTGGTGAACCGGAAGTACTGCGACATCGTCGCTCGCCCGATGCGGGAGCTGCTCGGCATGCGGCTGATCGAGCTCACGTATACCGAGGACGTTGGCCGCTTCAACGAATTGATGGATCGGATGTTCGAAACCGGGCGCCCCTTTACGATCGAGGTACGCAAGGTACGGCCCGACGGATCGATCATCTGGATCGCCAATAGTGTGTCGTTGCTGGACGGCCCGGAAGGCGGGCCGCAATCCGTGGTTCTGATCGTCCAGGACATCAACGATCGCCGCATGGCGGAGGACAATCTGCGACGCCTCAACGAAACCCTCGAACAGCGGGTGGCGGCCGAAATCCAGGAACGGATGCAGGCCGAGGAAGCGTTTCGTCAGGCGCAGAAGATGGAGATCATCGGGCAACTCACCGGCGGCGTCGCACACGACTTCAACAATCTGCTCCAGGTGATCATGGGCAACCTCGACGCCTTGCGCCGGCGCGTCGCGCCGTCCGATCTTCCGCGCGGCGAGGAACTGCTCCGGCTCGCCGATGCGGCCGTGCGCGGCGGGCAGCGCGCCGTGACTCTGACCCAGCGCCTGCTGGCTTTCGCCCGCCAGCAGCCGCTGAGGCCCGAATCCCTCGACGTGAATCGGCTCGCCAGCGGCATGTCGGAATTGTTGCGCACCACGGTGGGCGACAATATCGAAATCGAAATGGTGCTGGCGCCGGACCTGTGGCGAGTTTCCGCCGATCACAACCAGCTCGAAAGCGCGATTCTGAACCTCGCCGTCAATGCACGCGATGCGATGCCGGATGGCGGTAAAATCACTATCGCAACCGCCAATAGTTACCTTGACGAAGAATACTCGGCGCAACATGAAGAGTTGTCACCGGGGCAGTACGTAATGATCGCGGTCACCGATATCGGCACCGGAATGAGCAAGGAAGTCCTCGCGCGCGCCTTCGATCCCTTCTTCACCACCAAGGAAGTCGGGCAAGGCACCGGGCTCGGACTCTCGCAAGTGTACGGGTTCGTCAAGCAATCCGGCGGACATGTGCAAATCCATAGCGAGGAGCGGCGGGGCACCACGGTGCGGTTGTACCTGCCGCGCCTGACTGTGGCCGGGAGCGAAGACGGCGACCATCGGCAGCCGCGCGGAGCCGTCGCGCGAAATCCGGCCCGCGATCAGGAATGAGACGAGGCGGCGGTTATGCGGATATTACGAGTGCTTGGCGCCGCCTAGATAAAGCGCGGCGCGGAATCGAGCGAGCTCGATTCCGGCTAAGGAAGAATCGAGGATGACGGGTGGCGACGGAGCCGCGGGCATTCCACCGAAGCGCTGCTCGCCCGTGAAAAGCATCAGCGCGAAGCCCGAAGCTCCGCGCGGCATCGGTATTATGCGCGTTTCCGGACTCAAGTTGCAAAATAGCAGCGCGCTTGCGCCCGATGGATCGCCGCGCCGGATCACCAGCCATCGCTCGGCTTCGCTGAAATCAGCCTCTGTCAGGTCTTTGCGGCAGTTCGAGAGACAGCGATTCTCTTTGCGCAGCAGGATCAGCGCGCGATTGAGCGCGAGCAACTCCCGATGGGGCGATCGTGCGGTCTGCGCCCAGTCGATTTGCGAGGCGGCGAAGGTTTCCGGCGCCTGCGGATCCGGGAAGGGCCGGTCTCTGAAAAAAGACTCGTATTCGCGCCGGCGTCCCTCGGATACCGCACGGGCCAATCCTGGGTCGGCGAAGCTAGTGAAGTAGTTAAATGGCGCTGACGCTCCGAACTCTTCGCCCATGAAGAGCATCGGCAGATTAGGGGCGCACATCAGGATCACGGCCGCGAGCCTCTGTTGCGCGGGCGTAAGTAACTCGGAGAACCGCCTTCCCGCGTCAGCATTGGCAATCTGGTCGTGATTCTGATTGAACACGACGAATTGCTGCCCCGGATTCGCTTTGGACGAAGCACCGTGGCGGCGCTGGCGATAGATCGAGCGGTGGCCGTCATAGACAAATCCGTCAGTTAGAGCCTTGCTCAGATCTCCGATCCGGCCGAAGTCGGCAAAATAGCCATTCCTGGCGCCAGTCAGCAGGGCGTGTAGCGAATGGTGAAAATCATCGCTCCACTGGGCATCGACTCCGTGGCCGCCGATCTCCGGCGCATTGATCACCCGTGGATCGTTCAAATCGCTCTCGGCGATGAGCCATGCCTCGCGCCCAAGCAACCGCGCCTGCTGATGAAAGGCCGCCGCCATCTCGCGGAGCACGTGAGCCGCGCCGAGGTCGAAGATCTCATGAATTGCGTCGAGCCGCAGCGCGTCGACGTGGTATTCGGTCAGCCAGTACAGAGCATTATCGACGAAGAATCGCCTGACGCCCTCGCTCTGCGGACCGTCGAAATTGATCGCCGCGCCCCACGGCGTTCGATAGCGGTCGGTAAAGTATGGGCCGTACTCGCCAAGATAATTTCCTTCCGGGCCCAGATGGTTGTAAACGACGTCGAGCACGACCGCGAGGCCCGCGCGATGGCAGGCGTCGATCAGGCGCTTGAGTCCGAGCGCTCCGCCATACGCGGCATGGGGCGCGTAAAGGTGGGCGCCGTCGTAACCCCAGTTGCGAGCGCCGGGAAACGCCGCAACCGGCATAAGCTCTACCGCCGTGACGCCCAACTCGCGCAAGTACGGAAGCTGGCCGATCGCGCCCTCGAACGTCCGCTCGGGCGTGAAGGTTCCGGTATGCAGCTCGTAGATGATGAAGTCTCCCAAAGCACGCCCTTTCCAGTCGCGATCGGTCCACGCGAAGGCGTCCGGGTCGACGATTCGAGAAGCGTCATGGACTCCGTGCGGCTGCAAACGCGAAACCGGATCGGGACGCCGGCGGCCGGGCCCGAATTCATAGTAGTACTCCGCACCGGCGGCAAGACGCTCGGCGAATGCGGTGAAAATGCCATCCGCATCCCGATCCATCGGCAGGACCGCCTGCCGCGGACTGGTGACACACACGGAGAGACGAGCCGCCAGCGGCGCCCACACGCGAAAGAGAACTCCTTCTTCGGTTGGACTGGCGCCAAACTCAAGACGCCAAATCCGGTCTTGGCTGGTTCGAGAATCCAACGGCTCTCTCAGTCCGACGGCACGAGCATCGAGATCGGCATGCGCGCGAACGCTTCGTCCATCGAAAGTTGCGCCGTGCCTTTCTCCGCGCGCGCGTCGATCGCACAATCCGTAAACAGATCGACGTAGCGGCGCGAGGCAAAGTCGGGCGGCAAAAGGACTCTCGTATCCGACCACGCCGCGCCGGCCGGAAACGAATCCGCGGGTTTCTGCAGCTTAGTGAAAAAGCGCCCGGCGGCGATTATCACGCGGTCGCGCCCGGCACCTCGCGCGAAAGCGATCAGGTTACGCGTGCGCTCGCCGCCGGCCTTTAGTGCCACGTATGCTCCGCTCGCGAACAACTCGGGATGGCTGCGGCGAAATTGCAAGGCGCGGTGGGTCACATACATCTTGATGCGTCCGTCCTGCGGGTTGCCGAGGAGCTTTTCCACCAGCTTGACCCGGTTGCGATCGGCCTCGCGAATGATCTCTTCGAGCATCGCCGAGCGGATCGCGAAGTCCACGGGCCGCCGGTTATCCGGATCGACCAGGTTATAGTCCCACAGTTCGGTGCCCTGATAAAAATCAGGAACTCCAGGCGAGCCTGCTTTGATTACGATCTGCGAAAGTGAATTGAGCATTCCGGCCAGCGCGACCGGCCGGCGAAAGCTCACAAAATCCGCCAGGAAGGGATTCGCCGAATTGGGCTTGAGCGCCGCGCGCACGAACTCCCCCAGCGCTTTGTCATGGGTGGCGTTCGGGCTCACCCAGCTGGTGCGAAGCTTGGCCTCCTTTGAGGACTTGTGCATGTAATCCTCAATCCGCCGGACGAACAGCTCATGCTCGGCGGGCGTCATTCGCTCTAGCGGCCACGCTCCAACGAGCGTCTGGTAGAAAAGGTACTCCTCGTTGGCGTCAGGGACGCAGGTATCTTCCCACTGGACGCGCAGCGAAGCGTTAAGGCCCTGCCATCGGCGCACGGCGCGCTCCCAGGCGTCGGGCATTTCCGAGAGTACGTTGATGCGCGCGCGCACATCCTCGCCGCGCTTGGTGTCGTGCGTGGAAGTGGCGGACAGCGCGTGCGGCCATTCACGAAGTCGCCGTTCGTTGCGAATATGAAAGGTCTCGGCCGAGATGCCCTGCGAGGTTGGATCGCCGCCGACCTCGTTCAGCGAAGCGAGCGGATAAACCCGGTAGAGCGCGGTGTCTTCGAATCCTTTCGCCATCACCGGGCTGGTCAGCTGCTGGAAGCGCAATGCGAAATCGAGCCGTTCCGCGCGCGCAGCATCGTCCAAGCCGTCCGGATGATCCAACAACAGCACCGCCGCGAGAAAGTCGAAGGTGGATTCGCTGAGCGCGGCATTTCTGCGCTTGGCGGCGTTGACCGCGGCCATGACCTCGCGGCGATCCGCGCCGCTCACCAAACCTTCGGAGGTCACGTACGAACGATAAACGGGAAAGCAGGCGATTACTTCGGCGAGCACGCGACCGAGGCTGTTGAGCGTGAAATCACGCGACCATCGATGCTGTTCCGAAATGCGATCGAGCTTACGCGCCAGCACGTTCTGCTCTCCCGACATCAACGCGCGCAGCACGAGCTTCTTGCAATCATAGACGATGTCTGGAAACTCGCGCCGGTGTTGACTGAAGCGCGCGTAAACCTCCATCAACCGTTCGCAGTTGCCGCCGTCAACGTAGAGGCCGTTGAGATCGTTTAGGAATTCGTAGCCGGTAGTGCCATGCACCGGCCAGTCCGCACGCAATCGCTCATCCGCGCCGAGAATCTTTTCGACCACGATATAGAGCGCACGCGCGTCCCGCTCGCTCGGCCTGCTGTCCGTTTTGCACGGAACGAACGCGATCTCGGCGGCGGTAAGCGCAACCGTGCATTCGGTCTGAAGCGTATGCAGGTATTGTCCCGGATCGCGCAGGCCATCGACGTGATCAATCCGCAGCCCGCTGACCAATCTTTCGCGGAGCAGGGCCAAAATGAGTTCATGCGTGGCTTTGAAAACCTCAAGGTTTTCGACCCGGATTGCGGCCAGGTCATTGACGTCGAAGAAGCGGCGATAGTTGATTTCGTCGGCCGCGACGTGCCAGAAGCTCAGCCGATACGCCTGGTCATCCAGGAGCAGCTCCAGGCGATCGAAGCTGTGCGGTTCACCCTTGATCCCGTTAAGCTCCGCGATCGACGCTGCCACCGCGGTTCGCACGGACGCACTCGCCTCCATTAGCGCGGCGAGCCGCTCCTTGATGATTTCCTTCTCCCGCTGGCGTTCGCGGACCCTCGCGGCGTCGGTTTCGGTGCGCAATGGAAGATGATTGAGCGCAGTGACTATACTGGCCAGCTCCATGGATTCGCGAGCGGACTCGCCGAGCTCATTTGTCAGGCGTGCGATGGCGGGTTCCAGGATTGTGGTCCAGGTGCGCGGCGCGAGAGGAAAGACGTGGTCGTAGTAAGCGGCTGCGAACGCACCCTTTCCGTAGGCGATCGAAATCTGGCCGTTCTCGAGCGCATGCCCGAACTGATCGCCGAGCACCGGGAGCAGAACTTTATTGGCAAGGTCAGCCTTGGGCGGCCGCCAGTCGATATCGAAAAAAGTGGCATACGGAGAGCTCGGTCCATTCTCGAGCACGTCAAACCACCATTGGTTGGAACTGTCCGCGATGCACATGTGGTTGGGGACGGTGTCGACAATGATACCCATACCGAGTTCTCGGACCCGGCCGGCAAATTGGCGAAATCCGTCCTCGCCACCGAGCTCAGAATTGAGCCTTCGGTGATCCATCACGTCATAGCCATGCGGGCTGCCAGCCCGGGCCTGCGTGATTGGAGAGATATAACAGTCGCTGACGCCCAGCCGATTTAGGTACTGAACTACTCCGGCCGCGTCGATGAGCGTGAATTCGCCATTGAGCTGGAGTCGATACGTGGCCGAAGGAATGCGCGCGCTCACTGGCAAGAGAGCTTCAATCTCTGCCCTTCAACGCGATGCCGGCGACGATCAGGCCACCACCCAGCAAAATCACTCCGACACTCGCGGTTGGAGGGATGAAGTGCAGGACATCCTCGTGATGTTGAATTGTGACATCGCCGAGTTGCGCAACATTCTTGGTATCCCTGGTCCAAAACGCAGGGAAGGCCAAGGTCATGATACCCGTAATAGCGAGCAGTGCTCCAAGAATAAGCAGCGATTTCATAGGAACCCCGTTGTGCATCCCGTTACAATGCGCAGGGAAGCTCAACCGGATTATCGTATGCGTGGACCGTGCCAACGAACTTCGAGCACCGGCTTTCGTCGCCGGCAGCCGGGCGACGCGCCAGAATATCTCAGGCTACGTCACGCCGTCTCCTGTGTGCCCGGCGCTTCTTCGCGCACACAGTGAAATTCTTACCAACCTGGAAGGAACTTCATTGGTCGATTTCATTAAGCGGCGAAAGTCACGGCGATCTGCCAAGCGCCATCCAAGGTTTCGTTTTAAAGTAACCTCTGACCTCGCTGATATATCCCAACGACTGTGCGGTGTACCATCCGCCGGAATAGTGCATCCCGATGCATCCCCATAAGACGCGGTCGATATCGCCGCTGGCAATGTCGGCGGCGTATGTATTGGGCTGCTGTGCGGCGCTCGCGAAGTATCCCGCATAGTCCCCATTCATGCAGGCGCGCTGGTCGGCGAAGCGATAGTCGGCATTGAACGCGGTGGAGTCCTTGATCATCGGCCAAGTGCCCCACTCATAGTAGACCTTGGTCTGGAGAATTCCCCATGACTGATAGCAACAGTTCGGGCAACCGAAATTCCACAGGGCCGTAAACGCGCCCTGCACGCATTGGCTCTGCGACACCCGCTTGTCGCCGCCCCCATCGCCAGGATTGGAGCCACCCTGCTTCCATTTGCTTTCGCTCCACGCCTGTGCGCGTACGACATCCTCGTCGATGCCCCATTTGCATGCGGCCCAACGCAAAATCATGTCAGTCGAGCCAACATAGTGACCATCGACGCGAAAGTAATCCGCAGCCGGTGGATTCTCCCCAAAGACCGGGTGGCTGTAGAATTCGGCAAGCTGCGACGCCGTCGGCATCGTTTGGTTGAAGGGTATGTTCGCCGCTACCGTCTCCGGGGTCGACGGTATCGCCGCCGCGCAGTCCTGTCCCGAGGGCAATGGCGCGCGCGGCGGCAAGGTAGCGAAATGTGACGGCCCGCCAGCCGCGCTCACTGTCCCGGCAGAAAGCATAACGGCAGCGCAAGCCGACGCCGCGACAGCCATCACGACAGGAACGGACAAGGCCCGTGCGAGCCGACTCCGTCGTCGGCAACCTGAGTGCCTCATATCAACTGGCTCTTGGCTGATCCGTTGCGTCACGAGCGCGATCAATTCGCCGAGCGGGTTGCGTCGTGCCGTCTCCGGTATGGTATGGGTCGATCACTCTTCCTGGTGACATGCGCTCGGTCGAAGATCTCAGCGCGCTCGTGAGGCGAACACGAGCGTAAGCAAGGTCAAACAGGGGCCGTACGATGGTTCCCAGTTGCGGCCAGCCTGCACGGAGATAAGTGTATTCTTCCACGACGGCACCGCCGAAAGACATCTTGAATCTGACCCTGCCATCGCTTCTGTCAAAGAAAACCATCTTGTATGAGCAGCCCCGCGAATCTTCGCTCGATGACAACCACGTTGGGACTCCCCCCAGGCGCGGAACTCGCGCGAGCCGACCGGCCCGCACGGCAAATTCCTGGCTCGTCATGCGTAAAGGGGACGCCTCCGGCGAGTTAGCGAACCCCGCCGGCTTCCGCCAATGCGATTAGCGGCCCCGGCAGCGTCGCCATCGTCTCCGCGTGGATGGCATCGGCTCGTTGCAAGGCAAGCATGCGGTAGCGTTCGCCAAGAGCCCATACCAGGCCAAAAAGAACGCCCACGCTTTCGGTTAAATCGCCCAGCAAAGCCTCCGAAAGGTTGTTGATCAGGATCGGTATTACTATAAGCAGGAACATCGCTTTAAGCTTCCATGTATCGCCCGGCTGACGGAACACGAAGAACCACGGGTGCAGAATGATGAACAGCCACAGCAAGGTGGCAGGAATGCCAACTCCGACGGCATGGTCGAGATATCCATTATGCAGTGAACTATGTGGTCCGAGATCCCAGGGACCCCACCAGATAGGGAAATATGGGCTCTCGAAAATAGCGCCCTGAACCTCATATCCATATCCCAGGATAGGTCGTTCTTTTATTTGACGCACCGCGAAGGTCCAGATGTCGGTACGTCCGGTCAACGTACCCACATCGCGTCCCATGTACGCGCCCAGGTCACCGTGCGAATAGATGAGGAGTGCCGCACCTAGCACTGCGGCGACTGCCGCCAATACCAGAACCCCGCGCGCACGCCACCTCCATATCGAGTAGAAAGTGACGCCTACCGCCATCGCGACAAACGGAGAGCGCGAATCAGCCAACGCCGCCAAGGACACCGCTCCAACCACGAGTGCCGCCAGAAATACGCGCTGGCGGCGGCTCGCCGTGGACCAACACACGAGAGCTGGCCCCACTATGACGAGCATCAGGGCGCCAAGGTCGTTCGGCCCGCTGAAAAGGCCTCTGAAGCGGTCCACGCCACCCGGCGTAACCCCGAGCTTCTGCATTGTTTGCAGTTCTTCCGTTGTGAAGGTTTCGAACGTGCTCTGCCACGTGATGCTGTGCGGCAGTATCAACGCGCCAACCGCGTTCAGTACCAGTATCACTCCGGCACCCACGAGAAGGTGGGACAACAGACGTGTCGGCGCGTCAGCCTCGCGCACCTCGAACACGATTGCGGCAAGGGCGGCCAGCGTCAGGAAGGCCTCGGCGAGCCGGGCCAGGGAGTATTCCGGAGCGAGTGAATAGAGGATCGTAAATGCCGCCCATAAGAAATAGATCGTGTACAGCCTGAAGCCGCCGCTCCGAAAGATGTCGGAGCGAAGCGCCGTGCCTAGGACCGGAAAACAAAGAAGCACGAGCGCACCATAGTGGAAGAACAGGCGCGCGGTCGGATCCAGAAACGACATGCTGTTGATGAGAAGGACAAGCACGAAGGCGCAAATCAGCCAGTCGCGATGGCGGGTGACAAATGGCAGGCCATACCAAATGACGACCAACGCCCCGAGGCCGCCGATCGCCAGCAGCATATTGGCCTCGTCGACTTGCAGACTTAAAAAAAGAACCCCCGCCAAGACCGCAGCGATCATCAGCCGCGCTGCGTATGGCGTGGCGCGCTCGCGCGATGGCGGAGAAAACACAAATGCGTTGGGTCCCGCCATCTTCACCACCACACTCGCACTCTAAGTACCCAAACCGTTGAAACGGGCGGAAGCGATTGTTGCATTTCCCATCATTAACCGCGCGCTAGCGGCTTTTTTCACTACAGCAACCATTGTGCCATCGCGCAAATGGGATGAGCCACGAGTCATCGGCCTTGTTTACAGGATAGGGGGGTCCGATCAGGCGTGAAATCCGGTAAATCGTACCGGATTAGACTGTAATTGTTTCTAATTCGCGGAAACCTTCATATCGCTCACGCTTCGCGGCGCCCCGCGCGGCACATGTCGCACAGAACGTTCGTTCCACGCGCTTCCATCCTCGAGGCCTCGCGCGGCAAATAGGGCGCCGAGACCCGAGCACCGTTACAACTTGAGGGCCTCTTTACGATTTGAGGAACTCAAGGACGTAACGGGCGGTTTCGTCCGGCTTTTCCAATGGTGGCAGATGCCCGCAACCTTTCACGATCGAAAGCCGCGCCTCCGTGATCTTCGCCTCGTAAAGCCGGCCATACTCCAAAGATATAAGCTGGTCCGTCTCGCCCCACAGGATCAATGTGGGAGCTTTGACCCGATACAATCGATCGCCGAGCTTAGGATCATGAAGGTACGGATTCCACGCCACCCTGGCTGAGGCTTGTCGAGAGGTCAGCATCAAATCCAGCATTTCCGCCGAAGGTGCGTCCGAGACGAAACTGCGCGCCAGTTCGGAATCCGGCTTCATGAACATAAGAAATCTGGTCTCGCTTGGATTTGCCGCGAATATATCCGGGATGAAATGTCCGGCGACATTGAGTCCCAAGGCGTCGATCAGTACGAGTTTGTGCACACGATGCGCGTAATGCACCGCAAGTTCCGCGGCAAGCCAGCCGCCCAAGCACGCTCCCACAATGTGCGGTTTTTCCAAACCCAATTCGTCCAACAGATCAGCATAATGAAAAACCATGTCATGGACTGCGTCCGTGCCCTCGATACCTTCCGAACCTGCAAAACCCGGATGCGCAGGAACGTACACTGTAAAGTTATGGCTCAGCAGATTAAAAAAGGGCAGCCATGTTACCTCGCCCAAAACGCTATGCAGATAGACCAGGGGCTCTCCTGAGCCTGCGCGCAGCACGCGAGTGCGCGCTCCACGTACTTCGATCAACTCCTCGTGAGGCGTCATGTTTCGCTCCTAGGCCGCCTGAGACCGCTTCTCTTCCATGCCCTTGAATTCGCGCTTGAGGAAAGGCATCACTTCGGTCGCGAAGAGTTCCATGTTTTTTATGGTGCGATCATGAGGCATATCGCCGAAATGCAATAAAGGCAGCAAAAGCCCGAAGTTAAGCTCCCGAATATACTTGACCAACCGTTCGCGCACGGTTTCGACGCTGCCTAGCAGGCAATAGCCACGGTCGTTCAGTTCCTTGACATCCATATTTTCCCAGTTCAGCTCATGTGAAAAACCGATTATGCGACGCATGGATGGAACAGATGTATACCCCGGCGGAAAAAACATCTCCCACTTGTGGCGCAGTCCCTTGTGATACAACCAGAGCACGTGCTCGCCGGCTTCTTCGAATGCTTGCTTGTCAGTCTTAGCTACATAGATCGGAAACAGATGTCCCATCTGATAAGGAGAAGCCTCATAGCCGAATCCCTGCGCGGCATCCCGGTAAGCATCGAAGAACCATTTCACCAGATGGTCCGGCATGAATACCGCCAAGTATGCGTACTTGCGGGACGGGTCAGCGCACCATTCCACCGTCTCTTTGCTGCCAAACCCGGGTATCCAGATCGGCGGATGAGGCTTTTGTAACGGGCGCGGCCACACGTTTACATAGCGAACCCGGTAGTGCTTGCCCTCGAATGGGAATGGGCCGGGCTTCGTCCACGACTGTATAATCAGATCGTGCGCCTCCTTGAAGCGTTCCTGCGAAAACGTTGGATTTATGCCCATCGAATAGTATTCGTCACCGATACCTCTCACGAACCCCGAAATGATTCGCCCGCCGCTGATCACATCCAGCATCGCGACCTCCTCCGCAACCCGCAGAGGATGATCGCGAAGAGGCAGCCCGTTTCCGACGATCGCGATCTTCATCCGGCTGGTCCGCCGGACCAGGGTGGCCGCCATAATGTTCGGCGCGGGCATCGTTCCGTATGCGTTCTGATGGTGTTCGTTGACGCACACTCCGTCGAAGCCGAGCTTCTCGGCATACTCGAGTTCGTCGAGGTAGCGATTATAAAGAAGATGTCCCTTCTCCGGATCATAGTAGCGGTTGGACAAGGTAACCCAGGCCGACGGATGTTTGCTCTTATCGTCGAAATCGGCCGGAAGATCTGGCCATGGCATGAGGTGGAAGAAGTAGAACTTCATAGAGCCTCCTGTTTTTAGACAACGTCGAGGTTCGCCAGCCTGTACCTCGCCTCGCTCCACGAACTGCTTTTCAAAGCGTGATGCGATAGCCGAACTGGCCGGTCAGGACGATAGCGGCCAACAATTAACGGCCAAGACGATATCGCGCCGGCAGGCTGACGTTCGTCTATTGCCCGCCGGCCTCACGCGGCCGGCCGGCGCAGCACCACCGGATCCACCTTGCGCGGGATCAGCTGCCCGTAACCCAGGTTTGCCAGCAGCTTGCCGTTTTCGACGATCGCCTTGCCGCGCAATATCGTAGTCACTGGCCATCCTGCGACCTCCCATCCTTCCCACGGGCTGTAGTCGCTGACGTGGAAGTCGTCGCGGGTCAGCTTCTTCTTGATCGATGGATCGATGAGCACGATGTCGGCGTCGCTGCCCGCGGCGATCACCCCCTTACGTGGATAAAGGCCAAGGATCCGCGCCGCGTTGGTCGAGGTCACGTCAGCAAAGCGCTGCAGAGTCATCCCGCGCTTCACCACGCCTTCGGTGTAAACGATTCCCATCCGCGCCTCGGCGCCCAGATTTCCGCCGGTCACGTTGTCGATCCGTTTGCCTGACAGCTTGTGATCGAGCGAAGTCGGAAACTCATCCGTCGCGGTTGTGGATACCGCATCATTAATCAGTCCGTCCCACAACGCCTTGTTATCCTCGCGTCCCTTCAACGAGGGATAGGTGTGGTAGCAAAAGCCGCGCGGCGTTTTGTAGTCATCAGCCGAAAAGCACGCATAGTGATGCAGCGTCTCGCAGTAGATCGGGAGGTTGCGTCCCCGAGCCTCGGCCACCGCTTCCACGCCTTCACTCGCTGAAGTATGAACAAAATACACTCCGGCGCCGCTCGCGCGGGCCAGGCGGATTACCCGATCGAAGGCAAGCTCCTCGGAGAGCTTGGTGTGGACCAGGTTCATGTTCCATCCCTCGGTTTTGCCCTCGGCGGCGAATTTTTCGTAGTTGAACTGGACCAGGTCGTCGTCCTCGGCGTGCACCACCATGATGCCGTCGTTTTTCGCGACCTTCTCCATCGCCAACTGTACGCGCCCCATGTCGAGCCGCAGCCGGACGCGCTTGGGATGCGGCGGCATCACGTCCGTGGTAAAAATCTTGAAGCTTGGGAAGCCCTGCCTGATTACATCGCCGATCTGATCGAATACGCTGATAGGAAGGGCGCCCATCAGTCCGACATGGAAAGAGTAATCGACATATGATTGCTTTTTCCATCGCGCTACCCGCGTTTCGATCCCCTGAGTAATATCCATTCCCGGTTCGATGAAGCAGAAATCCAGGTGAGTAGTCGTTCCGCCGAACGCCATCCCGCGCGTATCCTCCTCGGGGCCGAGCGTGCTCACCCCGGCGTCGGGATTGGTAAGGTCGTAGATATCGAGATGCGCGTGAGGTTCGATTCCTCCCGGGACCACGATCTTGCCGCTGCCGTCGATCGTTCGTCCCGCCTCGGGCGCATGCTCATCGGTTCCGATAAAGGCAATCTTTTCGCCCTGGACGCCGACGCTCCACTTACCGACGCCCTGGGGAGTAACGACCTCACCACCGCGAATCAGCAGGTCCAACATTTTCGGATGCCTCCATGAATGACTTGCGTATCGATACACCCGCGTATTCTGTCGAGCGGCCGTGACGCACGCAGCGGGCGCCGACAGATTTGCGATCTCTAGGACACTATGGGCGGGAATTCAATGAGCGCCCTGGACGACGATCAGGCAACGGTCGCCGTCCGGAACCTCATCGAGTGGTAATCCGATCTCATCGGCGAATCTCTTTCCCACGATCAGCAGCCGCCCCGGGCTCTGGCGGAAGAGTTGCTGGCGGCTCCGCTGAGTGAGCACATCGGTGTTAAACAGCCGACCCAGCCGCGCCCGCGCGTCGCGGATCAGTTCGACCAGCACGGCGTCGGGCTGAGTGGCGCTGATCGCCAGCGCTTCGTTGGCGATCAGTAGCGCGCGCAGCCGAGAGTGATTGTTGTGCGCGATGCGGGCGCCAAGTTCAAGCGCCGCGCGGCCATCGGGGCCCGCGTCGATCGCCGCGAACACGCGCTCGAACGGGCGATCGGTACCCTGGATGAAAGCGCCGGCATTGATCGACACCTTTTTCGCCTCGACCAGTACTTCGCGCACGACCCCGCCCAGCGTGTCGCCGCCCGATGCCGCCCGATGATAGCCCAAAAGAATCCACGCGACCTCGGCCGTGCGGGCGGTATTGATGATGTCGAGAGCCGGTGCATTGGAGCGCATCGCCTGCGCGTCAATCGTAACTCCGCGCGCCCGGGCGTATTCGATCGCCGCTGTCAACGCGGGGGGCGGCGATAGCGGCGCTTGCGCCTGTGTCCCTGGCGCGTCGCCGTCCGCTGGGCCCTCTCGCCGCCCGACCAGCGCGAGCACGCGTGGGGGCGGCTCGTCGTTGGGATCGCTGGCCGCGATCGCGATCGCCATCAGCGGCGCGACTCCGTCGGGGTTCGCAACCGCCACCAGGACTCCGCGCTTATGCGTGGTCGTCATTGCCTGAGACAATACACTGAACGCCCTTGATCACCTGGTCAATTGCCGTCCGGCGTAACGCTGCCGCTTCGCCGCCCAGGCATATCTGTCTCTCGCCAGACGCTTGTGACAGGCTGAAATAGGATGTTCGCTACGATGCCGCGGCGGGACGACGGAGATGCGGGGTTGCTGATGAATCGCACGCGACGGGTCTTGGTCAGCGCGTTTGCGATCGTTCTCGTGTGCGCGCTGGGCGCCGCGCGAGCGCACGCGGATGAAAGGCCGCTCGCGCGCGTTGTAATCATGCCCGAGTTGATCCCCGCGGTCGTGCGACAACTGGTCCCGATTACCGTCGAGCTTGCCGCCGGCCGCGCCAGCCCGCGGGCTTCGAAGATCAAGATCGCGGGCCTCGTGTACTGCGGCGGCGACCGGCAAGGCGGCGCGTGGGCTCTTGGCGTCGCTTATCCTGAGTCCGCGGCGGTGGGATCGGACGTGCTCTCGACGGCTGATTGCCAGGTTCAGTTGCCCGCGATCGCGCAGCGGCTCGCGCATTCCGCGGACGCGGCGGACTGGGTGGAGGTCATGAAAACCCATGTCACTTGGACGCCGTGGGTGTTGCGCTTCGCGGTCGCCGACGCGGCCAGCGCAAGCAGGAGCGGAAGCCCGGCACCCTCGTTCAAAGAGCTTGGGGAGCTCAAAAGCTTTACGACCGCGAATTTGCATATCCTGCCACCGCCCGGCCAGGGGAACCGGTTCGACGTCGCGATCGGTTTCCGCGAATCGTCGATCGTCGTGGCCGTCTTTCCCTCCGGCCGCGTCGGCAACCCCGAAGCATATCTGCAGCGCGACTCCATCCTCGAAGCCGAGATAGCCGACGCGCCGGCGCGCGCCAATGCGGTGGCCGACGCCCAATACGTATTCATCAACGCGCTGCTCCGCCTATACGCCCCCTCGTTTGAGATTCCGCTTCAGCTCCAGGGCGTGACGCAGCCGCTGACGGCCCGCAACATCAGCGCCTCGGGCAGCGACAATGCGATGACGGTCGCGGGACAACTCGAGCTCGGAAATGTCAGCTACCGCGCCGCGGTCCGATGCGAGGGCGACGACCTCGCAATCCGCCAGGTGACGCTCGCGGCACCGGCGGTCAACTGCGAGAACAACGACGTGATTGCGCAGTTCCAGTGCCAAGGGCAGCAGGCAGCCAGCGGCGCGCTCGGCGCGACACTGACAAATCTCTATCAAGGCCAGAGGTTTCACTACTCGACGGGCGATCGCCCACTGCGCTTCACGCTCGGCGACGCGGAGTTCGCGGCGACATTCGAGGCGCTGCGCTCGAGCTCGCGCGGTTCGACCGTGACAGAGGACGGAACTGTGACGCTCGAACGAATCGTCGGCGCGCCGGCCCCGACACGCTAGAGAAAACGATTTGTTTTACGTCCCGTTTTGAAGCCGGGAATCTTTCACCCGGGTAAGGCGTAAGTTTTTGCGGGTCAGCGCGGGGCGGCGATGCGGCAGAAGCATCCGCGCGCCGCGCAACTCGTAACGCCGTTGGGATGGGTGATGTGAACGTCCATCTTGTGATTGCACTTGGGACATTTCTGACCCGGACGCGGCACCAGCCGCGGGGTCGGACGCGAGGGCCTGAATTGGATCACTTTGCCCATGGCGCAGCGTCCCGGCTAACGGTCGCCCTCGGGTTTGGGACGGCCCAGGCGCGCGAGCGCGCGCAGGCGCATCGAGTTGAGCCGGATGAAACCGTCGGCGTCGGCCTGTTGATAGCCGCCGGCCTCGTCGAAGCTCGCGAGCGAAGGGTCGTAGAGCGAATTGGGTGACTTGCGCCCGGCGATCGAAACGCCGCCCTTGAAGAGCTTCAGGCGCGCGACGCCGGTCACGCTCTGCTGCGCGCGATCGATCAGAGCCTGCATCGCATCGCGCTCGGGCGCGAACCACTGCCCGTTGTACACCATCTCGGCGTAGCGCGGGACGAGTGCGTCGCGCAGATGCAGGGTCTCGCGGTCGAGCGCGAGTTGTTCGACCGCGCGATGCGCGTGCAGGAGCATCGTCGCGCCCGGGCTCTCGTACACGCCGCGCGACTTGATTCCGACGTAGCGGTTCTCGACCAGGTCGACGCGGCCGACGCCGTGTTTTCCGGCGATCGTATTGGCGTGCTCGATCAGCGCGGCCGGAGAAAATCGGGTGGCATTTATCG
This sequence comes from uncultured delta proteobacterium, assembly GCA_963773975.1. Taxonomy (GTDB): domain Bacteria; phylum Desulfobacterota; class Binatia; order Binatales; family Binataceae; genus JAKAVN01. The sequence continues at coordinate 31,511 of CAVZDJ010000007.1, forward strand.
CCACCGGATCGCCGCTTGCGTATTCGACCTCGACGTACTCGGGCGCGTCGGGCGCGTTTTGCGGCGAAACTGTGAGCCGGAACATATCGTCGTACGGCTCACGCCAAGGATCTTCGAGGATCCCGCCCTCATAGCTCACGTGGAGCAGGTTGCGGTCCATCGAGTAGGGTTTCTCGGCGGTGACCGGCACGGGGATTTTTTTCTCGGCGGCGTAGGCGAGCATGTCGGCGCGTCCGCGAAACGGCCATTGCGGATGGCGCCACGGGGCAACCACCTTCAACTCCGGCGCGAGGCGGGCGAAGGTGAACTCGAAGCGTACCTGGTCGTTGCCTTTGCCGGTCGCTCCGTGGCCGACCGCGTCGGCGCTTTCGGCGTGTGCGATCTCGACCTGGCGCTTGGCGATCACCGGGCGCGCGATCGACGTGCCGAGCAGGTAGTAGCTTTCGTAGACGGCGTTGGCGCGCATCATCGGAAAGACGAAGTCGCGCGCGAACTCTTCGCGCAGGTCTTCGAGATAGAGCTTGCTCGCGCCGGTTGCGAGCGCCTTCTGCTCGAGCCCGGCGGTTTCCTCGGCCTGGCCGACGTCGGCGCAGTACGCCACCACTTCGCAGCCGTAAAAGTCGCGCACCCAGCGCAGGATGACCGAAGTGTCGAGCCCGCCCGAGTACGCGAGCACCAGTTTTTTTATTTCCGTGGTCGCCACGCCGACATCTTAAGGCATTCGCGCCCGCGCCTTAAGCGCCGCCGGGCGCTGCGGTGGTGCCGATTATCGCCGGGCGCAGCAGCCAGACCATCACGGCCTTTTGCGCATGGAGGCGGTTTTCAGCCTGATCGAGCACCAGCGAGCGCGCACCGTCGAGCACTTCGTCGGTAATTTCCTCACCGCGATGGGCCGGCAGACAGTGCATCACGACCGCCCCGCGGCGCGCGTGGCCGAGCAGTTCGCGGTTGACCTGGAAGGCCTTGAAATCGCGCCGGCGCTCGGCCGCCTCCTTCTCGTGGCCCATCGAAGTCCAGGTATCGGTATAGACGACGTCGGCGCCGCGCACCGCCTCGACCGGATCGTGCGTCAGGATGCCTAACCTATCGTGGCGCATCCGCTCGACGAACTCGCGCTGCGGTTCATATCCGTGCGGGCAGCCGAGCCGCAACTCGAAACGGGCGAGCGCGGCCGCCTCGATCCAGCTCTGCGCGAGGTTGAAACCGTCGCCGACGTAGGCGACGCGCAGCTTACTCAGATCGCCGAAACGTTCGCGCAGCGTCAGCAGGTCGGCCAGCAACTGGCAGGGATGCAACAGGTCGGTCAGCCCGTTGATAACCGGCACGCTGGCTTCCAGAGCCAGTTCGACGCATATCTCGTGGGCGAAGGTGCGAATCATGATGAGGTCGACCCAGCGCGAGAGATTGCGCGCCACGTCCTTGACCGACTCGCGCTCGCCGATCCCGATGTCCTGCGGAGCGAGGTAGATGGCGTGGCCGCCCAGCTGCGCCATCCCGGTCTCGAAGGTTATCCGCGTGCGCAGCGAGGGCTTCTGAAAGATCATCGCGAGCGTGCGGCCGCGCAGGTAGGGATGCTCCAGCCCCGCGCGGAGCTCGGCTTTGAGACGCGCCGCCAACCCGAGCAGCCGCGCCAGCTCATCGGCGCTGAGCGCGCCGAGGTCGAGAAAGTCGCGCTTGGCGCCCGGCCGCCGCCGTTTGCGCGCCGCACTCGCAGGATGCGCGGGCCGGCGCTGTGCCCCGCTTTTCGTCATCGTATAGCGGTTGGTGCGGCGGCTGAGGCGGCCGCCGGCGCGGCGGACAGCGCGCGCTCGATTATCTTGAGCCCGGCGTCGGCCTCGTCGCGGGTCAGCGTGAGCGGGGGCAAAAGCCGCAGCACGTTCTCGGCCGTGGCGTTGACCAGCAGCCGCTCGCGCAAACAGGCGTCGGCGGCGCTCTTGGCCTCGCCGTGCAGAACGATACCGATCATCATGCCCAGGCCGCGCACTTCGGACACCCGCTTGCATCCCTTGGCGAACGTGCGCAGGCGCTCGAGCATATAGGCGCCGACGCTGGTCGCGTTCTCCATCACGCCGTCGTGCTCGAGCGCGTCGAGCACGCCCAGCGCCGCGGCGCACGAGACCGGGTTGCCGCCGAAGGTCGAGCCGTGGCTGCCCGGGGTGAGGCTCTGGGCAATTTCGCTTTTGGCGATCATCGCGCCGATCGGCAAGCCGCCGCCGAGCGCCTTGGCGAGCGTCATGATGTCCGGCTTGACCCCGACGTGCTGCCAGGCGAAAAGCTTGCCCGTACGCCCCATCCCGGTCTGCACTTCGTCGAGGATGAGCAGGATTTTGCGCCGATCGCAAAGATCGCGGACGCGCTTGAGATAGTCGACGCGCGGGGTGACCACGCCGCCTTCGCCCTGGATCGGCTCGAGCATAATCGCGATCGTTTCGTCGTGGACCGCCTTGTCCAGCGCTTCGACGTCGTCGTAAGGAACCATGCGGAAGCCCGGCACCAGCGGCTGGAAGCCGATGTGATATTTTTCCTGGCCGGTCGCGCTCAGGGTGCCGAAGGTACGGCCATGGAAGGAGCCGAGCGTCGAGACGACCTCGAAGCGGCCGGCGCCGCGGTCGTGGCCCCAGCGCCGCGCCAGCTTGAGCGCGGCCTCGTTGGCCTCGGCGCCCGAGTTGCAGAAGAACACCCGCCCGTCGCCGAAATGGCCGCACAGACGCGCCGCCAGCCGCGCCATCGGCTCGGTGTGAAAGACGTTGGAGACGTGCGTAAGCTTCTCGGCCTGCTCCTTGATCGCGCGCACGACGCGCGGATGACCGTGCCCGAGCGAAGTCACGGCGAGGCCGCAGAAAAAATCCAGATAACGGTTGCCGTCGGCGTCATAGAGATAGGCGCCGGTGCCGCGCACGAAGGCGAGCGGCACGCAGCCGTAAGTATTGATGAGATTTTGATGGGCGAGGTCGACGATTTCAGCGTTGTTCATCGTTATCGTTCCTGGATCTCCCTGGAGCTTCCCCTAGATCTCCTGACTCTCTGGCAACCCGGCCACGCCGTATCCAGCCGCGCGCTCCCGAACGCGGGCGCGGGCCTGGGCCGGCCGTCTAAGCTGTATGCCACAGGACGGCGCGGAATGCTCGCCCTAGCTGCCTGCTACAACCTCGGTGCCCACGCCCGCCTCGGTGAAAATCTCGAGCAGGATCGCGTGGCGCGTGCGTCCGTCGACCACGTGGGTCTTGCCGACACCCCCGTTGAGCGCCGCAACGCAGCACTCGACTTTCGGGATCATGCCGTCGCTAATCGCGCCTGCCGCGATCAGTTTTTTTGCCTCGGCGACGGTCAGCGTCGGGATGAGCTTGCCGTCCTTGCCCTTCACGCCTTCGACGTCGGTCAGCAATATGAGTTTTTCGGCGCCGAGCGCGGCGGCCAGGTCGCCGGCGGCGAGGTCGGCGTTGATATTGTAGGTCAGGCCGTCGCGGCCATGGCCCACGGGCGCGATCACGGGGATGAAGCCGGCGGTCTCGAGCGTGCGCAGCACCTGCGGATTGACTTCGGCGACTTCGCCGACCAATCCGATATCGACTTTGGACGGCACGCCGGCCTCGTCGTTGAGCGTCATTTCCAGCTTGCGCGCGACGATCAGGTCGCCGTCCTTGCCCGAGAGCCCCACCGCGCGGCAGCCGTGGCGCGAGAGCAGCGCGACGATGTCCTTGTTCAGCCGCTGCAGTACCATCTCGACCGCCTCCATCGTCGGCGTGTCAGTTACCCGCATCCCGCGCACGAAGCTCGATTTAAGCCCCAAGCGCTCGATGAGCTGGTTGATCTGCGGGCCGCCGCCATGCACGACCACCGGGTTCATCCCGACCGCCTTTAGCAGCACCACGTCCTCGGCGAAGCTCTCGCGCAAGTCAGCCGCCTCCATCGCGTGGCCGCCGTATTTGATGACGAAGGTCTTGCCGTGGAAGCGCTGAATATAGGGCAGCGCCTCGACCAGCACCGACGCAATGGTGTTCGGATCCTGCACCGTCTCTCTCTCCGCCGCCGCAAGCGGCCGGCACGCGCGTCCGCCCGCGTTGGGTCGCGCCGTATCGTTACACGGCCTGCGCCTTCGCCGCGGCCGTCATTCTAAAACAGGGCCAGCGAGGCCGCTACAAAATGTAGCGCGACAGATCCTCGTTTTTGACGATCGGGTCGAGCCGCCGATGAACGTATTCGCTATCGACCGTGACCGTACGTTCGGTCAGCTCGGGCGCGCTGAACGACAGCTCCTCGAGCAGGCGTTCGAGCACCGTATGGAGCCGGCGCGCGCCGATATTCTCGGAGCGCGAGTTTACTTCGGCCGCGATCTCGGCCAGCGCCGCGACCGCGTCGCCGGTGAACGTCAGGTGCACGTTCTCGGTCTCCATCAGCGCGACGTACTGGCGGGTCAGCGCGTTCTCGGGCTCGGTCAGGATACGGATGAAGTCCTCGCGCGTGAGCGCGCGCAGCTCCACGCGAATCGGAAAACGGCCCTGGAACTCTGGAATCAGGTCGGAGGGCTTGGAGGTATGAAACGCGCCCGAGGCGACGAACAGGATATGGTCGGTGCGCACCGCGCCATACTTGGTGTTGACGGTCGAGCCCTCGACGATTGGCAGGAGGTCGCGCTGCACGCCCTCGCGCGAGACGTCGGGGCCGTGGGCGGACTCGCGGCCGGCAATCTTGTCGATCTCGTCGATAAAGACGATCCCCGATTGCTCGGCGCGGTTGATCGCCTCGTGTGCGACCTTCTCCATGTCGACCAGCCGCGCGGCCTCCTCCTGGGTGAGCAGCTCGAGCGCCTGCGGCACCTTGACCTTCTGCCGCTTGGACTTCTTGGGCATGAACTGGCCCAAAAGCTCGCGCATGTTCGCGCCCATCTCCTCCATCCCCTGCGGCGCGAGCACCTCGACCATCGGGGTCGACTGCGCGCTGATTTCGACTTCGACCTCGCGATCGTCCAGATGGCCCTGGCGCAGCAGCTTGCGCAGCTTCTCGCGCGTGTCGGCGTGCGAATCGCCCTCGGCGGCGGCGTCGGGCGCGAGTCCGACCGGGCGGCGGACCTTGGTGGGCGGCGGATAGAGGATGTCGAGCAGCCGCTCTTCGGCGGCGTCGCGGGCCTGGATCGCGACCCGCGTGCGTTCCTCCTCGCGCACCATCTTGACCGCGATTTCGGCCAGGTCGCGGATCATCGATTCGACGTCGCGGCCGACGTAGCCGACCTCGGTGTAGCGCGAGGCCTCGACCTTGACGAACGGGGCCTGCGCCAGGCGCGCGAGGCGGCGCGCGATCTCGGTCTTGCCGACCCCGGTCGGGCCGATCATCAGGATATTTTTGGGCGCGATTTCGTCACGCAGCTCGGGCGCGACGTTTTGCCGCCGCCATCGATTGCGCAGCGCAATCGCCACGGCGCGCTTGGCGTCGTGCTGTCCCACGATATAGCGGTCGAGCTCCGAGACGATCTCGCGCGGAGTCATTACATACGGACTTGCCATCGTTCCTTCAACTGATAGGCCGCCTTTTGCGCGCGCCCTGCTTCGAGAGGCGTGCGCCGGCGGCGCCGGCTCTACAATTCCTCGATTATAAACCGATCGTTGGTGTATACGCAGATCTCCGCGGCCACCCGCATCGCACTCTCCGCGATCTCGCGCGCGCTCATCGTTGGAGCATGGCGCACCAGCGCGCGCGCCGCGGCCAGCGCGTAATTGCCGCCCGACCCGATCGCCAGAATCCCGTCGTCGGGCTCGATCACGTCGCCCAGCCCCGAGATCAGGAGCGAGCTTTCGCGGTCGGCCACGATCAGCATCGCCTCCAGGCGGCGCAGCACGCGGTCGGTGCGCCAGTCCTTGGCCATCTCGACCGCCGCCCGGCGCAGGTTACCGTTGAACTCCTGCAGCTTGCCCTCGAATTTCTCGAACAGCGTCAGCGCGTCGGCGGTCGAGCCGGCGAAGCCCGACAGCACCTTGTCGTCGTGCAAGCGGCGCACCTTGCGCGCCCCGTGCTTCATGATGGTCTGGCCGACGCTGACCTGGCCGTCACCCGCGACCACCACGTGGCCGGCGTTGCGCACGCACAAGATAGTGGTCCCGCGGATGACGTTGTCGGGCTCAGGCGCGCGGATGGGCACGGCGGTAGACCTCTTTGAGATGCTTGACGCTCACGTGAGTATACCGCTGCGTGGTCGCGAGGTTCGCATGGCCGAGCATTTCCTGGATCGAGCGCAAGTCGGCGCCGGCGTTGAGCATGTGGGTGGCGAAGCAGTGGCGCAGCCCGTGCGGGGTGATCGACGACCCCAGTCCCGCCGCCACGATACGCTGGGCGAGGATATTTTCCACCGCTCGCGGCGTCAGCCGCCCGCCGCGCAGGTTGGTAATCACGGGTCCATCGAGTTCCCACGCCTTGGGCATCGCGCGCCGCCACGCTTTGAGCGCGTCGAGTGCCGGTTCGCCGATCGGCACCATCCGATCCTTGTTGCCCTTGCCCGAACGCACCAGCACCATCCCGACCTCGTCGTCGACGTCGCGCCAGTTAAGGCCGACCAATTCGCTCACGCGCAGCCCCGAGGAGTAGAGCGTTTCGAGGATCGCGCGGTCGCGCAGCGCGGCGGCCCCCCCGTCCTCGCTGTCGGCCTCGATCAGCCGGCGCACGTCGTCTTCGGGCAAAATCGCGGGCAGGCGGCGCTGGGCGCGCGGCGAGCGGATGGCGCGCGCCGGACTTGCCGCGCTCTCCAGACCCGCCGGCGTTGCCATCGTTTCGCGCCAGCGAAAGAACGCCTTGATCGCGAACAGGCGGCGCTGGACGGTGGCGCGGCTGAGCGTTTTCATCGCTTCGGAAAGATAGCCGCGGATGTGATCGGTGGTGATCGCGTCGGCCTCGACTTCCTCGCCCGCTGGGGCGAGCGCGGCCCCGCGTTCGAGCAGGAAGCGGCGAAAATCGCACAAGTCCCGGCGATAGTTCGACACCGTATTGTCGGCCGCGCGCGAGGCTTTGCCCAGCGCCGCCGCGAATGACTCTATTTCCGCCTGCATCGACTCGGGTCTAATCCAAACGCTATGCTATCAAGCGGGCGCAACGCGCAAAAGCACACGGCCGGCGCGCCGCTTATGCTATCGCGCGACCACGTACTGTGAACCGCTTGCGATGAACTGCTGGAAGTGCGGCCATCGGGTCGAGACGATCGAGCGCGTCGGGTTCCACGCGCATTGTGCGCAATGCGATCGGCCGCTGCACGTATGCCGCAATTGCTCGCTTTGCGACCCCGCCTATAACAATCAGTGCCGCGAAACGATGGCGGAGCGGGTGGTGGACAAGGAACGCTCGAATTTCTGCGAGTACTTCGCGCCCAACGCCGGCGCCGCCGGCGCATCGGCTCAGCCGGCTTCGTCTCAGCCGGCATCTTCCCGGCCGTCGCCGGAGCGCGCGGCGCGCGAGCGGCTCGACGCGCTGTTCAAGAAGAAAAGCCCATGACGCCGGCATCGGGGGCGATCGTCCTGGCCGCCGGGCTCGGCACGCGAATGCGCTCAGCGCGCGCCAAGGTGCTGCACGAGCTTGGCGGTGAGCCGATGATCGCGCGCGTGTTACGCTCGCTCGCGCCGCTTGCCCCCGCGCCGCTGGTCGTGGTCGTCGGCCATCAGGGCGAAGCGGTCGCGGCGGCCGCGCGCGCCTGCGTGCCGGGCATGCGGGTCGACGTCGCGCGCCAGGCCGCGCAGCGCGGCACGGGTGACGCGGCGCAATGCGGCCTGGGGTCCTTCGCGCCGGACTTCGACGGCGACGTGCTGATCCTCTACGGCGACATGCCGCTGATCCGGCCGGCGACGCTGCGGGCGTTCATGACCGAGCATCGCCGCGCAGGTGCGGATGTATCGTTCATCAGCGCGACGCTCGACGACGCGGGCGGCTATGGGCGGGTAGTGCGCGACCGTGCGGGCGCGGTTGCGGCGATCGTCGAGGCGCGCGACGCGTCGCCCGCCGAGCTTGCGATTCGCGAAATCAACACCGGCGTCTACCTTGCGCGCGCGGCCGTGTTGCGCGCGGCGCTTGCGGCACTGCGCCCCAACAATGCGCAGGGCGAATACTATCTTACCGACCTGGTGGCGATCGCGCGGCGCGGCGGCCTTGCCGTGCAGGCGTGGTGCGCGCCCGACGCGGCCGAGTTCGCCGGAATAAATTCACTCAAGGAGCTGGCAGAGATGGAAGCCGAGTTAAGGGCGGCGGTTAATGGCAAGTTGATGCAGGCGGGCGTGACGATCGTCGATCCGGCGACCGCGTATATCGGCGAGCAGGTCGAAATCGGGCGCGACTCGACAATCGGCCCCAACGTGCAGATTCTCGGCCGCTGCAAGCTCGGCGAAGGCGTGCGGATCGAGGGCACGGCCTATCTGCGCGACGTCGAGATCGGCGACGGATGCCATCTGAAGCTTGGCGTGCGCGCCGAGGAATGCCGTATCGGGCCGCATTGCGAAATCGGTCCCTTTGCCAACCTGCGTGCCGGCACCGAGCTCGAAGGCCATAACCGTATCGGCAATTTCGTCGAGACCAAGAAGGCGCGGCTCGGCGAGGGCACCAAGGCGAGCCATCTGAGCTACCTGGGCGACACCGTGATCGGCCGCGAGACCAACATCGGATGCGGCGTGATCACGGTCAACTATGACGGCTACGACAAGCACCTCACGCGGATCGGCAGCCGCTGTATGATCGGATGCGACACACAATTGGTCGCGCCGGTCAAGGTCGGCGACGACGTCTACGTCGCCTCGGGCACCACGATTTTGCGCGAGGTCCCCGACGGCGCGCTCTGCGTTTCGCACCATCCGCAGAAGATCAAGCAGGGATGGACGGCGGAGTGGCGGCGCCGCCACGGCGATCGCGCCGACGGCAAGGCGTCGGATTAGACGGCAACGGCTAGGATTAGGCCTAGCGCCGCTTCGCCTCGACCGGCAAACTTAAGGGGGCCGGAAGGGTGAAAGTTCGATGTGCGGAATAATCGGGTACGTGGGCCCGTCCGAGGCGGTGCCGATTTTGCTCGGCGCGCTCGCGCGGCTGGAGTATCGCGGCTACGATTCGGCAGGTGTCGCGACGATCAACGGCGCCGGGATGGAAATCCGCCGCGCGGTCGGCAAACTCGAGAATCTGCGCCGTGCGCTCGACGGCGCACCGCTCAAGGGCTCGATCGGAATCGGCCACACGCGATGGGCGACGCACGGCCGCCCCTCGGAAGGCAACGCTCATCCGCACAAGGCCGGCCCGGTCGCGGTAATCCATAACGGCATCGTCGAGAACTACGTCGAATTGCGCGCCGCGCTGACCGGGCGCGGCCACAAGCTGAGCTCGGAGACCGACACCGAACTGATCTCGCATCTCATCGAGGAGCGGGTACGCGCCGGCCTGGGGTTGACCGAGGCGGTGCGCCAGACCGTGCTCGAATTGCGCGGATCGTTCTCGATCGTGGTGCTCTCCGAGAGCGAGCCCGACAAGCTGGTCGCCGCGAAAACCGCGACGCCGCTGGTGCTCGGGCTGGGCGACCACGAAAACTTCGTCGCCTCCGACATTCCGGCGATCCTCGGCCATACCCGCCGCACCATCGTGCTCGAGGACGGCGAACTGGCCGAGCTCACCGCGCATGGCGTGCGCCTGATGACTTTCGACGGCACGGCGATCGAACGCGCGCCGCGGCTCATCGAATGGGACGCGGTGGCCGCGACCAAGGGCGGCTTCCAGCATTACTTGCGCAAGGAGATCGCCGAGCAGCCGCAGGCATGGATCGACACGCTGAGCGGACGCGCCGCGGCCGGTTCCAGCGCGGTGCGCTTCGAGGGCGAGCTGTTGCCGGCGGCCGGACCGGAGGCGATCGGGCGAATCGTGATGGTCAGCGCGGGCGCCTCATGGATCGCCTCGCTCATCGGCAAATTCATGATCGAGGAGCTGTGCGGCGTGCCGACCGAAGTCGACTACTCGGCCGAGTTCCGCTACCGCCGGCCGCCGATCGACGCGCGCACCATGATGATCGCGGTGTCGCAATCGGGCGAGACCGCCGACACGCTGGCCGCGCTGGAAGAAGGGCGCCAGCACGGATGCCATCTGCTCGCCGTCACCAACACCGTCGATTCCTCGATCGCGCGCAAGGCCGACGCGCAGCTCTACACCCGCTGCGGCCCCGAAATAAGCGTCACGACCACCAAGTGCTTCCTGACCCAAATCGAGGCCTTCTACCTGTTCGCGATCCATCTCGCCGCGCGCCTGGGCAGGCTCAGCGAACGCGAAGTCAACGCGATGCTCCAGCCCGCCTTCGCGATCCCGGCGCAAATCAAGGAAGTGCTGGAAAAGCGCGAGCGCCAGATCGAGCGCGTGGCGCGCAAGTATGGCAAGGCGCGCGACTTCCTCTATCTCGGCCGCGGCATCAACTACCCGGTCGCGCTGGAGGGCGCGCTGAAGCTCAAGGAGATTTCCTACATCCATGCCGAGGGCTACTCGGCGGGCGAGATGAAGCACGGGCCAATCGCGCTCATCGACGAGGAGATGCCTGTGGTGGTGATCATCCCGTTCGACAACGTCTACGAGAAGACGCTGTCGAACCTGCGCGAGGTCGAATCGCGCAACGGCCGTATCATCGCCATCACCGACCATCCCACGCCCGAGCTCGAGGAGGTGGCGTGGGAAATAATCGAAGTTCCCACGACCCATCGGATGCTGATGCCGGTGCTCACGACGGTGCCGTTGCAGCTCCTCGCGTACCATATCGCGGTCTATCGCGGCACCGACGTCGACCAGCCGCGCAACCTCGCCAAGTCGGTGACGGTCGAATAGAGCGGCGCGCCTCGCGGTCCGCGGTCAGGCGATCAGTTTTTGGCTTTGACGATCGGGTACTGCGTGACGCCGCCGTCGATGGTCAGCGAAGTCTCGTCCTGGATGAATGCCGCCACGCCCAGATGGTCGATCTTCCATGACGGATCGAGGTTTACGCTGAGTTCGTTCTCCAGCGCGGAGCCGGCCTTCGGGCTCAGTTCGAACGCAGGAACTATTTTTCTCACCGTGTAGTCGTACCTGACCCGATGGCCGCTGTTTTCGCCTCCGTCGATCTTGGCCATCAGCCCGTTCTCGTAGATCGCGACCACCACGATGAGCGACTTGTCCCCCGGCGTGCGCACGATGTGCGCGCTCACGCTGAGATTGAGCTTGTGCGAGCCCGCGGCCGGCGGCATCGCGCGCACCGTGACCACGCCCGGCGGCGGCGTCGCACGAGCGGTCGCGATCGCGCGCGCGATAAGGTTGGGGTCGGAGCCGACGCATTGCCATCTGCCGTTGATCACGATTTGCGGCGTATACGAACCGCTCAGCTGCATCGCGCGAACGTACTCGACCTGGCGCATCGTCCATTGGCTCGACGAAAATGGATCGGACCATCCCAGGCTGTCCCAATAATCGACGTGGTAGGCGAGCGGTATTACGCCGGGGGTTAGCGCGCCGATCCTGCTCAGCAGTTCGTCGGCGGGCGGGCAACTCGAACATCCCTCGGAGGTGAACAGCTCGAGCACTACGGGACTATCTTCGGACGCCGCACTGGGCTGCGAGAATGCCGCACGCTCGCCCGCGAAGAGGTTTCCGGCTCCCAGAGCGAGCGTGAGTGCGCCAACCACGGCGATCAACCTCAAGCGTACGGGCGCGGACTTCCTCATACCGTCCTCGCCACTAACCAACCTCCGAACCGTCCCGCAGGTTCCGCGCGACTCCGTCGCGGAACCTAAAGCGGCGCGAAAGTTAGGCGAAGCTGCGCTCAGGTCGCCTCGGTGTAGACGTTAGTAAAGTCGGGGTTTAACTCGCGTCCGTGATAGAAAATCGCCGCGCCCAGGTGGTCCTCGGTCCAGGTGATGGTCGGCATGTCGCGCGTGACGAAGTAGCCCAGCCCGGCGAAGGTCTCATTGCGATTACCCGCGGGATCGAAGAAGTAGATCGTCGCGCCGCGCGTGATGCCATGGCGGGTCGGTCCGATGTCGATCTTGACCCGATGCTTGGACAACACGTCGGCAGCGCGCAGGACGTCGTTCCAGTTATCCAGATAAAAGGCAAAGTGATGAAACCCCGGGCGCGGGCCGCCAACGAACGCGATGTCATGCGGCTTGCTCGTGCAGGAGAGGAACGCGGCGGCCTGGATGCTGTTGCCCGGACCAACCATCACCTGCTCGGTCAGTTGGAAGTTGAGCACTTCGGTAAAGAAGCGGCAGGTGTCGGCGACGCGATTGATGCCCTTAGACGGCTCAATCTCGGCCATCAGAAGGCAGTGGTCCAGATGCATCGCGCCCGCGCCCTTGATGTCGTCCGGCCATGGGTCGGGGTTGATCGCGCCCACGCTTCTGCCCACCGCTTCCTTCTCGGCGAACAGGACCATGCGATGGCTGCTCGGCAGCGTGAAGCGGATCGCGCGGCCCACGAACGGAACCGCGCCGGGCTTTAGTTGCTCGACCTCGATGCCGCGTTTCGCGATTGCGTCGCCAAAGGTGTCGAGTTCGGAGTCACGCTCCACCTTGTACGCGATATAGTTTGCGCCGGGGTGGTCGGAGGGCGTGAGGATAACGCTATAGCGATCCCATTCGTCCCAGGCCTTGTAGTAAGTGGTCCCGCCGCTCTCGCGATGGGTTTCGATGAGCCCGATCACGTTGGAGTAATGGTCGCGGGCTTTTTCGATGTCCGTTACTCGAACCGAAACGTGTCCGATGCGCATCACCGCCACGATAACGTCCTCCGTGGGTCGAGATGTCCCAATGCTAACACCCGCGCCGCCCGGCTGTCATCCGTCACGCGGAGCGCCCGCAGGCAAAGAAACGTCCTGCTCCTTTTCGCCCTGCCACGTCATCCTATATTGTTGGCCCGCGATATTTGTTGCCCCGCGATTTGTTGCCCCGGTCGTTATGAGGAGGTGCCAGGCGCGATGCCGGACGTTGCCCCGCTTGCCGCAATCACAGTCGTCGATCTTACCCGCTATCTAGCCGGCCCGTTTTGCACGCAGATTCTTGGCGACTACGGGGCCGAGGTCCTCAAGATCGAGCCGGTCAAGGGCGCGCGCGCCGAGATGGGCGGCTATACCGGCAAGGACAGCTACTTCTTCATGAGTACCAACCGCTCCAAGAAAAGCGTGCAAATCGATCTCAGGCAACCGGCCGGGCGCGACGTGATGCTGCGTCTAGCAGAGCAGGCCGACGTGGTGATCGACAACTTTCGTCCCGGCGTGATGGAGGCGATGGGCCTCGGCTACGAAACGCTCGCCGTGCGCAACCCGCGCATCATCGGATGCTCGATCTCCGGCTTCGGCGCGAGCGGACCGCTGCGCGATACGCCGGGGTTCGACCAAATCGCGCAAGGCTTCTCGGGACTCATGAGCGTGACGGGCACCGAGGAGAGCGGCCCGATGCGAGTCGGGATTGCGATCTGCGATCTGCTGGGCGGGATCTTCGCTGCGCAGGGTATCCTGCTCGCGCTCCAGGCGCGCCATCGCAGCGGCCGCGGCCAGCGGGTCGAGACTTCGATCCTCGAAGCGATCGTCAGCGTGCTGAGCTGGTCGGCGGGCATCTACTTCGACACCGGACGCACGCCCGGACCCGCCGGCAACCATCATCCCCTCGCGGCGCCGCACGGCGTCCATGCGGCTTCCGACCGGCCCTTCAATATCGCGTGCGGCAACGAGACGATGTGGCACGCGCTGGCCGATACCATCGGACGGCCCGAGCTCAAAGACGACCCGCGCTTCTCCTCGCTGGGCGATCGGATAAAGCATCGCGCGGCGCTGACCGCCGAGATCAACCTCGCGCTCGTCTCCAATACCGCGGCGCACTGGATCGAGCTGCTCAATCGCGCGGGCATCCCCTCGGGTCCGATCCTGACTATCGAGGAGATGTTCAATCATCCGCAGATCGCGGCGCGCCAGATGCTCCTGCGCCTGCCCCATCCAGTGCGCGGCGAGATCATGACGACCGGCCTTGGGGTGAAACTCTCCGAGACGCCGGGCCACGTGACGCGCCCGCCGCTGGTCGGCGAACATACGACCGAGGTCCTGACGGCGCGCGGCTTCACCATCGAGGAGCTGACCCGTCTGCGCGAGGCTCGGGCAATTGGCTAACGCGCCGCCTCCGGAATCCTCGCCGGCACGCAAGGGCTCGCTGTTCGGCGCAGCATTATGGACACGGCCGCGAAGCCGCAGCGCCTTGTGGCTCGGTTGTCTGTTCGGCGCGGAGACGCTGGCTTATGCGCTGGTCCGGCTGCCTACCGATCTCGGCTTCGACGCCAACGCTTTCGGCGATCGGGGCGATTTCCTGTCGATCTCGTACCTGGTCGCGCACGGCAGCCGCCCGGCGATCGATTTCGGCTACCATTGGGGTCTCGTGCCGATCATGCTGGCGCGGTTATGGTTCACACTCTTTGGCGCGACGGTGCAGGCGAACGAGGCGATCATGGTCGTCTGCGCGCTGCTGGTCGCGATCGGTATCGGGCGGATGGCCGCCGCGCTGCGCCTCGGCACGCTTGGTATCGCCCTGCTCATAGTCGCGCTGCCCTTTGCGTTTCCAACCTTCACGCTGACGTACGCTTTGGAAGCCGCGCTCCTATCCAATGCGCTGGCGGAGCAGGCCGCCCAAAGACGCTCGGCCGCGCTCGCGCTGGCCACGGCGTCGTGTTTCGTGAATCCCAGCATGGCCTACATCTATGGCTTCGTGCTGTTGCTTGGGTTGTTGTGGGAGAGCTGGCGACCGCATGATGACACCGGCTCGTCAATTGACTGGTCGAACATAGTCCGCATGGTCACGCCGGCCGCAATCACTGGCATCGTCCTGATAGTCGTCCTGTCCGCCGTCTACGGACCGCTCACGCTGGCGAAGACTATCCTGCCTCTGGCCGGAATGGAGGCGCATCGTAACCAGGCGTCGGGTTTCTTTCACGGCGTCGGGCGCGATTTCTGGTACCAGCCGCGCCTGGGGCTACCCTACTATCTCTTTTCGGTAGTCGGCTTCTGGATTGCCGCAACTTTGTGGCTGATCGTCGCGGGGCTGCGGGCGGGACGCAGATTGTTATTGACGCCTCGCGCACGCGACATTTTCGTCGCTGCCGATGAGTTCATCCTGACGTGCGCCATACTTCACGTGATCTTCGTCACGATCTTTTTTGGCTCGCAGGTGAGCTGGCGCTACTACAGCTACATCCTGGTGATGGGGGTCGCCGCGACCAGCATCCGGAATTCGCAATCGGCGCGAATCGCAGGCCTGCTTGCCGTGATGGCTTTGTTGGGCAACGTCTCCCATTTCGCGCAAATCGCCGGTCAGTGGCGCACCACAGCGCCGAGGGCGGTTATGGCCGGGATGTGGGCGTCATCCGCAGAAGTGCGAGAGTGGGAACAGGTACAGCGCGCGATCGAGGGCCATCGCGCACTGCTGCTGACCGCAATGGGATGCGGGCCGCTGCTGTCGACTCACTTCGAGCCGCCGTTTGCCAACCATTTCACGCCGGGCGAATTGATGCCGGACCAGCTCGCGCGGCTGATGCTTCAGATAGATGGCGCGCCGCGGATCGTCGTGGTGGTAAGCTCCGGTTTCGGCAACATGCTGGTGTGGTGGCCCGATATCCAGCGCGCGCTCGACGGCCATGAGCTGTTGTGGAAGGGCGAGTCGTTTGCGGTATACGGAGCGCGCAAGCCGCGCTAACGAGCGCGGCGCAGGCGGCCGCTATTCGCGCTCCATGAATCCTTCGAGGTTGCGCGAACGCCCGGTCTGGCGCAGCTTGCGCAGCGCCTTGGCCTCGATTTGCCGGATTCGCTCGCGCGTCACAGCGAACTGCTTGCCGACTTCTTCCAGTGTGTAGTCGGTCTTCTGGCCGATGCCGAAGCGCATGCGCAGGATCTGTTCCTCGCGCGGCGTCAGCGTCGCCAGCACTTTGCGTGTCTGCTCCCCCAGGTTGCCCTGAATTGCGGCCTCCACCGGGGAGGGCGCGAGCTCATCCTCGACGAAATCGCCGAGCGAGCTTTCCTCCTCGTCGCCGATCGGAGTTTCGAGCGAGATCGGCTCCTTGACGATTTTGAGCACCTTCTGGACCTTGTCGAGCGGCATCTCCATCTGCTCGGCAATCTCTTCGGGGCTCGGTTCGCGGCCCAGACGCTGGACCAGCAAGCGGGTGACTCGCAGCAGCTTGTTGATCGTCTCGACCATGTGCACCGGGATGCGGATGGTGCGGCCCTGGTCGGCGATCGCGCGCGACATCGACTGCCGGATCCACCACGTCGCGTAAGTCGAAAACTTGTAGCCGCGCTGGTACTCGAACTTGTCGACCGCGCGCATCAGGCCGATGTTGCCTTCCTGGATGAGGTCGAGGAACCCCAGCCCGCGGTTGGTGTAGCGCTTGGCCAGGCTCACCACCAGGCGCAGGTTGGCTTCGGTCAATTCCTTCTTGGCGCGCCGGCTCTTATGCTGGCCCGCGGCGATGATTTCGATCGAACGGCCGAACTCCTCGCCGGTCGCCTTGACCCGCCGCTCGACCGCCTTCATGGTGCGCTGCGCCTCGCGGATGCGGGCGGCAATGTCGAGCAGGTTCTCGCGGGTACCGTTGACCTTGAGCACGTGACGGCGGTCCTCGGCCTCGGCCGCCTCCTTGATGAGCTGGGTCTTCGAGCGGCCGGTCGCATCTTCGTAATGCTCAACGATCTGATGGGCCTGGCGGAACTGCTCGAGCTGATGGCGCATTTCTGAGATGACCGCCTCGCGCACGTGCCGCGACAGCCCCATCGTGGTGAAGGCAGCCTTGACCCGCTCGCGCATCCGCACGTAGTTGCGCTCCAGCTTGGGCTTGCGCCGCGGCCCGGGCCGCTCGCGCAACTCCTCTTCCAGCTCTTCGAGCTTGCTGCGCAAGTCCTTCAGCCTTTTCGTCGAGTCGTGCAGCTTCTTGAGCAGCTTCTCGTTGGCCTCGGGTCCGCGCTCTTCGTCGGGATCGGCGGGCTCCTCGCTTTCCTCGAAAATGTCGCGCAGGTCGGCCTCGCCAGCCTGGATCCGGTCACCGAGGTCGATAAGAAAATCCAGCGTGACTGGCGATTTCAGGACCTCTTCTTCGACCTCCTGTTCGCCGGCCTCGATCCGCTTGGCGATCTCGACCTCCTGCTCGCGCGAGAGCAGTTGGAAGTTGCCCATCTCCTTGAGATAGAGCCGTACCGGATCGGACGAATCGCCCGCCGCGTCGGCAACCTCCTCTTCGGCCTCTTTCTCGGGCTCCGCGTCAATCTCGCCCTCGGCGCCCTCGGTGGGGACTTCCTCGAGGACCTTGATATCCATGTCCTCGAAACTTTCCAGCGCGGCGCGCAGGTCGGTGGGCGAAGCCACGTCCTGGGGCAGGAAATCGTTGACCTGGTCGAAAGTCAGGTAACCCTGCTCTCGGCCGAGGTCGACCAGACCCTGTAGATCCTTCCCTTCGTACTTCTGCTTCATGCTTTTAGCGTCCGTTCTGGCCGTCGGTCCCGGCTATCGGCGGCGGATCGATCGGTTTGCGGGCTAGCGGCACGCGCAATAAGACCCGGCAAGCACCCGCCGCGCGCCACTTCGGAAAGATTAAATTGAACAAGAGAGGCCGATTCTGGCAAAGCACTCCATTATATGGGTCGTTATCGGGCAAGTCAAAGATAAGACAAATGAGGGAAATTCTTCTGCGACTTTGCGCACTTCCGCTTCCCCCTGCATCCACCCCGCAACTCCAATTTAGCAACTATTTTGCTTTCGCGCATCCCGGAGATCGCCCCGCCGTTGCCTGTCTTGAGCGCTTCCTTCAAAGTTTTTACGCTGGCGGGCCGCGGCCGGTTGCGTGAACGGCTTCGTTCCGGCCATATGGCCCGAGGGAGCGTCCCTTGCCGATTCATATTGCCGCCCTGGTTGTCAGTTTTGCCGTCATCCTGGCCGGCTCGGAGATGTTCACCAACGGCGTCGAGTGGGCCGGCCATCATTTGAGCCTTTCCGAGGCCGCGGTCGGCAGCCTGCTCGCCGCCGTCGGCACGGCGCTCCCCGAGACGCTGATTCCCGCCGTCGCTCTCCTGATGAGCCGCGGTGTGCCGGGCGCCCATCGCGAGGTCGGGGTAGGCGCGATCGTCGGCGCCCCGCTGATGCTCTCGACCATCGCGTTGTTCGTGATGGGGCTGGCGGCGCTCGGCTTTCGCAACCGGCGCGGGCGTATCGCGCTCCGGGTGCCCCGCCTCGACGCCCGCCGCGACCTCGCCTTCTTTTTGCCCGTGTTTGCCGCGACACTGATGCTCGGGATGGCCCGTCTACCACCGATCGCGCGATACGCCGTCGGAGCGATACTGCTGGCCGTATATGTGAGCTACGCGGTTGTAATCTTGAAACTCAAGCGCGCCGCCGGCACCGAAGTCGAGCATGGTTTGCATCTGGAACTGCTGCTCAGCGGCGATCCTGACGACCCGCGGGGCTGGCCTACGGTCCTGCAGGTTATGCTTGGAACCGTCGCGATTCTGCTAGGCGCGTACGCGTTCGTCGATCAGATCGTTTTTCTTTCGCGCCATGCCAACCTGAACCCGGGCGTGCTCTCGCTTATCCTGAGCCCGCTCGCCACCGAACTGCCCGAGAAATACAACGCCGTGGTCTGGATTCGCCAGGGCAAGGACCATCTCGCGTTGGCTAACATCACGGGCGCGATGGTCTTTCAGAGCTGCATACCGGTGGCGCTGGGCCTGGCCTTCACGCCGTGGCATTTGAGCCCGGCCGAGCTTTTGGGTGGCGCGATCGCGATCCTTTCGGCGGCGCTGCTCTACGTAAACCTGCGCGACGGCGAGCTGACCACGCCGACCCTGATAGTGGGCGGGGTCGCTTACGCGGCCTTTATCGCGGGCTTGGGATGGCTCGGCGCTTTCTAGCTGGTCCCTTCACGGCACTGGGTGATATACGATGGGCGGGTTTTATTTTTCCGCGGGTAAGCCGATGCGCTGCGCCAAATGCGGGGCCGAAGGAATCCCAGGCAAGAAGTTCTGCGCCGAGTGCGGAGGCCCGTTGTCGAACCGCTGTTCCAAGTGCGGTTCGGACAGCGCTCCTGATGCGAGGTTTTGTGCTGATTGCGGCGCGGCGTTGGGAGCACTTCAAGGGAACGCAGCAAAGAAATCCGGCGATCGTCTGATTCGAATGGCCGACGCATCAGCCTCTGAAAATATCGAGGGCGAGCGCAAGACGGTCACGGCGCTGTTCGCCGACATCAAGGGTTCGATGGAATTGATCGAGGATCTCGACCCGGAAGAGGCGCGCGCGATCGTCGATCCGGCACTGAAATTGATGATCGAAGCGACGCATCGATACGGCGGCTACGTCGCACAGTCGACCGGTGACGGGATTTTTGCGCTCTTTGGCGCCCCGGTCGCGCACGAGGATCATCCGCAACGCGCGCTATATGCGGCGCTGCGCATGCAGGAAGATGTCAAGCGCTATGCCGAGAAGTTACGCGCGGAGAAGGGAATCAATCTGCAGGTCCGCGTGGGCGCGAACAGCGGCGAAGTGGTGGTGCGATCGATAAAGACCGATGACGCGCATACGGAGTACACTCCGATCGGACACTCGACCAGCCTCGCGTCGCGATTGCAGGCGCTCGCCGCTCCCGGATCAATCGCGATCAGCGATACCGTGCGCAAGTTGGTAGAAGGCTACTTCGCGTTGAAAGCGATGGGCCCGGCGCGCATCAAGGGGGTCAGCGAGCCGGTCGAGCTTTTCGAGGTCACCGGCCTGGGGCCATTGCGCACGCGTTTGCAGCGTTCGGCCGGGCGCGGGCTGACCAAGTTCGTGGGGCGCGAGCGCGAGATCGAGGCGCTCAAGCATGCGGCCGAGCAGGCCAAGTCGGGGCACGGGCAGATCGTCGCGGCGATGGCCGAGGCGGGCGTCGGCAAGTCACGGCTTTTTCTCGAATTCAAGGCAAAGAATCAGTCGGGATGGATGGTCCTGGAAGCTTTTTCAGTATCACACGGCAAAGCCTCGGCGTATCTGCCGGTGATCGACTTGCTGCACGCTTACTTCGACATCAAGCCAGAGGACGACGCCCGCAAGCGCCGCGAGAAGGTCACTGGACGGGTGATTGCGCTTGATCGATCGCTGGAAGACTCCCTGCAATACCTCTTCGCTCTGCTCGGTCTGGTCGAAGGCGACGATCCGCTGGCAAGCATGGAGGGGCATATAAAGCGGCGGCGCACGTTGGAGGCGATCAAGCGCATCCTTGTCCGCGAGTCGCTGAGGCAGCCGCTGATGCTCGTCTTCGAGGACCTTCATTGGATCGACGACGAGACTCAGGCACTCCTGAACCTGCTGACCGATTCGATTGCCACCGCGAAGATTCTGCTGCTCGTGAACTATCGCCCCGAGTATTCGCATAGCTGGGGCAACAAGACCTACTATACGCAGCTCAGGCTCGACCCGCTGGGCAGCGAGAGCGCCGACGAGATGCTGACCGCGCTGCTCGGTGCAGGCGCAGAACTGCGACACCTAAAGAAACTCATCGCTGGAAAGACCGAGGGGAATCCTTTCTTCATCGAGGAAATGGTGCAGTCGATGCTCGAGGACGGCGCGCTTGCTCGTAACGGCACAGTGAAGCTCGTCAAGCCGCTCGAGTCGATTCGGATCCCTACGACGGTCCGGGCAGTTTTGGCCTCCCGAATCGACCGCTTGCCTTCGGACGAGAAAGACCTGCTGCAGACGCTGGCAGTGATCGGCACCGAGTTCCCGCTCGTTCTGGTGCGTGAATTGATAAGGAAGGCGCCCGAAGAGCTGGATCGGATGCTCAGTAACCTGCAACTCGCCGAGTTCATATATGAGCAGCCGACCTCGGGCGATATCGAATACACCTTCAAGCACGCGCTCACCCAGGAGGTCGCATACGGCTCAATCCTGGTTGAGCGCCGCAAGACGATTCACGAGCGAATCGGCGCGGCGATGGAGATGCTCTATCGCGAGCGCATCGATGACCACGTGGACGAATTGGCCCACCACTACGAACGCGGCGCGAATGCGGCGAAAGCGTTGCACTATCTGAGCCTTTCAGCGCCTCGCGCCGCGCATCAGGGCCTGCTTGCCGAGGGGATGGCGCGAGCGGAGCGGGCGCTCAAACTCCTTGAAACCCTCCCGCAGACGGCGGAGCGTGCGGAAAGGGAGCTTGCGATCCTGATGCCCCTGGTGCTGTCGACGGCTTTCGCAAGAGGTTTTGCAGCCCCAGATGCCGTTCCGCTTTACGAACGAACTGCGGCGTTGAGCAGGCGCCTTGGGGACAGTCGCAGGCTCTTCGTCATCCTTTCCGGTGTGTGCGGCAGCCGCATCGAGCGCGGCGAGGTCGCTGCCGCCGACGAACTGCGCGAAGAAATGTTAGGTGTGGCCGCAAAGACCCGAGACATCGGATACGAGTCGGCTGCCCGCGTGTGTGCGGCTCTGACCACACTTTCGCTTGGGCGGTTCGTAGAGTCGTGCGCCTATGCGGAGAAGGCGGTGATTGACTACGATCACGGTGGCCACCCGTTCGACGAATGGCTGCTGCGCCCCGACCTCCTTGGACTTCATTTCGCCGCCCTGGCGCGGTGGATGGTCGGATTTCCGGACCGCGCACTGGCGCATGCTGAAGATGCGCTTGCCCGCGTGCGCAAGCTGGATCCGCTCAATCGTGCGAACGGTTTGCGAGCGGTCGCCGAAGTCTGCGGCTTACGAGGCGAATTGGTTCGAGCCCACGAAGTTGCCCGCGAGCTTGTCGAGGTTTGTACTCAGTACGGAATTGGCGGGATGATGGGCGTAGGAACCGGAGGCGCGATTGCGACGCTCGGATGGGTGCTCACGTTGCGCGGCGAGTTCGCGGAGGGATTGGCCGAGTTGCGTCGAGCGATCGACATGGCCGGCCGGAGCGGGCAAAAGGTATTACTGCCCGCTTACTGCGGCCGCATCGCATTGGCATGCGTCGCTTCGGCCGATGCCGATTCCGCGTCCGCCGCGATCACGAAGGCATTGCAGCTGGCAAACGAGACCGGCGAACGAGTATGGGACGCTGAGTTAGAGCGGACCCAAGGCGCCTTGGCACTTAGCCGGTCGAACATCGAACAGGCGGAACGGGCGTTCCGTGCCGCGGTTCAGATTGCGCGGACGCAGCAAGCGAAATCGTGGGAGCTGCGCGCAACCACGTCGCTTGCGCGCCTGTTGCGCGACACCGGGCGCCAAGACGAGGCGCGCGCGATGCTCGCCGAAATCTACGGCTGGTTCACCGAGGGCTTCGACACCGCCGACCTGAAAGACGCCAAGACCCTGCTCGAAGAACTAAACGCGTAGCCGGTTCGGGTTTGCCGAAAGTTGATATCCTGCGCGTCGAGAACCCGCGCAATGGTTGTGATGCGCGCCGCGCGCGAGCCAAAATTCTTGCTCGGAACCCGCGATGAGCCGTTATCAGGAGATCTGCCGGCAGTTTTACGACAACCGGTTGCTCTTCGGTAATCCGGCCGAGCCCGGAATCGTCGCGATCGAGGTCGTTGCGCCGGCCGAGGTCGAGATTTTCCGCCGCGCGGACGACGCGCTCACGCGCGAGCGCCGTCCCCTTAAGCTCTTCGCGTTGCTGGCGGAGCCCGGGATGCTCAATGGCCTCGGCGCGCCGTACAAGGTCGAACCGCTTGCGGGCAACTTTCGTCTTCGATGGCTTGCGACCTTCGACCGTCTCGACGCGCTGGAAGCCGCGCGGCGCCATCTACGCAGGCTCACCGGCAAAGCGCCGGGCGTTTCCGACGCCCCCTACCTGGTCCTCACCGACCCGGTCGAGCAGTACCTGATCCTCACTGGCACCACGTTTTTCATCGGGATGGAGTTCGGCGAGCTGCGCCGGATGCAGCTCGATATCGA
>CAVZDJ010000008.1:0-40599 GCA_963773975.1 uncultured delta proteobacterium
GTCACTTCACCGACGATACGCACGGCCAGTCCAGGGCCGGGGAATGGCTCGCGATCGACGACGTCGGCTCCAAGAGCGAGCTCGCGGCCCACCGCGCGCACCTCGTCCTTGAACAATTCGCGAAGCGGCTCGACCAGCTCCAGGCGCATCCGCTCCGGCAATCCGCCGACGTTGTGATGCGACTTGATGACGGCCGAGGGGCCCTTGAACGAGACCGACTCGATCACGTCGGGATAGAGCGTGCCCTGGCCGAGGAATTGTGCGCCGCCGATTTTCTCCGCTTCCTTCTCGAACACTTCGATGAAGGTGTGGCCGATGATGCGCCGCTTCTGTTCGGGGTCGAGCACGCCGGCCAGGCGCTTAAGGAACAGATCTGACGCGTCGGCCACGCTGAGTGCGATCCCGAGACATCCCGCGAAGACCGACTCCATCCGTTCGCGCTCGCCCGCGCGAAGCAGGCCGGTGTCGACGAAAACGCACTTGAGCCGGTCGCCGATTGCGCGATGGATCAGCGCGGCGGCGACCGAGGAATCGACGCCGCCCGACAACCCCATCAGCACGCAACCGGCGCTGCCGACGCGCGCGCGAATCTCGGCTAGCTTGGTCTCGACGAACGCGGCCGGCGTCCAATCGCCGGCCTCGCCGCAAATCTTGTGTACGAAGTTGCCGAGCACCTGCACGCCGCATGGCGTGTGGGCGACCTCGGGATGGAACTGGATGCCGCGGAGCAGGCCGTCGCGCGTGCGGACTGCGGCGTAGGGCGAATTGCCGCTATGCGCGATCGCTTCGAGCGCCGCGGGTATCGCCTCGACGCGGTCGCCGTGGCTCATCCACACGGGGAACTCGCGATCGGCGAGCCCTTCGAACAATTCGTCGCGCTGGTCGATCACCAACTCGGCGGGACCATACTCGCGCTTGCCGGCGCCCGCGCTATGCGCGCCCAGGTGTTGCGCGATCACGTACAACCCGTAGCAGATACCCAGCACCGGGCATCCGACGCGCAGCACTTCCGGCGCGATATCCGGCGCGTCGGTCTCATAGAGGCTCGCGGGGCCGCCGGAAAGGATGATCCCCCGCGGGCGCATCGCGCGAATCTTTTCGATCGCGAGATTGTACGGATGAATCTCGCAATAGACCTTGGCCTCGCGCACGCGGCGAGCGATGAGCTGCGTGTACTGGCTGCCGAAATCCAGAATCAGGATCACGAAATCCGACCTTGCGATTAACTATAGCGAAGCGGCCGCAGGCCGCGAAACGCGTGTGGCGCGCGCCTTTCCACAGCATCCACGCGACGCCCATGGCGCGGTTCGTTACTTCCTT
Organism: uncultured delta proteobacterium; assembly: GCA_963773975.1. Classification (GTDB taxonomy): domain Bacteria; phylum Desulfobacterota; class Binatia; order Binatales; family Binataceae; genus JAKAVN01. The sequence goes on from CAVZDJ010000008.1 coordinate 1,321, forward strand.
TTCTTCGGCGCTTTCTTCGCGGCGCTCTTCGACGGCTTCTTCGGTAGCTTCCTTGGCGATTCTTCCCTGGGCCGCACGGCGCCGGTCGCGCGCGCCTCGGCCCAGGTGCGGCCGGTGCGGCGAAACCCCAGCAACAGCGGAGTGCCGACGAGCCCGAGCGCCGCGCGAAAGCGCGTGGCGAGAAAACGGAGGTAGTGCGCCGGAATGTCGCGCTCGACGTTGGCGAAAAACGCGAGCCGCGGCGGCGAATGACCGACCTGGGTTACGTACATCAGCTTGAGCCGCCGCCGCCCGATCATCGGCGGGTCCATCGCGGCGGTGGCCTCGGCCAGGATGCGATTGAGATGCGCGGTCTGGAAAGTCGCGCGCCACGAATCGACCGCTTTCATCGCGGCCGGAATGATCTTGTCGACGCCATCGCCGGTGAGCGCCGAGGTAAACAGCATTTCGGCAAACGCCAGAAACGGCACATTCGCTTGCGCGTCGCGCACGAACGCGGCAACGCGGCGTCCCTCTTTCGCCGCGAGGTCCCACTTGTTGCAAACCAGGACCAGCGCGCGGCCCTCGCTCTCGACCAGCCGCGCCAGGCGCGCGTCCTGGTCGGTGACGCCCTCGGTCGAATCGATCACCAGCGCCAGCACCTCGGCGCGGCGAATGGTCTCGATCGCGCGGCCGACCGAGAAATGCTCGAGCTCGCCCTCGACCTTGGTCGGCCGGCGAATTCCGGCGGTATCGATCAGGAGCACGTCGCGGTCGGCCGCGCGAAGCCGCACGTCGACGGGGTCGCGCGTGGTGCCTGGAGTAGCGTCGACAATCGCGCGCTCGAAGCCGGCGAGGCGATTGAGCAGCGACGATTTGCCGACGTTGGGGCGGCCGATGAGCGCGAGCCGCAGATCGGGCGGCGCGGACGGCGCGGCTTCGGCGGCCGGCAGGCGCTCGACGATCTCGTCGAGCAGATCCTCGAGGCCGTGTCCGTGGGCCGCCGACACGAGCACCATCGGCGAGACGCCCAGCGCATGATACTCGCCGGCCACCGCTTCCATTCCGGGGCGGTCCATCTTGTTGATCGCCGCGACCATCGGGCGTCCGGTCTCGCGAATCAGCGCGATCGCCTCGCGGTCGCCGGGACCGAGGCCCGCGCGCCCGTCGATCATGAACACCACGACATCGGCCAGCGCGACCGCGCGCAACGCACCCTCGGCGACCCGCTCGCCGAGACGCTCGCGTCCACCCAATTCGAGCCCGCCGCTATCGACGACGAAAAAATTTCGCCCGCGATGCTCGGCCTGGCCGACGTTGAGGTCGCGGGTGGTGCCGGCGACCGGGCTGACGATCGCACGGCGGCCGCGCGCGATGCGGTTGAACAGGGTCGACTTGCCGGCATTGGCGCGCCCGACCAGCACCACGACCGGCGCGCCCTCGGGCAGCGCAGCCAGCGCGCCTGCGCGGCTGGCGAGGTTTGCGGCAGGCTTCATCGTCAGAGCCCCAACTCCGCGATCTTGCGCGGACTGCGCGTCCAGTCCTTTTCGACCTTGACCAGCAGTTGCAGGAAGACGTGCGCGCCGAACATTTTTTCGAGTTCGAGCCGCGCCGCCGTGCCGATCTGCTTGAGCTGATGGCCGCGCGCTCCGATCAGCATCCCCTTATGCGCCTCGCGCGCGACGACGATGACGGCGTCGATCTTCAGCAGCGTGCGGCCCGGCTCTTCGACGAAGTTCTCGACTATTACGGCGGTCGAGAACGGAACCTCCTCGCGCATCGCGAGGAACACCTTCTCGCGCACTACCTCGGCCGCGATCATCCGCTCGGTCTGGTCGGTGTACTCGTCCTCGGGCATCAGGGCCGGCCCCTCGGGCAGCATCCGCGTGATCACCGCGACCAGTTCGTCGACGTTGCCACCTTTGAGAGCGCTCACCGGAACGATCTCGGCCTCAGGCACCTCACGGCCGCATTGCTCGACCGCGGCGAACAAATCGGCGCGCTTAATGCGGTCGATCTTGTTGACCGCGACGACGCGCGGCGCCTTGATCTCGCGCAACTCGGCGAGAAAAGCGCGGTCGCCGTCGCCGAGCGGCGCGCTCGCCTCGACCACGCCGACCACGACCTCGCCCTCGCCAAGGCATCGGCGCGCGATTTCGATCATATGATGGTCGAGCGCGCTGCGTGGCCGATGCAATCCCGGAGTATCGACAAAAATCAGCTGCGCGTCGGGGTCGGAGCGGATGCCGAGGATGCGCCGGCGCGTGGTCTGCGGACGCGGCGTGACGATCGCGACCTTGTGGCCAACCATCCGGTTGAGCAGCGTCGACTTGCCGACATTGGTCCGCCCGCCCAACGTGACAAAGCCCGCGCGATGAGGCTTAGCGACGGTCACGTTTTTCGTTCTCGATTTGGTCCAGCGCGGCCCGCGCCGCGGCCTGCTCGCTCTGCTTCTTGCTGCCGCCCTCGCCCACTCCAAGATCGCGCCCGGCGATGCGGATGCGCGTGGTGAACATCTTGGCGTGGTCGGGGCCGCGCGAGGACACCAATTCGTAGACCGGCTGGCTGCGGAAGCGGCGGTAGGCGATTTCCTGCAATTCGGTCTTGTAGTCGCGCTCGGTACTGGGGCCGCCGATGTCGTCGGCGAACAGTGCTTCGATCACTTCCTGGGCCGGCCTAAGGCCGCTATCGGTATAGATCGCGCCGATCACGGCCTCGAACGACGCGGCGAGAATGGAGACCTTGTCCCGCCCGCCGCTTTTCTCCTCGCCCTTGCCCAATCGGAGCGCTCGGCCCACGCCGATGTCCTGCGCCTTGGCCGCGAGCGTGCGGCCATTGACGATCGAGGCGCGCTCCTTGGAGAGCACGCCTTCCTTCGCTTCGGGCAGTCGGCGCATCAGCAGGTCCGCGATCGCGAGATCAAGCACCGCATCGCCCAGGAACTCCAGCCGTTCGTAGTGCAGGTCGGCGCCGACCGCGGCGCTCGGATGGGTGAGCGCGATCCGCAGCAGCTCGGGACGCACGAAAGTATAGGCGAGCCGCCGCTCCAGGTCTGCGCGATCGTCTTCAGAGCGTGGCGGTGCCGGCTGCGGAGCCGCGTTGGCCCCCAGCGACTTCCGCAACGAGGACCAAGCCCTCGACACGCGATGCCACCACCTCAACTTCATCGTTCCCAAGAGTGTCGGGACCCTCCACCAGCACGCGGATATAATTGCGGCTGTAACCCTTCAGCCTACCGTCCGCGCCGGGTTCTTCAAGCAGAACTTTAAGCTTCGATCCGCAAAACCGTCCGACGAAACGCCGTCGCTTGTCATCGCCGAGCACACGCAAAATCCCGGCCCGGCGCTTTATCTCGGCCCCCGCCACCCTGCCCGGCAGCTTGGCGGCGGTGGTCCCCGCCCTCACGGAGTACGGGAAGACGTGGAAGTAGGCAAGCGGCAGCGTTTCGACAAACTTAAAGTAATTGTCGAAGTCTTGAGAGGTCTCGCCGGGAAAGCCGGCGATAAGATCGGTGCCGATAGCCGCCGCGGGCATCAACTCAAGGATTTGTTCGACGCGATCTTTGAAATGCGCGACGTCGTAGCGCCGGCGCATCCGGATCAAAGTCGCGTCGGTGCCGGCCTGAAGCGGCAGATGCAGATGCGGGCAGAACTTGTCGCTCGCGGCCATGATCTGCACGATTCGGTCGCTCAATTCCTCGGGGTCGAGCGAGCTTATCCTGACCCGGTCGATCGGCGAGCGCTCGGCGACCATCTCCAGCAGCACCTCGAGACTGATCGGCGGATCGAGGTCGCGTCCATAGCCGCCGAGGTGAACGCCGGTCAGGATGACCTCGCGAAAGCCCGACGCCGCCAGGCGATCGAGCGCGTCGAAGAGGCGCCGCGGCTCGACGCTGCGCGAAGTTCCACGCGCGGTCGGCACGATACAGAAACTGCAAAATTGGTCGCAGCCTTCCTGCAACTTGAGGAACGCGCGCGTGCGGCCCTCCAGCGCTACCGCTCCCAGTTCGATCGGCGCGCGCTCCTTGCGCAGGTTGGTAACCATCACCCGGCCTAACGCCTCGCCCAAGACCGCGCGCTCGAGGTCGTCGGGGCGGCCGAGTCCCACCACCGCATCGATCTCGGACGCCGCGGCGAGCCCGGCGGGATTGGCCTGCGCGAGGCATCCGGTCATCACCACGCGCGCCCGCGGATTGAGCCGCCGTGCGCGTCGCGCGAGCTTGAGACTCTCGGCGTCGGCGCGATCAGTCACCGTGCAAGTGTTAACGATATAGACGTCCGCGACTTCGTCGAACTCGCATCGCTCCATCCCGCGCGCGCCCAAGCGCGACTCGATCATTGCCGAGTCGTACTGATTGACCTTGCATCCGAGCGTAGCCACCGCGAAGCGCATCGCACCCGTCTTTATATCTGTTGCGACCACAGTCTTCACAGCGCCCGCTCGATAAATCCGCCGCCGACAACTTCTTCGCCGCGGTAGAACACGCACGCCTGTCCGGGCGTCACCGCGGGGCCGCCGCCGGCGAAGGTCACGCGCGCGCGGCCGCCGGACTCGAGCGCGAGCGTCGCCGGCAGCGCAGGATGGCGATAGCGGACGCGCGCCTCCACCGCGACCGCGCCCGTACCGACGCTCTCGGGATCGACGAAGCTGATGTCGCGTGCGACGAGGCCGGCCGCGCCGAGACCTTCGCGCGGGCCGACCACGACCTCGCCGCTCATGGCGCGAATCTCGCGCACGTATAACGGCGCCGGCGCGCTCAGGCCGAGTCCGCGGCGCTGCCCAACGGTAAAACGATGCACTCCGTCATGCGATGCCAGCGTCCGTCCTTGCGGATCGACGATACGACCGGGGCGAAGACGCCCTGGGGCGGCCGCTCGTTCGACGAAGCGTGCATAATCTCCGTCGGCTACGAAGCAAATCTCCTGGCTCTCGGGCTTGTCGGCGTTGCCGAGACCAAGCGCACGCGCGCGCGCGCGCACCTCGGCCTTGGTCATCGCGCCGAGCGGAAACAGCGCACGGCTCAGCTCAAGCTGTCCGAGCGTGAACAGGAAGTACGATTGATCCTTGGTGAGGTCGGCGGCGCGCAGGAGATGGAAGCGGCCGCACGGATCGCGTTCGATGCGGGCGTAGTGGCCGGTAGCGACATAGTCGGCGCCGAGCGCCGCGGCGCGCTCGCGCAGACGATCGAACTTGATCTCGCGATTGCACATCACGCACGGATTGGGCGTGCGGCCGGCTAAATATTCGGAGACGAAATTGTCGACCACACGGGCGCTAAACTCGGCGCGCAAATCGACCACATAGAATGGAAAGTCCATCCGCTCCGCGACCCGGCGCGCATCCTCGAAGTCCTCGTGCGAGCAACACGTACCGCGGCGGCGCGTCGCCACCGGCGCCGGACCTTCCGGCGCTAGCCGCATCGCCACGCCTACGACGTCGAAGCCGCGCTCGCGCAAAATCGCAGCGGCCACGGAGCTGTCGACCCCGCCCGACATCGCGACCAGAACCCGCGCGCTCATCGCGAGGCCTGCTGCGCCATAGCGCCCGTGCTGGCCGATACAGCCGCATTCAACGGCTCGGCCGCGCGAACCCGCCGCCAAACCAACGCGATGATTTCCGCCGCGCGCTCGATCTCGGCCGCGGTCGTGCTCCATCCGAGGCTGAGCCTGAGCGAGCTGCGCGCTTCCTCGCGGCTCAAGCCCATCGCGAGCAGCACGTGTGAAGGCTCGACCGCGCCGGCCGCGCACGCGGATCCCATCGAAACCTCAACGCCCTCGAGGTCGAGCGCGATCAACATGCTTTCGCCGAGCACACCGGGGAAAGTCAGATTAAGCGTGTTACCAATTCTATCCTGAGGGCCATTAAGGCGGAGGTCCGGAATCGACGCGTCAAGACGCTCGAGGAGCCGCGCCGCCAGAATCCCAACGCGCGCGGACTCGTCGGCCAGATGCGCGTCGGCGGCCTCAGCCGCCACGCCAAAGGCAATCGCGCCGAGCAGATTCGGCGTCCCGGCGCGCATCGCGGCTTCCTGCGGCCCGCCAAGCATCGCGGGCGCGAGCGCTACGCCGATGCGCACATAGAGCGCGCCGATTCCCGCAGGCGCGCCCAGCTTGTGGCCGCTAATCGTCAAAAGATCGCAGCGCAGATCGCCGACCCGAAGCGGCATACGGCCGGCGGCCTGCGCCGCGTCGATATGAAACAGCGCTCCCGCGCACGCGATCGGCTCGGCCATCGCCGCCACATCCTGGATCGCGCCGACCTCCGCGTTGACGAGGCCCATCGTCACCAGCGCCGTATTGTCGTCGAGCACCCCGGCCACCGCGGCGGGCGCGATTCGTCCGTCGCGGTCAGGAGCGATGCGCACGACTTCAAAGCGCTTCCCGGCGAGATATTCGAGCGGCGCGAGAATCGAGGAATGCTCGATCGCCGAAGTGATGATCCTGTGACGTGCCGGATGCGCGTCGGCCACGCCGCGAATCGCAAGGTTGTTCGACTCGGTGCCACCGCTAGTGAATACGACCTCGCGCGCGGAGGCTCCGATTAACCGCGCGACCTGCTCGCGGGCCTGCTCCAGCGCACGGCGGGCACGTTGGCCGCTTCGATGGACTGCGGCGGGATTCGATCCCTCGTCCACCGCGTTGAAGCGGGCGATAGCGTCGCGCACTTCGGGCCGCAATGGGGCGCCGGCATTGTTGTCGAGATAAATGCGCATACGGGTTTGATAGGCCCAGGGCGAACGAATAACTTAGCCTAGCGGACCGGCGGACAAAAGTCGTCGCAACGCGAAATGCCGTCGTAACGCGAATATCAATGGCCATGCCTGAAGTAATCGTGATCGGCGCCGGAGCAGTAGGATGCAGTCTCGCGTTCCATCTCGCCCGGGCGGGCGCGCGGGTCACGGTCTTCGACAAAGAGCGCGCGGTGTGCGCCGGAATGTCGGCGCGTTCGGGCGCGCTGTTGCGGATGCACTACACTTTCGCGCCGGAAGCCGAACTGGCGTGGAAGAGCCTGCGCTACTTCGCCCACTGGGATGAGATGGTCGGACGCGACGCGGAGCGACGCGGCTGCGGCTTCGTGAGGACCGGCTTCACGATCGTGGTCGGGCCGCCGAACGCCGCGAAGCTGCGCGCCAATATCGCGATGTTGCGCGCGGTCGGTGTCGACACCAGCGTGGTCGAGCCGGCGGAATTGCGGAGCCTCGAACCCGCGATCAACGTCGACGACGTCGCGCTCGCCGCCTACGAGCCACAGAGCGGCTATGCCGACCCGATCGCGACCACGCGCTCCATGGCGGAGGCGGCCGCGGGCCGCGGCGCCGCGTTCAAGCTGGGGGTGCCGATCGGTTCGATCGACGCGGCGGGCGGTCGCGTCCGCGGCGTAATCGACGCGGCCGGCAAGCGTCACGCGGCCGACGCGGTATGCGTGGTGGCCGGTCCATGGACGGATCGGCTCCTGAAGCCGCTTGGCGCACCGATCGGAATCCGCGCCGAGCGCGCGCAGATCGCTTTTTTCAAACGGCCTGCGGCGCTTCAGCATTGCGGATGTATCGATACGATCTCGGGCAGCTACTTTCGCCCCCAGGGCGCCGAAGAGACATTGATCGGACTGGGCGACCTCAAAGCGGAATACGAACCCGACCCCGACAGCTTTCGCGAAGACAACGACGCCGACTTTGTCACCGAGGTCGCCGAGCGCCTGGCGCATCGCGTGCCCGCGATGGCTGGTGCGGGATACTCGCGCGGCCACGCTGGAATCTATGACATAAGCCCCGACTCGCGCGCGGTGATGGGCCGGGTGCCCGACATCGGGGGGCTTTACGTCGCCGCCGGCTTCAGCGGCACGGGCTTCAAGACCGCACCCGCGGTGGGCGCCGCGATGGCGGAACTGATCCTCACCGGCCGGGCCACGACCGTGGACCTCGGTCCGTTCGGTTTCGAGCGTTTGCGCGAGGGACGGCCGATCCGCGGCGAGCACGAGTACCTGATGGGCGCCAACTTCGGTCACAAGCTCTGAGCCGCGACGAACCCCGGATGAAACGCGCTCCCAGGAATCGGCCGTCGCGGGCGGCTATTCTCATCGTGGCTTGTATGGCGGCCGTGCTCGGCTTCGGATGCGTGGCCGAAAACCCTCCCCCGCCGCCACCGCCGCCTCCGCCACCGGCGCTGCCGCCAGGATTGGTGATTCAACCCTCGTCACTGGCCGAGGACGCGCAGGGCAGCCTGTGGTTCACGATCCTGGGAATTCCCAAGGCCGGCCGGCTTGACCGCAACGGATCGGTTAGTCAGTTCGCGCTGCCGCCGGTAAGCTTTGGCGCAAACATCATTTACGGGCCCGACGGCAATCTCTGGATGGTCGGGATCACGGCGCTCGGCTCGTCGGTCGCCGGCAACATCATCAAAATGACCGCCGCTGGAAAGAGCACGTTTTATGAACTGCCCGACACCTGGGTGCCCGAGGGCCTGAGCGCCGGGCCCGACGGCAATCTGTGGTTCACGGCATGGGTGGGCGCAAATTCTGACGCCGCGGTGGCGATTGCACAAATCACTACAGCGGGCGCTGTCACCATCTTTCCGCTGCCCGAGCACGCAACCGGCCCAGCAACTATTACGGGCGGCGCGGAGCACAGTCTGTGGTTCACCGAGTCGCCGGTAGGACGGATAGGCAGGGCCGGGCTCGATGGCAAAGTGTTCGAATACCAGCTGCCGCGCAAAGGCACCTTGCCGGCGCAAATTGTGGCAGGCCCCGACGGCAACATCTGGTTCACCGAAAATTTCAGCAACCGGGTCGCGCGCATGACACCCCGGGGCCGGGTCACCGAATTCCCGCTCCCGGTGACCGGCCAGTACGAAGCTATCGTCTCGGGTCCCGACGGCAATCTGTGGATCGCCGTCAATCGTCGCGGCGCGACGCCGAACTCCACCGCCGGCGCGATCGTGCGTGTCACGACCAGCGGCGCCGCGACCGTGTTTCCGGTTCCTAGCGGCGCCGCCGTCACCGGCCTCATCGCGCGGCGCGACGGGACGCTGTCGTTCAGCGAGCGATGGGTGACCGGCGGATCGACCAATATCGGCCGCATTACCACGGCCGGCCAAATCACCGAGACGCCGCTAAGCCTGAAAAAGTGACGCGGCGCTCAGCGCGGCGCACTTCGAGATCAGCCGGTTTTAGTCAGCGTTCTTTGGGAGTCGCGGGATCGCCGGCGGCGGCCGGCGCGTCCGTTACGTTGTCCGAAACGTTCGACGGACCATTAGACGGCACGTTCGGCGGAAAGTTCGGCGGAACATTGGGATTGAGCTTGTCTTCGAGACAGTCCTGGCGCTCTTCGAGTTCCTCGATTCGCACACCGATCCGGTTAAGCTTGTCGACCAGGCCCTGCATCGCGCGCGCCACCGGGTCGGGCAGATGCACGTGGTCGAGCCCGGCGACATCCTGGCGCGTGCTCTCGCCCTCGATCACCTTGCCTGGGATGCCCACGATGGTCGAGTACGGCGGCGCGGAGGAGACCACCACCGCGCCCGCGCCGATCCGGCTGCCGCGGCCGATCCGCACCGGGCCGATCACCGCCGCGCCGGCGCTGATCATCACGTGGTCCTCGATCGTCGGATGGCGTTTCTCTTTCTTGAGGCTGGTGCCGCCCAGCGTCACGCCCTGGTAGATAAGAACGTCGTCACCGATTTCCGTGGTCTCTCCGATCACCACGCCCATCCCGTGGTCGATGAAAAGCCGCCGCCCGATGATGGCGCCGGGATGGATCTCGATTCCGGTGATCCATCGCGCAAGTTCGCTCAAGAGCCGGCCGAGCAGGCAAAGCCGATGCTCCCAAAGCCAGTGCGCCGCGCGATACATCCAGATTGCGTGCAGCCCCGGATAGGCGAGCACCACTTCGAGCACGGTGCGCGCGGCCGGGTCGCGATCGAAGACCGCTTGAATGTCCTCGCGCATCCGGTTGACGACGCCGATCGGCGCCGCGGCCTCTGCGCCATTGCCAGTCGTGCTCGGGGATTCCATTTGATTAAGGCCTTGCCGCCGCGCCGTTGCGCAACGGAGCGCGCTCGCGCGGCCGCGCGCCATTTGCCGGCGGATGCTTGACGTTGCGCGGGCGGGCCGCGTCCTTGTGCAACTTGTATTCCACCGAATCGACCAGCGCCTGCCAGCTTGCCTCGACCACGTTGCTGGAAAGGCCGACCGTGCCCCAGCGCCGGCGGCCGTCGGTCGATTCGATCAGCACGCGCACGCGCGCCGCGGTGCCGGCGCCGTTGTCGAGCACGCGCACTTTATAGTCCGCAAGCTGCATCGCTTCGAGCGCCGGATAGTATGGCGCCAGCGCGCCGCGCAACGCCGAGTCGAGCGCGTTGACCGGGCCGTTGCCGGTGGCCGAGTTGCGCGTGCGCACGCCGTCGGGCCCTTCGATCACGACCACCGCTTCGCTGAACGGCGTGTGATCCTCGTGCCACTTGTCGTCGAACACGCGGAAGCTGACGAAGCGAAAATGATCGCGCGCGAAACCGAGCGTCCGCAGCATCAGCAGCTCGAACGAGGCGTCGGCGCCGTCGAACGTGTAGCCCAGCGACTCCAGCCGCTTGAGCTCATCGAGCAGCACGCCGATCTTTTCGTTGCTCGGCTCGATGTCGAGGCCGAACTCCTTGCTCTTGTAAAGGATGTTAGCGCGCCCGGAGAGCTCCGAGAGCACCACGTGACGATCGTTGCCGACCGTCGCCGGATCTACATGCTCGTAGGTATGCACGCTGCGCTGGATGCCGGAGACGTGCAGCCCCGCCTTGTGCGTGAACGCGCTGTGCCCGACGTAGGCCTGGCGTGTATGCGGCGTGATGTTCGCCAGCTCGTAGACCAGCATCGAGACCTCGCGCAGCGTCTTGAGCTTAGCGGCCGGCACGCACTGGTAGCCGAGCTTGAGTTGAAGGTCGGGAATGATCGAGACCAGGTTGGCGTTGCCGCACCGCTCGCCGAGGCCGTTGATCGTGCCCTGGACCTGCACGGCGCCGCTGCGCACGCCGGCGATCGCGTTGGCCACCGCGACCTCGCAGTCATTGTGCGGATGGATTCCGAGTGGGCATCGCACCGCCTCGATCGCGGCTTGCACACCGGCCTCGATTTCGTGCGGCAGGCGGCCGCCGTTGGTGTCGCAAAGCGCAATCAGATCGACTCCCGCGGAATCCACCGCACGCAGGCAGGCCAGCGCGAACTCGGGATTGGCCGCGATACCGTCGAAGAAGTGCTCCGCGTCGAAGATGACTTCGTCGACGTGGCGCTTCAAGTAGGTGATCGTGTCGTGCAGGATCTCGAGGTTGGCCTGGTTGGAAATCCTGAGCGCCTCGCGCACGTGCATGTCCCAGGTCTTACCGACCACGGTCGCGACCGGAGTCTCGGCGCGCAGCAGCAGCGCCAGGTTGCGGTCGGCCGAGGCGCGCGCGTTGGCGCGCCGGGTCGAGCCGAAGGCCGCGATTTTCGCGTGGCGCAGGCGGAGCTTTTTGACCTCGCGAAAAAAGGCGGCGTCGCGGTCGTTGGAGCCGGGCCATCCGCCCTCGATATAGTCAATCCCGAGATCGTCCAGGCGCTCGGCAATCTCGAGCTTGTCCTCGACGGTGAGCGAGACGTCCTCCGACTGACACCCGTCGCGCAACGTGGTGTCGTAGATCTGTATTTTTTTCGCCACAGCCATTTTTGCTTAGACCGACTCCACCAGTGTCGCGTTGGAACCCTCGCCCAAGAATGCGTCGTGCAGCGCCCGCATCGCAAGCTCTCCGTACTTGGCATTGACCACGACCGAAATCTTAATCTCCGAGGTCGCAATCATTTCAATATTGATGCTTTCATCGGCGAGCACCCGGAACATCCGCGCCGCAACGCCGGCATGCGTGCGCATCCCCAGCCCCACGATCGATACCTTGGCAACCTGGTCCTCGTGACGCACGCCGGCAGCGCCGATTTCCGAGGCCATCAGCCGGCACAGTTCCAGCGCGCCGCGCAGATCGTCGCGCCCCACGGTGAAGGTGACGTCGGTATGGCCGTCGGCACTGGCGTTCTGGATGATCATATCAACCACCATCCCGGCCTCCGCGATCGGGCCGAAAATTCGCGCCGCGAGGCCCGGCCGATCGGCCACGCCCGCGATCGTAATCTTGCTCTGATTCTGATCGAGCGTCACGCCCGAGACCATCACGTCTTCCATCGATTTGTCCTCCTGGCCAACCCAGGTGCCTTCGGCCTCGCTGAAGCTGGAGCGCACCACCAGCGGCACGCTGTAGCGCCGCGCCAGTTCGACCGAGCGCAACTGGAGGACCTTCGCCCCCAACCCCGCCATCTCCATCATCTCGTCGTACGAGACCCGCCCGAGCTTGCGCGCGCGCGGGCAGATGTTGGGGTCGGCGGTGAAGACGCCCTCGACGTCGGTGTAAATCTCACACGCATCGGCCTTGAGCGCCGCCGCGAGCGCGACCGCCGTGAGGTCCGAGGCGCCGCGCCCGAGCGTGGTGATATCGCCCTTGGGGTCGACGCCCTGGTAGCCCGCGACCACCGCGATATTTCCGTCGGCGAGCGCCGCGGTCAAACGCACCGCCTCGACCGAGCGAATCTTGGCGTTGCCATGATGGGAGTCGGTTGCGAGCTTAAGCTGATGGGCGAGAAACGACACCGTAGGATAGCCGAGCGCCTGGAGCCGAATCGCGAGGAGCGCCGCCGAGACCTGCTCGCCGGTCGCCACCAGCACATCGGTCTCGCGCGGATGGGGCGAGTCGCTGAGCTGCGCGGCGAGCTTGAAAAGCCGATTCGTCTCGCCCGCCATCGCAGAGACCACAACCACGACCTTGGCGCCGCCGGCGCGCACGCGGGCGACGCGATCCGCCACCGCTCTAATCCGGTCGATCGAGCCGACCGAGGTACCGCCATATTTCTGTACGACTAGGGCCACGTCATCGCCGCCGCGCGATAGTTCGCGGCGTAATCGAATATTATGAGCGGAATGGGCGGCCCGAACCAGAGGGCCTGATTAGGTGGTGCTGTCCGATTAGGACAGTACCGATTAGGTCGTGCTTAGGGGGTGAACTCACGCAAACCGCGAGCGCAGGCGCTCCAGCAATTGCGCGTAGCGATCGGAGGCCGCGACGAACTCGATCCGGCGCGCACTCGGACTGACATAGCTGATCCGCACCGAGAGGACTTCCAGTTCTTCGGCCTCGCGCAATCGCTCGAACCATTCCACCGCGGCAACGCCGCTCGTGAACAGGTACTCGCGCAATCCCAGGTCGTCGAGTCCCGCCTCCTCGAGGCGATAAAGGTCGATATGGTAGAGCGCCATACGCCCGCGATGCTCCTGGATCATCGTGAAGGTCGGGCTCAGGATGTCTTCCTCGCGGAGACTCAGCCCGCTCGCGAGCCCCTTGATGAAACAGGTCTTGCCCGCGCCGAGGTCGCCCATCAGCCCGAGCAACTCTCCGCCTTCGAGCACCGAGGCCAGACGCCGGCCCCAGCTTTTGGTCTCGTGCGCGGAACGGCTTTGAATCACCAGCGTCATGTTTGTAAGCGTGCGCCGATGGGCGATTTCATTCAAGCGCTGAGCGCGGCAAGGGTAGACGGCAGTTCGTCGGCGAGGTCGCCGGCCAGGTAGCCGATTGGGCCGATCCGCGCGGCCAATCTGTCGGCCGCATGACCATGCACGAACGCGCCGAACGCGAGCGCGTCGAGCGGCGCCAAGCGCTGCGCCAGCAGCGCGCCGACCATCCCCGACAGCACGTCGCCCATCCCCGGCGTCGCCATCCCGGGATTCCCGCTCGCGTTGATATAGATTTCGCCGCCCGCTCCCGCGATAACCGTGCGCGCGCCCTTGAGCAGCACCGCCGCGCCGCTGAGATCGCTGAGCCGCCGCGCTGCGCCGATACGGTCGGCGTTGACCTCCGCCGTGCTCATCCCGAGCAGGCGCGCGGCCTCGCCCGGATGCGGCGTCAGGACAACAGGACCCCCGGCGCGCTTGAGCGCGCCCGCGCCAATCTGCGCGACCACGTTGAGGCCGTCGGCGTCGATCAGCATCAAGCGACGCGGCGCCGCGCCTTCGGCGATAAGCCACTCCATCAACGCGCGCGTATCGTCGCTCTGGCCGATTCCCGGACCGACCGCGAGCGCATCCTTACCTTCGATCAGTCGCGCGAGTACGCGCGGCGCGTCCTGCCCGTCGAAATGGCCGTCGCGATCGGCGACCGGCTCGGTCATCAACTCGGCCTGACCGGCGGCCACGATCGCACCGATCGCTTCGGGAATGGTCGCGGTCACGAGGCCCGCGCCCATGCGGAGCGCGCCGCGCGCGGCCAGGATCGCGGCGCCCGACTTGCCGCGGCTGCCCGCGATCACCATCACGTGGCCGTAGTTGCCCTTGTGCGAGTTGCGCGGACGCGAACGCAGATATGGCCGCGCCTCGGCCGCGTCGAAAAACTTGCCGCGCGGCGCGACCTCGCCGATCGCGGCGGGCGCGAAGCCAATCTCCGCGATCTCGAGCTCGCCACACAACTCCGCGCCCGGGTAGGAAACGTGACCGAACTTCGCGAAGCCGAAGGTGACGGTCAGCGCGGCGCGCGCCGCCGCGCCCATCACCGCGCCGCTGTCCGAGTTGACGCCCGAGGCGATATCGACCGCCAGGACCGGAGCGCCGGCGTGATTTATCGCCTCGATCGCGCGGCGCGGGAGCCCTTTGACTTCGGCGTTGAGCCCGGTGCCGAAGATCGCGTCGACGATTACGCCCGCGCGTCCGCCCATCGCGCCGTCGAATTCGGCCTCGCCGCCGGCCTCGATCACGACGCCGCCGGCCCTGACGAACTCCGAATGCGCGCGGGCCGCGTCGCCCTTGAGCGCCGACGCGCGCGCGAGCAGGATCGCGCGCACGGGCACCTGCTCGCCCATCAGCGCCCGCGCGGCGACCATCCCATCGCCCCCATTGTTGCCCTTGCCCGCGACGACCAGCACGCCGTGATGCACCGCGTGACGCCATCGATGCATCACGGCCGCGGCGATTGCCTCGCCGGCGCGCGTCATCAGCGCGTACGACGCGACGCCGTATTTTTCCTGGCTCAGGCGATCGAGTTCGCGGCTCTCGGCCGCGCTCAACAGTTTCACGCGCGCGCCATCCTTCAGCGCCGCGCCGCGCGGACACCGCCGGCGCGGGCCCGCGGCGTTGCGGCGCGTCCGGCGTCGACCAGCGCGAGCATCTCGCCGACCGCGCGGCTCATTCCGACGGAAATCGCCCGCGCGACGATCGCATGACCGATATGCAACCACTGGATTCCCGCGAGGGCGGCGATCGGAGCGACGTTGCCGTAATTGAGTCCGTGGCCGGCGTTGGGTTTGAGTCCGAGCGCGCGCGCGGCCTTGACCGCGTCGCGGATTTTACGCAACTCCGCCGCCGTGGCCTCGCCGGGTTTGACTTTGGCGGCCGTGAACGCGCGCGGCGAATCGACGCCGGTGAGATAGAGCTCCGCGAGATCCTTGTCGGCCAGGTTCGCGTAGGCGCCGGTATGAATTTCGACGAACTCCGCGCCCAGCGCCGCCGCGGCCTCGATCTGATGCGCCTGGGGGTCGATAAACAGCGACACCCCGATGCCCGCCTGCTTGAGCTCGGCGATCATCGGGGCAAGGCGCGCACTTAGCCCGGCCGCGTCGAGGCCGCCCTCGGTGGTAATCTCCTGGCGCCGTTCGGGCACCAGACAAACCTCGTGCGGATGGAGTTTAAGCGCGAGTTCGACCATCTCGTCTATCGGGGCGAGTTCCTGGTTGAGACGGACGTGGACCTCCTGGCGCAGGCGCAGAAGGTCGTGGTCCTGGATATGGCGGCGGTCTTCGCGCAGATGGAAAGTGATCGCGCCGGCGCCGGCGCGCTCGGCGGCCAGTGCCGCCTCGACCGGATCGGGATAGCCGACGCGCCGCGCCTCGCGCAGGGTGGCGACGTGATCGATATTGACGCCGAGCCGGGGCATCCTCAGGCTTTCGCGCGGCCGGCGCGCTTGCCGATTGCTTCGCCGATCTCGCGCGCGAGCGCGCCGATCTCGGCCGGGTCTTCGCCCTCGATCATCACGCGCGCGAGCATCTCGGTGCCCGAGTAGCGCACCAGCAGGCGGCCGTTGGCGCCCAGGCGCTGCTCGGCCGCCGCGATCAGCCGCTGCACGTCAGGCATCTCGGTGAGCGGCACGCGCGCGGCCACCCGCACGTTCTCCATCACTTGCGGCACGCGATGCATCGCGCGCAGCTCGCTCAGCGGGCGGCCGGTCTCGACCATCAACGTGAGCATCATCAGCGCCGTGATAATGCCGTCGCCGGTGGTCGAATGATCCATGAAGATGACGTGGCCCGACTGCTCGCCGCCCAGGTTGTAGCCGCCCGTGCGCATCTCGCGCGCCACGGCAGGGTCGCCGACCTCGGTACGCACCAGCCGTGCGCCCTTAGAGCGCAGCGCCAGCTCGAGTCCGAGATTGCTCATCACGGTCGCGACCACCGCGCCGCCGGCGAGCCGTCCCGCGGCCGCCATCCTGAGCCCCATCGCCGCCATCACATCGTCGCCGTCGAAGACTTCGCCGCGCTCGTCGACCATCAGCGCGCGGTCGCCGTCGCCGTCGAGCGCAATCCCGGCCTGCGCGCCCTCGCGCAGCACCGCCTCGCAGAGCTTCTCCGGATGCAGCGCGCCGCAATCGAGATTGATGTTTTTGCCGTCGGGATCGACGCCCAGCGCAATGACGTCGGCGCCCAGTTCGGTCAGCGCGTCGGGAGCGACCTTGTAGGCCGCGCCGTTGGCGCAATCGACCACCAGCTTGAGCCCGTCGAAGGTCACCGCACGCGGCACGCAGCCTTTGAGAAATACCAGGTAGCGGCCGATCGCGTCGTCGATACGGGCGGCCTTGCCGATTTCGCCGGCGCTCGCGCGCAGATGGGCGAGCGCGCCGTCGTCGAAAACCAGGTCCTCGATGCGGCGCTCGGTTTCGTCGTCGAGCTTGAACCCCTCGCGGGAGAAGAACTTGATGCCGTTGTCCTGGAAGGGATTGTGCGAGGCCGAGATGACGACGCCGGCGTCGGCGCGCATGCTGCGGGCGAGAAACGCGATTCCGGGCGTGGGCAGCGGCCCGACCAGCCATACGTCGGCGCCCATCGAACAGATTCCCGAGGCCATCGCGGTCTCGATCATGTAGCCGGAAAGCCGCGTGTCCTTGCCGATCAGGATGCGATGATGGCGGGCGGGTTGGGCTTTAAGTACGTGAGCCAGCGCCCGCCCCAGCTTAAGCGCGGTCTCGGAAGTGATCGGTTCGGCATTGGCGACGCCGCGTACGCCGTCGGTGCCAAAGAGCCTGTTAGACATGGTTACGTTTCATCCGCTCCCAGCGCGCTTTTGCCGATAGATTCGGACTCTGACATTGTCCGGGTTTGCGCGCACCAGTTGTATTCCGTCGGGCAGGTCAATCTGCAACGGGAGATCACGCAGGCCCGGCTCCACATCTTCCGCAGTGACGTAGACCGAGCCGTGCAGGTCGAGGCCGGTAAGCAGGTTGAGCGGTCCGCGCACGATGACCGCGATCCTTGATGGCTCGACTTTGACCTTGTAGTCGGTATCGCGGACCTCGACCGGAAGGCCGCGAAACTCGCGGTCGCCGATGATTTCGTCGATCGAGACCATCGCCTCGGCGGCTTGCGGCCCGGTGATCGTCACGCGGTCGGTGGGCGGCGTCAGGCTCACGGGCTGCGCAACGTCGGCCTTGGCGCCATTCACCTCGACCGGCGAGGTCTGGACGCTATCGGTGTGAAAGACGAAGCGGCTGGGGCCGCGCACGGTCGCGGCGGGTGGGTTCGCTTTCGCCGTCGCGATGCGATAGCCCGCGGCCGGCTGACCCTGGACGTTCACATGGATCGGAACCTGGCGATCGGCGATGCGGTCGATGTCGAGCACGATCTGGCTCGGCGAGATCCGGGTGACGTCGGTCTGGCGCGGAACGTTAAACATCTCGGGACCGATTTTGAATACCGCCTGGCCCAGCGTGACTCCACTTAGGTCCAGGCGCAGCAGCATGCGATCGGGATCGAGCAGCGAGAGCAGCGTGCGGGGTCCCCGGACCTCGATTTGCACGAACTCGGGGCGCTGATTGACGATCACCAGCCCGGCCGGCAGTTGCCGATAGCTTATCGGCACGCGCATCGGGGCCAACGCCCCGCGCTGCCCGGCGTTGACGAAAAACCACAGTCCGATCGCGAGCACTAAGGCGATCGCGCGCAGACCAAGGTTGCGCCGGGCGCGCTGGACGATCAGCGGCCGCAACGGAGGGCTTATCTGCCGCGGCAGATTCGCGCCCAGGACGAGCCGGGTCAACGCGTTCCTTATTTGAGTCGAGATCGCCTTGCGCTCCATCGTCCCCCGCCCCACTTACACCATCGTGACCAGGATACCGAGCAAGTCCTCGGGCGTGAGCCCGCGACGCAATTCCCCATTGCGGGCGAGCGAGATAGTCCCGTCCTCTTCCGAAACCACAATCACCGCGGCGTCGCTGTCCTCGGTGATCCCGATCGCCGCGCGATGGCGCGTACCGAGCGCGAGATTCACGTTGGGATTGGTCGACAGCGGCAGCAGGCAGGCTCCCGCCAACACGGTCTCGCCCTTGATGATCACCGCGCCGTCGTGCAGCGGCGAGCCGCGCATGAAGATGGTCTCGAGCAACTCGGGTGAGAGCCGCGCATCCAGGATGCGGCCGGTTTCGACGAAGTCGTTCAAGCCAACTTCCTGCTCGAGCACGATCAGCGCGCCGATCCGGCGCGCGGACAGCCAGGCGGCCGTGTTGACCAGCTCCTGCGCCACGCTGGCCACCGTTACATGGCCGGCCAGGAAAGTCGGCGTGCCGACCCGGGTCAGCGCGCGGCGAATATCGGATTGGAAGATCACCACCAGGATCAAAATCAACGAGCCGAGAAAATTGTTCAGCAGCCAGTTGAGCGTGAACAGGCCCAGCAGTTGCGAGCCAACGAAAGCGCCGGCCACCACCAGCAGGCCCACCACCATCTGCATCGTGCGCGTGCCGCGGATCAGCAGCGCGATCCGGTAGATCACGTAGGCGACGATCAGGATGTCGAGCACATCCTGCCATCGCACTCTGGGTACCAGGCCGAAGTATTGCTCCATCGCGGGTTCGGCTAGCCGCCGCCGTTGGAAGATTTGATCGCCGCCGCCATCTTCACCGCCGCCACCGCCGAGGCCACGTCATGCACTCGCACGATCGCGACGCCCGCGGCAATCGCGATCGCGCTCACCGCCGTCGTCGCGGACTCGATCGCGGCCGCATCGGCGCCCGGCAATCGCGCGGACGAAAGCCTTGCGCGACGCCCCTACCAATACTGGGATAGCCTAGCGCGCAGAGCCGCGGCAAGACGCCGAGCAGGGCGAGGTTGTGGTGCGCCAGTCTTGGCGAAACCGAGGCCGGGGTCGAGGATGATACGCGAGCGGGCCACGCCCGCACGCGATGCGCGAAGCGCGCGCGCGCCGCGAGAAAGCACTCGACCTCGCCGACCACGTCGCGATAGTGCGCAAACTTCGATGTGATCGGCGGGTCCGCCGCGCATGTGCATCAGGACCACCGCGCATTTGCGCGCGGCCACCAACGGCGCCATCGCGGGGTCGGCCTCAAGCGCGCTCACGTCGTTGACGATCGCCGCGCCCGCATCGAGCGCGACGCGCGCGACGGCCGCCTTGCGCGTGTCGATCGAGATCGGCACGCGCAGCCGTCCGTGCCAGCCGTTTCAGCACCGGCGCGACGCGCCCGATTTCGATTTCGGCCGGGACCTCGCGTGCTCCGCGCGGACGGGTCGATTCGCCGCCGATATCGATAATCGCAGCGCCGGCGGCTTCCATCTCGAGCGCATGCGCGACCGCGCGGTCGCGGATCGAAGATATCGCCCGCCGTCCGAGAATGAATCCGGCGTGACGTTGAGCACGCCCATCACGGCCGGAAATTTAACCACCCGTCCATCACCAAGACGTAGCGAGTGCCGGCGGCGATGTGCGATGACTTCCAAGCCTGAATGCTCCGCGAGAAATTCTCGTTCGGCAAACGCGCCTCTCATTAGACGACGCGCCACGGTTCTATATTGAGGATACACGTGCGGCGGCTTCGACGGGACGGGGAGCCGGGCAGGTCTATAGGCAAGTCTACGGGTAAGTCCAGGGGCAAACGCCGTAGACGACGTTCCCCCTATACGAATCCTGCCAAAAGCGGGGTCAAAAGGCGCAGTAACGACTCACGCGAGAACGGGCTTGGGCGGAAGTCCCGGTATCGCCGGAGCCTCCTCGCCCGCGGGCTTGGGCTTTTCCGGCGCCAGAACCTGACCCGGCCTGGTGGGTCCGCCCGTAGGCGCAGGCGTGCTGGCCGGGAAAGGACGTCCCTCGTGGTAGGCCTTCACCATCTCGGCGACCTCATTGCCGTCGAGCACTTCCTTTTCGAGCAGGCGATCGGAGACCGCGTGCAGACAGCGGCAGGTTGTCGCTCAGGAGCTTGCGCGCCCGCTGGAAGGCCGCGTCGACCATGCGGCGCACCTCGCGGTCGATCTCGATCGCGGTGTGCTCGGAGTAGTCGCGATGATGCGCGATGTCGCGGCCGAGGAACACCTGCTCCTCGCGCCGTCCGAAGGTCATCGGTCCCAGTTCCTCGCTCATGCCCCACTGGCAGACCATCTTGCGCGCGAGCTCGGTCGCCTTCTCGATATCGTCGCCCGCGCCGGTGGTCGTCTGGCTGAATACCAGCTCCTCGGCGACCCGTCCGCCGAACATCGTCGCGAGCTGCGTCATCAGGTAGTCGCGCGAGTACGTGTAGCGGTCGTCGAGCGGCAGTTGCTGCGTCACACCCAGCGCCATTCCGCGCGGGATGATCGTGACCTTATGCACCGGGTCGACGCCCGGCTGCAGCATCGCCACCAGCGCATGGCCGGACTCGTGGTAGGCGATGTTGCGCCGCTCGTCCAGCGACATCACCATCGAGCGCCGTTCGGCTCCCATCAGGACCTTGTCCTTGGCGAGCTCGAAGTCGGTCATCTCGACCTTTTCTTTGTTGCGCCGCGCGGCCAGCAGGGCGGCTTCGTTGACCAGATTTTCGAGATCGGCACCGGCGAATCCGGACGTCGAGCGGGCGAGTTTGCTTATGTCGACATCCTCGGAAAGTGGAACGTGGCGGGTGTGGACCCGCAGAATACCCTCACGTCCTTTGACATCGGGCCGCGGTACCACGACGCGGCGGTCGAAAGCGTCCAGGGCGCAGCAGCGCGGGGTCGAGCACATCGGGGCGATTGGTCGCCGCGACCAGAATCACGCCTTCGTTCGCCTCGAAACCGTCCATCTCAACCAGCAACTGGTTGAGCGTCTGTTCGCGCTCATCATGGCCGCCACCGAGGCCGGCGCCGCGATGGCGTCCGACGGCGTCGATTTCATCGATAAAAATTATGCAGGGTGCGTGCTTTTTGCCCTGTACAAAGAGGTCGCGCACGCGCGATGCGCCCACACCCACGAACATCTCGACGAAATCGGAGCCGGAGATCGAGAAGAACGGGACGCCGGCCTCACCCGCAATCGCGCGCGCCAGCAGGGTCTTGCCGGTGCCCGGAGGTCCGACCAGCAGGACGCCCTTGGGAATCCGGCCGCCGAGGCGGGTAAAGCGTTTTGGGTCCTTCAGGAACTGGATTATCTCTTCCAGTTCGTCCTTGGCTTCGTCGATGCCGGCGACGTCGGCAAAGGTTACCTTGTGCGTATTCTCGGTCAGCAGTTTCGCGCGGCTCTTGCCGAATGACATCGCCTTACCGCCGCCGATCTGCATCTGGCGCATAAAGAAAATCCACACCCCAACCAGCAGCAGCATCGGAAACCACTGGACCAGCAAGACCATCCACCAGGGGTCGCCTTCGGCGGGTTTGGCCGCGATTTTCACGCCCTTGGCGCGCAGTGTCTTGACCAGATCCGGATCGTTGGGCGCGTAGGTCTTGAACTGCTCTCCGTTGACCACCAGGTGGATGGTGCTGCCCTGGATAGTGACCTTGGAAACCTGGCCCTTTTCGACCTGATTCAGGAAATCCGAGAAGATTTCCTCGGGTTCCTTGACCTGCTGGCGGCTGAACATGTTGAACAGCAGCAGGAACATCAGTCCGAGTGCGAGCCAGAGCGCGATACTGCGGGAGAACTGGTTCATTCTTGGTTAAAGGGTACCATGCGGCTTCATTTGCAAGCAACGCATCATCAGTCCAACGGCCGGCGCCTTTTCTCTATGCGCGCACCGCGGGCTTAAACGCCTGTAAGCGCAAGACCCGAACGGTCTCCCGAGTGACCAGCGCGACCCGGCCGCGCACCATCCCGGGAAGCCATGCGATCTGCCCTTCCAATGTAATCACGGGGAAAGTTCGGCGGCGCGGCCGCGCCAGTTTGCAGTCAACAAAGATGTCATGGAGCTTGCGCGAGCCCTCCATGCCGAGCGGAGAAACCCGATCTCCCGGTGCAAAATTGCGCACGACCAGCCCGGCGGCGGTGAGGTCCGCGTCGAAGCAGGCTTCGTCAAGGCCAAGCGGCATCGGCGCGGCGTCGGCCAGCATCACGTCCGAACGAAAGACGAAACGCGCCTGCGGCACTTTCGTGACGCCCTCGCGCCTGAGCGGGATGGCAAACCCGTCGCCGGCCGCAGCCGCGCGCCGGTCGCCGGTCTTCTTGGGAGCGCGCTCGATTGCGAGCGTGGCGTAGCCTCGCTCGGCGCGCCACCCGCCGGGGAGGTCGAGCGCGGCGCTGGGAGATTGACGAACGCATAGCCGGCGCAAATCGTCGACATGGCGGCGCGTGAGACGGCGGAGACTTCCGATTCGCGCAGCAAGAAACTCCCGCAGGAGCGCCGCGGCGAGGGCCGGATGCAGTCCGGCGAAGCCATCCAGATCCAGAGTATCCAACGGACCGCCGGGCACGGCTTCGCGAAGACGCGAGTTAAGCTCGATCCGCGCCGCGCGCGCGACGAAGTCATCGAGCTCGCGCATCTCTGTGGCAAGCGCTGCGAGCCGTCGGCGCAGTCCGGGCGCGTAGTCGCGCTCCAGCGCCGGCAGCAGCTGGACCCGCACGCGATTGCGCAGAAACCCCTGATGCGCGTTGCTGCTGTCACGCACGAAACGCGTGCCGATCCGGTCCAGGTAACGCAAAATTTCGTCCCGCCCGACGCGCAGCATCGGCCGCAGGAGCATCAAGCTGGTTGGCGTAAGCGTCATCGTCTCGGCCATCGCGCCTAGTCCAGCCGCGCCCGCGCCGCGAAGCAGACGGAGCATCACCGTTTCGGCCTGGTCGTCCGCGTGATGGGCGGTCGCGATATGCGATGCGCCAAGCTGCGCCGCGGCGGCGGCGAGAAACGCATAGCGGGCCTCGCGCGCCCGCTCCTCGAGATTGGGCGCGGCGGGATCGAGGTCACTTGATTGCTCGACCACCAGCTCGACGCCAAGCGTTGAACAGAGATCGCGGACGAAGGCCTCGTCGCGGTCGGACTCGGCGCCGCGCAGGCGATGATTCAGATGGGCGGCTGCGAGACGAAACCCGAATCGCGGCGCAAGCTCGCGAAGCACATGAAGCAACGCGACTGAGTCCGGGCCGCCCGAGAGCGCGAGCACGATCAACTCGCCGGTCGATTCCTTAGCTGGATTGTCTTTAGCCGGCTGGCTTCGGTTCACCGGCGGCCGGCTGTGGCCGAGACCCGCGCGTTCGAGCGCCCGAGCAATTTTGCCGACCAGGTCTGATTTTGCCGAAAACTTCATCAGACTTGATCAGACTTTATCGCGCATTTCCGGGCACCGGATGCCGGTCGTAAGCGAGCCTAAAGAGTACGACGGCATCGCCGACACCGCAATCGTGAGGTGCCGATAAATGGGGAGGGAGTCAGACGCGGCGGGGCAGCGGGCGAACGGGTTCAGCGCTGCATCTGGTCGAGCAGGTTGAGGATTATATCGATGCCCGGGAGATTCACCTCGAGATCCTCGGCGAGCGTGCGGATCAATCTCGCGCGGCGCAGCGTCTCGGACGCATAGAGCGCCTCGCGGCGCCCGTCGAACACGACCACGCGGGCGGGAGCAACCAGCGCCTCCTGCTCCCACAGCGCAAGCTCGCTCTCGCTCACCCCGCTCAGCACGCAGAACGCGTCGCGGCTGACCAGGGCCGGCGCGGCCGAAGCCCGGCGCCGGCCGGGGCCGCGTCGCTGCGCAGTACTGGAACGCCGCTTCATGGAATTACTCGCGGATCAGGTCGGCACGCGGATCGGGCACTGCGCGCGCTTGACGCCGATCGGCGAACTCCTGCATCAGTTTGCGCTCTTCATCGGTCATATCGATCGGAGCCAACACCTTGAGTTCGTAAAGGAGGTCGCCCGCCGCCTCCTTGCCGCGCCCGGGGAGCCCGCGCCCGCGCAAACGCATCAGCCGCCCGGTTTGGCTGCCGGACGGAATTTTCAACGCGACCCGGCCGTCGAGCGTCGGCACGGTTATCTCCGCGCCCAGCGCCGCCTCGTAGTCCCATACCGGCAGCTCGCATCGCAGGTCGCGTCCGCTGACGCTGAAAACGCCGTCGGATCGCAGGCGCACGGTAAGGAAGAGGTCGCCGTTGAATTCCGGGCGCGGCCCCTTGCCGCCCTGCGCTTTAAGCCGCATCCGGGTGCCGTCGATCACGCCCGGCGGAATCGTGACCTCGAGCGAGCGCTGAGCCGGGATCGTGCCGCGGCCGTGGCATACCGGACAGGGCACGGCGGCGCGGACCACGCGCGTTTTGCCGCGGCGCTCTTCGCGCGCGACCACGCCGGCGCCGCCGCAGTTGGTGCAGCCGTCTTCTGCGTTAAGCGTGATACGCATCTTGGCGCCGCGCATCGCGTCGCGCAGCGGGACCTCGACCTCGGCTTCGACATTGCGTCCGCGCGGCGGCTCTTCGGTGAATTCGTAACCGGGAAAGCCGCGCGGAGCGCGGCCAGCGCCGCGGCCGGAAAATCCGCCGCCCAGGCCGCCGAAAAAATTTTCGAAAAAGTCGCTGAAGCCGGCGCCGCCCCCGCCGCCGTCGCTTGGGCCGTAACTGGCGCCGCCGCCGCGCGGCGGCCCGCTCCAGCCATAGCGGCGCATCATCTCCTCTTCAGTGGTGCCGCGCTCCCAGTCGGCTCCAAGCTCGTCGTACTTCTTGCGCTTGGCCGGATCGCTGAGGACCTGGTAGGCCTCGTTGACTTGCTTGAAGCGAGTCTCGGCCTCCTTGTTGTTGGGATTGACGTCCGGATGGTGTTTGCGGGCGAGTTTGCGGTAGGCCGATTTGATTTCGGCCGCCGAAGCGCCGCGTTCGACGCCCAGAGTTTTGTAGTAGTCGCGAAATTCCATCTAAGCGGCGGTCACTCCTCCTGAAAGAACCTCATCGATAGTAGCCCCGCATAATATGGCCTATCCGATAAAGATGCGCACGACCGTTCGCCATCGCAAGCAGCCGATTGTAATTCAGGATCCCGCGCGGGACTCCACCGGTTTCGCGGCGCCCGCGGTTTCAGCGAGCGTCCGCAGCCGTGCTTCCATCGCACGCAACTCGGCCTCCAGCGCGATTTGGCGGCGCCAGATGAATAGCACGTAGCCGAAGATCACGGCGAAGATTATCGCGTAGGCGGCGAACAGGTAGCTCAGGTTGTCCATCGATTTCTCACGTGCGGTCTCTCGCGCTTGTCACCCGCGATTTCCCCACGCGGCAATTGATCAAGCGACTTTCTCCAATCCTGCCTAATCCTGCGCCGCGGCCTCGGCCAGCGCCAGCGTACGCGCGAGCGCGCCCAGCCGCGTACGCATCCGCAGCGTGACGAACCGCAGGCACAGAATCCAGATGAAGAGCGCGGTAAACGCGGCGAGCGCGACCAGTAGCGTCGCGACCATCCGCGGATCCTCCAGGCCGTGGCCGCCCTGGCGAGTGACCAGCACCGCGGGATGGATCGTGCGCCACAGCCGCACCGAGACGATCACGATCGGCACGTCGATCGCGGCGACGATTCCCACCACTGCGCCGAAACGTGCGCCCTGCTCGGAATCGCCCGCCATCGCGCGCAGCATCAGGTATCCGCCGTACAATAGCCACAGGATTAGCGTGGTCGTCAGGCGCGAATCCCAGGTCCACCATGCGCCCCAAATAGGCTTGGCCCAAATCGAGCCCGTCACCAGCACCAGCGTGCAGAAGACCATCCCGCTCTCGGCCGCGGCGTAGCCCAGGTCGTCCCATACCTGCTGCCCGAGCCACAGATAAAAAATCCCGGCGATCGCAACCAGCGCGAAAGAGGCGAAGGCGACCCACGCGCAGGGCACGTGGAAGTAGAAGATGCGCTGCACGATTCCCTGGTCGGCCTCGGTCGGCACGTATACGAAGACCATATAGAGCGCGACGAGCATCAGCGCCAGCGTGACGAGGCCGAGTCCGAGCCTGACTGCGCGGCCGTTCATTTATTCCTCCCCCGCGACATATTCGAACAGCAGGTAGCCGGCGGCGACAAACATCACGTCGAACGCGACCAGCACTTTGAGCCACACCGCAAGCTCGCCGAGCGGCGCGCCGCCGAGCGCCGAGGCGCTCGCCTTGACCCCGGCGATTAGCGCCGGCACGAACATCGGCACCGCCAGCAGCGGCAGCACCAGGTCGCCGCCGCGCAGGCGCGAGGAAATCCCGGCCAGCAGCGTCGCGAGCGCGGCAAAACCGAGCGCGCCGAGCAGTACCGCGGGCACCAGACGCATCACGCGCGCGTCGAACTCGAGATTGAAGAACAGCACCATCAGGACGATCGAAGCCGCCTCCGCCACAGCCATGAAGATAAACGCCGCGGCGAGCTTCGCCGCATAGAGCCCGGCGCGATCGAGCGGGCTCATCAGCAGCGCCCGGATACAGCCGTTTTCGTTCTCGGCGCTGGCCGCGCGCGTCGCTCCCAGCATCCCCGAAAAAACCAGCGCCACCCACAGCGCGCCGGCCGCGGCCTCGGCGCCCTGCTCGCCGCCGCCCGGATTGAAAGCAAACACCAGCACCACCAACACGAGGAGCGAAAGCGCGCCCAACGCGACCGTGCTCTGTCCGCCGCGCACTTCGAGCATCAGGTCCTTGCGCAGTACCGCAACGAAGGAGTTCATAAAAATCTCAAAAGTCTCGCAAATCTCACGAGTCTCGCGAACTCACGCGCGCACTCATGCGCGCGCACTCATGATAGTCACGAAACCTGCCGCGCAAGCGGCGAGCGCGCCGCGCTCTGCCGCGCGGCCGGCGGCTCCGCGCGCACGAGCCTGCCGCGGCTCAAGACCAGGACTGCGAAGCCCATCTCCTCCAACGCGGTCGCCGAATGCGCGCTCGCCAGCACGGCGCATCCACGACCCATCGCTTCGCCGACCAGCGCCGCGGCGAGTGCGACGCCGTCGGCGTCGAGCGCCGCGAACGGCTCGTCGAGCATCAGCACGTCGGGCCGCGCGATCATCGCCCGCGCGAGCGCGAGCCGCTGCTCCATCCCACGCGAAAAACCGCGCGCCCGCGACTCGGCGACAGCGCCAAGCGCGACGCGCTCCAGCCACGTTAGCGCTGCCGCGCGGGCGTCCTCGACGCCGTAGAGCGTCGCGTAGAACTCCAGGTTCTCGCGCGCGGTAAGGTTGGGATAGACGAAGCTCTGATGGCTCAGCAGGCCGATGCGGCGGCGGAGCGCAGGCCTGAGCGCGCGGGCCGGCTGACCGAACAGCAGCGCGGCGCCGAGACTCGGCGCCGAAAGCCCCGCGAGCAAGCGGATGAGGGTCGATTTTCCGGCGCCGTTGGCGCCGATCACAGCCGTGCCGCAGCCCGCCTCGACGCTTAGGTTCACGTCGCGCAGAACTGGGGTCGGACCGAAGCTCTTGCCAAGCGCGCGTGCTTCGATAAGCGCGGCCGTCATCGCTCGGCCCGCGCCGCGGCACGCGCCGATAGGGAAAGCGGCGCGCCGCATTCGCTGCAGAAGTTACCCGCCGCGACCTCGACGCCGCACTGCGGGCAGAAGCGGATGCGCGCCGTCGCGGCGGCGGCCGCGGCGGAGCCGGCGGCCGGCGCCGCGGCCGATGCGGACTTGACCAACCGCGGCCGTGCCGCGGCCGTCTCCGGCGCGGGTGCGGCGAAAGCCGCGCCCGCGCCGGAGACGGCCACGGATGGGCCGGCGGCAGCGGACGCGACGGCGGGCGCGCCCGTCTCCGCCGGCGCGGCTGCCGTCGCGTGCTGGCGCTCGAGCGCGGCGCTCGCGCCAAGCGCGCGCGCCATCAGACCCTCGTGCAGCGCCGCGTAGTCGGCATCGGAGAGCTTGCCCATCTCGCGATCGAACTCCAACTCGCGCAGCCCCTGCATCGCGAGCGCGCGTTCATGTTCCAGCCGTTCGGCCTCGGCCTGCTCGCGACCGGCGCGTCGGGTCGCGAGCAGGCCGCCGCCGAGCGGCGCGGCGACGAACAGCGCCACGCTCGCGACGATCAGCACCGCGGCCAGATAGAGCACGGCTTAGAGACGCTCCCGCAGTTCGCTTTCCAACCGCTCGCGGAGCGCGGAATTGGGCTCGTTTGGCTTGCCGGAATTGTCGGAATTGCTCGGGCTTGAATCGGTCGGCGATTGCGGCGATTGCAGCGTCGAGGGCGATACACCGCGCCAGCGGCCCATCATCAGCACGACCAACCCGCCGCCCACCAGCAGCGCCGCGAAGGGCATCGTCCAGGCGAGCAGGTTGAAGCCCTGCGTGGTCGGCGCGGAGAGAATCTTCTCGCCATACTGTTTGCGGAAGTAGGCGATTATTTCGGCGCGGCCCATCCCATGCGCCAGCATCGTGTCGATATGCTCGCGCATCGGCACCGAGAAGCTGCAATTGGGATGATTGCAGTTGGCAACCGTCAGGCCGCATCCGCATTGGCAGGTCAGCCCCTCGGCGATCTCCTGCCCGCTGGTAGCGGCGGCGGCGCGTGCGACGCGTATCGGCGCCATGAGCGGCACTATCAACACGGCCGTCAGCGCCAGTGCCGCTAGCGCCCTGACCAACGCCGAGTCGGCGGCGAATCTTCTTGCGGCGTTCAACGGTTCAATCGCCTCCGGGCACGGGTTCGGCGCCGAGCGCCTCATCGCGCTCAAGCGCCGCGGCCATCGCGGCGCGCTCGCGCACGTTGGGCCACATCACGACTACCGTGCCTATAGCCATCATCAGACCGCCCGCCCACAGCCAGAAAACCAGCGGCGTGAGGAAGACCTCGAAGGTGGCAAGTCCGCTCTGATCGTCGACACCCGCCAGCACGACGTAGAGGTCGGCGAGCGGCGTGGAGCGAATCGCGACGCGCGTGGCAGGCTGTTGCGGGCGTTTGTAGAAGAGCCTGGCGGGCTCCATCGTGGCGATTTCACGGCCGCCGCTGCGCACCTCGAGACGCGCGCGCAAATCCTCCAGATGCGCCGTCTCGACGCCCTTAAGTCCGAGATAAGTGATCTCATACGCGCCGATACTGAAGCTCTGTCCCTCGCGCACGCTGCGTTTTACCTCGGTCCTGAAAAACGACGAGGCGACGATCCCGATGAAAGCGAAGACCACCCCCAAGTGGATGATATAGCCGCCGTAACGGCGGTTGTTCTTGGCCACGAGATTGACCAGCGCGCGCGCCGGCGTTTCATGCACCAGGTGGCGCCGCGCGCTCACCCCGCGGCGGAACTCGACGACGACGGTGCCGAGCGCGAACGCCGCGAGCGAAAGCGCCGTCAGCACATACCATTGTCTGAGGCCCATCGCGAATACAGCCACGCCCGCGCCCACGCCCATCGTGAGCGGCGCGAGGAAGGTCCGCATCAGCGTCTGCGGTGAGGTGCGCCGCCAGGCAATCAGCGGCCCCACGCCCATCAGGAATACCAGGCCGAGCGCGAGCGGCCCATTGACCTTGTCGAAGAAAGGCGGTCCTACGGTTATCTTGACCCCACGCACCGCCTCCGAGAGCACCGGGAAGACCGTGCCCCAGAAGACCGCGAATGCAATTCCGACCAGCATCAGGTTGTTGAACAGAAACGCGGCCTCGCGCGAGAGATAGGATTCGAACTCGGCCGGGCTTTTCAGATCCTTGACCCGGCTTATCAGCAGCGCCGTGTAGCCGACGACCACGGCGATTAGAAACGTGAGGAAATACGGCCCCAGCCCCGATTGGGTGAACGAATGAACCGAGGAAATCACACCGCTGCGGGTGAGAAACGTGCCGAACAGCGTGAGCATGAAAGCCATCCCGATGAGCGCGAGGTTCCAGACCTTGAGCATGTCCTTGCGCTCCTGGATCATCACCGAGTGCAGATAGGCCGTCATCACCAGCCACGGCATGAAGGCCGCATTCTCGACCGGGTCCCACGCCCAATAGCCGCCCCAGCCCAGAACCTCGTAGGCCCAGCGCGCGCCGAACAGGTTGCCGAGCGTGAGAAAGAACCACGAGAAGATCGCCCAGCGCCGCGTGGTGCGAATCCATCCGTCGTCGAGCTTGCGTGTGACCAGCGCGCCGCAGGCGAACGCGAATGGCACCGCCGCGCTGACGTAGCCGGTGTAGAGCGACGGTGGATGGATCGCCATCCAGTAGTTCTGCAGCAGGGGGTTGAGGTCGGAGCCATCGGGCGGCACGGCCGCCAGCAGATCGAACGGGCGGGTGACGAAATTCAGCATCCCGAGAAAGAAGATCGCGACCGTCGCCAGCACGATAAGGGCCCACGGGGTGATCTCGGGGTTGCGCCGGCGGTTCTGGAAGATCGCGATCGAGGTGAAAATCGAAAGCAGCCAGGTCCAAAACAGCAGCGAGCCCTGCTGCCCGCCCCATAGCGCCGCGAACTTGTACTGAATCGGAAGTGTAACGCTGGAGTAGGAAGCAACGTACTCAAGCGAGAAATCGCTGGTCAGCAGGCCCGTCCATAGCGCGGCGACCGCCACCGTCACCATCGCGCACATTGCCCACAGCGCGTGACGGGCGCTCAGCAGAAGGTCGGGCGAGTTGCGGCGGATCCCGAGCAGGTTGGCGCCGATCGAGTAGACCGCGACTATCAGCGCGAGCGCGAGAGCGAGTTGACCTATGAGCGGCATTTCATTTTCACTTCGCCGGCTGCTTGGGAACGTACTTCGAGGGACAGGACGTAAGCACCTGGCGCGCGTCGATCGTGCCGTCGCTGGCGAGCCGCCCCTCGACGATCACGTCGCGTCCGGCCGCGAACATATCGGGTTTGGGCTCGCCGCGCGCGACCACGCGAAACTCGGCTGGCTCCGCGGCGGCGACGGTTTTGACCGGCGAGCCGTCCGGATTGGGCGGCGAGACCATCGCGAAGCCGAGCGTCAGCGTCGCCGGATCCCAGCTAATCGTGCCGGCCTTCACTCGTCCAGCCACGCGCAGCATCTGGCCACTCAGTTGGGACTGGCGGGCGCCGACTTCGTTGACCGTGAGGTAGTACTCGGACGTATTACGGACGGCCGTGGTGATGAGGTAGCCGATCGCGAGCACAATGAGGCCCGCCCCGGCCACAAAACGCAACTTCGAGGGCATCTAATCCTCTTATCCGTCGAACCTGAACTACGGCCTGAACTAGTGCGGAATCTAATCGTTCCAATCATTGCCAAGCCGGGCGTTTCAAGCAAGCCCGCCCCCTCCCGAGCGAAAAGGTGGCCGCGATTCCGGGTCGCGGAGAACCCGGCACGCATCCGACGGCGCCCAGGAGAAGCGTAGGACTATGTCCCGCACGGCGTACACTATACTCACGCTGAACATCTTCCATGACCTGCCGATGTACCGTCACCTGCAGCGGCGCGGCGCGCTGATCGCCAGCGCAATCGCCGAGCACCGTCCGGCCGCCGCCGCGCTCCAGGAGGTGGTGCGCTCAACCGGCTCGGGTGACATCGGCGCGGCGATCCGCGACCGCGTCAACCGGCTCTGCGGCGCCGAGTTGTACCGGCTCGACTATGCGGCGGCCGACGGCGCCGGCGATGGTGAGTTCTCCTTCGACGAGGGCGTCGCGCTGCTCAGCCGGCTTCTGGCCGACGGCCCAGCACAGACGCTCAAGTATCGCGCGCAGGTCGAGATGGCAACCGAGGTCGCGGGGCAACGCTACCGCCTGCCGGACGACCGGGTCGCAATCCGGCGGCGGTTTCGATTGAAAAGCGGCGCCGCGCTGGATTTCTATGTTTCGCATCTGACGGACCGCCCGGAGTGTATCGACGCAATCGCGGTGCGGGCGATGCAGGCGCGTGAGCTCGCCGGCTGGGCGGCGGCCGCCAGCGATCCGGCGACCACGGTGATACTGGCGGGCGATTTCAACGACGTTCCAGAGTCAGAGACGATCGCGATTTTCACGCGCGCGGGCTTTATCGATCTGCACGAAGCCTTCGGCAGCGGCCCCGGCTATACGAATGATCGTGACGATATCGATTTGAACGCCGAAAGCGCTACGCACAACCAGCGTATCGACTACCTGATGATGCGTCCGGCGACCGGACACACCCCCGACGCGACGGAAGTGGGACTGTTCGCCGACCGGCCGCATCGCGAGAGCGACGGCACGTGGCTATGGCGGTCGGACCATATTGGGGTGATCGCGACGCTCTGGCTGTAGAGAGAATCAGTCGCATCCGACTACAGGTTTGGCGGCGGCTCTACGGGTGTCGCAGCCGCCGCGGGGGCGGTCTCGCTCGGCGCGGACGCGGGGTTCGCATGGGTTGGGGAGTTGTCCGCCGGCTGCGGGTTATAGGTTTCGACGGGATCGTCAGGGTTGCGGGGATTCTTGATGATGCGGAGCGGGAAGCCGTTCAACTGATTGGGCAACCGCCGCATCTGGTCAGTGATAACATCCGCGTGAAGTTCGATCTCGGGGGCGCCCCCAGACCCTTCGCCAACCCCGACATCGGTAACCCCGGGAATCGAGGACAGCCAGTCCGCGTAGTAATCCTTCACTTTGCCCACGTCTTCGAGGTCGCTCTGCGCAAGAGCGGTAGCGCATAGGCAAAGCGCCGCCGCGACCAGCATCACAGTGGCTGTCTTCAGCACAGGCATGATCCACAACCTCTCGAGCGCAGCCCCCTTAGCGCCCCTTGAAGGTGGGTTGGCGCTTTTCCAGGAAAGCCTGTACCGCCTCTTTGTGATCTTCGGTGCGCCCGGTGAGGGCCTGACCAACTGCTTCGCGATCGAGCAGCGTGCGAAGATCGGCCGTGAGCGCGGCGTTGATGTTGGCCTTCATGTAGCTGTAGGCGACCGCCGGTCCCGAAGCAATTCGCTTGGCCAGCGCCGCGGTTTCCGCCATCAGCGACGCGGCCGGCACCACGCGGTTGACCAGTCCCAGCGCGAGCGCCTGGTTGGCCTCGATTGGATCGGCGAGAAAATAAAACTCCTTGGCCCGCGCCGGTCCGACCAGCCGGGTCATCAGCCAGGTGCCGCCGAAGTCGCCGGAAAATCCCACCCGCGCGAAGGCGGTGATGAGCCGCGCGGAGTCGGCGGCAATCCGGAGATCGCAGGCAAGCGCGATACTGAGGCCGGCGCCGGCCGCCGCGCCGTTGATCGCCGCGATGGTCGGTTTGGGCAGTTCGTGAAGCATCAGGCTAACTTCCTCGGCGCGGCGCAGGCTGGCCATCCGCTGCTCGAACGTGGGGCCGGAGCCGCCGCCCTCGTTGCGCTCGCGCATCTGGCTCACGTCGCCGCCCGAGCAGAAGCCGCGCCCCGCGCCGCTCAGCACGACGCATCGCACCTCGATGTCCTGCGCCGCGCGCGCGAGTTCTTCGAGCAGCCCGGCAATCATCTTTTCGCTGAGCGCGTTGAGCTTGTCGGGCTGATTGAGCGTCAGGCTGAGCACGCCGTCGTGGCGCTCGGCGATCAGATGTTCGGTAGCCATCGGGAAATCCTCCCAAAGATTAGCGTAATCAGCCTCGGCGCGCACCGAAGGGCGCGCCACCAGCCTTCAGCTCCCGTACTACTTCAGGCGGGCCAATCTGTCGAGCGCGGCCGCGACCGCCTGCGTGCCGTCGAGGTCGTGGCCGAACGCCGCCGCCGCGTTGAACATCGATTGCATCAGCGCGAGCCCCGGCAGCGCGAGACCGCCCTCGCGCGCGGCGTCAGTCACCAGGCGCAGGTCCTTGCGGATGAGCTTGATGAAAAAGCCGGGACGCCAGTCGCTGGCGATTATTTTCGGACCGAGGTTGGCGAGTTGCCACGAGCCGGCCGCGCCCGCGCCGATCGCCTCGAGCACGCGCGCGCGGTCCAACCCTCCGCTCTCGGCTAGCGCCAGCGCTTCGGCTGCGGCCTCGAGCGTCAACGCGACCGCTACCTGGTTGGCGAGCTTGGTCATCTGGCCCGCGCCCGGCGGCCCCATGTGGGTGACGCGCCGGCCGAGTTTCTCGAACAGCGGGAGCGCGCGCCTGTACGCCGCCTCGGCGCCGCCCGCCATGATCGTGAGCGTGCCCTCGATGGCGCCGCTCTCGCCGCCCGAGACCGGAGCGTCGAGGTATTCCACGCCGGCCTTCGCCAGGCGCTCGGCGATCGCCCGCTCGGCGGCCGGCGCGACCGTGCTCATGTCGATCACCAGTTGGCCCTTGTGCAGCGCCGGCTCGATTCGCGCGACGACGCTTTCGACGTCGGGAGTGTCGGGCACCATGATGAAGACCGCCTCGGCGCCGCCGGCCGCCGCGGCCGGGTCGGCGGCGACGGTGACTTCGGAGCCTTCGGCGGCGAGCGCCACGGCTCTTTTGGCGGTGCGGTTATGCAGGCGCAGGCGATGGCCCGCGCGCATCAGGTTGCGCGCCATCGGCGCGCCCATGATCCCAGTTCCAATCCACGCGATTTCCATCGATGCCGAATCCTCCCTACCTGCACGGACGGTGGTCTTCGCAACCCGGACGCTGGCAGGTTAAGTGATCGCGAGAGGCTGCTTGCCCGCGCGCAGGACGCGGGGCGCGGTGACCTCCTCTCCCGTGTCTTGGGGGAGTATGAGGTAGTGGTCGAGCGAGGAAGCGCCGCGAGGAAGCGCCGGCTTACTGTTTTCATCGGCGCCTTCTCGCTCTGATTTTTGTTGCGTCAGAAAGCGGCGGTTCTCACGGACAATCAGAACCGCCTGGAGCCCCACCCAGCCCTCCCCCAAGACAATTTGGGGGAGGGAGACAAACTCCGCGGCCGCCTTGATCTGGCCGCCTGACCCTGGAAGCAACCTCGAAAAAAACCGCTACCGGCCTACTCTACGCGGCCGCCTTGGCCTGGCCGGCCTGGCCCTGCTCTTCCGCGATCGATCCGCGCTTGGAGAGCGCCACCGCCAGCGCAAGCATCAGGACCGAGAACGCGGTTACCAGCACCCTGGTCCAGCTAAAGGAAACCTCGATCGATGTAAACGGGGCGGCAAGGATGCCGACCAGGTTCATAACTTTGATCATCGGGTTGAGTGCCGGGCCGGCCGTGTCCTTGAAGGGATCGCCGACGGTATCGCCGACGACGGTCGCCTTGTGGACCTCGGTGCCTTTGCCGCCGAGGAAGCCGTCTTCGACTTTCTTCTTCGCGTTGTCCCAATTGGCGCCGGCGTTGGCCATGAAGACCGCCAGCAGTTGCCCGGTCACGATGGTGCCGGCAAGAAAGCCGCCGAGCGCGCCCGCGTCAAGTCCGAAACCGACCATCAGCGGCGCGAACACGGCGAGGATGCCGGGGCCGAGCAACTCTTTTTGCGCGCTCGCGGTGACGATATCGACGCAGCGCGCGTAGTCGGGCTTCTCCTTGTACTCCATGATCCCCGGATGCTCTCGGAACTGGCGGCGCACCTCGAAGACCACCTGGTAGGCGGCACGACTGACCGCCTTGATCGCGAACGCGCTAAACAGGAACGGCACCGCCCCGCCGATCATCAGGCCGACGAACACAGTCGGCATGTTGACCTGAACTCCAATCAGGCCGATGTGGGACTCGTCGATGAAGGAGCGGAACAACGCGATCGCCGCGATGACCGCGGTCGCGATCGCCAGCCCCTTGGTCAGCGCCTTGGTGGTGTTGCCGATGGCGTCCATCCACGACAGCGTGCGCGAAGCTTCTTCCTGATGGATACCGCCCATCTCGAAGATGCCGTGGGCGTTGTCGGTGATCGGTCCGTAGGTGTCCATCGCGAGGATGAAGCCGGTGGTGGTCAGCAGGCCCAGGCCGGTCAGCGCGATGCCGTAGAACTGCAGCGCCAGCGAGCCGTGGAAAATGACCATCGCGCCGATGATGCACAGCACGATAACCACCAGCGCCCACACCGATGACTCCAGCCCCTCGGCCATCCCCGACAGGATAAGCGTCGCCGGGCCGGTGCGCGCCGCGTAGGCGGTTTCGGTGACCGGGCCGCGGTCGGGATGGGTGAAGTAGTTGGTCAGCCACAGGGTGACGACGGCGAGAATGATGCCGAGCGTAGCGCACCAGGCGAAGCGCCAGTCGGGCCGGCCGGTGTTCGGGTCGGCAAGATAGAGCCAGTTGACGATGAAAAAGCCGACCACTGAGGCGATGGCCGACGTCATGTAGCCGATATTGATCGGACGCATCGGATCGCGCATCTGGCCCGGCGGCACGCGCACCGCGAGGATGCCGAGGATGGAGGAGAATACGCCGACCGCGCGCAGGATGAGCGCGAAGATGATGAGCTTCATCGCGAACGCGCCGGCCATCGCGCCGTAGAGGTCGATGAAATCCTTCTCGCTCAGCGCATAGGCCGCGAGGATAATCGCCGCGACCAGGGTGACCTCGTACGACTCGAACACGTCGGCCGCCATCCCGGCGCAATCGCCGACGTTGTCGCCGACGTTGTCCGCGATCGTGGCGGCATTGCGCGGGTCGTCCTCGGGGATGCCGGCCTCGATCTTGCCGACCAGATCGCCGCCGACGTCGGCGGCCTTGGTATAGATGCCGCCGCCCACGCGCATGAAGAGCGCGGCCAGCGAGCCGCCGAAGCCGAACCCGATCAGCACCTTCATCGCGTTTTCCTGGAAGTACAGGAAGATGATGGTCGCGCCGAGCAAGCCAAAGCCGACCGTGAACATCCCCGAGACCCCGCCGGCCTTGAACGCGATCTCCATCGCGTCCTTGAAACTGGTGAGCGCGGCGTTGGCACTGCGCACGTTACCCTTGACCGCGAGCTTCATCCCGACCAGGCCGGCGCCGTAGGAGGCGCTGACGCCCATCAGGAAGGCTACCGCGATTCCGATCGCGAGGGTCAGATTGTCCGGATAAACGTGGCGATACATAAAGAAGAGCGCGAGCGCGATCGCGATGACGAACCAGATCATGGTTTTGACCTGGCGCCTCATGTAGGCCATCGCGCCTTCCTCGACCGCGTCGGCGACGTCGGTCATCGACTTGGCGCCGGGACTGGCGGCAAGCACGGTTCGCGCCAGCGACCACCCGTAGAGCAGCGCGACCAGCGCGGAGGCAAGCACCGCCCATAGTATGACCAGCTGATTGCCGGTCAGGTGCGGCAGAACAATGTTAGCTTCGCTCATCTGACTCTCGATCTCCTGAAATTTGACGCTCTTCACCGGCGCCGGAATGAAAGACCGGTCGCGGCGGCTGTTTTCTGAGGGCCAGCAACCTACGTCGGTTAGTTACTTGGATCAACCGAGCGAGTCTAGGGATTCTCCAGCTTTATGTCTAGCCATCGCATCATGTCTGGCCATCTCGTCCTTACGATCTTTACGAAATCCTAATCAACGAGATCGTAATCATCGGATTGTAAATTGTCACCCGAAGTATAAATCTCGGCTGCGGACTGCTGGCGCTCAGAGGCGCGGGCTCAGGTGGTTTCACTTTGCCACAGCTTTCTCTCTGCGCCCGATTGATTGTGCGGTGCGGCATGTGTTTAGCTTACTTCCCAACACCAAATATGAACGTCAATCTTGAGAGCCCTTCGGCGCTTCGGCGCAAACTGACCATCGAACTCGAACCGGCCGAGATCAAGACCGAACTCGACCGCGCCTACAACGATCTGCGCCGCAATGTGGTGCTCAAGGGCTTCCGCCCCGGCCATGCGCCGCGCACGATGCTCGAGCGCCTGTTCGGCGATCGGGTCCGCGGCGAGATCGTGCAGAAGCTGATCAAGGAATATACCGACAAGGCGCTGGAGGAGCAGAACTTAAAGCCCCTGTTGCCGCCGGAGATCGTCACCGAGGAAAGCGACCTGGCCAAGGCGTTGCGCTTCAGCGCGACCTTCGATCTGCGCCCCGACATCGTGGTGCGCGACTACCAGGGCCTGCGCGTGCCGCGGCCTCAGGTCGAAGTCGGCGACGACGAGGTGCAAAAGACGCTCGAGGACCTGCGCGAGCGCTCGGCCACGCTCAAGAAGATCGAGGACCGCAGCCGAGTCGAGCGCGGCGACCTGGTGCTGGCGGAGATCGAGGGCTTCGTCGACGGCAAGCCGCTGGAAGGGGCCAAGATCGGCCAGCGCATCCTGGAGGTTTCCTCCGAACGGCTCGCCCATGGGCTCGACGAAGTGCTGGCCGGGGCCGAAGCCGGCCAGTCGGCGCACGCGACGCGCAGCTACGCGGCCGACTACGCCGAAAAGGATCTGGCCGGCAAGACCGTGGAGTGGCACGCCTCGGTCAAGGAAATCTACACCAAGGTTTTGCCCGCGCTCGACGACGAATTCGCCAAGGACCTGGGCGACGTCGCCTCGCTGGAGGAGTTGCGGGGCAAAGTGCATGAACAGTTGCTGCAGCGCGCGCGCGCGGAGGCGGATATGCGGGCGCGCCAGGGGCTGCTCGACCTCGGTGATCGAGCGCAACCCGGTCGAAGTGCCGCAATCGCTCGACGAGCGCGAGCGCGCGCTGATGGAATCCGAGATGACCGGAGCGCTGGTGGGCGCGGGGATGTCGCGCGAGGCCGCGGCCGAGGCGGGTGCGCGACAGCGCCGAGGAAATTCGCACGCGGGCGCACAAGCGCGCGCTCAGCTCGCTCATCGTAGACGCGATCGCCGAGCAGGAAAAAATCGAGATCAGCGACGACGAACTCGCCGCCCGCGTCGCGCATATGGTGACGCGCAGCTCCGGGCGCGAGCGCGATCGGGTGGCCGAGCATTATCGCGACGAGGAGCATCTCGCCCTGCTCAAGCAGTCGATGCGGCGCGAGAAGGCGCTCGACGCGCTGCTCGAGCGCGCGCAGTCGGAACCTGCCGACACCTCCGGCGCGGCGCCGCTCGGACGCACCAGCGTAGCGTCGCGCCGGAGATTTCAGGTTGCCCGCGCTAGCTTAAACTGGATAGAATTTTATCCGGGTGCCTGCACGGAGAAATTGTCACCGGTCGCGGCGGGCCGT
>CAVZDJ010000009.1:0-90250 GCA_963773975.1 uncultured delta proteobacterium
GCCCAGGTGACCTACGCCCGTGCACCACTAAAGAACGCGCAGGACGAATTCCAGAAGCAGGAGGCGTCTTATCAGCTGGATCCCAAATCCGTAAGCAAGTACACGCTCGACGACGCAATAAACGCCGTCAAGGTTGCCGCGGGCAACCTCAAGGTGGTGCAAAAGAATTACGAACTCACCAAGGCCGGCGCCTGGATCTACGATATTAGAAATCAGGAAAAGACCTATGAAGCCGATGAAAAGGCTTACGTGTCATCCAAATCCCTGCTCGCCTGGTACACGGTCAGGGCGCCCGCCGACGGCAAAATCCTTGCGATTCAGGCAGCCGTTGGCAGCTACGTCGGCACGCAGGGTACCTATGACACGTACACGCAGGGATTCGACCCGGTCGTCGTAATGGGAGCTTCCGAAGAATATATCAGCGTCCGCTGTTACATCGACGAAATACTAATACACAGGATGGCCCCAGGACCTCAAATGCGCGCGCAAATGTTCATTCGAGGCACGAGCATCAGCGTACCACTTGAATATGTGAGAATACAGCCTTACGTCTCCCCAAAAATCGAACTGTCCGATGAACGGCTAGAAAGGGTCGACGTTCGGGTGTTGCCGGTCATTTTCCGCTTCGCAAGGTCAAATAATCTGCCGGTCTATCCAGGTCAGTTAGTGGATGTCTACGTCGCCGAGAAATAGCCGCGCGGAAGGCTGCTGCCGTGGGTGCGATTACGTATTGAAGGCGCTCTGCGTCCTTCTTTCATGTTGGATTGCCGGGTGTGCCTTGGGGCCGGACTTTGTGCGCCCCGAAGGGCCGATCGGCCATCACTATACCTACGAGGAAGAGCCCGGCGGAACGATTGCTGCGGAGGGCGGGGCCCAGCGTTTCGAGCGCGGGGCGAAGATTGCGGCAGACTGGTGGCGGCTATTTGACTGCTCGAAGCTGGACGCGATAGTCATGCAATCCATCGCTAACAATCCGACGCTGCAAGCTGCGCAGGCAAGCCTGCGGCAAAGCAAGGATAACCTTCGTGCTGGCTATGGCATCTTTTACCCCCAGCTTGGCGCCAGCTTCCAACCCACGCGCCAGCAATTCTCGCCCGCTCGATTCGGCGAGAGCACCGGGCCTAGCATCTTTAATCTTTATACCTTCTCGACGACGGTCAGTTACGTGCTCGACGTGTTCGGCGGCGAGCGGCGCACCATAGAGGGACTGGGCGCGCAGGTCGACGTGCAATATTACAACACCCAGGGTTCCTACCTCGCGTTGTCGGGCAACGTTGTCAACGCAGTTGTGGCGGAGGCGGCGTACAGCGCTGAGATCGAAGCGACGCAACAGATCGTTGGGTTTTTTGAGGAGCAGACCAACGTCACGGCGGCGCAGGCGCGGGCGGGTGTCGTTCCCTATACGAACTTACTCAGCATCCAAACTCAGCTGGCCACAACACAGGCCACGCTGCCGCCTCTTCAGCAGCAACTGGCCCACACCCGTCACTTGCTCGCGACATTGGCGGGGCAGGCGCCCGCGGACTGGACGCCGCGGCAGGTGACATTTTCCGAACTCACCCTTCCGAACGACCTGCCGGTCAGCTTGCCTTCCGATCTGGTCCGTCAACGTCCCGATATCCTGGTGGCCGAGGCCCAGCTACATAGCGCCAGTGCCCAAATCGGAGTGGCGACGGCGGCAATGTTCCCAAGCTTCGCGCTGAACGCCAACTACGGTCGGAACAGCACCTCGCTTTCCACCTTGTTCGCCGCTAACGCTGCCTTCTGGACCATGGGAGCAGCCCTCGCTACCCCGCTGATCCAAGGACCCACGCTGTGGTACCAGCGGAAGGCCGCAATCGATGCCTATCAACAGGCCTTGGCAAACTATCGGCAGACCGTCCTGGCAGCCCTTGCCCAGGTTGCGGATGCGCTGGACGCGCTGCAGCATGACGCCGAAACTCTCCGTGCACAATCGCAGGCGCTCGACGCGGCGGCTGAGGCGCTGCACCTGATACAGGCAAACTATCAGGCCGGCACCGTCAACTATCTGCAGGTGCTAATCGCTGACTATCAGTACCAGCAGACGAGACTTGGCTATATCCAGGCGATGGGCCAACGACTTCAGGATACCGCCGCGCTTTTCGTTGCTCTCGGCGGAGGCTGGTGGAACACACCGGAAGACGCCCTGCGCGGTTCATCAATCCAAGATCCTACTGATACTAAGAGTGCGCAATCCAATCCGCAAAACCGGTGAGTGCAAGCGCCCGCGGACCGTTTAGGAATACGCGCGAGAACGTGTGCCACTGGCTGACACCGAAGCAACAGCGTCGCGCACCCCCGAGCACGAGGATTAGTGCACTTTCGCGAAGCTCAGGGATGATGGCGCTTTGTCGATCTGGTAGATCCGCACTCCGCTTCGGCAAGCCCGACCGCAGTAATTCTTTCCTTTAAGATGGATAAAGATCAACCGATTGGTTAGGAGACCAAGCAGAGGATTTGTCGACGAATGTCCGAACATGAGGCGATGTGGAGCAGCACGCCGAGGTGCTGATCGGCAGCCCGTGGCGTCAACGCATCCCGACCTGGCGGGACGTCGTTGCCACGCTGCTGGTGCTGGCGATTGTAATCCTCTTCGGATCCGGCGCCCACCAGATGGTGGCGCCTTTCGTCACCACGCAACAGCCAAGGATTTCTCTCTCACCGGCCGCCCTGCCAGTCTACGCTTTCCGCACGACGATGCGCATGCTGGCGGCGCTCGTGGCCTCCCTGATCTTCACGTTCACCTACGCCACGCCCGCGGCTAAGAGCCGGCGGGCCGAAACAGTGCTGATACCGCTGCTGGACGTCCTCCAATCGGTGCCAGTGCTGGGCTATCTCTCCTTCACGGTCGTGTTCTTCGTCTCGCTTTTTCCCGGCACTTCGCTGGGACCGGAGCTGGCCGC
Organism: uncultured delta proteobacterium; assembly: GCA_963773975.1. Classification (GTDB taxonomy): domain Bacteria; phylum Desulfobacterota; class Binatia; order Binatales; family Binataceae; genus JAKAVN01. Next base: position 2,925 of record CAVZDJ010000009.1, read on the forward strand.
GATCTTCGCGATCTTCACGGCCCAGGCCTGGAACATGGCGTTCAGTTTCTATCAGTCACTGATAACCATTCCGACCGATCTCGACGAGGCGAGCCGCAGTTTCCGGTTCTCGGGTTGGCAACGCTTTTGGCGCCTCGAGGTGCCGTTCGCCATGCCTGGGCTGATCTGGAACATGATGATGTCGATGTCTGGCGGCTGGTTCTTTGTCGTCGCCTCCGAAGCTATCTCCGTCGGCAACATCCACATCGTGCTTCCTGGAATCGGGTCTTACGTCGCCCTTGCAATCCAGCAGCGTGACCTCGCGGCGGTCGGGTGGGCAATCGTCGCTATGACCATCACGATCCTTATTTACGATCAGCTGCTCTTCCGTCCGTTGGTAGCCTGGGCGGACAAATTCCGGTTCGAGCAGACGGCTGCGCAGGTCGTGCCGAGGAGCTGGGCGCTCGACCTGTTTCGGGGAGCAAGCTTGCTAAGACTCCTGGGCGAGCCGATCGGCAAAGGCGTACAGGCCACCGTGCGAGCCCGGCTTGCGCTGCCCCGAAAACCTCGTTGGCTGCGGGTTTTCGCGCTACCTGGTCGGGCAGCTGATCTCGCTTGGTTCGGTTTTCTTCTTGCCAGCCTCGCATATGTGGGATGGAAGCTCGTGCAATTTGCCCAACCCGAGTTGTCTTGGGGCGACGTTACCATAGCCGTAAGCAACGGCGTCCTTACCCTGCTTCGCGTCGTGATCCTGATCGCCCTGGCGACAATGATCTGGGTTCCGATTGGAGTAGGTGTCGGGCTACGGCCGAAGCTCGCGGAGAAGGTCCAGCCGGTCGCGCAGTTTCTCGCCGCTTTTCCGGCCAACCTGCTCTTCCCCGTTGCGGTCTTCCTAATTGTGAAGTTTGCCCTCGCTCCCAAGATCTGGCTTAGCCCGCTGATGATTCTCGGAACCCAGTGGTACATCCTTTTCAACGTTATCGCCGGAGCGAGTGCGTTTCCGACCGACTTAAGAGAAGCCGCAGCGAGCTTCCGAATCTGCGGTTGGCGCTGGTGGCGGCAGGTGATACTGCCCGGAATCTTCCCTTATTACGTGACGGGGGCGATTACGGCTTCCGGCGGCGCCTGGAATGCAAGCATCGTTTCTGAGGCGGTCAGCTGGGGGCCGACAAAGCTGAGCGGGTCAGGGCTCGGCGCGTACATCGCGCAGATGACCGAAGCGGGCGATTACCCTCGGATCGCCCTCGGCGTTGCGGTTATGTCAGTGTTCGTCATCACGATGAACCGGCTGCTATGGCGGCCGCTCTACGCCTTTGCCCAACGGCGAACGCGGCTCGATTGAAAGGAACTAATGGCCCGCCAGGTGAACAGCCCCATCATCGAAATGCGCATGGTCAGCAAAGCTTTCGCCAAGCCATCGGGCGAACTGCTGCCAGTCCTAGCCGACATCAACCTGTCGCTGCGAGAAGGCGAGATCCTCGGCCTCCTTGGCCGTTCAGGTTCAGGAAAGTCGACCCTACTGCGCATCGCTGGAGGGCTTATTGCGCCGACTTCCGGGGATGTACTCTATCGCGGAGAGCCGTTGTCTGAGCCGGCCGAAGGTATCGCAGTTGTATTTCAGAGCTTTGCCCTCTTTCCTTGGCTTACCGTGCTCGAGAACGTCGAGGCCGGCCTCGACGCGCTCGGGTTGGCTCACGACGAGGCTCGCCGTCGGGCAATGTCAGCCATCGATTTGATCGGTCTCGATGGGTTCCAATCCGCTTATCCTCGCGAGCTCTCGGGCGGAATGCGCCAACGGGTCGGCTTTGCGCGGGCGATCGTAATCGAGCCGGTTTTGCTTCTCATGGATGAACCGTTTTCCGCTCTCGATGTTCTGACGGCCGAGACCTTGCGTACGGACTTCCTCGATCTCTGGATCGAGCGTCAACTTCCCACCAAGTCGGTGCTGCTGGTAACGCACAACATCGAAGAAGCGGTCATGATGTGCGACCGAATCCTCGTCCTTTCTTCGGGTCCCGGGCGCATCGCGGCTGAGATTCCGGTTCCTTTGGCGCATCCGCGCAACCGATTGGATGCCGAGTTTCATAATATTGTTGACGAGTTTTATTCGATTCTTACGTCACGCACGACGGAGTCGATCGGAGCACAAAGCCAAATCCACGGGGGTTTGGTGCAGCCGCTGCCATCGGTCCCGATCAATCGGCTCGCCGGATTCGTCGAGGCGTTGGCTTCGACCCCCTACCGAGGGTGTGCCGAGCTGGCCAGGATTGCTGGCGCGCTCGCCCTGGATGTCAGAGACCTCTTCTCTATTGCCGAAGCTCTTCACATCCTGGAATTCGCCGAGCTCAAGGACGGTGCCATCAAGCTGACCGCAGCCGGGCGCGTATTCGCCCAGAGCGGGACGGAAGAGCGTAAGCGGCTCTTCAGCGAGCATCTGCTCCGCTTCGTACCTCTCGCCGCCCATATCCGTCATGTCCTCAATGAGCGCGAGGGTCACCTCGCACCTCGGGTGAGATTCGAGTCCGAACTGGAAGACCATCTGAATCCGAGCGACACGGAGAAGACGTTGCGCGCCGTCATCGGTTGGGCGCGGTATGCCGAACTTTTCACGTACGATGACGAGACGCGGACGTTCACTATCGGCAACGCAAACTAGTGGGATTTCGCCTATGCGAGCTGCGAGACTAATCATGAGAATTCGATGCTTTGGCGGGTGACGGCCGATATCGTTGTGACCGTCCACGCGGCTTATGTCGCGATCGTAGTAGTCGGATTCGCGGCGATCCTCATAGGCTCGGCAGCGCAGTGGCGATGGGTGCGGAACTTCTACTTCCGTGCCGCGCACCTGGGGATGATTCTTCTGGTATGCGCAGAGGCACTTTTCGGAACCAGCTGCCCGCTCACGAGGCTGGAGAACGCGCTTCGGCTAAGGGGCGGAGACCGGCTACGCGCGCGATTTCATCGGCTACTGGCTCGATTGGCTGATCTTCTATAGTGCCCCCCCTTGGGTGTTCACGGCAGTTTACCTAACGTTCGGCATGCTCGTGCTCTTGACGCTCTGGTTAGTCCCGGTGCGATGGCCCGCATCTCTAATCCAGATGCGGCGATACTGACACTGTCGCGAAATCTTCAAGCTGATCGAACGTCAGGCCTTGGATCGTCTGCGATTCGATTGAGGCGGGAATTCTACTCTCGCCGAGCATGGCGTCACCATGTTCGAGGTGGCGTGGGGGTGTGGCGCGAAGGGCGCCGTCAGGCCGTGACCAGCCGTGGAAAGTGAGAGCTGTGTGGGCGTCGGCTATGCGGGGGTCGGCCGCGCCGACAGGGCATGGTTATCGAGCAGGCTCTCGAGCACGTCCGCGTGGCCGACATCATGATTCGCGAGCTGGTGACGCTGTCTCCCGAGATGTCTGTCGGGGAAGCCATCGAACAACGCTTTCTGCGATTCGGTTACGGCGGCTTTCCCCTTCGGATGGACGCGTAATGGGCGTGCTGTCGCTGTCGTACGTTCGTCAGTGCCAGCCGCAGGAGCGAGCGCATAAGAACGTGCGGGACATAATGCTCCCCTTGGGCCGGGCCTCGAAATCGCACCTGGAGCGAGCACGCTCGATGCGATGCACAAGATGAACGAAGCGAACAGCGGCCGTCTAGTCGTCGTCGATGGCGGCAAGATGGTGGGATCTATCACGCGCACGGGAGTCGCGCGTATCGTCCAGATGAAGGCGCAGCTTGGCGGCGATGCCAATGTTCCGGAGGGCAGAGAGACGTGAGCGAATACCAGGGCTACGAATACCAGGGCTATACGATCAGAAATAATCCCGACACCGGCAGGTGGGAAATCCTGTGGAAGGAGCGCGTCCAGCCGGTTGATTTTCCGCGCGCCGCCGATGCCGAACAGTGGATCGACGACCAGATGCCGTTGAACAGGTGATGCACGCGAGGACCTGCCTCGAAGCGGGGGCTCGCAATATTTGCGAACCTCGCTTACCTGGCTTTCGGCTTGCGCTTCGCGAGCTCCCAGACGGCGAAGAGCGTCCCATCGTCGCTCCAGTTGTAGGAGGTCCGTCCCCCGAAGAGCTTCTTCAGTTCGTGCGCGATGCGATGCGTAAGCTTCTGCGAAGTCGTCAACACCTCGAGCGCTTTCTCGTCTTTGGATACGATTGTGTCGATCGAAACTATCCGCCGCTCGGGTTGGGTCGCCATCGCTCGTCGCGCGACGTTCTCGATGCGCGTGCGAATAAGAGCGCGGTTGGCGGCCAATCCGGTTCCGCGGATGATCAACCGGCCCTGGCCTTCTTGTTGACTCACCTCATCGCAAGCCGGGCAGAACCCCCATTGCCGCCGTTCCAGCAGTTCATCGGTCATTTTGTGGTTGTGGCGCCAGGTCTTGTGCAGAAACACCGCGCCGCATCGCGCGCAAACGGTGGGCTCCTTCGGTTGAGCCGTCTTGTGCACCACCTGGGGGCTCTTGTCGTCCCGGACGGAGCTTCGATTGAGGCTCCGAATCAGCCCGCGGGATTTTCTGGTGAGATTGCCAGGTGTCAAGTTTGCGCTTCGCATAACATGTTCGGGCTTATCCCGGGACTGCGGTCCAGTTGCGGACAAACCGCGCCGCTCGACGAGCGGGCGGCGCCGTCCTCCTCCGGCCTCAGGCAGCCTTTTTTGAACCCTCGTCCTTCTTGCCTTCGTGCTTGGCCTCGTGGCCTTCGATCTCGATCTTGACCTTCTTAGGCGCGACCTCTTTGGGAATCGTGGCGGTTAGCTCGAGGATGCCGTCGCGATAGGTGGCCTTAAGGTCGCCGGCCTTTATTCCCTCCGGCAACGACATCGACCGCTCGAAGGATCCGTAGCGAATCTCGCGGCGATAGAAATCATTCTTCTCGGTTTCGCTCTTTTGCTCGCGCGAGCCCCTCACAGTCAGCACTCCGCCGGTGACCTTGATATCGACCTTCTTCGGGTCGATGCCCGGCAGTTCCACCCGGATTGTGAACTTATCGCCGTCGACATAGGATTCGATCGCTGGCCGAAGAGTCGCAAACGATTCCCAATCCTTCAGGAATGCTCCGCGCTCGAGGCCGAACTTTTCGAGCAGGTCGTCGACCTCGTGACGAAACCGCTCCAAGTCTCGGGACGGATTCCATCTCTCTAGCAATGACATCGCTTTAGCTTCTCTCCGGATTCTTTGTTTATCGGCCAAACTTTCATGTGGTCTCTATCATGTGGGGCTCTCGTCAGTTCAGAGTAGCAAGCAGAGTGCCATCCAGAACGTCGCGAGAAGCTTGATCACCTCGCCCAGCCATGTAGCCGATTGCGACATCTCTCCATGTGCGGGTCATCCGATGGTGCGAATGGCGACAGACGAGATATCCAAAAGGAGGTTCAGCTTATGCACTGCTCAAATGCAACGGCTCGAACGTGAAAAGTGAGAGCGGGACCATGCCGACGTGCCCAACTTGCGAGGACCTCCGTCTTCATAGGTAGCCCAGCCAGGTCTCTGGCTCTTTGGCTAAGCTCATCCCTGAATCTGGGATGGGTGATCGCGATGAGCGCCTCCGCCCTTTCTGGGCTGGATTTTCCTCGCATGTCGGCTACGCCATATTCTGTAACGATGTATTGAGTATCGGCACGCGGATCGGTGGCTGGCCCCTCAATCTGCGGAACGATGCGCGAGACCGTTCCGCCCACGGCGGCCGCACGGGGCTTCGTGCGATTTACGCCCCGGAACCTTGTGCCATTATCCTATCGAAAAAGCCGGCCGCCACGGTTTATGACGAAGCATCCGCAATTTATAGCGTCGAATGCTTTTTAGACAACTGCGCGAATGCGGAAAGAGAACCTGTGCAAGATGAAGTCATACGAGGCACAGTTTTTGAAGGACCGCTTATGAAAGGTATGGAAATGCAGTCCAAGTTGATTGGATTCTCCCGGCGAAGAGTTCGCGCCTGGATTTTTGCGCTGCTAGTATTTGCGGTCGGCGTGACGAACGTCTGGGCAGACACCACAGGCAGGCAGGATTTCGACGCAAACTGTGCTTCTTGTCATGGCAAAGATGGGAGGGGACACGGAGAGGCTCTGTATGTCATTCCCGGAATCAAACCGCCGGACCTCACTCAGATGACCAGGAGCAATGGCGGTGTGTTCCCGGCAGAGCGCGTGTACCAGTCAATCGATGGGCGGGCCGGCATTCCCGCGCATTCACGCATCGACATGCCGTTTTGGGGGACAACCCTTCAGCAGGAGGGAAAGGAGTTTACCCCTGAAAGCGAAGCGAAGGTCAAAGCGCGGATCTCAAATATGGTCAGTTATATCGAGAGCATCCAGGAAAAATAGGCGGCACCGTCCTTGCCGATCATCAGGCCGCTGAGCAGACGCGCGGGCTGGATAGCAAGGGTAAATCGCGTAATGCCGCGGCACAAAGGGGTTGACCGAGGCTTCGGATGTTCCTGGTTCTGCTCAGTGGTCAACCAGAACCTGGCTAGATGCGATGCTGCGTGAAAGGCGGCAAGGATATACGTCGGCGATGAAGGCTGTTTAATTTTGCGACTGGAAAAGGAAGGTTGAACAACGCGGCCGCGAACCAAGGATAGGCTCATGTTGTCGAGACAAAACTGGATTACTCTATTTCTTGCACTTTTGTTGCTGGCCAGCGCCGTGGCGAGCGGGCGCGCTGACGACGTCGCTCTAGGTCGGCAAATGTATCTCGAACTTTGCGCGTCGTGTCACGGACTCTCAGGCGAGGGTGACGGCCCCGTGGCGCGAGCGTTGACCACGCCGCCGGCCAATCTGCGCCGGCTCTCGGAGCGTTTCGGAAATCCGCTGCCCGAGGATCAAGTCGCCCGCTTCATCGACGGCCGCGCCGAGGTCAGGGCTCATGGCCCGCGCGACATGCCGGTATGGGGCGCACGCTTCTATGCCGAGACGCAGGACGCGAACGCGGTCCGGGCGCGGATCGCCGAACTGGTCGCTTATCTGGAGTCGATCCAGACTGGTCCGCGCCACGCGCGCCGACAACTCCCGCCCCGCGAGGGTGATTACGCGCGCCAGTAGCTTTGCACGGTCCATTTCCGCACTTGTTCCGCGACCGGCATCGCCGCCGCGAAGAGTCCGCAGGCGCGACAGGACAGGGTCTTTCGTTCCGGCGAGCCGATCTCGCGGCGCGTCTTCGGCCAATGCCCCGGTCGTGCGTTCGACCGCGTGCTGACGTCGAGGCAGATCATTCGCATCAGGCTGCTCCGTTAAATTGACTCGATCGGATACAGCTTCCTGCGCCCCGCCTTCGGTCCCGGGTTCTTTAGTTCGTTTTCTGACTGGCACGGCACTGGCTAAAGACTAGGTGGCCACAATTTTACATTAGAGGACACTCTCATGTCATTCCCATTCAGACGAATCCTGAGCCCAATAGACTTCGACGATAACTCTTTGGCGTCACTGGAGGTGGCGGCACAGATGGCGCATCAGGACGATGGAACGGTTTTGCTATTTCACGTCGTCCCGATGGTGGTCGCGCCGACGGGTATGCCAGTGTATGTCGACATCTACAAGGGCCAGGAGGAGTTGGCGAAGGAAAAGCTTCGCCAGATCGCGGCCAAGCGGCTTCATGGGATCAAATATGAGTTACTTACGCATCTCGGCGAGCCTGCAAGCGCGATCATCAGGACCGCCAAGCGCTCGGCGGTTGACGTGATTGTAATGGCCACCCACGGGCGCCGAGGATTTTCCCGAGTCATGCTGGGCAGCATTGCGGAAATGGTTCTTCGTGAGGCCCCCTGTCCCGTGCTCTGCGTCCGCCGCGGAGAACCCGACAAGAATCTGGTCGCTAGATGGATGAGTTCAAGTCCCGTCACGGCAACTCCGGATGAAAAGCTTTCATCCATAATGTCGCGGATGCAGGAGGGCAATTTTCGTTGCGCCCCGGTGGTTGACGACGGGCGTTTGGTTGGCATCATCACAAATCGCGACGTTCGCGGCCACATGGAACGTCTCAGCCAGGTCGAGGTCAAATTCGCTATGACGGAAAGCCCCGTGACCGTCGGGCCCACGACGCCTCTGCACGAGGCTGCGCGCCTCCTCTTCGAGCGTAAGATCGATGCGCTGCCGGTGCTCGAAGATGGGCAGTTGGTGGGCGTGATGACCACCAGCGACGTACTCCGTGCGTTCCTCGAACAGGACTGAGTCGACGGCTTGGTGTCGTAGAGGTTAGGCTGTTTAAGATAAGCGCCTATTCGGCCGAGTGCCTATGGACACGCGAAGCTGGGAGTCCGACAGCGACCTGGCAAAGACCGCCAAGGAGATCTCAAAGTACATCGCCGATAGCGGGTCAGCGGAAGCCACGATTGTGGCGTCAGACGAAGTTTGACCGCTCGGGCCAGATCGAGCATTCACCTCTGCTGTTTACAGCGGAGGTTTGACGACCGGTGATCGGTCGTGGAAAAGTGCTTGAAAGTGCTCGATTGTTTCTGATTGGGCCGCATTGCCCCGCGTCATCGCGGGGTTCCTGATCCAGGGGCCGTGGTGTCGAATCCCGCCGGGGGCGCCAGTTTTTCATATGCGGGCGGCGCTGGCTTAACCAGGAACAGGGAAGGATTCAGAGAGTGCTGCAAGTATTGTTCGTCGCGCTTGGCGGGGCTATCGGGTCGGCGGCTCGTTACTTGGTGGGTGGATGGTTTGCGGCCCGGTTCGGCGCGGCGTTTCCGTACGGAACGTTCGTGATCAACGTTACCGGAAGCTTTATCGTCGGTCTTTTTCTCGCGTACGCCCAGCAACGCGTCTCGTTGAGTCCCTATTGGCGGCTCTTCTTTGCGGTTGGGGTCGTCGGTGGCTATACGACGTTTTCGACCTTTGAGTATGAGTCAATTCGACTGCTCCAGGATGGTGAAATGCTGCTCGCGGCAGTCTATCTGATTGGAAGCGTCGTGACGGGCGGCGTTGCCGCAATCGCGGGTATCGCGCTCGGCAGTTGGATCTGAGCTGGCGCCGATCGCGCTCACCACTTCTCCGCAAATGGACGGATCTCCTGCTCGAAGGTCCACGCATCGCGAGGCTGCCGATAAAGCTGCCAGTACGCCTCCGCGACCGCGGCGGGACTCATGAGCTGCCCCGGCTCCAGGTTCCTCAGCCCCTCCTCTCCTGCTCTCTCCCTGATCCGATCGCGTACCCATGCGGTGTCCACTCCCGCATCGATGATGAGATGGGCGACGTGGATGTTCCGCGGTCCGAGTTCCCGCGCAACGCTTTGAGCGACCGCGCGGAGACCGAATTTCGCGCTGGCAAACGCCGCATATCCGACGCCGCCTCTCAGGCTTGCGGTGGCGCCGGTGAAGAAGATGCATCCCCGCCCGCGCGGCAGCATCAGGCGCGCGGCTTCCCGGGCGGCCAGGAATCCCGCATAGCAGGCCATCTCCCATACCTTGCGGAAAACCCGCTCCGTCGTCTCCAGCAGCGGAAAATTAACGTTGGCTCCGATGTTGAAAATGCACACCTCCAGCGGCGCTCGCCTGTCCGCATCCTGCAGGAAGGCGGTGATCTCATCTTCCTTGCGTGCGTCGAGCGCGCGCGCGACGATTCGCCCGCCGGAATCCTCGATGTCCCCGACCAGTGGCGCAAGCTTTTCACCGTTGCGGCGGCCGACAAAAACCACGAAGCCCTCCGCGGCGAATTTTTTCGCGATCGCGGCGCCGATATAATCGCCGGCGCCGATCACCGCCGCCGTAGCGTTCCTCTGTTCCAAAGACCTTCCTCCCTGGCGTCAAATCGTCACTGGCCGAGCGAGTATACAGGTACTTCCGCCGCTATCGATTCGTGACCCTCGTCATACAAAGTTCCTGCGAGCGTTGGCCTTCAAACGGCGGCGGATCGGCCGACCCTCGACGGCATCCCTCTCCACCCGTCGCGACGCGCTCTTGAGTATTCGTCGCGAAAGCGCCTCGTCGTTGACCGCCCGTGCGAGAATCACCGCCCCAACCATGCAGGCGAAGGCCGCGATCGCCTGCTCGTCGCGGCGCGCGCGAGTATCGTTCGGCATCAGGCCGGCCAAAATCTTAAGCGCGTCTCTCAACCCGCTGGTAAAGGCCTGACGAACTGCGGCCGACTCCCTGGCGATATCGCAACTTAAGGCCGCAATAAGACATCCCCGGCCAATGCTGTCACGGTGCGCTCGCGACAGGTAGTAAGTGACGATCTCGGCGAGCGCCTTGCTTCCCGGCCGGTCTTGCGCCGTCCGCTGCCAGGCGCGCTTCGACTTCGCCAGCGCGAAACGAACCGCCTCGGCCACGATCTCCTGCTTGGATCCGAACTGACTGTAAAGGCCGCCGTGAGTAAGGCCGGCAGCTTGCGCGATCGAATCGACGCCGGTCGGACCGATACCCGCTTCGCGAAAAAGACGCGCGGCCGAAATCAGGATTTCTTCGCGGTTGTGCGCGGCTTTTTCTTTCGTGACTCGCATCCGGTGTAACCTCGGTTTTGCAATCGTGCTTGACATATTTGATTACGAGCGCCATTAATAGCAAACATGACGAGCGTCATCAATTGGAGCCGCTTTTGAATAAAGTCTGCGTAGTGGTCGGAGTGGGCGAAGGCCTGGGCGCCGCCCTGGTCCGGCGCTTCGCCGCCGGTTACAAAGTCGCGCTGCTGGCCAGAAGTGCGAGCGTGATCGAAACCGTCGCCAGCGAGATCAAATCCGCGGGCGGTATGGCACTTCCCATCCAGGGCGATGCCACCGTCGAGGCGGAGATCGCGGCCGCGGATGAACGGATCGCGCGCGAGCTTGGGCCCATCGATGTTCTGATCTACAACGGCGGCCGCCGGCCGATGGGCCGGTTGCTGGAAACAACCCCCGAGGTTTTCGAGCAGACCTGGCGGCTCCATACCTTTGGCGCTTTTCTGTGGGCGCGGCGGGTCGCGCCGGCGATGCTCGCGCGCGGCAACGGTTCGATTCTGTTCACCGGCGCGACGGCGGGTATCCGTCCGTGGCCAAACTCCGCAGCGTTCGCTCCGGCGAAGTTCGCCCTGCGCGGTCTCGCCCAGGTGATGGCCCGCGACTTTCATCCGCAAGGCGTCCACGTTGGATATGTCAACGTGGACGGCGGTATCGACATGCCACTGCTGAGAAAATTCCGCCCCGACGGTAAAGACGTGGATTTCCTCAAACCGTCGGCGATCGCCGACGCATTCTGGTACCTCGCGCACCAGGACCCGAGCGCCTGGACCCACGAACTCGATGTCCGACCCTTCAAAGAGAAGTTTTAGCCCGCGCCCATTGGGGGGCTGCGTCATGACGCATGATTTGACCTTGTGGGGAACCGGCACCGGGCGCACGATGCGCGCTCACTGGATGTTGCTGGAACTCGGACTCGAGTACGAATTTCATCCGATCCGGGCGCGCAGCGGCGAGACTCAGACCGAGGAATTCAGGCGGCTCAACCCCCGGCACAAGATTCCAGTCCTTCGCCACGGGCGATTCGTCTTGACCGAGAGCGCGGCGATTATTCAGTATCTCGGCGAGACCTTCGCCGATTCCGAAAAGCTCTACGTGCCGAACGACGCGATGGGCCGGGCCACCCTGAACGAATGGTGTTATTTCATTGTCTCCGAGCTCGACGCGGGCTCGCTGTATATTGTGCGGCGTCACGAAGGACTGCGGCACGTCTATGGCGAGGCGCCGGGCGCAGTCGAGGCGGCGAAGAAGTATTTTCTGCACAACCTCGAAGCGATGGCTTCACGAGTCGCGAGCGGCGGCCCGTTTTTGTTTGGCGCGCGTTTCAGCGCCGCGGACATCCTCTTGATGACCTGTCTCGATTGGGCGATGTCGAGCCAATTCGCCCTGCCCGTCCCGTTTTTGAACTACCGCCAACGAGTTGCACAACGTCCAGCCTATCGGACGGCGCTCGAACGGAACTTCGCACGGTAGCGGAGCCTGCCGCCAAAGGTCAAAGAAATGCCAGGACCGTTAGAAGGCGTTCGCGTGCTGGATTTTACCTCGATGGTCGCGGGTCCGGTCGCGACCATGATGCTTGCTGACCAGGGCGCCGAGGTCATCAAGATCGAACCGCCACGGGGCGACCTCGTGCGCCACTTAAGCCGCGGCCGCAACGGCATGTCCGCGTTTTTTTTGTGCTGCAACCGGAACAAGCGCTCGCTCGCGGTCGATCTCAAAGCGGCCGAAGGCCTCGCGATCGTCAATAAACTAGTCGCTACCGCGGACGTTCTGGTTCACAACTTCCGCCCCGGAGCCGCCGAACGAGTCGGTCTCGGCGAAGACGCCGTGCGCGTTATTCGGCGCGACCTCGTCTATGTATCGATAAACGGGTTTGGCGACCGGGGTCCGTATGCAGGCCAGCGCGCCTACGACCCGGTGATTCAGGCATTGTCGGGGCTGGCGGAAATCCAGCGCGACCGCGACACGGGACGCCCGCGGATGGTGCGCGCCATTATCGCCGACAACACCACCGCGCTGACCGCGGCGCAGGCGATGACTGCGGCGCTTTTCGCGCGCCAACGATCCGGCCAGGGGCAGCACGTGCGGATCGCGATGCTGGACGCGATGATTTCCTACCTGTGGCCCGAAGCGATGGCCAGCCTGACCTTCGTCGGTGATGAGATCGATCCCTCCGAGGGCGACCTCGGACCGGACATGGTATTTGCGGCGCAGGACAGATACCTGACCGCGGCTGCACTATCCGACGACGAATGGGCCGGCATGTGCCGCGCGCTCGATCGGCAGGATCTCATCGACGATCCCCGCTTCAAGAGCGCGCACGACCGCTCCGTGCACGCGGTGGAACGGCGGGAGATCGTGTCCGCCGAACTGGAGAAGTGGACCGCGAGCGAAATCCTTAAGCGTCTGCTCAGCAACGACGTCCCGTCCGCCCCGGTACTGAGCCGCTTCGAACTTCTCCAGGAACAGCAGGTTCGAGAAAATCGCATCCTGGAAGAATTTCAGAGCAAGGTCTTCGGAAAAGTCCGGATGCCGCGGCCGGCGGCGCGTTTCGACCGCACTCCCGCCGGCGTGCGCGGGTTGGCGCCGCTGCTTGGCGCGGACAACGCGGCGATCCTGGGCGAGTTAGGTTACAGCGGCGAGGCTATCGCGCGCCTCACAAGCGATCGCGTCCTTAACAGTCGCCTCGCCGATTCGTCGGCGGAATAATTCACAAGAATCAGGCCTCGCTTGAGACCGAAGAAAGGGAATTTCGCGTCCAACACTAAACCCGTCGTAATCGTGACCGGGCAGGTCCGGGAACCGGAGCGGCGATCGCGCGCCACTTCGCGCATGGTGGGTATGCGGTCGCGATGCTCGCACGCAATCGGGACCGGCTAACCCCGCCAGTCCCAGGCGCGGCTACCGCACGGGGAATCATGAACATCGACAAGGCAGCATCGCCAGCGGTTCGCGCCGAATCGATCCTGGAAGAGCTCGCTTACCAGCCAATCAGGCGGCTCAACGCGAAAGCGGCCACCAGCGCGAGCCCGAATTCGAATTGCAACTCTCCCGAGCGGGCCATCGCGCGGTTATGCGCCGCGGCGTCCGAGTCGCCGGACACCAGAGTTACCTGATCGATCGCCCGCGGCAGCGTCGCGAGCACCAGGGTTGAGGGCCACGGTATCAGCCGCAGGAACACGCTCGCGAGCACGATCACGTAGGCCAGCGTGTCGCAGGTGACGAGTTCGACCAGGGCGGCCTTGCGGCCGATTATCGCGGCCATCGTCCACTTGCCGTGCCTGCGGTCGTTTTCGATGTCGCGCAGGTTGTTGACCTGCAACAGGCTCGAGCACAGCAGCCCCATCGAAATTCCCACCAGCGCCGACGCCCACGAAAAGCCCAGCGCCTGCACATAGTAACCGCCCAGCACGTAACCAGGCCCCATCAAGGCGAAAACCATGAAATCGCCGAGCCCATGGTAGGCCAGGCTGAGCGGCTCGGCGGTATAGAAATACGAACCGAACGCGCCGACCAGACCGAGCATCAGGACCGGCCATCCGCAGGCATAGACCAGCGTCAAGCCGAGCGCCGACCCCGCCGCGAAAGTCGCCAGTCCGGCGACCCGGATCTGCTCGGCCGTGAGCAGGCCCTGCTGAATCACCAGGCCGGGTCCAAAAGCGTCAGGCGCTTCCCAATTGTCGACGTCGGTGCCTTTGACGAAGTCGTAGTAGTCATTGATGAGGTTGGCGGCGGCCTGCAGAAGCATCGCGGCCGCCGCGGCCGCCAGGTACTTCGGGAGCGAGAGGCTCGCGCCGGCATAGAACGCCAGGAACGAGCCCACGGTCACACTCATGAAGGGCATCCCGAGGGTGAATGCGCGGCTGGCCTGTAGCCAAACCTGAATCCGCCCCGGGCGGGCCCGGCCCTGTGACGACATCACCCCCGCCTGATCCATGATGCTGCTTGCCCTCGCGGATAGAATCGTCCCGGAAAAAATCGTCCCGGAAGCTCGTCCCACAAGGATGACTCCGGGGCGCTTTTCCGGTCACGATTTTAATCCGCGCGAGTTTGGATGGCTACCGCTGCCGCCCGCTTGCGCGGTCAGGAGGAAAATCGATCCGAACGCGCGATCGCGCCGTTTTTGCGCGCGGGGACGGGGCTCATCGAGCCTGCGTCGATCCGCGGCATCGGCAGAGCAGGCTTCTCGGGGGCGCCGTCAGGCAGCAGGATGTAGTGCTTGCCTTCGCGCGCGAGCACCCGGTTTTGCACCATCTCCGCGATGAGCCTGCTCACCATCGGCCGTGAGCTGCCGATCATCTCGGCCCAATCGTCGTGCCCCAGCTCGAGCGTCAGAAGCGTGCCGCGTGCTTCCTTGACGCCGAAGCGCGCGCCCACTTCGGCGAGCATCGCCTCCAGCCGCTCGCGATACGAGAGCGTCATCAGCGAGGCATAGCGATGCACGACCGAGCCCCAAAAGGTGTTGAGGCGCTCAAACAGGCCGACCAGGGCGGCGTGATCGGAACCGCCAAGGAGCTTGAGGATACGCTGGCGGCTGATCAGGGCAACCGCGCAGTTGGTCAAGGCCTGCGCCTCGAAAGCCTGGCAATGCCGACCCTTGGCGTCCATTCGATCGACGTAGCCGATTATGTCGCCGGGGCCGGCCAGCTCGACCAGAAATCTTCGGCCATCGGGTTGCGAACAATGCACTTTGACCACGCCGTTGATGATGATCATCATCACGTCGGCCGGCGCTCCCTGGAGAAACAGGCGGAAGCGCCGCGCATAGCGCGCGACGATGTTCTCGTTGATGAGCTCGTCGATGATCTCACTCGGCACACCCGCCTGGCGCACGCGCCAGGCCAAGCGGCTGCGGTCTTCGTTCAACGGATTGATAGCCCCTGCCATAAAACGATCCTCGAGAAGCCGAGGCCACGGTACGGCGCCGGGCCGTGAAAGTTCCGCATTCGCCCGGTCGGTTGGCCGGTGCCCGTACCCGCACCGCGCGGAACCTAGCCGAAGTCCTCCAGTTCCGCGTACGCCCGATCGTGGCAAATACAAGAGCATCCATGAGAGTCGACTTTTGCGCCTGGTGGGCTATGACGAGGAGCCAGTCGAGGACGCCGTAGCGAACTAGGCTTTCTCAAAACTGCTCAGACAGCGTGCTCTTCGGAGCGGAAGGTAGCGGCTGAGGCGATTTCGCATCCATACCTTTGCCACCGCAATCTCACTTCGATCAGCACGAGGTGGAGCTTAGCTACATTTATCCAACTATGGTAGAGGTTGGTAAGCGGCTCAGTCGCTCGATCCCATCGACCTTGGAATGTGCCGAATATGCCGATATTAGCGGCTTATTGATAATGTTCGACGAACATAGGACAGGCGAATGAGAGTGGCACTTGCGCTCGTTTTATCCATGATGACGGCCGCTTATCGCTATTTTCTATGTATTCCAGGCATCAAATCGGTTAATTTTAGCCGCGACGGCGCGAACAATTCCCCAACTATCGTCAAAAATCCACCCCCCCACTATCGTCGGACATCGCACTAGCGAACTTTGCGCCAGTCCGGTTAAGACACGCTTGCCAGTCGATAACCGGGTCCGCGTACCGCGCGAAGTCACGCGCCGATCAGGCGCCGGCAAGGCGGCGGGCAGTGCTCAGCAACAGGTCCCAGGTCTCGCGCACGTCGGCGGGTGTGGTGCGCGCGTTGCCGATCGCAAAACGGATCGCGACGCGCTCGTTAAGCCGCGTAGTTGAGAGAAAGGCGAAGCCGCCGCGGTTGATCTCGTCGACCACGCGCTGATTGTGCTGGTCAAGGGCGGCGGCGTTTTGCGCAAGCCGCCCGGGCAGATGGCGAAAGCACACCACGGAGAGCGGATGCGGCGCCAGGGTTTCGAAATCGCCGGCCTCGCCGATCCATCGCGCCAGCTCCTGGGCCCAGGCGACCTGGTTGCGAATGATCTCGACCATTCTGCGCCGGCCGTATGCGCGCAGCACGAACCACAGCTTCAGGCCGCGAAAACGCCGGCCCAGTTGCACCCCGTAGTCCATGTAGTTGCGCACTTCGCTTTCGGGCGTCTCCAGATAAGCCGGGATCAGACTGAACGCGCGACGCAGCAGCGGCTCGTGCGGAGTGTAGAGGACCGAAAGATCGACCGGCACGAACATCCACTTGTGCGGATTAACCACCAGCGAATCAGCCGCCTCGGCGCCATCGAGCAGCCAGCGCAGTTCCGGCACGATCGCCGCGGGTCCGGCGTAGGCGGCGTCGACGTGCAGCCATACGTGATGCGCGCGGCAGACCGTGGCAATCGCGGCGACTGGATCGACCGAAGTGGTCGAGGTGGTGCCGACCGTGGCCGCCACGGCCATCGGCAAGAAGCCGCATGCGCGATCCTCGGCGAGCGCGCGGTCGAGCGCCGCCGGGTCCATCCTGAATGCGCCGTCGGTCGCGACCTTGATCACATTTTCGCGGCCCACTCCGAGCAGGATCGCGTCCTTTTCGATGTGCGAGTGAGTCTGATCGGTGCAGTAGAGGCGCAGCCGAGGAAGATCGCGGCCGGCGATGCCGAGATTGCGCACGTCCAGGCCGAGCGACTCGCGCGCGGCCGCGAGCGCGTGCAGACCCGAGACGCTGGCGGTATCGTACACCACGCCGAAGAAGCTCGCCGGCAGGCCCAGCGCGTCGCGCAGCCACCTGAGCGCGACCTCTTCTACCTCGGTGGCCGCCGGCGAGGTCCGCCACAGCATCCCGTTTACGTTGAGCGCCGCGGCAAGCAACTCGGCCAGCACGGCCGGCTCCGAGCCGGTGATGGAGAAGTAGGCGAAGAAGCGCGGATGGTTCCAGTGCGTGATGCCGGGGACGACGATACGCTCGAAGTCGTCGAGCAGGGCGTCGAACTCCTCGCCCTCCGCGGGCATCGCGGACGCCATCGCGGCCGCGACCTCGCCCGGGCGCACCTGCGACAGCACGGGGAAGTCGCGCGTGCGCTCGAAGTAACGCACGACCCACGCGGACGCGCGCTCGAGCGCGGCGGCGAATTTGCGTTCGTCCATAGGGATTGGGCCGCGCGCCGTCCGCTCGGCGGCGCACGCCCGCCATCGAGTATAGCTCGCACCCGCTAAAGCGTCAGGTCCTAAAATACGGTCGCTTCGACTTCGGCAGCCTTCGCTCAGGATGACCGAAGAAGGAGAGGCGGCGTGCGTTGCAGCACTTTCCGAATAAATTCACAAACTCTCAGGATGAAGTCGCTCCGCGTCGATCCTTCACTGCGGCAGCCTTCGTTCAGGATGACAACAAAAGCTCCCTTGCCGTTCTCTTGTGTTTATTGAACCGCACAAAGGATGCCTTCAGTGTTGAGCGAGCGGGGCTGCCAGCGCCTCACCCGCAAGCTGGTCGTCGGGGACGACTATGCCTTTGGTCTTCAACCGCTTGACCAGATCGTCACGGGTTTCGGTAATCTTGATCAACTGATGCGGCCGATACTTTGCGATCTCGGCGGCCGTGTACGGTTTGAAGTCCGGCGGCGTCTCGGTTTTGTTGAAGGTGAACAGCAGCCAGTTGAGCACCTGCGCTATTTCGGCATCGCTCAGCGCGGAGGCCGCGACGCCCGGCACCTCGACGAGATATTCGCGTCCGCCCGGCACGTGCAGGAAATCCCCCATCGAATTCGCCAGGCGCGGGACGGTGCCGGGAATGCCCTCGGCGCGCGGCTTGTGACAGCCCCAGCAATTAAGTGTGTAGAGTTCGGCCGGCGAACCGCCGGCCAGCGCGGCGCTTGCAATTGAGAGCGCGGCAATCAGCACAACGATGGCGCGCGGTTTCATCGCGAGCGGCGCTTCCCTACTTCGCAGCCTTGTCGCCCAGCTCTTTAATTACCGCGTCGCGTTCGGTATGGATAGCGGCCGCGTTAAGCTGCCTGGCGCGTTCCGCCTTGACCTCCTCGGCCGAGATCGGCTTGAAATCCGCGGGCAGCAGCTTGGGGTTGAGCCCGATGAGCACGTAAGTGAGGACGTGAGCGACGTCCTGGTCGCTCAACTGCGGCCATGGCGGCATGTCGCCCTCGAAGCCGTCGCCGCCGGATACGATCTTGCCGCCCATCCCGAACGACAGCACGTCGATCAGGTAGCTGCGGCCGTCTTTGAGCGCGACGTAGCGGCCGACCGTGCCAGCCAGCGGCGGATAAACCCCAGGTGCGCCCTTGCCGTCGGGCTGATGGCACACGGCACAGTTCGAGACGAAGATGTTGTGTCCATCGGCCGGCGCCGCGCGCTCGACGGCGGCGAGGGCTGCGGAGCTGGCGACAGCTGCGGGACTGGCAGCCGCGGCGGAGGAGCTCGCAACCGTATTGCCGCCCTTGCCCGCCATTTCACTAGTCAGTGCGTCGCGTTCGGAGTGGACGGCCGAGGAGGTAAGCTTTCTCGCGCGCTCGGCCTTGACCTCGTCGGCAGAGATGGGTTTGAAATCCGCGGGCAGCAGCTTGGAATTGAGCCCGGTGAGCACGTAGGTAAGCGTTTGGGCGAGATCCTGGTCGTTCAATTGAGGCCACGGCGGCATGTCGCCCTCGAAACTGTCGCCACCGGATTCGATCTTGCCGCCCATCCCGAACGACAGCACGTCGATCAGGTAGGCGCGCCCATCCTTGAGCGCGACGTAACGGCCCACCGTGCCGGCCAGCGGCGGATAGACCCCGGGCGCGCCCTTGCCGTCGGGTTGATGGCACACGGCGCAGTTCGAGATAAAGTTCCCTTTACCGTCCGCTCGCGCGGTGCGCACGCCGAGGGCGACCGCGACGGCGCACACGGCCGCAACCAGCCAGGTCAGACGAGCCATGTCAGAGGCTCAGGTTTTCAGACCAAGGCGAACGGCGGTCGTGCAGTTGACCACGTAGGACGAGGGTTTGGTGCCGAAGCACCAGATGACCCCGTTATCCAGTTGAGTCCTGTAGATGGGCATGTCGCCCTTGTTATTTTCGCAGAAACAGCGGCCGCATACATCCTTGCCGCAGCAATCGCGATAGCCAATTATGTATTCCTTGCCGTCATTGGGATCCCGGCAGGTGCCCACCCACGAGGTTGGCGACATGATGGTGCCGGCGGGACACTCGGTATGGCTGCCGCCGCAGCAGCCGCACAGGTTGCCGTCGAAGCCGCAGTAGCGCCAGTAGTCGCAGGTCGAGGGATCGTCGGTGCGCCCGGTGCCGCTCGGCCCCATCGTCATCTGCGCCTGGGCGCTCCCCATCACGCGATCGATCGGCAACAGCGGCAGGACCATCCCTCCTAGCATCAGTTTGCCCATGCGGGCGAGGAAGCCGCGGCGCGAAGTACGCTGTGCGACGGTGCGGGTAAGCTGTTCTACCAGGGAGTCCATGGTTCGTCTCTCCTTGCCTATTCGCGTCCGCGCTTGCCCGATACGGCGGCAAGCGATGGGGCTTCGTGGTTGTGCGCGTGGTCATCTACATGGTCGTGTGCATGATCGTGCGCGTGATCGTGACCGTCGTCGTGCGCATGTTCGTGCGGTTCGTGGCCCTCGCCCTGGCGGGATTGGAGGAACTGCTGAATCGACGGGACGCCCATCTGCTTGGCTTCGATCAGGCTCTCCAGATGCTCGCGCGTGTTGAGCAGTCCCTTGGCCCGGATCACGCCCGAGTCGTCGATCATCACGCCATAGGGCAGCTTGCCGATCCGGTAGGTCATCCCGACGTCCGCCGACAGCACGTAGGGGAAGGCCTCCAGGTGCTGCATGCGGATGAAGCGCTCGTGTTCGGCCGGCTCGCCGTCGCTGGCCAGGACGACGTCGAGCCATGAGTTTTCGGCCTGCTGGATCGATTTGACGATCGGCAGGAGCTTTTTGCACACCGGGCAGGTCGGCGAGAGGAAGAACAGCAACATGCTGCGGCCGCGCGCGCCGCCAATCTTGAGTGGCGTGCCGCGGCGCAGGTCTTTGACCTCGAACAGCGGGGCGGCCTCGCCCTCCTTGGGTCCGCGGTCGAGCGTAAGCGCGCCCATCGGCGCGATCCGCTCGTGCAGGACACCGACCTGGCGCAACAGCGCGAGCATCATCAGCGCCATCGAAAGCACCAGCGCCCACAGCAGAATCTGCGAAATCACCAAGGCTTCAAGCATTTAGCGCACCCAGCGCGCGAAGCCCGGGGGCGTTCGCGATTAAATAATTGGCCGCGGTATAGAGCACCACCACCGTGGCCGCCGCCATCGCGGCGGTCGCGAAGTCGAGAAAATCCATCGGCCGCGCGCCCATCGGCGCAAGCGCAAGCGCGAGCAGCGCGAACAACGCGCCGTTGCGCAGGAGCAGCCACCAGCTGAGCCGCTGGCGCAGCGCCGGGCCGAAACATCCGCAATCGATATCGGTACGGCCGCGCGTGAGGTTGATCGCGATCGCGCCGGTGAAAACGCTGAGCAGCACGATCAGCACCAGCGCCGCGGCGGCGCGAATCGGAGTAAGCAGCAGACCCAGCGCCGCGGCGGACTCAATCACCGGCGCGATCCAGGCAAAGGGCGTCGCAAGCCACTCGGGAATCAGGCGGTAATTGGTCACCGCGCCGCGAAACGCCTCCAGGTCGTAGAATTTGAGCGCGCCCGACGCGGCGAAAATTGCCGCGGCAGCGGCAGCGGCCATCCATCCGAGTACTGGGTCGATTTGGGGCATCGTTCTCCGTGAAGGTACCTTACAGACCGAATATCGGAAGCCCGGCCATCAGAGCCCGAATATCTCCCAAGGCACGCCCGACAGATCGGAGATCGCGCCGAGATATTTGCCATCCAGCGCCGAGAACGCCTGCATCATCGCAGGCATCGAACTCACCACAAAAAGCGTCGGCGCGTCGTCCTGGCTCACCAGGATGGAATTGCCCTGCTGCGGCAGCACGATCCGGTCGACCCGCTTTTGTCCTTTGACATCGTACACCCACACCTCAGTGCCCGGATTCTTGTGGGTCCAGTCGCCGCCGCCCCGATGCATCAGGACGAACATCAAACCCTTGGCGGCGTTAGCCCACAATGGCTGATAGCCGCCGGGCAACCATCCCGCCTTCTTCTCGTTGTCGCTCAGCAACGACCAGGACTGGCCCGGCTGCCGCCGGATTCGAACCGAAGCCCATCGGGTAGACCATCCCATGATAGCTGACGAAGTAGGCGTCGTCGCCAACCCGCGCCGGCACGCCGAAGACGGGGTCTTTCTCGATGTCAAAGAACGGCTTGGCGGTGCGCTTTTGCGCCGTCACCTTGCCGCTGTCGTCGAATTCGGTGCTCATCATGGTGCCGTCGCTGCAGACCGAAACAAAGCGGCGCTGTCCGGCGATCAGGGCCTCGGCGCATCCCGAAGTTTCGATTTCGCCCGCGACGCTGCGGTTCTGGATATCGACCACGGTGACTGAAGTCGCCGGAGTCACGTTGGTGACCAGCACGAAACGGCCGTCGGGCGTCACCGCCATCTCGGCGCTGTCCGGGATCGAGAGCTGGCGCTTGGTCGGCAGAATCACTTCTCCGACCGGGGCCAGGTGACGCGCGTCGTAAATCGTCAGCACGTCGGTGCGATCGCCGCGCGAGCCTCGCGAGTAGTAGGTGTCGGCCATGTAGATCTGCTTATGGTCCGGCGCTATCGCGAATGCACTGACTATTCCGCCGGTCAACTGGCCCAGCACCTTGAGCGAATCGCCGTCGATGGCGAACACGCTGGTAACCTGCAGCGTGCCGCTGAACGGGTTCATCACGAATACCCAGTGTGGTCCGGCGAGCGGCAGCTCGCGCACCTTGACGCCCTCCTCGGGCGGCATCTGAGCGAGTGCGCCGGACCAGGCCGACAGGCCAAGCAGGATTGCGATGATGAACACGGCCCGTTTCGCCATCTTACTTACTCCCTTGCAAGTCCACGTATCGTTCCCGCCCCGGCCTAGCTGCGTCCCTTGATGGGCTGGAAGTTGTACTGGAACCCCATATACATAAGGCTCTTGCCCTTGAAGACGCCGCCGGCAAACGAGTTGAGCCGATCGTTGCCGAGAATACCGACGTATCCGAGGGTAGCAAAGTACTTGTTGGTCCACGGCGGCGTCACGACCAACGTCGGGAACAGCAGCGTGGTGTTGCCCGAGGGATTCCAGATCATGGCGTAGGTCGGCAGGATCGCACCCCACCACCAACTGGTGTTTACGTCGAACAGGAGCTGTTCCTCGTTATGGCGCCAGCGCTCGGCGTAGAAGGTGTAGACCAGGTTCTTGCCATAGCCGGAGATCGTGTACTGGTTCCATTCCAGGTTGGCGCTCAGCGTGCCGGTGCTGGTCAGCCATGGAGCGTAAAGCCCGTCCAGATCGAGTGCGACCAGCGAATTGACCGTGCTCTTGTCGACAACCCCGTTACGCACCGCGATGTCGGTTGTATTGAAGGGGGTGCGGTCCTGAAAAATCGCCTCGGTCCTGA
Source organism: uncultured delta proteobacterium (assembly GCA_963773975.1). GTDB lineage: Bacteria > Desulfobacterota > Binatia > Binatales > Binataceae > JAKAVN01. Next base: position 25,749 of record CAVZDJ010000009.1, read on the forward strand.
GCACGATCGGTACGCTCGAGAGAAGCTCACCGGGCAGGTAAATCGGCCGGTTTAGTGTCGCGCCGATGTCGTTGAACTGCGGGAAGCTGGCCTGGAGGGATTGGGGTCCGCCGATATTGCCGTTTATATAGAACGGTGCGCCAGGCGTGCCGGCTTCGTTGAACTGGTGACCGTGCCAGTAGATTAGAGTGATTTCCGCGTTCTCAACCAGGGTATGAATTCGAAAACCCTCGGTCGAGCTGCCGAGGTTGTCGCCGGGCAGACGGTAGCCGAAGAACGGCGACGCAAAGTTATTAAACCCGGAAACCACGCAGTGCCGGCCAACAAGGCCTCCGCACAACTGCGGAAAGGCCGCCATGTTGTTAGGTATGCCAGGCCCTCCGGCCAGGATCGGAGCCGGCTGCGTCTGAAAGCGCGCCGACGCGAACGAGGTGAATGGCGCCAGCAGCGAGACCGAACCGGCAACGTCGTGCTGCCCGTCATACCAGTTGCTGTGCGGATCGGAGGACTGGTTCGGAGTGTCGACGGAAGGGTTGTACATCGGCTGCCAGACCGGTGTCCAAATCCCTTCGATAAAGTTGGCGGTTAATGGCCCCCAAGTCGGGAGGTTCATGATCGGATGCACCATCCACAACGGCAGCCGTGACTGCTCCAGGTTGGAAAACCCGAAGTTCCAGGTGAAATCCTGCGGATTGATCACGTCGCCTACGCGGAAGGCCAGCGATTCGCCCCAGGTCACGATCTGGCGGCCCAGGAAAAGGGTGAGCGGGCCATTCACGCTCTTCCAGTACGCGTCCCTGACGTTGTACTGGTTGTAATAGTCCGACATGTCGGTCATGCCGGGACCAGAGGCGTTGCCTTTGTATTCGAACCGGTACGCCGGCTCGTAGACCACCCAGCCGCGGACGAAGAACCGGTTGTCGCCGTTGAGGATGTAATTGATGTCCAACTGGAGCCAGTTGCGCTCGGACGCCAGCGAGTTCTTGCTCTTCTGATAGCGGATGCCGCTGGAGTCGAGCCCACATCCCGGTGATGTTGTTGATGAAGCCCGAGACCGACAGGCCCTGCATCCAGCCCGGGTTTTCGCTCACGTCGATGAGCGGCGCGCTGCTGCCCATCAAGGCGCTCTTCCAAAGCGGCGTCTCCTCCGTCTGAGTGCCGCCGCCGGCGGGCTGCGCCAGCGCGGAACCTCCTGTGGCAACGAGCCAGGCCAGCGCGGCCATCATCGCCGCCGCCAACAGCAGTCCGGAACGCTTCATTAGAATGGGTTTCATACCTACCCCCTCCCGAGGCTCGTGGCCGCGTGCCGCGCTGCCTGCCACGTCGCCGCGTTTTTGCGGCGTGCGGATGCAGCAGCGGCATCCCCGATTCAGCTTGAAACCGCGGCCATCGTTTCCTTGCGTAACTCTTCTTCCGCAACACCACCGAAAATGAAGCGCGGGCGCGCCCACGCTATATACGCCGGCAATATCAAAAGCCCCACGATCACATTGGTCGACATCAGGATGATCAGCAATACGCTCATCTCGTTATGGAACAGCACCGGGGAAAATACCCACGGCGCCAGCCCGCCGACGATTACCGAAAAAGTCGCGAGCACGGCGGCTCCGGTGCCGCGCAACGCGGTGGTAATCGCGTCCTCCAGCCGCCTGCCCTCGGCGCACTCGTCGCAGATGCGCGATACCGCGTAGATGCCGTAGTCAACGCCGAGGCCGATGCCCAGCGAGATGACCGGTATCGTGTCGATCGTGATGCCGATATCCGCCAGACGCATGTAGATGAACGCGGCAAAGTTCGCCGCGATACACGACACCACGAACAGTATGCCCGCCACCAGCGAGCGGTAGACCACCGCGCAGAACAGGAAGACCACGCCCAGCACGAAGGTGATATTGATGAAGTCGAGTTGGTAGAGCACGTCGTTGGCCGCGGCGTAGAGGCCCGCGATGCCGCCCAGGTACACGATCTCGACCTTCTTGTACGCGGGATCCCATTTGGCGCGCCGCTGCACGAACTCGGCCAGATGCGCCTGGATATTATTGAGCGTCGAATAGGTATGGTCCGAGAGCAGCACGCGCAAGATGCCGTCGTTGTTGTTCAAGTCGATCCACTGATCGGCCTCGCCCGGCGCCGTCCCCTGCATGAACAGGAAGTACAGACCCATCACGTCGTCCGCAGTACGCGGCACCGCCAGGTACTTCGGATTGCCGTAGTGGAACATCTGGTTGTAGGGCTCGATTATGTCTGGCGCGACCGAAATAATGCTGGAGACCGAAGGATCCTGGAGCATGAAGCGTGCAAGATCGCGCTGCAGCCGTATCACCTCAGGCGACAACATGTCAGGCGTGTAGGCTGCGCTGATAGCGGTCGCCGCGCGGGCCCGTATGATTATCCAGCCCTCGTCCAGCGGGAAGACCTGCCGGACCGCGTTGATATCCTGGTTGACCTTGGCGTTGTGCCGGTAAAGGGGCGTGCCGGGCTCGGTATAGCCGATCTTGGCCCGGATACCGGCGACGAAACCCACCACGATCAGCACGCCGACCGCTATCAGAGCGCCCTCGCGCGCATATCCCGGTGTGATCGGGAATTCGACCAACCTGTCCTCGATCGGCGCGAGCCATCCCCGCTTCTGCTTGGCCGCCGGCAGCGGCTTGGGTGTCGGCAGATAGCTCATCATGATGGGCTGAAAGATGAAGACCATCGTGAGACTCCCGCCCAGCCACACCGCGCCCGAGGAGGCCACGTGCTGGAGCGACGGGATACCGCCGAAAGAGATGAAGACGATGCCCGCGATGTCGGCCAGAATTGACAGCATGCCCGGCGGCAGCATCAGCGTGGTCGTTACTTCGCACGCGGCCATCTTGTTGTGGCCGTGCGTCTCAAGCTCGTCGTAGTAGCGGCCTTGCCACTGGATGCCGTGGCTCATATCGCGGGCGGTCAATATAAATCGTATGACCAGCATCACCGGGTCGAACTCGTACCCCTGCATCCCGATGAATCCGAGGCCCCAGACGGTCGACAACAGGCCGGTGATGAGCGGCGCCCACCAGGTGCTGCGGCCTTTGAAGAAGATGTACAGGATCACAATCATGATGCCGTCGGAGATAAAGAAAATGGTCACGAGTATGGGCAGGTAGTAATACCCATAGCCGCGGATCACCGGTTCGCCGGCGGCATAGATGACCGTGTTGGCATCCTGGTACTTGTCGATGAGCGCCTGGATTTTATAGAAGACGTCGTGATAGTTGAGCCGGCCTTCGTAGAACGAGGCCATGATCGCGGCGCTGCGTCCGTCGTCGCTCACCAGGCTGCGCATCTCCAGGCGATGAATGAAAATCTGGCGCTTGATCTCCTGTATCCCCGACTCCGCGGTCGGCACGTTGGGGTACATGTAGGCCTTGTAGACGAGGTTGCCGGGCAGCGCGACCGCATATCTGACGCGGAAGGATCCTAGCGAGCGGATCGATTGATGGTTGACGCCGGGCAACAGGTCGACGTCGTAGGTCATGTCCTGGATTTTTCTTAGCGTCTTGTAGTTGTAGATGTCTCCGTGCTTGACCTGCACCATCAGGGTCAGGCGCTGCGCGCCGCCGTAGCGTTCGTAGTTATGATAGAGCTTGACGTAGGGGTGGCCCTTGGGAAAAAAGTCGATGAAGCTGGTTCCGATCGTCAGCCTGCTCGCGTAGTAGCCAAAGATGCCGGTAATCAGGAGCAAGGCGATCCCGATTATCGCGCGGTAGCGGAGTATGAACCGGCCCATCACTTTCCTGTCACCACTTCCCAGTGCGCGCCGCCGTCGGCGGTGTGCACGATTGTGCCCCCCAGCCCGACTGCGACTCCGTTTTTTCCGTTAAATGCGATGTCGGCCAGATCGAACACCGTCGGCGTCTGCACGGTGGGTGCGGTGGCGCCGACAAGCCCGACGCGCATTAGCGCGCCGCCTTCGCCGGAGCCCCACAGCTCCGAGGGCGCGGAGCTTGATGTCCCTCCGGCGTAAACGACGCTGTACATCGGGGAGGTTGAAGGCTGGGTGACGGACTGCCAGGTTGCGCCGCCATTGTCGGTGCGCAAAAGCGTGCCACCCTGCCCCGCCACCCATCCGTGTTGCGCGTCGCTGAAGCGAACCGCAAACAGCGCCGGCAGTTTGAAGTTGGCCCGCTTGCCGCCCATCTGCGGAGTCCAGGTCTTGCCACCGTCGGCGGTATGCATGATCGTCTCGAACTCGCCCACCGTCCATCCGTTCTGCGCGTCGGCGAACGCGATGTCCAGGAATATCAGTCCGCTCTTGAGCTTTTGCACCTGCCAGTGCGCACCGCCGTCGGTGGTGCCCATCAGCAAGCCGTTGGTGCCGGAAGCATAAGCGGTCTGCGGATCGACGACGGCGATACGAAAGATGTTCTCGGTGGTGCCGCTGGTCTGATTGGTCCAGGTCTCGCCGCCGTCGGTGGTTTTGAGGATTTGCCCGCTTTCACCGCCGACCCATCCGGTCTTCCCGTCGTTCGCGAACCGGATGCTGTAGAGATCGAACCAGGAGAGATCGCCACGCTCCGCGATCGCGCGCCGCTCCCAGTTCTGGCCACCGTCGGTCGAGGTCAGGAGCGCGCCTTCGGTGCCGACGATATAGCATTTGTCCGAGGGCAGACACGCCACACTGAAGAACGAATCCCAAGGCTTGACCAGGCTCGTGCGGCCGCTTTCGGTAGGCTGCGCCGGCACCGTGATTGGCAGCACAAACATCGCGGCCGTCGCGGCTGCGACCAGCATCAGCGCCGACAGACCGCGCCGGCGCGCTCGCGGGGCCCGTTCTTTGCTCCGGTCCGAATGCAATAGCAACAGATCATGTGCCTTTTCAGGCAATACCAAGCCCATGAAGCGTCCCTCGCTACGCGTGCCTTTCACCGAGTCGCACAGGTCTGCCGGCCCGTCTACTGCATGATCTTCATCAGGCCGTCAGGCTGCGCATAGCGACCGATGTTCGAGAACCCCTGGGCGTCGCACTCGTGGTCTACGCATACGTGCAGACCGATAAACACGGTCGTGTGCTGATCCTGGAAAGTTCACGACATAGCCGGTGTTCGGACCGGTTATCGTAACCTCCTGACCCTCCAGGCCGAGACCAGGGATAATCGCCGGGTAGGCGAATACCACAATCCACTTGTACAGATTTCCGGCCCGGTCCCACACCTCCGTGTCATCAGGGAAGTAGTTTTCCTTGTCAAGGTGCAGGACGCGCTTGCCGTAGCAATATCCGCGGGCCTGCGAGGGAAGACGCGTCATCTCCACCAGATAGGTATCGCGGACTTCCCATTGCCCCGAGCCCGGATTCGGGAAGGGCACCACGCCCTTCATCCCGAAATAGTAGTACCGCGGGTCGAGCGAGGTGGGCGTACCGCAGGTATCGAAGCTCTCAGGCGCCCCGTGCATTAGAGCCAGTTCCTTCGTCTCTCCGATAAGTCTGTTGTCGAACAAGTTACCCATCCGCGGGGCGCCTTCCTGAGCGTCCTCGTAGGTGAAGTCAGTGCCGAAAATCGGCGCGCAACGCGCGGCCTGGGAGACCCGCAGCGAGCGCCTGAGGCTCGGGATGTACTCGTAAAGCTCGTCGACCACGGACGGGTCGTTCCAGGTCATGTCAACGGAGGCGAAGTACTTGCCCTGCTCAGGCGCGGTCTGCTCGAAGTACGAAGCAAAGAAGTAGCCGTTATTGCCGGGCAAATCGCGCGGGTACCCGGGCTCACTCAGATGGGTGAGCTGTGAGAAAACGATATTGGAGTCGGCGGTGCGGGTGAAGTTCGCGTACTTGTCCAAGGTATAGGAACAGTTGGGGGCTTCCTCCACGACCGGGGCGGGCCGGTAGTAGTTGTTGTAGTACATCTTGGCGCCCACCTCGGCCTTGTCGCCCGCCATCGGGTTGGCAAACGGGAACCCGCCTACATACCCCTGCGGCACGTACCCGCCGTCCGCATTCTTTATCAGTTTGGTCTGGCTGCCGTACTTTTCGGTGTCTTCGTTGAAGGGCTTGGGTGGGAAGAGGTGACGCGTGGGACCTACGTCGATTTCGATATTCGGCCGGCATTTTCCAGAAGAGGTCGCCCTTGAAGAGATGGATCATGCTCTCCGGCATGAACTGTTGGTACTGGGCCCAGTTCGCCTGAGTGATCTTGGTTCCGATCGGAATCCCGTTGGCGTATCCCTTGTCGGCCTGCCAAGGAGCAGGCTGCGCATGCGCCGGCGCCCCCAGCATCAGCGCGACAGCCAACAAAACAGCGACCGCCATTAAACGTCGAGCCATGGCTCTAACCCCTTCCCCGTATAGAGGTCTCTCGTCACGGGAATTTAACGAAGACTTTGATCTGTCGTTCAATTCAATCAGCCCCGACAAGCAACGTCGATGCCAAAATAAAGGACACCGTTTTTTCAATCGTAGTCCCGAAGAAACCCGCAAAATATGCCCACATTCCGAGCGCTTGCCTGACACTAAGGCAGCTTGACCAAGCGGATTCCACACTCCCGGCTACGCAGCCCTTGCGCGCACGGAATCAAACGTGTCACGCAAGTTAATCCGCAATGCACACGGACGTAACGTCTGTGTCAAGCCGGAAACCTACCGCACGGTCGCTTAACAATCAAACTGCCTGCATGTCTTTGCCAACGACTTGCAAGCCTCTGCGCGAGCGAGACTCCATTCCGGAGTCGCCCTATCCGAAGATCCTGCGCTAGACTTGGTATTCGCAAGCTCCGCCTTCTTAGCCCATTCGGCGGCCGTCGCCAAGAGCCGAACCAATCGGCGCGTTGTCCAATCTGAAACTCCGAATCCCGCAGAAAAGCTCCTGATGCGCCGACGCATCGCGCTCTGTGTTGACGAGCGACGCCAAAGAAGTCAAAACCGGCTGTCATGCGATCGCGCTTACCTCTGTCGCTGCTGTTGACGCTCGGGCTGGCGGCCAACGGCGCGAGCTTCGCGGCGCGCGACGCGATGGCGCAGGCCGACGCGGGCGAGGCAATCCAGCCGGGCGCCGCCGCCACGGGGCGGTCGCCCCACTACGTCGGCACCGTGTATTGCTACGCCTGTCATCTGGAACTGGCGGTCCAGTTCGCCCAAACCAAGATGGGCAAGCTGTTCCTGGTCAAACCGCAAAATGCCCTCGAACGTTTAGGCTGCGAGGGATGCCATGGCCCGGCCAGCGATCACGCCGAGTCGGGTGGCGGCCTGGGTGTCGGCGGGATGGCCGAGTTCCGAATCGACCAGGGCCAGACGATCGAGCGCAACAACCGGGCCTGCCTCGAATGTCACGACGAGGCCTTCTGGCACGGCGGTAAAACTCATCCCTTGCGGCGGATGGCCTGCTTTGACTGTCACGTCGTGATGGTGCGGATGAGTCCCACTTTCCAGCTCGCGCCCGCCGCCGCGGACCAGGATTGGAATCGCGGCCGCACCTGGGGCGATGCCGCGCTGCTGGGTCTGCTTGCGGGAGCAGTGTTCGGCGGATGGCGGCGGCTGACAATCGCGCGGCGGCGACGGCGGCGCGAGGGCTGAGCGGGAGACCGGAGAAAGCCCCCGATGGACTGGATCGCCTTCGCACGCGGACCCGCCCTGCACTGGGCCTTGGCGATCATGGTCTTCGGGCTCTGCTGGCGGCTGGCAGGCTTTATTTTCAGCCCGCCCGAGCACGACCTTTACTGGGCCCGCAAGCAGTTCTGGTTGGGACGCGGGCACTGGCAGATCGAGAGCTACGTGATGCACGTCGGGCTGCTGATCGTGCTGTTCGGCTTCGCCCCGCACATCCTGCTGGTCAGCGACTTGACCGGCATAAGCTGGCCGGGCCTGCCGATTGGCCTGGTCTGGTTCGCGGGCTCGGTCACGGTGGTCGCGATGGTCGCCGTGCTGGTGCATCGCCCGCCCGACGAGGCGCGCTCCACCTGGCGTGCGCGAGCGGACGAGTACTTCAGTTGGACGGTGGTGCTGATGCCGCTGGTGACGGGGATGCTCGCCTTCCCGCACCTTGGCGGCGCCGCGCTGACGCGCCCTTATGCCGCCTTGCTGACGGCCCATCTGCTGAGCGTCGAGTTCCTGATGATCTGGCTGCCGTTCGGGCGCCTCGCGCATCTGGTGCTGATGCCGCTGTTGCGCGGCACCGCTCGCACGCTGCAAGTGCTGGGCGTCTGGCGCTGAGGGCCAGCGCGCCAGGACGTGAACGGCGAATCGCCGGTTGCGATTCGGCTGCACGCGCGCTAGCTAGGAGGCAACGCGCGTGCACGAGGCCGCAACCGTCGGCGCGCAATCCGTCGCTTGCCCCGCACGGCTAAAACTTCCGCCCGCCCCCGGGGCACAAAAGCCTCCGGCAGAATTGCGTGGTGGCCGGCACTGGCCGCGTTCGCGATGCTTTGCGGATGCGCCATCCGGCGAGCCGCCTCAATACGCTCCCGCCAAGCGCCGAGCCGGCTGCGCAAGCCGCGCCGGTTTCACAAGCCGCGCCGGCCACTTCCGCCGCCGCAGCCCAGGAGCAGGGCTACACCGGGCTATGGGAGGGAACCTCGACCAGCGGTTGCATGCCTCTTCAGCCCGACGCTAGACGCTGCGACGCGGTGGTAAAAATTACGCTGCAGATGTTTCAGCAGGGCTCCACGCTGACCGGCCGTTACACCTGCACGACCGGCACAATGGTCTGCCGCGATTCCAACAGCAGCGGCACGATCGCCGACGGCAAGGTGCGCGAGGGCAACGTGGGTGTGCGCGTGATGATGCCCGACGGATCGAGCTGCCTGTTCAACGGCCGGCCCTCGCAGGACAAGCAGAACAAATTGACCGGTACGTACTTCTGCATGCAGGGCGGCGGCTATATCGAGCAAGGCCGTTTCCAGGTCGAACGCAGCTACTAACAGATCGAACGCTTCTGAGTTCCCTCCCTAGCGAGCGTGTAGCTAGAGGTAAAAACGCTCCGCGTTGATCCTCACTCCGGCGCCTGGTTCCCACGCTGTTCTTCCACGCCTCTCCCATGTCTTGGGACGGCCGACGGCCGTTGCGGCCGTCAGGAGGGTCGATTCGGGCGCGCTGGTTGCGAGCGCGCCGCTCTAATTTCCGATTTTGAATCTGCTCGATGGACTCTGGATGCCGCGCCGGTTCTCACGGAGAGTCGGCGCCGGGTCGCAGCCCGTTACGGAATCAGCACCGCGCGGCCCTTGACCTTGCCCGCCACGAGGTCGTGCAGCGCCGTGTTCGCGTCGCTCAGCCGGTACTCCTTGGTGGCGAGCGTCACCTTGCCGCGGTCCGCGAGCGCCATCAGTTCGACGAGGTCGGGATAAGTACCGACCAGGTTGCCCACGATGGTTTTTTCGGTCGCCACCATCTCCATCGTGGGAATTTCGATTTTGCCGCCATAACCCACCACGTAGTAGTAGCCGCCATTGGCGGTCATCTTGAGCCCGTTGGCAACCGCGTTGCCCTCGCCCACGAAATCGATCACCGCCTGCGCGCCACCGCCGCCCGTCAGTTGCTTCACCGCCTCGACCTCGTTGCCGTCGGCTTTGACGGCGTGATCGGCACCACACTCGCGGGCCAGCCCGAGCGCGAGGTCGGAGCGGTCGATCACGACGATCGACGCCGGCGAGAGCGCACGCAGCGCCTGGATGCCGATATGGCCGAGGCCGCCCGCGCCGATCACCACCGCCCACTCGCCGGGCAGCAGGTGGCGCGAGGCCTTTTTGGCCGCGTGGTAGGCGGTGATACCGGCGTCGGCGTGGGGCGCCACGTCCTTGGGTGCGAGCGTCTGCGGTAATTTGATTAGCGCGCGCACGCTGGTCTTGAGCAATTGCGCGTAGCCGCCGTTGGAGTCGAGCCCCGGAAACGCGCCGCCGCCGTGCATGTCGTTGCCGCGGCGCGCGGCCAGCGTCTCGCCGGTGCTGGAGAGCGGATGGCAAATGACCGGATCGCCGCGCTTGACTATCTCGACCGCGCTGCCGACCTCCTCGATCCAGCCGGCGTTTTCGTGTCCCATGATGTAGGGCAGCTTGACGGGAACCATGCTGCGCCACAGCCCCTCGATCACGTGGAGGTCGGTGCGGCACACGCCGGCGCCGCCGATCCGCACGATCACGTCGGTGGGCTTTTCGATTTTTGGCTCCGGCACTTCCTCATAGCGAACGAAGTCGAGCCGCTTCAGGGCTTCATCGTAGTCGTGAAGAACCGCAGCTTTCATTTTATGAAACCGCCTTTCGCTTGATGCTTCGTCGACGATCCGCGCGCGGCCAATTGCCGTTTACACCCCGCGCGCAGCCGGGGTCAACAGCGCGGCGCTCCGCTCGCTAGAGCGCCATCTCCTCGAGCGTCTTGCCGCGCGTCTCTGGCGCGTAGAGCAGGATCAACAGCGCGCCCAGCAGCGGCCCTATCGCGCACAGCGAGGCCGCGTTGCCCAGTCCGCCCACGACCAGCGACATCGTGCCGACCAGCACCGGGCTGATGAACCAGGCCAACTGCCCCAGGGTCTGGACCGTGGTGCTGTAGCCGGCCGCGCGAATCTCGGTGGGGAACAACTCCGCCGACAGGGCCGAGGTCGCGGTGCGCGCGCCCTGGTAAGCGAACATCGTCGCCATGAACGCCAGCAGGATCGTGTGATGGCCAGAGGACTGGAACAGCACCACCATCGAAATTCCGGCGCCCAGGTAGAACAGGCTGGTCGTCACTCGCCGCCCGACCAGGTCGAGCAGGTAGCCGCACATGATCGTCCCCACCGTCGCCATCAGGTAGGCCACGATCACCGCCGAGCCCACCTGCCCGGAGGTCCAATGATGGTCGCGCTTGGCGAAGAGGCTGAAGTAGGTAATCGTGGGGCCGCCGACGAAGCCGACGCTGTTGGCCAGCAGCGCGACCAGCATCAGGCGTCCGCGGTACGGGCCGCGGAACAGCTTGATATGCGTGCGGAAGCTCTGGCGCCAGTCCTGATGCACGGTCAGCGAGGCGCGATGCGCGAGGAAGCGCGCGGTCTCGCGCACGTACTGCCTTAAAAACGCGACCAGCAAGAGCGGCGCGATCCCCAGCAGATACATCCCGCGCCATCCCCACGCCGACTCAGCCACGTAGCCGTACAGCGAACCCGCGATGGCGACTCCGACGAACGCCGCCATGTGAAAGCCCGCGATCGCCCGGCCGCGCAGCTCGTCGGGAAATTCCTCGCTGATGATGATGATCGCCATCCCGAACTCGCTCGCGAGGAACACCTGCGAACAACTCTGGAACAGCGTAAAGCTGAAGAGCCCGCGCGAGAGCCCCGTGAACAGGGTGAACAGCCCATAGCCCAGCACCGTCACCGAAATAACCGGTTTCCGCCCCACGCGGTCAGAGCACGAAATCACCAGGAACGACAGCACCGTGCCGAAGCGCACGATCGAGGCGATCACGCCGATCGCCTGGTTGCCCAGGTGGAAGGTCGCGGCGATGTCGGGCGTGCAGAGATGGAAAATCGTGATGTCGTAGCCTTCGAAGATTGTCGCCGGAATCAGCAGGCCGAGCAACTGCCACAGGTACGAGCGCGGCTGGCGCGGGACGCCTGCCGCGCCGCCGGCGCCCGGCGCCGCCGCCGCGCGATGCGCCTGCGCGTCATCCATCACAAATCACGCTTATCCGCACGCTTGCCACCGTCATCGCCGCCCTCGCGATCCTCGCCGCATCGTCCGCCGTTGGCCGCCCCACGCCTGCCGGCGCAATTGAATAGCATGCGCCCACCCCCATATCGATCCAAATCGATCCAACCCGCCCCACCCGGCGATGGCGAGTCATCTGGTCTTATTTCCAGCTGCGTCCACTAGCACGGTGGCCGAAAAGAGCAGTAGCATTCAGCCTTGGACAACCGACCGCGTAGGGGAAGCGCAGAAAAGCACGGCAACCATGACGCCCGTGGGCACTTAGGGGAGCACCGTGGACAGCCTCCGACATCCACGCAAGATGGGAGCGATAGTTGCTCTGCTGCTGGTATTGGCCTGGCAAGGCCAGTGCTGGGCTTACATCGACCCCAACGCAGGCGGCTTCGTGTCCCAGATTCTGGTCCCGCTCGGATCGATTTTTCTTTCGTTTCTCTTCTACTGCCGTAAAGAAATTAAAAGAATCACCAAGTCCGCCCGTGCCCGCTGGAAAAAACACCATGCGCGCGACGCTCTGCACGAGGTCAGGAAATAAACTTTCATGGGTGGCCGATGGTGGTTGCTGTTCCGCAGCCTCGCCGTACCAACAGTCCTTTTTTTCGCGCCGGTTCTGGTGACTCAGAATCTGCGTCGATGGTCCTATCTCCTCTCCTTAAGGGGCGCGGTCGCCGAACTGGCGCTGGAAATTTCGGCGATCGTACTGCTCGAAGCCTTGTGCGCGACATTTCTCGCGCTCATTCTCTCGGCGGGGCGCGCGCTCAAGCTGTTGCGCCACGTGAGGCGCGATGAGAGGAAGGATCGGGCCGACGCCAACTGTGCAGGCTTCATCGCATTCGCCAGCGCCATCCTATGCGGCCTCGCATTACTGTTTCCGCTCAACGGGATTATAGGCCCGGTCCCGAGCGCCGCAGTGCAGGCCGCGCTGATCCTTGCGGCGATCGCGCTCCCCACGATGTTGGGTTGGCGGCGCGCCTTCGCGCTGCTGAACCGCCTCAACCAATCGGCGCAGATCGTGCTGGCGGTCTGTCCGCTCATGCTCATTGTCGCACTTACCGGCGGCTTCGGCTGGCGCAGCTTTGATCCGATCCCGCCGGCGCGGCCCGTTGAACCACAGGCGTCGGCGCCCCCTAACGTCGTGCTGATCAGCTTCGATGCACTGTCGGCGCAGGACATGTCCCTGTACGGGTACGGGCTGCCGACCACGCCGGAATTCGAGCGGCTCGCCCGGCGCAGCTACAATTTCGTCAACTTCGCCTCGACCTCGGATTTCACCACGCCCGCCGTCGCATCGCTGTTGACCGGCCAGTACCCGCTGACCAATCGGGTGTTTCAGCTCTATGGGCATATCCCTCACCGCTTGCGCAAAGACAATATCGCCTGGGTGCTGCGGCAACACGGATATACCACAGCGGCAATCGTCACCAATCCAGCGGCCCATCCCCTGGCTTTACGGGTCGCGAGTTCCTTTTCGATCCTGCCCTGGCCACCGGTGTCGTCATGGGTTTTTCCGGGAACCTTCCTGCTGCAGCTACGGCATAGCCTGTTGTTCGACGCCGCCAATGGCGTTGCAGTCAACGCGCTGCTCAAGTTCGGTTGCCTGGTTGGCCTGTTCAACCAGACGGGCTGGGTCGATTCGCGTGCGGTCTTCGCCTCGGCGCGGGACTTTATCCGCGGCGCGCGCACGCCTTACTTTTTGTGGATTCACTTGTACCGACCCCATGCTCCCTATGTGACGGGCGTCCCCTTCCGGGGCCGGTTTCTGCCGGGTTCCGACTTCACCACCCAGGCGCAGTATTTTTGGCAAACCCCCGGGGCGCAATATCCGCCGGAGATGCAGCACGCGGTCGACTTGCTGAGACTGCGCTACGACGAAAGTATCAGCGAGTGCGACAGCGCTCTAGGGGAATTCCTTGACTGGATGGCCACCGGCCATCGCGATGCGAACACGGTCCTGGTAGTAACCTCCGACCATGGCGAGAACTTTTCCGGCGGCTGGTGGAGCCATCAATCGCCGGACCTGCACTATGCCGAGACTCACGTTCCCTTGCTGATTTCGCTGCCCGGCCAGAACCGCGGCTATACCGCGACCGAAGACGGCGATCTCACCGATATCGCGCCCACGCTCCTGGCCGAACTCGGAATCGCCAGGCCGTCGTGGATGGAGGGGCATCTGCTTATCGGCCCGAGGAAGGCAGGATCAGCCGCGGAACCTTCTTTTTCGATGTATCTGGCGGAGTCCGATGCCTTCAGCCGTCCCACCGTCGGGGCGATCGCCGCGAATTCCGGGCGCTATCATCTGGTGTGGTATTTTCCCTCCAAAGGCTTCGAGCTTTTCGACATCGCCCGCGACCCCGAAGAGAGACATCCCATTGTCGCGCTGCATCCTCCGGGGATAGCGATGGAGCTGATCGCCGACATCCAGCGGCGCTTCGCCGAGGGGCTCGATAAAAACGCCGCAGGCAGCTATCCATGAGTCCGGATGCCTGGTCGCGGCCGGTATTCAATCTGAATCTCTCGGCCTGGCGCAGTATCCGCGCACGCCATCCCGAACGGATCGATCGCGGACTCGAATTACGCTTCTACCTGGCGGGCGGCATGCTGTCCGCGCTGGGGATGCTTCAGCGGCGATTGTACCGGAGCGTGCTGGACCAACTTGAGCTCAGGCCGCCGCTCTTCCTGGTAGGGCACTGGCGCAGCGGAACGACTCTGCTGCATGAATTGCTCGCGCTGGACGGGCACTTTGCCGCTCCCAGCACTTACGCCTGCTTCAATCCCGATCAATTCCTGCTCGCGCACCACCACGCACCCGCTTCGAGGCGACTCGCGCGCCCCGGCGGCGACATGACCGTTTCAGCTTCTTCGCCGCAAGAAGAAGAGTTCGCCCTGCTCTGCATGGGCGCGACGTCACCCTATGAAGCCTTCGTGTTTCCCTCTGCGCTTCGCCAATTCGAGGCCTTATGCGACCCGGCCCTCTTCGAGCGTACCGAGGAGCATCGATGGAACCACGCGATTACGTGGATCTTAAAAGCGACGGCCTACGTGTGCGGCGCGGACAAGCGGCTGCTGATCAAATCTCCGGCCAACTCGTTTCGGATCGCGCGGCTAAGCCGGCTGTTCCCGGGCGCGATGTTCATTCGGGTCGTCCGCGAGCCATGTGCCGTCTTTGCTTCGACGTTGAAGCTCTGGCAGAGCATGTGGGAGCGCTATGCGCTAGGCGCGCCGCTTGCGCAGGAAGTTCTGATCGAGCGGATTTTGGAAACGCGGATTGCGCTGGAACGAAGGCTGCAAAGCGCCTTGCCGACTCTCCCGCCCAACGGAGTTGCAACCGTCCGCTACGAGGACTTGGTTGCTGATCCATGCGGCACGATCGAGCTTTTATACGACCGGCTGGCGCTCGGCGATCCGTCGCCGCTGTTGCTGAAGGTGCGCGCCTACCTGGCGCAAAATCCGCTGTCCGCAACGCGTTTAGCCGAGAGGAATTCAGCCGACGATTGGCGCCCGCTCGTACAAAATCGCTGGCCTGAAATGTTCGACGAATTCGGTTACGCGCGAAGCTAAGGGACAGACCGCGGCCATGGTTGAATTCCGATCGGCGCTCCGCTTTCGAATGATCACGGCCTGGCTTTCCATACTTAGCGCGATTTTCGGACTTGCGCTGATCGCAATCGGCGTGGCGGGAGCCCATCTGGGTGCGCTCCAGCCAATGACCGGCTTCATGGCATTCCTGCTGGGCTTCGTAGATGCGATCCTGTCGGTATTGTTCGGACTGATAAGCCTCGCCCGCGGCTCGACCCCCGAGCGCCGGCCCGGGCCGCGCAGGGCCGTCGCCGGCATCGTGCTGGGCCTGCTCATCGCGATTCCGGTTGGATTCACGATGGTGCGCTGGTGGCCGATGCGGTACCCGAACATCAACGACATCACCACCGACTTCGATAATCCGCCGGAGTTCGTCAACCCGCCAGGATTGGCGGCCGCCTCGATAAACTACGACCGCGCCAGGTTGGAGCCGATCCAGACCAGGTACTATCCGAAGCTCGGTCCGCTACGTCTCGACGAGAAGCCCGACGACGCCTTCGTCAAAGTGAAGGCGGCGGCCAACGCCGCGAACTTTGCCGGCCGGCAGATCGCCGCTCAGATACCATCGGCGCCGGGCTGGTTCATCGTTTATATCGACCCGGCGACGCGAACTATCGAGGGCGTCGAAACCTCCTACCTGTTCCGCTTCCGCGACGACTTCGTGATCCAAGTGCGTCCAGGCCTCGACCCGAACAGCAGCCTGGTCGAGATGCGCTCGCGCTCGCGCGCCGGTACGGGCGACTTCGGCGTGAACTACAACCGCATCCGTGAGTTCTTTGCGCTGGTCAAGCCGGGCGGCGCCGACGGCGCAGCGCCGTCGTCATAACGCGTTCGCGCGGAGATTGGCTTCAGCCGAGCTCAAACCAGCTCAGGCAGTCCCTTTTCTTACCGGGATTCGTAACGGCATCACCTTTGTAGAATTTGGGATTGCGGAGCTGAAAATTAAACACTGCATTCGCTGACGAGCCGGTCTTAAAGGCGCGAATGTCGGTCTGGCGGTTGAACATGCGTGGTACCGGAGATTCGGTTTTGCGAGGCATGGTTCATGCTGCTTTCAGGAACAGGAAGTTTTTGTACTGGACACATCCCTATTACTGAACACTTCACCTACGAGGTAAAGCAAAATGAAAATTCCCGTCTGGCCCTTGGCTTTAACCCTGGCGCTTTCCGGCGCGATCTCGTTTTCGATTCCAGTTTTTTCTCAAATGAACAGCGATTACCCTCAAAAACACGGTGGCGCTACGCCTGACAATCCGAGAGCGGCAAACAACCCGGACGCGGTCAACGACGCCATGTTGGCAAAATCCGCGCGGGCTTACGTACGCCTTAATCAACTTTCTTCCGGCCGACATCTGACTTCCGCTGAGGAGACGGACGCGGTAAAGAGTGCGGGCATGGAACCTGTCGCTTACAAGCACGTGATGATGATCGTCGAGAATGACAAAACACTGCGGCACAAGTTTATGAGCTACGTGCAGCAGTACGGTGGGGCGAGCGTGCCTGCGCCGGTGCCGCACTGATCTAATTGGCGGGCTCGGCCTCGCGCACCGCGGTCACGATCATCCGCTTGCCGAACAGGAGCGCGGGCGAGAACACGTGACGCATGATTTCGGCGGTAAGCGTGGGCGGCGCGACGGCGCGGCGATGCTGCCGCGCCTTGCGCGCGAACGCGCCGACGGCGGCGCGCGACGCGGCATACATCAGCGGCACCGCCAGCGGCGCGAGCGCGAACGAGGTCGGGCTGAAACGATCGGTGTAGACCTCGACCGCGCCGAGCCCCGCCAGGCGCATCAAATAGCGCAGGCGGAAATAATCGATAAGAAAAATGTGCCCGTGGTAGAAACCGCTGCCCGAGCGCGCGCGCAGCGTCTCGACTTCGTTGGCGAGCCCGCGGCGGAGCGTGCGCTGCCCGGTAAGCATCGCGCTCAGGCGCGCGCTCAGATGCATCAGGTTGGGCGTGGTAATCACGATCCGGCCGCCTGGCCGCAGCACGCGGGCGCACTCGCGCACGAAGCCGGCCTGGTTTTCGAAATGCTCGATACCCTCGCGCGAGAGTACGGCGTCGAAGGCGCCGGAGCGAAAGGGCAACCGCGCGTTGCAGTCGGCGCGGACCCAGCGCGGGACGGGCGCGCCGGCCGACGGCGGATAAAGATCGGCTGAGACGACCTCGAAGCCCATCCGCTCGAGGCGCGCGGACTCGCCCCCCGCGCCGGCCGGAATATCGAGCAAGCGGGCGCCCTCCATTCGATCGAATAGGGAAAAAAAATCGACCCGCGCGCGCCGCTTTTCACTCACCAGGCACAAGGCTTTAGCCGAGCCGATGCGTCCGCGCAATCGCCGGCGCCGGCGAGAAAATAGATCAGGCCGGATCGGATCCGTGCGGGCCGGATTTAAGCGCCTCGATCACCGGTGTCGGAGCGCCCTTCCAACGAAACCGATAGGTTGTCGCCTTGCGCACGTTCATCACCAGCGCCGGTCGAAAGCATCCCACGCACGTGCCGCTCTTGTAGCGGACGCTCGGATAGACAATCCCCAGCGAGCGCTCCCGAACGAGTAGCCGATGCGCCAGCGCCTGGGAGGCGACGTAGCTTGCGGGCGAGAGACACTGGCCGAAGCGCCTGTCGCTGCGAAGGTCGTGGAATTCGGCGCTGAAGTCGGCGAGATAGTCGTCGTAGCTGACGGTTTCGTCGAACCAGCCGACCTCGGCCAACTCCACCGATTTTCGAAACGCTACCTCGGCCTGGGCGGTCTCGAGCTCAAAGGCGGCGTACCAGGCGCCGCGCTCCGGCCCGTTGAAGCGGCTGCCGAGCGGATGCGCGTGGCAGAAGGCGGAATTGACGATCCGGTAATAAGGAACGCCAGAGACGAGTTCGTCGACGCCGATGCCGGGCAAAACGCTATTTTCCGCCAGTAGTCGGTCGTTCGTGGCATTATCGAGATCGAAGATGTCGCGCAGGTGCCCTGCGTCGTCAGCGATGGCGGCCAGTACGCTGGTGTCGTCGACGGCGTACTTGGACGGGATCAGGCGATGCGTATCGAATTGGCGGACGAGCGTTGTGCGAGGGAGCGGCGCGGCGGTGCGGGAGTGAGCCACGTTCGCGCGACCGGCCGGCGCTACATCCCGCCGCGGCGCGCGTCGAGCAACCGATGCACGGCTTGGATCGCAGGCATGCCGGCGCTCATCATGAAGGCGAGTGGCGTGCGCCCGGCGAAGATCCGATTGCTGTTGGGCAACTGCACCCACGCGTCGGCGAGCTTGCGGGAATAGATGATGTTCAAGGCTTTGAAGATGCCAACCAGATGGGAGATTCGCAGCAAGCGGTCGGGATCGAGCACCCGGCCGGCCGGCGCCTTCTTCATTTCGTAAAACGGTCCGTTCGAGATCCCGCCGAGCAGGACGCGCGCGTCCTCGTCGCGCACCTTCCAGCGCGCCATGATGTTGAAGAATGCGCGGATCGCGGACGGGCTCAGCCGCGCACGTTCGGCCTTGGCGGACAGATCGATCAACGGGGAAGGTTCGTAGCGGGTGGCTGGATAGCTGAGAGCGAATGACATAAACAATCTCTACCTTAGGAGCATTATCGCTCCGATTCTAGAGACGGTCAAGGTCATTTGCCCCTCTCCTTGTCCAAGCAGAGAGGGTTAGGGAGAGGTCAGGTGATCGCTGCATGAAACCCCCTTGAAGTGGCTGCGGCACAGCGGAATCAGACTAACCTCCCGCCGCTCGCGCCGCTTACGGCGACCTCTCCTTGGTCAAGGAGAGGTTAAGAAGGGCGCCGGGCGCCGGTAACGCGAAGCGTTGTTGCATGGAGAGTGGGTCGAACCAGCGGAGTGGCGTGCATGCGCGCTCAGCCGGCGGCGACCTGGCTGCGCTCGGCGACGCGCGCCGCAAACCACATCGCGACCGCCGCGAATGCGACGCTGACTGCGACCGACAATGCCGCGCCCGGCAGCGCGCCGAGCGTCTGCGGCTCAGCCAGGTAGAGCGCGCGCCGCAGCGCCGCCATCCCGTAGGTCAGAGGGTTCAGCCACATGATCCAGCGCAGCCAAACCGGCGCGCCGGCGGCCGGAAAGAACGCTCCGGACAGAAACCAGATCGGCACCAGGATCGAGTTCATGATCAGATGGAAGCCGCGGGTCGACTCGATGCGCCACGCGATCAAGAGCCCGATACAGTTAAACGCGAACGCGATGACCGTCATCACGGCGATCGACGCGACGACCGCCGCGGCGCTCAGATGGATTCCGGCGAGCGGCGCCAGCACCAGGAACACGCATCCCTGGAACAACGCGAGTGTGGTGCCGCCCAGCGCCTGCCCCGCCACCACCGTGTCGCGCGCGATCGGCGCGACCAGCACGCCCTGCAGGAATCCCTGGCGGCGGTCGTCGACGGTCGCGATGGTGGCGAAGATCGCGGTGAACAGCAGCACCAGCATGATCACGCCGGGATAGAAGTACTGCACGTAGTCGACTCCCGCGGGCATCCCGCTCGGCTTGAACGAGGCGCGAAAGCCCCATCCGATCAGGACCCAGAAAATCAATGGCTGCACGAACGACCCGATAATCACGCTCCGCTGGCGGCGAAAGCGCACGATCTCGCGCCACCACAGCGTCCACACCTGCAAGACGATCCCGCCCATCAGTGACCGCCCTCTTCGCGCTCCGCGCGCGCGCGGGCGAGGAAGCGATGGCCCGTCAGGTGGACGAAAACGTCCTCCAGCGTGGGCCGCCCGAAGGTTATCGATTCGATCTCGCCGCCGAATTCGTCGATCAGCCGCGCGACGAGTTCGTGTCCGCGCGGCCGTTCGATCCTGAGCGTGCCGTCGACCAGTGTCGCGCGAACCTGGAGCCGCTGGGCGATCTTCTGCGCGAGCGCCTCGGGCGCCGCCGCGCTGATTACCATCACGTCGCCGCCGACCCGCTGCTTGAGCTCGCCCGGCGGCGCGATCGCCACCAACCGGCCCTGATCGAGAATACCGATCCGATCGCAGCGCTCGGCCTCCTCCATGTAGTGCGTGGTGAGCACGATGGTGACGCCGTCGCCCTCGCGAAGCCGCGCAAGCAGGGCGAAAAACTCGCGCCGCGCTGCCGGGTCGAGCCCGGTGCTCGGCTCGTCGAGCAGCAGCAGCTCGGGCTCGTGCAGCAGCGCCTTGGCCAACTCGACCCGCCGGCGCAATCCGCCCGAGAGCGTCTCGGCGAGGTCGTCCGCGCGATCGCTCACGTCCAGCCGCGCCAGCATCGCCTGCGTGCGTTCCTTCAGGCGCGCGCCGCGGATCCCGTAGAGATTGCCGTGGATCGCAAGGTTTTCGGCCACGGTCAGCTTGCCGTCGAGGCTCGGACTCTGGAAGACCACGCCGATCTTGCGCCGCAGCGCCTGTGTCGCGCCGCGCAGGTCGCAACCCAGGATGCGCGCATCGCCGGATTGGATCGGCACCAGGGTCGAGAGCAGCCGGAACAGCGTGCTCTTGCCGCCGCCGTTGGGCCCGAGAAACCCGAAAATCTCGCCGCGTGCGATCGTGAATTCAACCGTCGAGAGCGCCGGCCGATCGCCGTAACAGAAACCGAGGTGCGCGACTTCGATCGCGAGCTCGGCGGATATCGGCGCGGCGCGCTCCGCGCGCGGCGCGCCCGTTGCTGATGAAGCATTCATGTAGAGGGCTCAGCCGACGATTATTCCGCTCCCGGGCAACAGTATCAATCGGCCCGACAACCTGCGGCACGAGAACTTGCCGCGCCTGAAGCTTGGCCCGGCCTTGCGAGGGGTGGGCGCCGCGCCGTCGAACCGCCTCAGTCGAGTGGATCGAAGTAGGTTTCGCGGCGGCCCTCGAAATGGAACTCGCGTGCGAGGCCGATCCATTTGCGATCGACTCCGTGAAGCGGCTCCGGCAGTTGCTCCAACGGAAAGAAGCCGGCCTCCAGCGCTTCGAGCGGATTGGGCCTGAGCTCGCCGCCCTCGATCCGGCAGTAGAAGAGGTGCGAGTAGATATGGCGATGAAGCGAGCGGGCCTTGCGGCTGTCGATTATCGCCATCAGGCTAAGCGGCCGCACGACGAGCCCGGTCTCCTCCTGGGCCTCCTTGGCCACATTCTCGGCGAGCGACATCCCGACCTCGCAAAACCCGGTCGGATACCACCAACGGCCGTTGGGACGCCGAATCATCAGCACTTCGCCGCGCTGGTTGAACGCGATAACGCCGCATCCCGCCGCCGTCGTGACGTAGCCGTCGTAGCCCTCGCGCACTTCAGCGCGCCATCGCCGCAAAAGCTCGGCGGTCTCCGCAGGCTCCGCGCCGTCGAGCGCCGCACGCATCACGGCCGCCTCGCGCAGGAGACTCCTCGTAACGCTCGGCGTCGAAGCCCTGGGGATTGAAGGCGAGCCCGGTGCGCGCGATGGCGGCGGTGCGTTCGACGAAGTGGACGATCGCGGCGAGGATCGCGCTCATGCCCCGATTATATGCCAAGTGGGGCGCGCGGGCGCGATCACCCGCCGCGAGCGCCAGGGCCATCAGCGATAACGCGGAGCGCGGGCCGGCTACAGGCTGGGCATCACACTCGTCGCGTGCTGGAAGGGGCTGCGGCCGAAGGGGTTCTGGCCGACCGAGCCAATTCCGCCCAGGGTCACCATGAATTGCACGGCCGTCTCGCTCGGGTTAATCGACTTGCTCACGCCGACGTCAACCGACCAGCAGTTGCAGGGCGATTTGATCCGCACGCCGTACTCGGTCGACAGCATCTTGGAGTTGGCGATGTCGTATGACGGGGCGAAAAACAGGCCGACCCGATCGATGAGGTCGTAGTAGGCGCGCAAGGTGACGAACTGGTAGAAATTCGAATTGATGCCGGGCTGCGCCGCGGTGGGGCCGGGGGCGATGTAGTTGTACGAAACCTGAAGGAAGGACCCCGACAGCGAACGGCCCATGTAGAGGCTGGGCGGCGAGTATAATTTCCACGGCGGCTGCATCGTGAAATAGATGCTGGAGTAGGTGATGCGGGTGTCGCGAGGATCGTAACCGAGCTGCGACCCCATCGAGATCCAGTTGGTCGCGTACACCGTCGCCGAGCCCTCGAGATCGGACCACTGCGAGCCGCCCTTAGCGACCGCGTGGCTGGTGTCGTAGGCCTGCAGGAGCTGAAACTCGGCCAACTCGCGCGCCATTCCAGGCACGTTTGCAGGTTGCGGAGCGTCGCCCGCCAGCTCCTCGTCCTCTCCCTCCTCGGCGGCGTCGCTCTGGGCGAAATCGCCCTGCGGCATCGCCGCATGCGCCGCGGCGTGGGCGTAGATCCGCGAGGTGACGCCGAAGGTCAGGAGGCTGCGCGCATTGATCCGGTCGAGCTGGTCGAAGACCGGAAAGTCGCTCTGGTCGATGTTCGGCACGTAGTTGTAATAGACGAAGGGCTCGAAGGTGTGCTTGATTTTGTCGATCGATTTCCAATCGACGGGGTAAACCTTTTCCAGGATGGTTTGCGCGCCGAAATTGGCATAGGGCAATTCGCGCGTGCTGACCCCGCCGTTGGCCAACGAGCCCAGCGAAAGACCGTTATTATACTTAAGCCCGTCGGTGCCGACGGGGGTAACCGCGATCTGGTGTCCGGAGACGTCGTATATCGTCTCATGGGCCCCGACGGCGCCCCAGCCGAAGAGATACTCGCCCAGGCGCCACGGCACGGTGAGCTGCGGATTTACGTCCAGGCGCAGGCCGCTCACACCCGAGGAACGCCAGAAGTCGTCGGCCTGTACGTTGTAGTCGGCATAGGCGAGGCCGCCCAGAAGTTCACGGCGCCCGCTCAGCAGGAACTCCGGCAGCGTCTGCAGCGCAAATTGCTGCGGCTGAATCAGGTCCTGGTGCCAGGTACCGCCGAACTGCGCGTAGCCATCCTCGAAACTATCGATCAGGCCGAAATGCGATTGCGCGTCGCGCATCGTGTTGTAGCCGTTGCCGAAGCCCTTGGACAGCGTCCAGATGTTCATCTCGCGCAGATAGAGGCTGTCGCTGACCGAGATGGCGTCGCCGTAGGCGACCAGGTTGTCGTCGATATGCTGACGCATCATCCCGATGATGTTGTAGCGATCGATCGGAATGTGCGGATCGGCAATCTGGGTATCGACGACGTCATTGACGCGCGAGGCCTGGGAACGCAAGCCCTCGTTCACGTACGCCGTATCGACCCGCAGGTAGTCGTCGAGACCGTTTTGCAACCGGTACTCGTCGAACAACCCCACGCGCTTGTTGGTTTCGACATCAAGGGCGAAGGTCGCGTCCGAACTCTTGTTGATCGCCCAGTAAAACGGCTGCAGATACTGCGCGCCCCGCAGGCTGGAGTAACCCACGCGCGGGCTTAAGAAGCCAGTCTGGCGATTGCTGTCGGCCGGAAAGAGCGCGTACGGCAGGGGGACCACCGGATAGCCCAGCACGTCGAAGTGGGCATTGCGCGCCACGCCCTTTTCGCCCACATGGAGGTCGATGTCGGCGCCTGAGATCGACCAGTCCGGCCGATCGCCGCCGCATCCGCAGGTGGTGAAGAACCCGTCCCTCACCTGGTAGTGCTGGCCGATCATCTTGTAGATCTTTTTGCCCTCGAGACGATAGGTATGGTTGGCCGCGAGCAGTCTGCCGTTGGTTAACTCGACGGTCTCGTCCTGCCAGTTGACGCGGCCTTCGGAGCCGAACATTTGCCCCTGGGTATCGGTCAGATGCACGTGGCCGAAAGCGGCGGCCTGATGGCTCTTGCGCATCAGGTCGATCCGATCGCCGGTGAGCGTGGTGGCGGCCTGATTGACCACCGCGTCGCCGGTGACCACGAAGGTATCGGTTTTGTAGTCGTATTCGAACTGGCGGCCAGTTACGTCCACGGCGCCATGATGAGATTGCAGCATCAGCGCCGTGCCGGGAGCGGCCTGGGCATGCGCGTGCGGCGGGGCGAGCACGCCCGCGGCTGCGATTCCAAACGCCACCAACAGTGCCGCTTTACATAACAGCTTCAGGAAATAGCCCCCGCCGACCCTGTCGCTTGAGGAAGTACGGATATGTCTCTCCCACCAGATAGACGGATCCGGTCACCACTATAACGTCGTCCGGTCCACTCTCGGCCATCACCTGCTCCACCGCGCGCCGCGGATCACGCACCACGCGCGCCGGAACCTGCGCGGAAAACAACGGCAGCAGATTCTCGGGCTCGAGCGGGCGCTTGGGCCGTACCCGGGTCAGCGTCACGTCGCGTACGCGTGGCGCCAGCATCGCCGCCATCCGCGCCCACTGCTTGTCCTCCAGGCAGCCGAAAATCAGGCGCGGCCTGATCTGCGGCCCGAACTCAACGGCGATCGTTTCGAGCAGCGCGTCGATACTGAGTTCGTTGTGTGCGCAATCGAGGATGACTAGTGGCCGGTGCGACACTACGTCGAACCGCCCTGGCCAGCAAAGATCTCTAAGCCCCCGCCGGATCTGCTGCTCCTCTAGCCGCCAACCTTGCGCTCTCAGAGCCTCGACCGCCGCCAACGCAATGGCAGCGTTCTCATGCTGAAAGGGCCCTGATACTCCCAGCTCGACACGGTCAAGCTTAAGCCCCAGCCCGAAATAGTCAAGCATGTGGGCGGGTGCGAGGGACCGAAAAGAGAAATCGCGGTCCACAATGCGAGCCGGACTTTGGCGTTGTGTGGCTAAAGCTGCCAGCACCCGGCGCGCCTCGGGGTCGCGCGCGCCGATCACCACCGGCACCCCGGGTTTGATGATACCGCCCTTCTCGGCCGCGATCGCCGCGATCGTATGGCCGAGGCGATCCATGTGATCGAAGCCAATCGGAGTTATCACGCTGACCAGCGGCGTCACCACGTTGGTCGAGTCCAGGCGTCCGCCGAGCCCGGTCTCGATAATCGCCAGATCGACCGCCGCTTCGGCGAAATACAGGAACATCAGCGCGACCGTGAACTCGAAAAAGGTGAGCGCGAGGTCGGCGCGCTCGTAAATCGCGCGCAGCCGCTCGATATACTCCAGCATCAGGCGCGCCGGCATTTCGGCGCCGTCGATCCGGGTGCGCTCGGTCAGATGCACCAGGTGCGGCTTGGTATACAGACCGCAGCGCAGCCCCGCCGCACGCGCGATCGCGTCGAGCATCGCGGCCACCGAGCCCTTGCCCTTGGTGCCGGCAATATGGACCGCGCGCAGGCGCCGATGGGGGTCGCCGATGAGCGCGAGCGCCTGGTCCATGCGTTCGAGCTTGTAGATCTCGCCGCGCCCCTCCAGCGAATAGAGCCAGTCGAGCGTCTTAGACATGCGTGCCATCGCGGAAGGGATTTTAGCGCGCCGCCCGCCCAAACCTAAGCCGGCTTGCTGCGCCGCCCGCGGGTCCCGCGACCGCCGAGCATCGCGAGCAGCCGGCCGAGCGTCGCGCGCATCTGCGCGCGCGGCACGATCGCGTCGAGCATCCCGTGCACCAGCAGGAACTCGGCGCTCTGAAAACCCTCGGGCAGCACCTGGTTGGTGGTCTGTTCGATTACGCGCCGCCCAGCGAACCCGATAAGCGCGCCCGGCTCGGCCAGGTCGAGATCGCCCAGCATCGCAAACGACGCGGCCACGCCGCCGGTGGTCGGATCGCACAGCACGGCGAGATACGGCAGACGCGCATCGCGAAGCCGCCCGATCGCGCCCGCCACTTTCGCCATCTGCATCAGCGACAGCACGCCCTCCTGCATCCGCGCGCCGCCCGAGGAACAGAACACCACCGCGCCGAGGCCATGTTTGACCGCGTGATCGATGAGCCGCGCGAGCTTCTCGCCCACCACGATCCCCATGCTGCCGCCCATGAAGGCGAAGTCCATCACCGCGAGCGCCACCGGATGCCCCTCGATTTTGCCCACTCCGGTGATCACCGCGTCGTTGCGTCCCGAGGAGCGCCGCGCCGCCTCGAGGCGCTTCGGATAGGGTTTGGAATCGTGGAATTCTAGCGGATCGCCGGCCACGAGATCCGCGAAGAGCTCGCGCCAACTGCTGCGATCGATCGTTATGGTGAGGCGCTGCTCGACGGTGAGGCGATGGTGGTACCCGCACTTGGGGCAGACGTTGAGATTGCGCTCGACCTCCTTGCGAAAAGAAATTTCGCGGCATCCGGGGCATTTCACCCAGAGATTTTCGTCGGCCGCGCTTTGCGCCGCCGCTGCCGCCGCCGCCCGCTCGCCGTGCTCCCGCTCCGCCATCGCTCAGCCTCCGCTTGTGCCGCGCACAACTCCGCGCGCCGCGCGCATCGCGTCCTTCATCGCACCTACCGCGTCGCCCACCGCCGCCGCGAGTGTCGGCCCCGCGCCCTCACGCTCGATTATCAAGGAGAGCGCGCTGCCGACCACCACCGCGTCGGCATAACTGGCGACCTCGCCCGCCTGCGCCGCGGTCGAGATGCCGAAGCCGACGCCGATCGGAAGATCGGTAACCGCGCGCAGCGCGCGCACCCGCGTCTCCAGGCCGGCGGCGAGGCTGGTGCGCGTGCCGGTCACGCCCGTCACCGCGACGTAATAGAGAAAGCCGCTGCCCGCGTGCGCGATCGTGCGCACGCGCTCGACCGGCGTGGTCGGCGCGAGCAAATAGATAAGGTCGAGGCCGTGGGCGCGGGCAGGATGCGCAAGTTCGGCCGCCTCCTCGGGTGGTAAATCGACGGCGAGCAGGCCGTCAACGCCGGCGCGCGCGGCGTCGGCGCACAGCCGCTCGCATCCGTAGTGCAGGATCGGATTGTAGTAGCCGAACAGCACGATTGGGATCTGGCTTTGGCGGCGAAGCTCGCCCACCATCGCGAGGATCGCGGCCAGCGAGGCGCCCGAGGCCAGCCCGCGCGCGAGCGCGCGCTGATTGGCGGGGCCGTCGGCCATCGGATCGGAAAACGGCACGCCGAGCTCGATAAGATCGGCGCCGCGCGCTTCCAATTCGAGCGCCAGGGCGCACGTGGCCTCGAGATTGGGGTCGCCGGCGACGATAAACGGAATCAACGCCGCTTCGCCACGCGCGCGCAGCTCTGCGAATTTTTTTTCGATTCGGCCCGCGGGCTCCCGCGTCTTCGCGTGAGCGCTCACAGCGTCACTCCCAACGCGCGCGCGACCGTCTGCATGTCCTTGTCGCCGCGCCCCGAGAGATTCACGATCATCACGCGGTCGTTCGCCATCGTGGGCGCGAGTCGCGCCGCGTAGGCGACCGCATGCGCGCTCTCCAGCGCCGGGATGATGCCCTCGCTTTCCGAGAGCAGGCGCAAACCCTCCAGCGCCTCGGCGTCGGTGACCGCGGTGTACTCGGCCCGGCCGCTTTGCTTGAGCCACGCGAGTTCCGGGCCGACGCCCGGGTAATCGAGTCCGGCGGCGATCGAATGGGTCTCGCGAATCTGACCGAGTTCGTCCTGCAGCAGGTAGGTGCGATTGCCGTGCAGCACGCCGACGCTGCCGGCGCTGAGCGTGGCCGCGTGCGCGCCGCCATTCAATCCCAGCCCGCCGGCTTCGACACCATACAGGCGCACGTCCCTGTCCGCGATGAATGGATGGAAAAGCCCGATCGCGTTGGAGCCGCCGTTGACGCAGGCGACCAGTGCGTCGGGCAGCCGGCCTTCGTGCTTGAGCACCTGGCGGCGCGCCTCGCGCCCGATCACGGATTGGAAGTCGCGCACGATCATCGGGTACGGATGCGGCCCGGCGGCGGTGCCGATGAGGTAATAGGTGTTCGCGACCGAGGCGATCCAGTCGCGCAGCGCCTCGTTGAGCGCGTCCTTGAGGCTGCGGCTGCCGGCGTCGACGGCAGTGACTTTTGCGCCCAGCAGTTTCATGCGAAAGACGTTGAGCGACTGGCGCTCGACGTCGAGGCTGCCCATGAAGACCTCGCACTCGCGCCGAAACAGCGCCGCCATCGTCGCCGTCGCCACGCCATGCTGTCCCGCGCCGGTCTCGGCGGTGATCCGCGACTTGCCCATCCGCACGGCGAGCAGCGCCTGGCCGAGCGTGTTGTTAACCTTGTGCGCGCCGGTATGGCACAGGTCCTCGCGCTTGAGATAGATTTTTGCGCCGCCGAGTTTCGCGGTCAGGTTGGCGGCGAAGTACAGCGGGGTCGGGCGGCCGACGTACTCGCGCGAGTAGCGCTCCAGCTCGGCGCGAAAGGCCGGGTCGCGCCGCGCCGCGCGGTAGGCACGCTCCAACTCGGCGAGCGCGGGCATCAGCGTCTCCGCGACGTAGCGGCCGCCGAACTCGCCGAAGCGTCCGCGCTTATCGGGGTAGCTTTGCATGGGCGTGGGCAAGTCCTGCTTCGATGTTGGAAGATTCGGAGGATCTCGCGTTCGCGATGAACCTTCGGAGCTTGTCGTGGTCCTTGATACCTGCCGCCGCCTCGACGCCGCTGGCGACGTCGATCGCGTAGGGATTAAGCGCCACGGCTTCGGCCACGTTATCCGGCGTCAATCCGCCCGAGACGAATACGCGACGCAGGTCCAGCGCGCTCAGCGCGTCGAGCCGGCGCGCCTGGCCAGTGCCGCCGAAGAGCTGCGGATGAAACGTGTCGAGCAAAATAAAGTCGGCCTTGCTTTCGCCGATGCCGATATTGATCGCACCGAGCGCGGCGTCCGACCGCAGCCGCAGCGCGCGAATCACCGGCACCGGCCATCCCTTGAGCGCATCGTCGTCCTCGTCACCGTGAAACTGCAGCAGGTCGAGCTCGAGCGATTCCAGGCGCTCCTCTATAAAGGCGCGCGCCGCGTTGACGAAGACGCCGATCAGCCGCGCGCGCCCCTTGGCGACTCGCGCGATCGCCGCGGCCTGCTCGAGCGTCAGGCATCGCGGACTCGGCGGATAAAAGTTGAGCCCGATACAATCCGCGCCGAGGCCAACGGCCATCTCGGCGTCCTCGCATCGGGTGATCCCGCAAACCTTTATCCGCAGCGCCATCGAGGATTTAACTACCTTCGCTCCGCCTCAACGGAGCCGCAGAGCGTCTCGAGCTTGCGGCGCGGGTCACCGCCCCGCAGCAGGCTCTCGCCGATAAGGAAGGCGCGCGCGCCGGCGCGCTCGAGCCGGCGGATATCCTCGGCCGTATCGATTCCGCTTTCCGAAACGACGAGCGCCGTACCACGATAGGCCTCCAGCAGCCGCTCGGTGACCGCTATATCGGTTGCGAAAGTATGCAGATCGCGGTTGTTGATCCCGATGATTTCGGCCCCGACGCGGCCGGCGGCCCGCAACTCGTCCTTGTCATGGACTTCAACCAATGCCTGAAGACCCACCCCCCGCGCAGCTGCGTAAAGCGCGGCCAAGTCGGCCTCGTTCAGCATCGCGGCGATCAGCAGGATACAGTCCGCGCCGGCCGCGCGCGCCTGCTGAATCTGGTAGGGGTCGAAAACAAAATCCTTGCGCAAAAGGGGCAGATCGACCGCCCCCCGCACTGCCCGCAAATCTTCAAGTGAGCCTTTAAAATGCCGATCGGTCAGGACCGAAATCGCGGCTGCGCCCGAGGCCGCGTACTCGCACGCCACGGCAGCTGGGTCGAGCCCGGGCAGGATGTCGCCCTTGCTCGGCGAGGCGCGTTTGATCTCGGCGATGATCGCGGGACGGCGTGAGCGCAGCGCGGCCAGGAAATCGCGTGGCGCGGGTGCGCGCCGGGCGGCCTCGCGCATCGCTTCGAGCGGCAGGGCGGTGCGTTCCGCCTCGAGCTCGGCGCGCTTGGCCGCGAAAATCCGCTGCAGAATTGAGGCCGCGGCTGAACTCGCGCCCGAAGTTGAAGCGGAACTTGAACTCATGATGCCTCTCCGTGACTCGCCCGCCGCATCCGCTCCACCACCTCGAGCGCCCGGCCCGACGCGAGAATCTCGCGCGCTATCGCGACCCCTTCCTTGAGCGATGCCGCGCGGCCGCCGACGTAGATTGCCGCCGCGGCGTTGAGCGCGAGCACATCTTGCGCCGGTCCCTCGGCACCCGCAAGCGTGCGGCGCAGGATCTCGGTCGCATGCTCCACATCGGTCACGATCAGCGCCGACGCGTCGGCGGGATCGAATCCGAGTTCGCGCGGCCGCACCTCGAACTCGTTGATCGCGGCGCCGCGAACCTCGGCGACACGCGTCGGCGCGACGAGCGACAGTTCGTCGAGCCCGTCTTCGCCATGCACCACCATCGCATGGTCGACCCCAATTGCGGCTAGCGCCTCGGCCATCAGGCGCACCAGCCGCGGCTCGGCGACCCCGAGCAACTGGCGTCGCGGACGCGCGGGATTGCTCAGCGGAGCGATCAGATTGAAGACCGTGCGCACGCCGAGCACGCGGCGCAGGCTGGCCAGTCGCGCGAGGACCGGATGGTACGCCGGGGCGAAAATGAAGCAGCATCCGGCGGCGCGAAAGCATCGTTGCACGCCCTCCGGATCGAGATCGATTTTCACCCCGAAGCGCTCGAGCACGTCGGCCGCGCCGACCCGTCCGCTCACTGCCCGATTGCCGTGCTTGGCGACCGGCACCCCGGCTGCCGCCGCGACCAGCGCCGCGCCCGTCGAGATGTTGAAAGTGCCCGCGCCATCGCCGCCGGTCCCGGCGGTATCGAGCACGTTGCCGCCGTTAAGCTCGATCGCGCGCGCCCGCGCGCGCATCGCACGCGCGCCGCCGGTCAGTTCGGCCGCCGACTCACGCTTGAGCTTGAGCGCGACCAGGAAACCCGCGACCAGCGCCTCGGCAGGATCGCCTTCGAAAATCTCGCCCAGCACGCGCTCGGCGCGGGCGGCGTCAAGCGAGCGGCCGTCGAGCACCGCGGTGAACGCGTCGTGCAATTCGCTCACGCCGCGACCATCCGTAGAAAATTCGCGAGCAGCCGTTTGCCCTCGGGCGTGCCGATCGATTCGGGATGGAACTGGATACCCTCGATCGGAAACGTGCGATGCCGGAGCCCCATCACTTCGCCATCGGCTGTGCGCGCGCTCACCTCCAGGCACGGCGGGATCGAGTCGGCGGCGACGAGCAACGAATGATAGCGCATCGCGTCGAACGGGCTCGGCAGGCCGGCGAAGATGTTCCTGCCGTCGTGGACGATGGGCGAGGTCTTGCCATGCATCAGACGTCCCGCGCGCACCACCGTGGCGCCAAAGGCCTCGCCGACGCACTGATGGCCCAGGCAGACCCCCAGGATCGGCACTTCGCCCGCCATTTCGCGGAGCAGCGCGACCGAAACTCCGGCCTCCCTGGGCGTACATGGGCCGGGCGAGATTACGATCGCTTCGGGAGCCATCGCGCGCACGCCCGCGAGGTCGATCGCGTCGTTGCGGCGGACCTCGAGTTCCGCGCCGAGCTCGCCCAGGTACTGCACCAGGTTGTAGGTGAACGAGTCGTAATTATCGATCATCAAGATCCGCGCCACGGCTACTTGCTCCCGCCGGCGGTCTCGAAGGCGCGCGCCGCGCCGAGCGCCCGGACCATCGCGCGCGCCTTGTTGACCGATTCCTCGTACTCGGCGGCCGGATCGGAATCGGCGACCACTCCGCCGCCGGCCTGGATATAGACGCGGCCGCCCTTGACCAGGATGGTCCTGAGCGCGATCGCGGTATCGGTATTGCCGGTGTAACTGAAGTAGCCGACGGCGCCGGCGTACACGCCGCGGCGCACCGGCTCGAGCTCGTCGATAATCTCCATCGCGCGGATTTTCGGCGCGCCCGACACCGTGCCTTGCGGAAAGGTGGCGCGAAACGCGTCGTACGCGTCGCATCCCTCGCGCAGCCGCCCGCGCACGTTCGAGACGATATGCATCACGTGCGAGTAACGCTCGACCGTCATCAGCTCGGTCACTTCGACCGAGCCGATTTCCGCGACCCGGCCGACGTCGTTGCGCCCGAGGTCGACCAGCATCACGTGCTCGGCGCGCTCCTTGGGATCGGCCAGCAACTCGCGCTCGAGCGCGCGGTCCTCGGCTTCGGTCGCGCCGCGCCGGCGCGTCCCGGCTATCGGGCGGAGCGTGATTTCGCGCCCCTCCACCCGCACCATCACCTCGGGCGACGCGCCGACCAGCGTGTGATCGTCCATCTGCAGGTAGAACATGTACGGGGACGGGTTGATCGTGCGCAAGCTGCGGTAGAGGTTGAACGGATGGCTCACCAGCGGCGCCTCGAAACGCTGCGAGGGCACCACCTGGATCACGTCGCCGGCCACGATGTACTCCTTGGCCGCCTCGACCATCGCCATGTAGCCCTCGCGCGTCTGGTTGGAGACGAGTTTTACCGCCGCCGCGTCGCCGTTGAGATTCGCGGCGCTTTCGAGCCGCGGCGCCTTGGCGGGCGCGTCGAGGCGCGCGATCAGCTCGTCGATCTTCGCCGCCGCGTCGCGGTAGGCGGCGCGAGTCGAGGGATGCTCCTCCAGCGCGACGTTGGCGACGATTTTGAGCGTCTGGCGCACGTTGTCGAAAATCAGCACGGTGTCGGTGAGCATCAGGCAGAGGTCGGGCGTGCCGAGTTCGTCCTGCGCATAGGTGGGGAGGCGCTCGAAGTAGCGCGCGATGTCGTAGGCGAGAAAGCCGACCGCGCCGCCGAAGAAGCGCGGCAACTCGGGCGACTGATAGGCGTGAAATCGGCGCATCTCGTCGCGCAATCCCTCCAGCGGACTCTTGACCGAGCGCACCTCGACGCTGCGTCCCGGCCGCGTCAGGTCCAGCCGCCCGCCCCGTCCACGTAGCACCATCGCAGGCTCCGCGCCCAGAAAGGTGTAGCGCCCCCATTTCTCTCCGCCCTGCACGCTCTCGAGCAAAAAGGCGTACTCGCCGCGTGCGACCTTGAGAAAGGCGCTGACCGGAGTCTCGAGGTCGGCGGCAATCTCGCGCCAGACCGGAATCAGGTTGTAGCCCTGCGCGGCCAAGGCCTCGAACTCGCGTTCGTTCGGCGTCATCATCGCTCTCTCCCAAAACCGCCTTTTCTCAAGCCACGAAAAAGAAAAAGGCCGCTGGACTCTTCGCCCGCGGCCCCTTTTACAACCCTGCTGATCGTGAAATTACGATCCCGGAGCGCAGGCGAGCGCGATGGGGTGGCACCACCACCGACGCGATTCAGCCTTGAGCTTCAGGGTCATCATTTCCGTCTCCACTTCAGTTAGCCAGCCGCCGCGCGCATTGTCAACCAACGGCGCCGGCCAGGCGGCGCCGATCAATCAGACGGCGCAGCACCTCCGCCGCCGCTGTCATCCGGCGATTCCGTATCGGCCGCGCCGGAATCGCTTGTGTCGGTATCCGTGCCGGAGCCAGTGCTGGCCGCGCCTGCGCGATTGACGTAGCGAGCAGTGTAGGCCGCGCGCAATTGCGTCTGCGCCGCGCGCGCGTCATCCGCACTTGGATACGGCCCGACCTGTACGCGATACCAGGTCTGTCCGTTTATCTGCGTCGGGATGATGCGAGAGGTGTAGCCGAGCCCGAGCAGCCGCGCCGCCATCCGGTTCGCCGCACCGCGGTCCATCGCGGCGTCGATCACGATATTGTAGCCCTTGCCGTGAGTCCCGGCGCGCCGCGCCGGAGCGCTGGCCGTGCCTTCGCCACTACCGGTGTCCGCGTCATCCGACGAAGCGGAGGAATCCGACGGCGCCGAAGAACCGGTGTCCGACTCCTCGGCGGCGGGCGCGGACGGATGGGTCAGTGGGACACTCGCGAGGGTCGGGCGCGGCGGCGTCTTGTGCCTGAGCTGCGGCTTGGGCTCTGCCGCCGGCGGGGTGTTCTCGGAAGAGTTTTCAGAGGACGATGCAGACGCCGCTTGAGCAGGGGGCTTCGCAGGGGCAGCGGCGGCGGATGGAGCGGCCGGCGCTGTGGCCGGCGCGGCGGCTTGCGCCGGCGTCGCGGGGGGCGCGCCGGCGGGCATCGGATATACGCTTGCGAGCTGGGATTGTCCCTGCTCGCTTTGCGCGATCTCGCGCCCGGAGATCATGCCCAGGAAAAACACCGCAGCGGAGAGCCCGAGCAATCCCACCAGGATGACAAATCCGCCGCCGGGTCCGATTTCAAAGCGCATCCGTCTTGCTCACATCCGTTGGAGTTTCGTTCACTGCGTCTTTCCTGAGTCCCGCTCGAATCTCATCCGAGTCTCGCTCGAGTCTGCGGGCCGAACCTCGGGCCGCCTTACATGCGGTCGGGCGCGCTCACGCCCATCAGGTCGAGCCCGCTTCTGATTCCGTCCATCAGCAGCCGCGCCAGGAACAGCCGCGCGAGACTCAGCTCGCGTTGTTCACTAATTATACGATTTGACGGCTTGTTGTAGTAGCGGTGAAAATCGCCAGCCAATTCCAGCAGATAGAACGGCACGCGATGCGGTTCGAGGCTTTCGACCGCGCCGCGGATAACCTCGGGCAGGTTGACCAGTTTGCGCGCAAGCGCGATCTCTTCCTCCAGGAGCGGCGCGAGATCGACTGAAGAAACATCCGCCGGCAACCCGATTCCCTGCTTCTCCGCCTCGCGAAAGACACTGGCCAGGCGCGCGTGCGCGTATTGCACGTAAAAGACCGGGTTTTCCGGCGCCTGGCGCTTGGCGAGGTCGAGGTCGAAGTCGAGATGGCTGTCGTGCTTGCGAAACAGGAAGAAAAACCGCACCACGTCGGCGCCGACCTCGTCGATCAGTTCGTCGAGCGTGACGTAGGTCGCTTTGCGCGTGGACATCTTGACCTTCTCGCCCGCGCGCGTGAGCGTCACGAACTGGTAGATAATCGCGTGGATCGGCGTGACGTCGTGGCCGAGCGCCTTGACCGCCGCGAGCACGCCCTGATGCTCGGCGATATGGTCGGCGCCGAAAACGTCGATCGCGCTATCGAAGCCGCGCCGCAGCTTCTCTATATGATAGGCGATATCCGGGGTGCGGTAGGTTGGCTCGCGCGCCGGCCCCGAGCGCACCAGCACCCGATCTTTGGGCAGTCCGAGCGGCTCGCCCTTTAACCACACCGCACCGTCGTACTCGGCAATAAGGCCGCGCTCGCGCAAGCCCTCGATCACCGCGTCGACCTGGCCGCCGCGGATGAGATCGAGTTCGTTGGTGTAAACGTCGAAGCGGACGCCCAGGCGCTCGCAAGTGCGGCGGATGTCGGCGAAGATCGCCTCTTCGGCCGGTCGGCGAAAAACTTCCAGATCGGCCGCGTCGGCGAGCACTTCGCCGTGGCGCGCAACCAGGTCGCGCGCGATATCGCGGATGTATTCGCCCTGGTAACCGTCCTCGGGCATCGTCGCCGGGCGGCCAATCACCTCCAGGTAGCGTGCGCGCACGGATTCGCCGAGCAGCTTCATCTGGCGTCCGCCGTTGTTGAAGTAGTATTCGCGGGTGACGACGAAGCCGCTCGCCTCGTGCATGCGGGCGAGCGTGTCGCCGAGCACGGCGTTGCGTCCGTGGCCGACGGTGAGCGGCCCGGTGGGATTGGCCGAGAGAAACTCGACCTGCACCTTGCGCCCCGCGCCAATTTGCGGACGCCAGAAGCGTCCGTCTTCGGCCGCCGCGCGGCGCAACTCGCCATGCCAGAATGCCGGCGCCATCCGGAAATTGATAAATCCCGCGCCCGCCACGCTCGCTTCCGCGACTTCGGGCGGGAGTTCCAGGTGGGCGCGGATGATCTCGGCGATCGCGCGCGGCGGCTTTTTCTCGGCCCGCGCCATCACCAGCGCGGCGTTGCTCGCCGCGTCGCCGTGGGCTGGGTCCTTGGGCGCTTCGACGTTTGCGGCGGTGGGTGGCGCGGTCGCGAGTTGCCCGGCGTTGCGCGCGCGCTCGATAGCGGCGTTCAGGATCGATACGATCAGGTCTTTCATTCAGTGAATGTCAGGCGGATACCTTCATCGCTTGCGGTCGAGCAATTGTGCCTGCTGGCAATCGTGTCAGATAGCGCAGGCGAGTTGTAGGGGGTCCCACGCGTTGCTCCCCGCCCCGCCCCTGTGTCACTGCGTCACAGTTGACCGAATTCTATGCTAAGAAAGCCGCAAGCCAGAAATTCACTTGAATTGATGGAGGTGCACCGATGGTAAAAGTCCAGGTGATGCTCAAGCGCAAGCCCGCAATGGGCGTGCAGGAATTCCATCGCTACTGGAAAGACGTGCACGGGCCGCTGGTGCTGGGCGTACCGGAACTGATGCGTCATTTCCGCAGGTACGTCCAGAGCCATGCGATCGACGCCGGCCTGTCCGACACGCCGGGCGGATCGGGCGCTTACGACGGTGTCGCGGAACTGTGGGCCGACAACCTCGAGGAAGTGAAAAAGGCGTTCGCCGAGCCGCGGTACCTCGAAATCGTTCGGCCCGACGAGCATAAGTTCCTCGACCTCGCCAACTGCGTCTTCATGGTGACCGAGGAAGTCACAATGAAGGGATAGGACGATCGGTCGGGAATACGTGGCTCGGATGAACGGGAGATTTGGTTATAAAGATGAGCAAGCAGCCGATCGGCAGACTCGACCACATCGGAATCGCGGTCAAAAGTATCGCGGAAGCGCGCAAGTTCTATGAGGGCGTGCTCGGCGCGACCTTCCTGTACGAGCACGACAACCCCGCCGGCTTCAGATACGCCGAATTCGACCTCGGTGGCACCATAATCGAATTGCTCGAGCCCGCGCGCGAGGATTCGTTCATGCATAAGTTCATCGCCGAAAATGGCGAGGGCTTCCATCACGTCACCTTCGACGTGCCCGATTCCAAAGAGCGCGTGGCCGCGCTCAAGGCCGCGGGTGTGCGGGTGGTGGAGGAAAAGGAACATTCGCCGACGTCCTTCGAGGCCTTTATCTCGCCACGTTCCTCACATGGCGTGTTGATCCAGATCGGCTCGGGCTTCCCGACGCTCTCGGCCGATCCCGAATGGGAGAAAGTCATCCCGGGCCTGAAGCTGAAGAAGAACTGACGCGCGAACGAGCGTTCAGCGGAGACAGCGAAGCCGCGCCGGCAATGTTAGCGAAAAAATGGGAGATGCCGCCGCCGATCAAGGTTTACGAAGCGATCGGTGCGATCGGCGACGGACGCGTGCGCGTTATAAATGATAGCGAGGCGCAGAACGCGTGGGAGGTCGGCTCATCGGACGGCGCTAAAACGTATCGCGTCGAGATCTCAGCCGACGGGCGCGAGATCGGCTCCAACGACAACGCCTCGTACTGGC
The DNA here is from genome assembly GCA_963773975.1 of uncultured delta proteobacterium. Taxonomy (GTDB): domain Bacteria; phylum Desulfobacterota; class Binatia; order Binatales; family Binataceae; genus JAKAVN01. The sequence continues at coordinate 63,019 of CAVZDJ010000009.1, forward strand.
AGGGCTACTTGGGTTATCCGGCGATCACCGTGCTGCTTGCGCGCGGCAAGCTGCATGCGAGCGCAGCGGCGACGCGCATGCTCGCGGCGGTTCCGTGGAAGGAGCTTAACCGCCGCTTCAAGAACGACTACGTGCGCACGGCCGCCGAGGTCGCGCGCATCGTGGCCGAACGCGGCGGCGACTTCGACGCGATTCGCGCGGAGGCCGCCGCGATTCTCGACGCGCTGGCCGCGCTTGGCCTGGAGCGTGGCGCGCGCCGCCGCCCGCCGCGCTCTTAGCCTTTCCTGTCACAGAGCTTTCTTATAACTGCGGCGATCGCTTCTGCCCTATCCGTGTCCAAGAGAGTCTCAGCAAGCTTTCTTTTTACGCCCTCGCTCGCGATTTATTCGCAGGAAAGGGTCAGGGTGCGGGGACCTTCGGGGCGCGGCTCGGTTTGCTGATCCCGCGCCGCGCGTCCCATCCGTCTTCAATTGTAGGGTTCTTGAACAGCGCGGTTGCGGGGCGCCGGCGCGATCCGACAAGCTCTCTCGCATGGCCAGCCAAGACGATCGTCCCGTGGAACCGCGCCACGAAATCCAGCATCAGTATCCCGCCAACGTGCGCTTCTGTGCGCTGTGCGCGGGCGCGATGGAACTGCGAACGGTGCTGCCCGATTGCAGGCGTCATAAAGTGTGCTCGCGATGCGGCTATATCGATTTCCAAAGCCCTAAGCTGGTCGCAGGGTGCCTGGTGATCGACGCCGGCCGCGTACTGTTGCTGCGCCGCGCGATCCCGCCGCGCTTGGGCTACTGGACTTTCCCCGGCGGTTACGTCGATTTAGGCGAGATGCCCGAGCCGGCGGCGCTGCGCGAGACTGCCGAAGAAGTCGGGATGAACGTCACGCTCGAGCGCCTGCTCGGCATCTACGCCGATCCGCAAAATCCGATCGCGGCGGTGGTTGTGTACCTCGCCCAGCCCGGCCGCGAGAGACCCGGGCTTTCCGACGAGGCAAGCGAGGTGCGCTACTTCGCGCCCGCCGAGATTCCGTGGCAAGAGATCGCGTTTCGCACTACTGAGGCCGCGCTGCGCGACTGGATAAAACTAACCGCGTCGCCACGCGCCTAAGAAGTCAACGGACGCGCTGAGCGGCGCTCGCCACTTATGCTCGCGCCGCCACACGGGATAAGCTCTTACACGGGATAGGCTCTAAAGGATGGCTCGTCAGGAAAGCGTCAAAGCGGCCGACGACGGTTTCGAACTGGTCGCCGACAATCGCAAAGCCCGCCACGATTTCTTTATCGAGGAATCGCTGGAGTGCGGCCTCGCGCTGACCGGCACCGAGGTCAAATCGCTGCGCGCGCACAAGGTCAATCTGCGTGACAGCTACGCGCGGATCAAAAACGGCGAGGCTTTCCTGTACGGCGTGCATATCGGCGCCTACGCGCCAGCCGGACAGTTCAGCCACAAGGAAATCCGCCCGCGCAAGCTGCTGATGCATCGGCGCGAGATCGACCGCTGGTGGGGACATGCCCGCGAACAGGGCTACACCATGGTGCCGCTGAAGATCTACTTCCGCCGCGGGCGCGCCAAGGTCGAACTCGGCCTGGCCAAGGGCAAGAAGCTGTACGACAAACGCGAGGCGATCAAGCGCAAGACCGCGCGGCGCGAAGTCGAACGCGAACTGCGCCATCGCAACCGCTAGCGCGGTTTTTCGCGCGCGCCTGTCAGCCGCGCGGAGTTGGCGCGGCAGCCGCGCCCGCCGGCGACGCTTCGCCGCCCGCCTCGCCCAGCATCGCGCGCAGCCGCTCGATCCGCCGCCGCAGCGGCGGATGGGTCGAAAACAGGTTGGCGAAAAATCCCTCGTCATCATCGCGCGCGCCCTGCAATGGATTGACGATGAACAGGTGAGCGGTGCCGCGCGAGGCGTTGCGCAGCGGCGATTCGGTCTCGCCGATACGTTCGAGCGCGCGCAGCAGCGCGCGCGGATTGCGTGTGAACTCGACCGAAGCGGCGTCGGCCAGGTATTCGCGCGCGCGCGACACCGCCATCGCGAGCAGTTGCGCGAAAAACGGCGCCAGCACCGCGAGCACGAGCACCAGGATTCCGATGAGCGCGCCCGCGTTGCCGCTGCTGTTATCGTCGTCGCGCCGCCCGCTACTCGTGCCGCCACCGCCGCCGACTCCGCCCGTGTACCACATCGAGCGGTAAACGAAGTCGGCCAGCATCGCGATCCCCGCCACCAACACCGCAATCATCATCATGGTGCGGATGTCGTAGTCGCGCACGTGCGCCATCTCGTGCCCCAGCACGCCCTGCACTTCCTCGCGATCCATCGTCTCGATCAGCCCCTGGGTGACGCAGACCACCGAATGATTCGGATCGCGGCCGGTCGCAAATGCATTAGGGGATGGATCGTTCATCAGGTACGCCTTGGGCACCGGCATCCGCGCCGCCAGCGCCATCTCGCGCACCACGTCGAGCACCATCTGATGCTGCGGCGTATTGGGGGCAAGCTCGCGCGCCTGCACCGAGGCCAGCACCAGCGCGGCGCCGCCATAGTATGAGAGCAGCGATTGGAAAATTCCAAAGCCCAGCGCGATCAGTGTCAGCAACGGGAAGCCGGTCAGCGATCCGTCGACGATCGCGAGGTCGTGGAAGCGGAAATCCAGGCCAAAGCCGAGCGCGGTGAACAGCGCGACGAAGACCACGACCAGGATCGCGGTCTCGCGCCGGTTGCGGCGCTCGAGTTCCCAGAAATCGGTGCGCGCGGCCGCCATCCCCGCTCCATCTCCGCGCCTAAGCGTCAGGTGCGCGGCGGCGAAGGCGGCTGCGGCGCCGCGCCGGCGCCCATCGCGAGATTGACCTTCGGCACCGCCTGGTCTTCGGGCGCACCCTGGAAGTAGTCCGCCTGCCTGAAGCCGAAATTGTTGGCAATCAAATTGGCGGGAAAACTTTCGATCCGCGTGTTGAGCTGCATCACGGCGTCATTGTAGGCCTGGCGGGAAAAAGCGATCTGATTCTCGGTTGTGGTCAGCTCCTCCTGGAGCTTGAGCACATTCTGGTCGGATTTGAGCTGCGGATAATTCTCCATCACCGCGAGCAGCCGGCCCAATCCTCCCGTGATCTGGTTCTCGGCCGCCATGCGCGAGGCCTGGTCGGGCGCGCTGATCGCCTTGGCGCGCGCCTCCACTACCTGCGTTAGAGTGTCGCGCTCGAACTGCATATACCCCTTGACCGCTTCGACCAGGTTGGGGATGAGGTCGTGGCGGCGGCGCAGTTGGACGTCGATTTGACGCCACGCGTTTTGCACCTGGTTGCGCAGGGTGACGAGCGCGTTGTAGGCGAGCACAGCCCATCCGACGATCACGATCGCGATTATCAGGACGACAAGCGATGCGCTCATATCAGTCCCGCCCCTCTTCGCCGGTAATCGTTCGCCGGCCGCCTTCCGCGCTACTATAGAATAGAAAAGGCGCGCCGCGAAATTTCGTTCGCGGCGCGCCAACCAAGAACTTTACTACTGCTAGTTCTCGACGTTGACCTTAATCCGGGTCGGCTTGGCTTCGGGCTTCTTCGCCACCGTCACTTCGAGCACGCCATCGCGATAGGTCGCTTTGATCCCTTCGGCGCTGGCATCGTCAGGCATCGTAAACGTGCGGCGCATCGTGCCGTAAGTGCGCTCCGACAGATGAACCTCGGCGTCCTTCGCCCGCTCAGGCTGCTTGCGCTCCGCTTCGACCATCAGCCGTCCATCTTCGACCTGAACGTTGACCGAATCGGCTTTGATACCCGGCATATCAAAGTAAAAATGATAGTCTTCGCCATGCTCGATGACATCGGTCCGCGGCGTTAGGTGGTCGTGAGTCTCCGGAGCGGTCCATCCAGCCTCGTTGAAGAGCCGGTTGAGCCTATTCATCCGATCGTACAACCAACCGTTCGCGTATCCGTTTCCGAGTACAACTTCCATCGTTCAAACCCTCCCGACCGCCTATTCGCCAGTCGATTATCTTGATTTTCGCTGCGCGCGCCGGGCTCGTTTTCCCTCCGCGCCTCGCTAAACAGAACTTAAGTACGATCTGCGCTCCGTCAAGCGGTGCCACGGCGTGCGCAACCGCAAGGAAACCGCGCTCCCGCAGCCGTTTGGTACGCTTACAGCCGCTGGGGCATGGCCGGCAAAACCCCTTCGCAACGCCGAAATTTCTTGGTCTATTGCTTTTCGGTATCCGCCGATACTTTCGCGCGTTCCATTTCAGCCGTGAACAGGCGCGCCATTTTTGGATGGCCCTCGTGCTCGGCGAGATCGCGACCCTGTTTGAGGACCTCCAGCGCACGCGCTACGTTGCCCTTGGCAAGATAGACGCCGGCCTTGCGAAAGATGCGGGCGTAACGTTCGCCCTTGGCCGCGGGATCCATGACTCGATAAATGACTGAAGCAATCGCGGAAGAAACGCTCGACTCGATCCTAGGCGGCACGTTGCGCCTTTACCAGCCGCGCCGCGGTTACCGTTTCTCGGTCGAGGCAGTGCTGCTCGCGCGCTTTGCCGCCGCGCGTCCGGCAGCACGGGTGCTGGAGTTGGGCGCGGGATGCGGTGTGGTCGCGCTGATCTACGCCGCGCTCGCGAGGCCACGCGAAGTAGTCGCGATGGAAATTCAACCGAAGCTCGCCGCCTTGATCGCGCGCAACGCAGTGCTCAACGATCTCGGAATGGTGCGCGCCGTATGCGCCGATTTGCGAAGCCGCCGGCCGCTCGACGCGGCCGCCGGCAACTTCGACCTGGTGCTCGCCAACCCGCCCTTTCGCGCCCGCTCAAGCGGGCGCGAAAGTCCGCTCCCGGGCCGCCGTCTCGCCCGTGGCGAGACTGCGGCCCGGCTGGAGGACTTCGCGGCCGCCGCGGCGCGCCATGCGCGCCACGGCGGCCGCGCGGCCTTCATCTTTGCGGCGGCGCGCAGCGCCGAGCTTATCTCGGCGCTGCGCGCCCGCCGTCTGGAGCCCAAGCGCATCCGCTTCGTCCATCCGTACGCCGCCGGGAGCGCCTCGACCGTGCTGGTCGAGGCGCGCAGGGGCGGCGGCGTCGAAGTCGAAGTCGAACCGCCGCTGGTGATATACGACGCGCCTGGCGTATACAGCGATGCGGCGCGTGCGCTGCTGGAGCGGCCGTAGCCGGCCGCTCCAGCAGCGCACGTTAGGATGCGGCGCGCGGGGGCGGCGAGCGGAGCATGCGGTGGGCGGGCAAGCGCGCGCCGCGCGCGCTTGCCCGCCCACCGCCACGACGGTTAGCATCCACCTCCCGCGCGGGGACATCAATCCCGCGCGCCGAGGGAGACTTTGATGGCGTCGCAGAAAACCGTCGGCGTGCTGCTCTTCGAGGGCTTCGAACTGCTCGACGTCTTCGGCCCGCTGGAAGCGTGGGGGATGCTCGCCGAGATCGCCGGCGCATGCATGATCGTCACGGCCGCTGAAAGGGCGGGCGCAATTAAGAGCGCGCAGGGACCGCGCGCGATGGCCGAATACGCGCTCGCCGAATGTCCGCGAATCGACGTCATACTGGTGCCGGGCGGTATCGGCACGCGGCGCGAGGTCAAAAACGCTTCTCTGTTGGATTGGTTGAGGCAGCGCGCAGCGCAAGCGGAGATCGTGACCTCCGTATGCACCGGCGCGGCGCTGCTCGCGCGCGCCGGATTGCTCGACCGGCGCCGCGCGACCTCGAACAAGCTCTCCTTCAAATGGGTGACCGAGCAGGGCCCGGCGGTGGAATGGGTGAGGCAGGCGCGATGGGTCGAGGACGGCAAGTTCGCGACCTCGTCGGGAGTCTCGGCTGGAATCGACATGACGCTGGCGCTGATCGCTAGACTCGTAGGCGCCGAGAGCGCAGAGCAAATCGCAATCCGGATGGAATACGAATGGCATCGCGATCCGTCGTGGCACCCGTTCGCGAAAATCCACGGATTGGTCTAGCGAACCGACTAGCTTCGGTTGAAGAACTCCGCCGCAGTCCGGGCGACAATTTCCGGCTGCTCCATCGGCAGGAAGTGGCTCGCGTCGGGAATTGTAACCACGGCGCCGTTCACCAGTTGCGCCGCGATTTTGTCCGCGATTTTAATTCCTGTCGAGTCGCTCTTTTGACCGAACATCAGCAGCAGCGGCGAGCGGCTTTTGAGCATCAGCGCCATGCCGGGGAACTCACGTGCGCGCGAATAGAACTCCGCTTCGATCTCGGGCGGGCATTTCAATTCCGCCCCACCCTGCTGCGCGGGCCGCGTGCCGAACTCGCAGTAGTCGTGCAGCATATCGCGCCGCCAGGTATTGAACGGCGGCTTGCGCTCGAGATTGCGAACCATCGCCTCCGCACTCTCGAACCATCGCTTGCGCTTGCGGGTACGCTCGTAGAGCGAGTCCTGCGCCGACTCCGCAACTTCATCGTCAAAGACCACCGGCTCGACCAGCACGGCGCGCGAGATAAACTCTGGCTCTGCGCCAGCGAGCGAGCCGATCGCGGTGGCCCCGGCCGAATGACCCAGGCCACGCGCGCCCTCGAGCTTCATCGCGACGATGAATGCCTTAAGATCGGCGACCGTGCTCGCCCAGCTGTAGTCGCCGTCTGCCGCGCGCGAGCTGTCGCCGTGGCCACGCTGATCGTAGCTGTAGACATGGCCCGTCGATCGGAGCGCCAGCGCGATCGGCCGATAGACCCGCCCCAAAAATCCGGTCGCGTGCAGAATCACGATCGGCAGCCCTTCGCCACCCCAATCCTGGCAGCTCAATCGGATCCCATTCGCGTCCAGGAAGAAACTTCTCGGCTCGTCGCGCTGCCTGTTTTCCATTCACGCGCAATATAGGCGGTGCAACCTTGCGATTGAAAGTGCTCTTTGCGTGGGAGCCTGCGAGGCGTCGCGGTCTGGCGAGTCGCGCTTGGAGGAGGCCGCGTTGCGCGCTCCGATTGTTTGCGATTAGCTCATCGGGATGGATCGTCTGGCCGCACGCGGAAAATTTCTGTTCGAGGGCGAGCGCAAATTCCATGCACGCGGCGTTTCTTACGGACCGTTCGCTCCCAACTCGCGCGGCGAGCGCTACCCGGAGCCCGAACGCGCCGCGCAGGATTTCGCGCTGATCCGCGAGCTCGGCGCGAATGTCGTGCGCACCTACGTGCCGCCGCCGCCGTGGATGTTCGAGCTCGCCGCGAAACACGAGCTGCGGCTGATGGTCGGGATGCCGTGGCCATTTCACATGGCTTTTCTCGACTCGCGCCAGATGTCCGCTGATATCCGCGGCACCATCCGCGACTCGGTCAGCGAGATGCGCCGCTTCGCGGACGTGATTTTCGCCTTCAGCCTCGGCAACGAAATCCGTTCGGACATCGTGCGATGGCACGGCGCGCGCGCGGTAAGCCGCTTCATGGGCGAGCTCTACAATCTTGGCAAAAGTATCGCGCCGGATTCGCTCTTCACCTACTCGAACTATCCATCGTCAGAATATCTCGATCTCAGCTTCCTCGATTTCATCTGCTTCAACGTCTATCTGCATCGCGAAGCCGACTTCCGCCGCTACTTAACGCATCTGATGGCGGCGACGGGCGAACGGCCGCTGGTGCTCAGCGAAACCGGGATGGACACCATCCGCGAGGGCGAGGAGCATCAGGCGGAACTCCTTACCTGGCAGGCGCGCGCCGCCTTCGAACTCGGGCTCTCGGGTTTTATCGTTTTCGCCTTCACCGACGAATGGCATACCGGAGGCGCCGAGATCACCGATTGGGCTTTCGGCGTGGTGACGCGGGAGCGCATCCGCAAGCGTGCCTTCGATGCGGTCGGCGAGGTATTCAGAAGCCCGATGCCACCGCCGCTAAAGGAGCATCCTAAGGCGTCGATCGTGGTGCCTGCATATAACGCGGCCACGACGCTCGGCGAGTGCCTCGACTCGCTCGCCCGTCTCAACTACCCGGACTACGAGACCATCGTGGTCGACGACGGCTCGAGCGACACGACCGGCGAGGTCGCTACACGCGCCGGCGTGCGCGTGCTGCGTGAGGCGCATCGCGGCCTGGCGGCCGCGCGCAACAGCGGACTCGAGGCCGCCGCGGGAAGCTGCGTCGCTTTTATCGACGCCGACGCGCGGGCCGATCGCGATTGGCTCTACCATCTGGTGGAAACGCTCACCCGCCGGGGCGCGGCGGCTGCCGGTGGTCCCAATTTCGCCCCGCCAGCCGCCTCTGCGCTCGCGGCCGCGATCGCAGCCGCGCCAGGACAGCCGCGCGAGGTTCGCGCCGGCGACGATACGCTCGAGCAAGTGTGCGGATGCAACATGATCGTCGACAGAACCGCCGCACAGGCGGCCGGCGGATTCGATCCGATGTTCACCGCGGCCGGCGACGACGTCGATTTCTCGTGGCGCCTTAACCAGCGCAAACTCACGATCGCAAGCGCTCCCGCCGCAGTTGTGATTCATGAACGCCGCCCGACGCTCGCCGCGTACGTCGAACAGCAACGCGGTTACGGCCGTGGCGAAGGGTTGCTGTTTCGCAAATATCCGCTGAAAGCCGTGGGCGGCGGCACGATGTATGGCGGCGCGTCGTGGCTCGGCGGTCTCTTTGGCGGCGCGCGAATTTATTACGGCGCGTTTGGCCGCGGACTGTTTCAGAGCGTTTATCCGAACGCCGAGACTTCGCCGCTTTTGCAATTGCCGCTCACGCTAGCGTGGGTCGCGATCGCGACCGTCATGATCGTGGCCGGCCTGGCGAGCGCGCCGATGGCGTGGCTCGGAGGAACCGCGCTCGCGCTGACGCTCGCGAGCGCGATTCGTATCGCCGCGCTCCGCGCGCCGGCGGCCGGCGCGCGGATGACGCTGGCGGCGCGGGCGATGCTCGCATTCGCCGCGCTGGCGGGATCGCTCGCGCGCAGCGCTGCGCGCGAGCGCGTCAAGTGGAGTTCCGCACCGCCGCCCGGGCCCGCCGACGACGAGGCGGCGACGGTGCGCGCACGCGGCCGCGTGCTGGTTACGCTGGCGGAGCCGCTCGGCCCCGGCGGTATCGAGCCGTTGCTGGATGCGATGCGTGCGGCGCTGGTCCGCCACGGCCTCGCCGCCGCCGCCGGCGACAGATACGAAACCTACGACCTCGTAATCGTGCTCCCGCCCGCGATGCGCGTTCATCTCAACGGTCTGGAACTGGAAGACGGCCGCGTCGCGCTCTCATGGCGCGCCCTGCCCGCCGGACGGCGAATTGCGGCGGTCGGAGCGGCGATCGCCGTGGTAATGCTCGCGACCGGCTTTTCCGCTATCGGGGCAATCGCCGCGGCCGCGATAGCAGGAGTTTGCGCGGCGGCGTTCGCCGTGTTGCATCTAAGCCGCTTACCCGCAGCGCTCAAGGCCGCCGCCGCCGACGCAGCGGCGGCACTCGGCGCGCGCGCCCACGTGGAGGAAGAAGCCGCCTGATGAGCGCGCTCGGGCTCATCGGCGTGGTGTTGCGCCGCACGCGCCCGCATCTGGGGCGTCTCGCGCTGGCGGTAGTATGCGTGATCCTGGCCGCGGCGCTGGAAGTGCTCAAACCATGGCCGCTGAAGATCGTGATCGACAACGTATTGCGCGGCACACCGCTCGGCACGGCGTGGCCGGCGCGCGCCGTGCGGCTTTCGCCCGCGCACCTGCTGATCGCCGCCTGCGTCGGGCTGGTGATGCTCTACGTGGTGCTCGGCCTGATCAACGTCTTCAACAACTACATTTCGATTTCGATCGGGCAGCGGATGGTCAACGATTTGCGCGCGGAAATGTTCGACCATCTGCAGCGCCTCTCGCTTTCGTTCCATCGCGGCCGTCCGATCGGCGACCTGATGGTGCGGATCACCTACGACACTTTTTCGGTCCAGACGATCGCGATGAACGGGCTGTTCCCGCTGCTCTCCTCGATCGTGATGCTGGCGGAGATGTTCGTGGTGATGATGCGAATCGACCCGGAACTGACGATCGTGGCGCTCGCGGTGGTGCCGTTTCTGGCCGCGCTGATCGCCACCGCCAGTAAGCCGATCGACCGGATCGCCGGCGCCGCCCGCGTCAAAGAGAGCCGCCTGTACACGGTGGCCCATCGCTCGCTCGCCGCGATCCACGTGGTCCAGGCCTTCACCCGCGAAGCCGAGTCCTACCGCGAGTTCGTGGAATCGAGCAGCGAGAGCCTCGGCGAGACGCTGCGGCTGTACACCTTGCAGACCGCTTACGCCGGCGCGGTGAACGTGCTGATCGCGATCGGCACCGCGGTCGTGATTTACCTCGGCGCGCTGCACGCCTTGAGCGGCCGGCTTACGATCGGCGACCTGATCGTGTTCGCCACCTACCTTGCCTCCCTCTACGCGCCGATCAACCAGATGTTCCAGACCTACGGCATGGTGCAGGGCGCGATGGCGGGTCTGCGGCGATGCCTCGAATTGCTCGAGATCGAACCGGAGGTGAAGGACCGGCCGGGAGCGCGAACGCTCGGACGCGCGCGCGGCGAAGTAGAGTTCGCCGACGTCGTGTTTGGCTACGCGCCCGGCCATCCGGTGCTCAAGGGCGTGAGCTTTCGCGCCGGGCGCGGCGAAACGGTCGCGATCGTCGGGCCGAGCGGGGCGGGCAAAACCACGATGGCGAGCCTGCTGGTGCGCTTCTATGAACCACAGCAGGGCGCGATCAGGATCGACGGACACAAGGCGTCGGAGTTTACGCTGGAGTCGCTGCGGCAAAACGTCGCGATGGTGCTTCAGCCGCCGCTGGTGCTGTACGACACGATGCGCGCGAATATCGCGCTGGGCCGCCCCACCGCCAGCCCGCGCGAGATCGAACGCGCCGCCTCGGCCGCCCGCCTCGACCCGGTGATCGCGCGCCTGCCGGCGGGGCTCGACGAAGTCGTCGGCCAGGGCGGCCACAGCCTTTCCGAGGGCGAAGCGCAACGCGTGACGATCGCGCGGGCGCTCCTGCGCGACGCGCCGGTGCTGGTGATGGACGAGCCGACCAGCGCGCTGGATGCGGAAACCGAGTCGCTGGTGCTGGCCGCGGTGCGCGAAGCGATGCGCGGGCGCACCACGTTGGTAATCGCGCATCGGCTCTCCACAATCCAAAACGCCGATCGCATCCTGGTGCTGCGCGACGGTGAAATCGCCGAGCAGGGCACCTTCGCTGAATTGCTTTCGCGCGGCGGCTTCTTCAGCTACCTCTACAATCTCCAGTCATGGGGGCGCGAAGCGGCGGGCTAGGACGGCGCGGTAACGGCGGCACAGTAGCGATCGAATCGCGATGAAACCAATCACCATCGGACTCACCGGCGGAATAGGCTCGGGCAAAAGCACGGCGGCAAAAATTCTGACCGAACTCGGCGCGCCCGCAATCGACGCTGACAAGGTCGGCCACGAGATCTACCAGCCTGGCACTCCGGCCTACCGGGAACTGATCGACGCCTTCGGCGAGGGCATCCTCGCTCCCGACCGCACGATCGACCGCCGCAAGCTCGGGCCGATCGTGTTCGCCGATCCGGCGGCGCTGAAACGGCTCAACGCGATCGTGCATCCGAAGATGTTTGCGCGCATGGGCGAGATGGTCGCCGCGATGCGCCGCGGCGGCGAGACCCGGCCGATCGTTATTGAAGCTGCGATCCTGATCGAGGCGAACTGGCGGCCGCTGTTCGACGAAATCTGGCTCGTGGCCGCCACGCGCGAGCGTGTGCTCGAACGGGTCGAGCGCGATCGCGGGCTCAAGCCCGAGCAGACCGAGGCCCGCATCCGGGCACAGCTCTCCGACGAAGAGCGGCGCAAATACGCAACCTCGGTGATTCGCAACGACGGCACGCTCGAAGAACTGCGCGCCGCGGTGACCCGCCTATGGCAGGACGCGCTCGCCCGCGCCGCCCGAGAGGACAACTTATGAAGATTCTGATCATGGGAGCAGGCGCGGTCGGACTGTTCTACGGCGCGCGCCTGCAGCGGGCCGGCGAGGACGTATACTACTGCGCGCGCGGCGAAAACCTGCGCGTGCTGCGCGAGCACGGGCTCGAGGTGAAGAGCTTTCAGGGCGATTTCAGCTTGCAGGTCAAGGCGACCGGCGATCCGCGCGAGTTCGCGCCCTACGAACTAATCTTGTTCTGCGTCAAATCCTACGACACCATTGCCACGGCGCGCCTGCTCGACGGATGCCTCGGCGAGGGCGGCGCCGTGATGACAATCCAGAACGGAGTCGAGAATGAAGCGGCGCTCTGCACGGTGCTGCCACGGGAATCGGTGATGGGCGGTAACGCGCGCGTCGGCGCAGAGCTGACCGCGCCCGGCAAGCTGCTCCATACGGCGTCGGGCATAATCGAATTCGGCGAGCTCGACGGCCGCGACACGCCGCGCGCGCAGCGGCTGGCCGAGGCTTTCAAGCGCGCCGGAGTTTTCGGCCAGTTCACCCGCGATCTCAAGAGCGTGCGCTGGAAAAAATTGATGGGCAACAACGGCACCAACACGGTGAGCGCGCTCGCGCGCTGCACGCTCGGCGAAATGTTCGCCGACCCCGAGAGCGACGCGCTGGTGCATCGCCTAATCAACGAGACCGCGACGGTCGGGCGCGCGGAGGGCGCGAACATATCCGACGAGGACGTCGAGGCGCTCTACAACGTCGCCCGCAATTTCTCCAACGCCAGCGCGATCAAGACTTCGACTCTGCAGGACCTCGAGCGCGGCAAGCGCCTGGAGTACGACGCGATAAGCGGCGCCGTGGTGCGCGCCGCACGCCGCCACGGGCTTAGCGTACCGGCCACCGAGACCGTGCACGCGCTGCTAAAGCTGCTCGACGCGCATCGCGGCTGAACGCCCGCGACAGCTCGCGCAACCGGTTCCCCCCCTAGCGTTTCTCGTACTGCTTGGGGCCGAACAGCGTCTGCCACGACTCCTTGTCGGGCGGCCCGTGATGCAGATGCTCGGCCATCACTGCGCATCCTTTTTGCACCGCGGGGCGCTTTTCGAGCTCGTCGTACCATCGCTTGAGATGCGGGAAATTCTCGAGTTCCTGCCCCTGCCATTTATGCGGCCGCAGCCACGGATAGGTCGCGATATCGGCGATCGAGTAATCGCCGGCGAGGTATGGCACCTCGGCCAGGCGCTTGTCGATCACGTTGTAGATGCGCTTGGCCTCGTTGGTATAGCGATCGATCGCATACTGGATCTGGTCGGGCGCGTAGCGCCGGAAGTGATGCGCCTGGCCGAGCATCGGACCGACGCTCGCCATCTGGAACATCAGCCACTCGAGCACGTTGTAGCGCCCGCGCGGATCCTTGGGCATCAGCTTCCCGCTCTTCTCGGCCAGGTAGATCAGGATCGCGCCCGATTCGAAGAGCGAGATCGGCTTGCCGCCGGGCCCCTCGGAATCGACCAGCGCGGGAATCTTGTTGTTCGGGCTCACCTTGAGGAACTCGGGCTTGAACTGATCGCCCTTGCCGATATTGATCGGGATCACGTTGTAGGGCATCCCCAACTCCTCCAGCGCGATCGTGACCTTATAGCCGTTGGGGGTCATCCAGAAATAAACATCGATCATGAGACACTCCTTGTCTGGCATCTACCAGATGCCTGCCGCCAGGCGCGCATGATACGCGCGCGCCGTTTGACTTTGCGCCATCGCGGAAGCGCCGTGCAAGCGCCCGCGGTCAGGCCGGCGCCACCTCGGCGCCCGACTTGCGCACGCCCATCAGGTAGGCCTCGATAAACGGATCGATCGCGCCGTCGAGCACGGCGTCGGTGTTGCCAATCTCGACGCCGGTGCGATGGTCCTTCACCATGCGATACGGCTGCAGGACGTAGGAACGGATCTGGCTGCCCCAGGTGATGTCCTTTTTTTCCTTGGTAAACTGCTCGAACTGCTCGCGCTTCTTGCGCTCCTCGAGCTCGAACAGCCGCGCGCGCAGAATCTTCATCGCCATCGCGCGGTTCTTGTGCTGCGAGCGCTCATTCTGGCAGCTCACCACGATTCCGCTCGGAAAATGCGTCATCCGCACGGCCGAATCGGTCTTGTTGACGTGCTGGCCGCCGGCGCCGCTCGCGCGGAAAGTATCGACCCGCAGATCGGCGGGATTGATTATCACCTCGACCTTGTCGTCGATCGCCGGAAAGACGAAGACCGAAGCGAACGAGGTATGGCGGCGCGCGTTGGCGTCAAACGGCGAGATGCGCACCAGGCGATGGATCCCCGCCTCGGCCTTGAGGTAGCCGTAAGCGTAGTCGCCCTCGACGGTGAAGGTCGCGCTCTTGATTCCACCGCCGTCGCCCGGCTGCAAATCGGCAAGGTCGGTCTTGTAGCCGCGCCGCTCGGCCCATCGCAGGTAGAGCCGGAGCAGCATCTCGGCCCAATCCTGCGCCTCCAGGCCGCCCGCGCCCGGGTGGATCGAGACGATCGCACCGAGCCGGTCGTACTCGCCGCCGAGCATCACCTGCAATTCCTGGCGCTCGATTTCACCGCGCGCCTTGGTAAGCGCCGCTTCGGTCTCGCGCGCCGCTTCCGAGTTGTCGCTGCCTTCCTCCTCGGCCATCGAGAGGAACAGTCGCGCCTCGTCGACTGCCGCCCGCAGCCGCTCGAAGCCAACGAGCTGTTCGTTGATGCGGTCGTTTTCCTTGAGCGTGGCCTGGGCGGTATCGGGCCGATCCCAGAAGCCGGGCTTGCCGGTTTCTTTCAGCAGTTCTTCGTGGCGGGCTTTGAGGCGAGCGACGTCAAAGACGCCTCCCGAGCTTATCGGTGCGGGTTTCGAAGTCGGCTAGCTGATCGCGCATTTCGCTGAGTTCCATGAATTCGTGCACTCCGTGCAGGGACATCCACCCCCGGCATCGATCATTGTGCCAGATATGGGCCTGCAGCTTAATGACCTCGAAACGGGCGCGCGCTTGTGGCGCGACGTCAACTGCTTCCGTTGCGATTGAGCGTCCCGGCGACCGGCGACGAGGTCGTTCGTGTTTCGCGGCCGCGCAGGATCGCTAGCAGCACCCCGACGAGCGTCAGCACGAAGCAAATCTCTGAAAACAGATCGCCCACCATCGTGTAAACGGTCCGCCGCGGACGCCAGTTCACGTCCTCGATCTCGGTGCCGCGCTTGAACAGCGGCGTGCGCGCGGTGATTCGGCCGTCGGCTTCGATTACTGCGCTTATCCCGGTATTCGCCGCCCGCACGATCGGCACCTTGGTCTCCACCGCGCGCATCGCCGTCATCGCGAGCAACTGATACGGCGCCGAACTCTTGCCGTACCACGCGTCGTTGGTGATGTTGACCAGCACGTCGGCGCCGCCCTTGACCGCGCGCCGGGTGAGATCGGGAAAAACGCTCTCGTAGCAAATCAGCACGCCAAGTTTCGCGCCCTTGACCGGGAATAACGTCTGCACGGTCCCCGCAATCATATCGCCAAAACCATGCACGATACGGTTGACGAAAGAACCCAGCAGCGGACGCATCGGCACGTACTCGCCGAATGGCACGAGCTGAATCTTGTCATAGTAGTCGACCACCTTGCCCGCACTTGAAACCAGGTAGGCGCGGTTGTAGGCCCCGATCTCGCCGTCGGCGGCGACGCCGAGCGCCGGCGCGCCGAACAGAATCGGCACCCCAGCGGCGACCGCAAGCTTGAGCAGGCGGTCGCGGTAGACCGCGTCGCCCGCGAAACGCGGCGGATAGAGCGCGGTAGGCTGGAACAGAAACGCCGCCGCCGCCTCCGGCCATACCACCAGGTCAACGTGATGGCGCGCGGCCTGCTGGGTCTGGTCGGCGTAAACGTTGAAGCTGGTGTCGAGAAACGCCGGGTCCCACTTGATGCTCTGCGGGATGTTGCCCTGGACCATCGCGACCCGCATCTTCCCGGCCGACGGCTGCGCTTCCAGCATGCTCATCCGGATGCTGCCGAAAACCAGCACCGCCAGCATCAGGGCCGTCAGCGTCCCGAGGCTCCAGGTTTGAACGCGGCGCGAATGACGCCCGAACAGCACCACGAACACCACCGCATTGAAAAATACGATCAGCGCCGAGACGCCGTAGACGCCGGTTATCTCGGCGAACTGGATCAGTTCGAGATTGCGGTAGGCCGTATAGCCGAGCAGGTTCCACGGAAACCCGACCGGAAAGAAGCTGCGCAGCCACTCCACCGCCGGCCACGCGATCGGCAAAGTCACGAAGATTGGCAGTCCCAGGCGCTCCGTCACGAACTCGGCGGCCCAAATCGCGAGTCCCGCAAACAGGGCCATAATCGCCGCCAACAGGACCAGCGGACCTGCCGCCAGGACGGAATTGACGCCGGCGAAGTGATGCAGCGTGAACTCGATCCAGTAAAGCGACACCACGTAACAGACCAGGCCCTGGAACCACGCGTAGCCGAATACGCGGCCCATGCTCTCGCCCTCGACCGCATGGAGCAGCGGAACGAAGGCAACCCACGCGAGCAGGTTGATGTCGAACTTGGGAAACGCAACGCCCAGCGCGACGCCACTGATGACGCATAGCGCGAGACGGGTGGTGAAGTTGAGCGGGCCGTTCAAGACGTCCCAAACAGCTCCTGAAGCGGTATCACTCCGGCGCATGGCGGTTGGCCCTGAAAGCGATCGTAGATCTCGTCGGCGTCGCGCCAGTTCTCGACCAACGCAACCGCGCGCCCGGCCGGCAGGGCGAGATCGCCCGCAAGCCGCCACTCGTGCTCATAGCTCCAATCGATCGGTGCATCGCGCTCCAATTCAAGGGCGACCACGCGCCATCGCTCGCCCGGCGCCAGCAAACTTTCAGCCTCGCGCGCCGGCAAATAGATCACCGGCCGCGCTCCCGCCCGGAAAGCATAGCGTTTCTCGATCGCGATCCCGAAGGGCTCATAGCGGCGCCGGTTGCGCCGGTCAAGCAATACACGCAAATCGCGGATCGGCACGTCGAACAGGCAGACGACGGCGCGGCCCTCGCGCACCATCCGAGTCGAGCCACGGATGACGCCGTCGCGCAGGATCGCGACCAGGTTATCGAGCGCCGAGGACGTTTTTCCGGCGCGGGTGAAATGCGTGAGCATCGCGACCGACGGCATTTTCACGCCCTGCGCGGTCATCGCTTTGACTCTTCGCGCCGCTTCGCGCGCGCGGGAACCGGCGCCGCGGCGCCGGTTCCCGCGCGCGCCCGTTTACGCGGCGGGCGGCGGCTCTCGCCGCCGCCCGCCGCGCCGCGCAGCGCGGCGGCCAGTTCGCGCTCGCGCGCGAACATCCGCCGCGCTTCGGCCGGCGAGCGTTCGTGATCGTAGCCCAGCAGATGCAGCAATCCGTGCACCAGCAGCGTGCGCATCCGCGCCGCCGGCGCGACGCCGAGGCGTCGGGCCTGGCGGCGCGCCGTGTCCAGCGAAATGACGATATCGCCGAGCGCCGTCCCCGCAGCCGGCGCGAACGCATACGCTGGTGCCGGCTGTGCGAGCAGGCGGCCTGACGGCGGCGCGGGCGCGGGCGGAGTTCCGCGCCGGCGCCGCCTCTGGCGCATGGCTGCGAGGCCCGGACCGGCGCCGCGCGCCTTTGCCGCGCGGCGCCGGTCCGCTTCCTCGAGCTGCGAGAACGACAGCACGTCGGTTGGCCGATCCTTGCCCCGAAACTCCCGGTTAAGCGCGTGGACGAAAACGTCGTCGGCAATCACTATCGACAACTCGCACGCCGCCACGCCGGCAAGCGCCATCAGCCGGCGCGCGTCCGCGCGCAAGCGCGCCGCGTACGGCCGCCCGCGGCCGGTCTCGCATCGGAGCGCGACCGCCACTGCCTTATTCCTTCGCGGGTTTGTTTCCGTTGTCGGGCAGGGCCTCGAGCCGGCCCTCGGAGGCCGCCTCGTAGGCGGTGATCACCGCCTGCACCAGGCGATGGCGGACGACGTCGCGCTCGTCGAAGTAGACGAACGAGATTCCCGGCGTGCGGGCGAGCACGGTGCGCGCCTCTTTCAGCCCCGAGAGTTTACCGCTCGGCAGATCGATCTGCGTGATGTCGCCCGTGATCACCGCCTTGGAACTGTAGCCCAGGCGAGTGAGGAACATCTTCATCTGTTCGGAGGTCGTGTTCTGCGCCTCATCGAGGATGATGAACGAGTCGTTCAGCGTGCGCCCGCGCATGAAGGCGAGCGGCGCGACCTCGATCGTGCCGCGCTCGAGCATCCGGCGCGCACGGTCGAAGTCGACCATGTCGTGCAAGGCGTCGTAGAGCGGCCGCAGGTACGGATTGACCTTCTCGGCCAGGTCGCCAGGCAAAAAGCCGAGCCGCTCGCCGGCCTCGACCGCGGGCCGGCACAGCACCATCCGCGTGACCTGGTTCTTCATCAGCGCCGCCAGCGCCATCGCCATCGCCAGGTAGGTCTTGCCGGTGCCGGCGGGTCCGATCCCGAAAACGATGTCGTGGGAGCGGATCGCGTCGATATAGCGCTTCTGGTTGACGCTCTTGGGCGCGATTACGCGCTTGTGCGCAGAGATGTAGATGGTGTCGAGGAAGATGTCCCTGAGGTCGACGTTGCCGTCGGCGCGCAGGATACGCACCGAGTATTCGACGTCACTCGGGTATATCGGATGGCCCTGCTTGACGATCTCGTAGAGTTCGCTCAGCACCTTGCCGGCCAGCGCCTGCTCGGGATGGGCTCCCGAGATACGCAGCGTGCTGCCGTTGACGCCGATCCGCACGCCGAGCGCCTGCTCGATTACATGGACATGGGCGTCATGCTGGCCGAGCAGATCGGTAAAGAACCGATGGTCGTCGAAGTGGAGTTCGAGAGAATCTTCGGTGGCTGGCTGAGAAATGGTTTTGCTAAGCCTCGTGCCGTCTATTCGCGAGGATTGAGATCCCGCAGGCCGGGTCGTTTCGTCCGCCGCGTTGCGAAGATCGTAGCTCTTTTCGCGTTCACTTTTAAAGCCCGGCTTTGTGACGCGCAAATTAAGCGTGCGGGTCCGAACAAGTTATAAACAAGTCACGCGTCAGGTTACGCGGCCAGCGCTGAAGTTATACGACCAGTTCGATGATCCGTTCCAGCGCTTCGTCCAGACGCGAGGCGTCGCGCCCGCCGGCTTGGGCAAAGTCCGGCCGGCCGCCGCCCGTGCCGCCGACAATCGGAGCAATCTGCTTCACGATATCGCCGGCCTTGATTCGGGCGGTAAGGTCGGGCGTTACCGCAACCAGGATTGCCACCTTGCCGTCGACGACCGAGCCGATCGCGACCACGGCTGAACCGTATTTCTGGCGCATCCGGTCGGCCATCTCGCGCAGCGCGCGCGGGTCGACACCCTCTAGGCGTCGCGTGACGACTTTCACGCCGTTAACCTCGCGGACCTTCTCGGGGTCGGCGCTGCCCGCCGCGCCCTCGCCGGCGACCAGTTTCTGCTCCAGCGCGCGGAGTTTTTTCTCCAGCTCCTTCTCGCGCGCGAGGAGGCGCTCGAGGCGCTCGACCACCGTGTCGTCGCGGGCTCCCAGATGACCGCCGATCGTTTCCAGGATTCGCTCGCGGCGGCGAATCGCTTCAAGCGCGCCTTGCCCGGTCGCGGCTTCTATTCGGCGCACGCCAGCGGCGACGCCCGATTCGGCCTCGAACTTGAAGACTCCGATATCGCCGGTGCGGCCGACGTGCGTGCCGCCGCACAACTCGACCGAAAAATCGCCCATCCGCACCACGCGCACGACGTCGCCGTACTTGTCGCCGAAGAACGCGAGCGCGCCGGCCTTGATCGCGTCGTCGTATTTCATCTCTTCGGTCGTAACTTGCGCGTTCTCGCGGATCCGCGCGTTGATCTCCTCTTCGATCGTCGCCAGGTCGCTCTCGCCGACCGGGCCCGCATGCGCGAAATCGAAACGCAGGCGGTCGGGCGCGACCAGCGAGCCCGCCTGATGCACTCCCGTGCCGAGCACGTCGCGCAGTGCGTAATGCAGGATGTGAGTGGCGGAGTGATTGAGCATTGCGGCGTCGCGCCGAGTGCGATCGACGCTTAGCTTGACGTGCCGGCCGCGCTCGAAATCGCCCGGCTCGCCGCGCAGCAGCCGTCCGACATGGAGAATCGAGCCGTCGGCCTTGCGCGTGTCGACGATCTCGAGAATTGCGCCCGAGGCGGATTCGATCACGCCGCGGTCGCCGATTTGGCCGCCGCCCTCGGGATAGAAGGGTGTTTCGGCGGTCACTAGGAGGACGCGGTTGTCGCCGTCGCGATGGGCCGCGAGCACTTCGGACTCGGCGTCGTATCTATGGTGTCCGACGAAGCGCGAGGCCGTACCCGCGCCCAGTTTTATTTCAGGGGCGATCGCGTCGTCCTTGCGCGCGGCGCGTCCGCGCTCGCGCTGCTCTTCCATCAGGCGCTCAAACTCCGCAACGTCTACCGTAAAGCCCTGTTCCCGGCATATGTCCTGCGTTAGGTCGAGGGGGAACCCATACGTATCATACAGTGTGAAGGCGTGCCGACCGGGCAGCACTCGTTCGCCTCTCATCCTGAGAGAATCTATCATCGCCACGAGAGCTTGGTTTCCCTGTTGAACGGTCGTAGCAAATTGATTTTGCTCCGCCCACACGACGTCGTTTACTATCTTCTGCGTGCCAGCAAGCTCGGGATATGCGCCCCTCATCACTTCGATTACCTTATCGAGGCATTTCAAAATTAGTTGCGGATCGTCAATGCCGAGGCGATTCCGGTGCCAGACGGCGCGTCTGATGAGCCGCCGCAGGACATATGCCCGACCGTCACGTCCCGGACGCAGTCCTTCGGCAACAAGGAAAGCGATGGCCCGAGCGTGATCAGCGAGCGCCCGGCGATGAACGTCAGCCTCGGCGAGATCACCGAGCCTGCCGTCTGACCGCGGAATCGCCGCGATGATTGCTTGAAACACATCAATATCATAATTGCCGAGAACGACATCCCTTCCCAACCGCTTCGATTCTTCCAGGCTCTGCAATACCGACGCGACGCGCTCCAGGCCCGTGCCCGTGTCGACGTGTTTCATCGGCAGCGGTGTGAGCTTTCTGGTCGCGTCGCGGTTGAACTGGATGAAAACCAGGTTCGCCAGTTCGATAAACCGCGAACACCCTTCGACGTTCACCGCGCATTCCTTGCTCGAGTCGGCGTGACCGCTCCGATTGCAGGCCGCCGGTCCACGATCGATATGAATCTCCGAGCACGGGCCGCACGGCCCGGTCTCGCCCATCTCCCAGAAATTGTCCTTCTCGCCACATCGCAAAACTCGTTCGCGCGGCAGGTATCCGAGTTCGAGCCAGGCCTGCTCGGCCTCGTCGTCGTCCTTGTACACGGTCGCCCAGAGGCGGTCGGCGGGGATACCCCAAACTTCGCTAATCAGCTTCCAGTGGAACTCTATGGCGTCTTTTTTGTAGTAATCTCCGAACGACCAGTTGCCGAGCATCTCGAAGAACGTGTGATGGTACGAATCGCGGCCGACCGCTTCGAGGTCGTTGTGCTTGCCGGAAATCCTGAGGCACTTCTGGCAATCGGCCACGCGTGGCTGCGGCGGCTTGCGTATGCCTAGAAAATAATCCTTGAACGGAACCATCCCGGCGTTGGTAAACAGCAGGGTCGGGTCGCCTTTGGGCACCAGCGGGGCCGAGGGCACGATCTGATGGCCGCGTTCCTTGAAGAAATCGAGGAACGACTGTCGGATTTTATCGGTGGTCCAGCGCATGTGGGATTTATTCTAACGCAAGCCTTATTCTTTTTCTGCCCTCGCCCCTTTTAGGGAAGAGGGTGAGGGTGGCGACCGCGGCGGAACGACACAACTGTACTGTTAACACCTCAAGATCAGCCGGACGGCGCATAGCAACGCCATTGACGCGCGCCGTAAGGACCCTCACCCTACCCTCCTCCCGCAAACGATGCGGGCGAGGGCAAGAAAGACTCTACGCGGCGACTTTGGTCGTTCCCTGGAAAGCCGGACGCTCGGGATCGCAGATGAAACGAATCCGCGGCAACGCGATATCGGCCACCGCGTAGCTCATCGAGATCGGATTACGCACTTTCAGATGGCCGCCGATATCGCCCCAAGCGGCGCTCTCGAGCGTGCGCAGCAGCGGACGGCCGCGCTCGGCGCGCGCGAATACGAACTCGGGATCGACCTGGACCAGCACGAGCGCGCCGTCGTCCCGGTTGCGCGCTAGATGCATGCTGGCGATGTACTGGATGTCGTTGCCGGAGATCATATCGCGGTCGAGCATGTCCATTTCCAAGATCGCGCGGCCCTCCGCGGCGACGCGCCCGATGACGCGGTCGTGGCGCACGGTAAGCTTGATCTCGCCCGCAATGGTCGGATAGCCCCAACGCTCGGCGAGTTCGCGGCGCGCGCCGGCGCTGTCGCAAAAACTGCGCAGGACGAAATCGCGCGGCCGCACGCCGGCGCGCCCGGCGATTTTGACCTCACCCAGCGAAAACGCGCCCACCGGGCTTTCGGGGCATACGAGCACCGTGAAGGTCGCGTAGGCCGGGATCGCCGGATGCATCGTGCGCGGCAGCAGGTAGTCGCCGAGGTCGTCGTCGATCTCGTGGTTGAAGTTGAGGATCTGCGCCTGCTTGAGCGTCCACGGCTCGGTCTTGTAGCCGAGGATTTCGCGCGCGCCCTGCTCGGCGAAGGCTTTGGCGTCGAGTTTTCCCAGCCGCGGCGGCATCAGCGGCCTCCCGCGGCGGCGACACTTTGATTCTCGTCGCGAAACTGCGGCATCACGTGTCTGGCGAAAGTGCGCAGGCTCTCGAGCACGTCCTTTTGCGGAATCGTCTCGAGCGCGTTCAGCAGGAAATTGATCCGATCGACGCCGGCCGATTCCCAGTTCTTGCACGCCCGCAGCACGCGTTCCGGATCGCCGATCGCGATACCCTCGGGCACGCCGTGGTCGTCGCCGGGACCCGCGGCCTCCTGGCGCAGCGTCGGCAGCAACCCGAGCGATGGATACGACTTGGTCGGATAAGCCTCGCGGCAGGCGAGCAGTTGCGCGGCGAGAAAATTGAACGTGCCGAGCAGCCGCCGGCCGTTCTTTACTCCTTTCTCGGTCTCCTCGTGGCAATACAGAAAATTGACCGTGCTGACTTTTTCGTTGATGAACTCGCCGACCGGCTCACAGTTGCGGATGATGCGGCGATAGTTCTTTACCTTCTCCGCCTGCTCCTTGAACGAGCCGAAGGTCAGCCCC
The DNA here is from genome assembly GCA_963773975.1 of uncultured delta proteobacterium. Classification (GTDB taxonomy): domain Bacteria; phylum Desulfobacterota; class Binatia; order Binatales; family Binataceae; genus JAKAVN01. The sequence goes on from CAVZDJ010000009.1 coordinate 86,112, forward strand.
AGGCTGCCCATCCCGCGCTCGGCCGCGTCGATTTCGGTGCCCGGACTGGTGACGGCGACCCACAGCGGCGGATGCGGCTTCTGGTAGGGCTTGGGCAGGATCGTCCGCACCGGCATCGACCACGACCGCCCCTCATAACCGAAGCGCTCCTGCGTCCACATCTTGGGCAGGCAGTGCACGAACTCGTCCCAGGTCTTCTTGGTCTCGTCGGGGTTCGCGTTGAAGCCGCCAAGTTCGGTCCAGGTGGCCGAGCGGCCAGTGCCAACTTCGAGCCGCCCGCCCGAAATAATGTCCATCGTGGCCGTGCGCTCGGCGATTTTGATCGGATGGTTGAACTGCGGAACGCAGACGATGATACCGTGGCCGACGCGAATGTTCCTGGTCTTCATCGCGCAGGCGGTGAGGAAAATCTCCGGCGCCGAGCAGTGCGAGTATTCCTCCAGAAAATGATGCTCGACCGCCCACACCTGGTCGAAGCCGAGTTCGTCGGCCAGGACGACCTGCTCCAGGCAATTGTCGTAAACCCGCTTTTCGGTTTCGCGGTCCCACGGCCGCGGGACGGAGATTTCGTAGAAGATGCCGAACTTCATCGCTTCACCTCACGCTTGCGGTTCGCTCGAGCGCCAGCGCTATGGACAGGAAAAATCCGACGTGGACGGGTGAAGATGGGCCGGGAGAGCCCCCGCCGATCTCGCCGCGCGCCGCCATCGGGCGCCGCCGCCACGTGCAAGTCGGACCTCCTTACGCTCCTTTTCGAGCTTTATCACGATCGGCGTCGCCGGCCAAAACTGTTTGCAGCCGATCAAAAGTCCTGCAAAACCATGTCGCAAAACCATCTTGCAAACTATTTTCAATCTATGCTGAGGACTGCGCGATTGAACGAACGCCGAAAATGAGCCAAGCAGATAGCATGCGAATCGTGCTCCGGCGCCGGCCGCGAACCGCATCGATCATTCTCGCCCTGCTTCTTGCGTTAGCGGAACGGCCAGCGCTTGCGGCCGAACCCTTTCACTATCCGGCCGTGCTGCGCAGCGGAAAAAAGCTGGGCGACCTGGTGCCTGGGCTGAGCGCCCTCTCCGATGTGGTCAAGATGTTCCCGGCCCCGCCGCAGGACTACCCGGGCAATCCGCGTCCGCCGGCCGGCTTTCCGGAGGTCAAGATCGGCAAGGTCCAGCCCGAGCCGGCCACGGTCTACAATCCGCCCGAGACCAGCTACGCGCTGTTCTTCGACGACAACGACAAGCTGGTGATCATCGAGGACGCGCACTCGCCACTGGCAGGCCTCGGCCCGAAGGCCATGCATCAGCGCTACCCAAAGCTCAAGGGCACCGGCCACGACGAACGGGTGATCGAACTCCAAGGCCAGATCGAGCCGTGCATCGTGATGATGCTGCTGTTCAGTGCGCAAACGCGGAAAGTAACCAAGGCCGCGTACGCCTTCACCTGCCCGACCAGCGCTTCGCAAAGCACGCGCCGCGACGAGTTTCCAACTTATTGACTGGCAATGCCTGCCCTATTCGGCTGTGCGCTCGCGCGAGTGTCCGGAACTGCTTGATGTTTGCGTTAACAGCGCAGTGGAATTGCGCCCGGAATGAACTCCGATAAACATAAAAAGCTTCGTATCAACTGCCGACATTTTTGTTGAAAATTCCCCTGAATTGTAAATTCTGCCAGTTTAAATTATCCCGTCGTTGCTATTTCTATCGCGGCAAATTTTCCGAGAATGCCCGTTTGACGATTAAAACGAATTAAATTCGTATATACCGTCAGTATTTGTGGCAGATATAGTTATTGCTAGCTAGCTAGAAGCGAAATGTGATGAATATTGCCACACCGCATGCTCCCGACCTTCAAAATCTTCCCGATCACCACATCCTTGCGCTCGCGAATGCGGTTCCCATCGCTCCATCCGAGTGGCGCGAGATCTGGCTGCGCCGCTGCTAGGCGATCGTCGCGCGGGTCCGGCGCTCGGGACCGACGCCGGCGATCCGGTATCCCGGATGGTCGGGCAGCAGCCGGCGATGGCCGATTCCGAAGAGGTTCTCGCGCAGCGTGCTACCCTCGTAGCCGGTGCGCATCCGGCCGCGCCGCTGCAACTCGGGCACCACCAATTCGATAAACTCGGTGAAGCTGCCGGGCTGATGGATTGGCACCAGGTTGATGCCGTCGATTCCGGTTTCGTCGACCCAGCGCTCCAGTTCGTCGGCGACGTGCGCGGGCGCGCCGACAACGAGCGGTATCAGGCTCGCGAGCTTCATTTCCTCGCGGGCCTCGGCCAGCGTCAGCGGCGAACGTTGCGGATGCACCGCCGAAAACCATCGCGCGGCCGACTTGATTCCCTCCGACGGAAAACGATCGAGCACGTCATCGTCGCGGAATTGCGCGAGGTCGACGCCCGTCCATCCGCCGAACAGCGCGAACGCGCCTTCCGGACTGGCATACGAGCGCAGGCGCCGCTCCTTGAGCCGCGCCTCCTCCTCCGTCTCGGCGACGACTACCGCCAGCGCCAGCACCAGCTTGACGTGGCCGGGGTCGCGCCCCTGCTCGCGGATGGCGGCGCGGATGCGCGCCACGCGCGCGCGCGTGACCTCGATCGTCGGATAGACCACGAACAGCGCCTCGCCGTGGCGCGCGCCGAACGCGATGCCGCGACTCGATTGGCCAGCCTGCAGCAGGAGCGGCGTGCGCTGCGGCGACGGCTCGCACATGTGCGGCCCTTCGACCTCGAAGTACTTGCCCCGGTGATGGATCGGATGAACGCGGGCCGGGTCGGTATGCATGTCGCGGGCGGAGTCGCGGACCACCGCATCCTCCTCCCAACTCGCCTCCCAGAGCTTGTACGCGACCTCCATGTATTCCTCGGCGCGCTCGTAGCGCTGGTCGTGCGGGAGCATCTCACCCAGGCCATTGCGGCAGGCGCTGTCGAGGTACGAGGTCACGATATTCCATCCGACGCGGCCGCCGGTGAAATGGTCGAGCGAGGAAAAGAGCTTGGCGGTGTGGAACGGCGGATAGTAGGTCGTGCTGTAAGTGGAGATGAAGCCGAGATGGCGCGTCGCCTGCGCCATCGCGGGAAACAACATCGTCGGATCGTTGCCGGGAAACTGCACGGCATGGCGAATCCCGGCCTCCGCGCCGCCCCGGTAGACGTCGTAGGCGCCGTGGACGTCGGCGAAGAAAATCGAATCGAAGCATCCGGCTTCCAGCGCGCGGGCGAGGTCGACCCAGAAACGGGTCGAGGTATATTCCTGCGAAGTCCGGTCGCGCGGGTTGCGGAACTGCCCGAACGATTGCAGCGCCGCCGCGCACTGGCTGAACGCGTTAAGATGGATGATCTTACTCATAGGGAACCGCGCCGGGTCGTCCCGGAGTTCAGAGAGAATATTCCTCAATCGCGTGATTTAAGCGAGCGCGCCGAAAACATAAGGACCGCCTTCGATGGAACGCGTCGAAGAAATTTTGCAATTCTGGTTCGGTGACGGCTCCGACCCGGAGCACGAACGCCGATGGTTCGCGCAGGACGCCGGCTTCGACCAGGCCTGTAGAAACGGCTTTCTCGCCGACCACGAACGCGCGGCCCGCGGCGAACTCGATAGCTGGAAGGCGGAGCCGTCAAGCGCGCTCGCGCTAATCCTGCTGCTCGACCAGTTCCCGCGTAACATTTTCCGCGGCATGGCGCGGGCATTCGCGGCCGATTCCAGGGCGCTTGCGACGGCGAAACAGGCGATCGATCGCGGCTTCGACCTCGCGCTGGGGCCCGCGCGCCGGCCGTTCTCCTATCTCCCCTTCCAGCACAGCGAGAATCTCGACGACCAGCACGAATCGGTCAGGCTCTTTCGCAAGCTCGCCGCGGACGATCCCGCGATGGCCGGTTACGTCGCATACGCCGAGCATCACCTCGAAGAGATCCGCCGGTTCGGCCGCTTCCCGCATCGCAATGCAGTGCTCGGCCGCGTCTCGACGCCCGAGGAGATGGAGTTCCTCGAGCGGTAACTTGACCGCGATTCGAACGCCCACCTATAGTGAGCTTTCGAGCTGCATTTCTGCGGCGCGATCGTAGCCCGGAACGTTTAGTCAGAGGTATCCCCGACCATGACCCAGATTGAGGCCGCGCGCAAAGGGATTATCACCCCGCAAAT
>CAVZDJ010000010.1:0-54540 GCA_963773975.1 uncultured delta proteobacterium
ACGGATGGGCGCGACCCACACCGTCGACGCCTCGTCGGCCGATCCGGTCGAGGCGATCCAGAAGCTGACCGACGGCGGAGTCGACTACTCGTTCGAGGCGATCGGACTGAAGAAAGCGGCCGAGCAGTGTTTCGACGCGCTCGCTCCCGGCGGCATCGCGACGGTGATCGGGATGATTCCCGTGGGACAGAAGGTTGAAATCGACGGTCCCAAGCTGCTCACCGAGCGCCGCATCCAGGGTTCGCTAATGGGCTCGAACCGCTTCCGCATCGACATGCCGCGCTACATCGATTTCTACCTGCAAGGGCGGCTCAACCTCGACGACATGATTTCGCGCCGCGGCCGGCTGGAGGACGTGAACGAGGCGTTTCGTGCGATGAAGGCCGGCGAGGTGTCGCGGACGGTGCTGATGTTCGAATAGTCAAGCGGTGGCGAGGCGGTCGCCGAGCAAGTCGGCGAGGCGCTCGGCTGGCGCGCGCTTTAAGTCGGAGGTCGCAAAACCGGCCGCGGCCGCATGGCCGCCGCCGCCGAAGACTCGCGCGAGCGCCGAGAGATCGATTTCGGAGTCCGCGCTGCGGCGGAGACTCACGCCCTGGCTCCGCAGGTCGAACAGCGCGATCACGGTACGCGTCTGACCCTCGTAAAGCGCCGCCGCGACCTCGCTGCTATAGCCGAAGCAGCATGCGCTGCGCACCTTGATCCCGTTGCCGAGCATCCGCTCAACCATCGTGGAGCGCGCGAGCTCGAGCGACTTCGCCATCGCCTCCCGCCCGGCTTCCAGCGCCGCGCGCATCCGCCGCGACAGCTTAGGCTCGCGCAGGCGCAAAATCTCGCGGTACGACTCGATCCCGCCTAGCGTCTGCACGGCGAGCGCCCAGTCGCTGGACCCGGGAATGCGATGGATCCAGCGGTCGTGATCGTCGGCGATCGCGGCGAAGGCGGCGAACTCCTCGAAGGCGCGCGCGCGAGCCGCCGGGAGCGCGGCCGCGCGCCGGCGCAGATAGTTGAAGGTCAGCCGCGCCGCCGAGTACTGCTCCGAAAGGACGCGCGCGGTGAACGGCACCTTGAACTCGGGCGCGTCGGCGCGGCCGACGGCGGTACGATGGTGGTCGATCCAGTAGACACGCGCGCCCTTTCGCGCAAGTTCGGATAGATGCTCGCCGGTCGCGGTCGCGTTCCACGAAAGATCGGTCACCCAGATCTCGTCGTCCTCGCCGCCGGTGCGGAGCCCAAGCTCCTGGAGCACGCGGTCGCTGTCGTTGTTGGCGACCAGGTGTGTGACCACACGCTCGCCTTCGTAAAAGCGCGCGACCGCCGCCGCCGCCATTACTCCGTCGAGGCAGGAGGGACCGTGGCTGATAACCTGGATCGCGCGGCGCGTGGCAGGCTTGCTCATCGTGGACGAAATCCTATGGCATCGAGCCGGTGGGCGCGAGAGCCGTCCGTGATGGCCATCCGACGATAACGGCAACGGCGTGGCCATAACGAGTAGCTGGCGCTAGCCGTTCGCGACGGCCGGCCCGCCCCGGATGAAAGCGTGCTGGCTTGCGTGCTAAATTGAGCCGTACCCTGATGATTGATTTCAGCCACGGCGATTTAAAAGCCCTCAGCGAGCCCCGCATCCTGGAGCGCTCCGAGCATCCGGTCTCCCGCCGCGATATCGATCCGCGCGTGCTCAAGGTTCTCTATCGGCTGATCGATGCCGGCCACGACGCCTACCTGGTTGGCGGCGGCGTGCGCGACCTGATGATCGGGCGGCGGCCCAAGGACTTCGATGTCGCGACATCGGCGCATCCGCAGGAGGTGCGCGACTTGTTCCGCAACTCGCGGCTTATCGGACGGCGCTTCCGCCTGGTCCATGTCTTTTTCGGCCAGCACAATATCGAGGTCGCCACCTTCCGCCGCCGCGCCGAGGACGTGCCCGAGTCCGAAGATCCGTTGATCCGTCACGACAACACTTTCGGCACACCCGAGGAAGACGCTTTTCGGCGCGACTTCACGATCAACTCGCTCTTCTACAACCCGCGCACCTTTCACGTGATCGACTACACCGGCGGGGTCGGCGACCTCGAAGCGCGACTCATCCGCACGATCGGCGATCCCGAGGTGCGGATGCGCGAGGACCCGGTCCGGATGCTGCGCGCGATGCGCTTCGCGGCCAAGCTTGGCTTTGAGATCGAGCCCGCGACGCGCGCCGCCATCGAGCGCCATCGCGAGGACCTGCTGAACGCCTCGGTGCCGCGCGTGGTCGAGGAGATTTATCGCGCGCTGGGAATCGCCGCCGCCGCGCGCGCCTTTGAGCTGATGCACGAGCTGGCGCTGTTCGACCTCCTGCTGGCGCCGCTGGCGCGTTTCATCCGCGCCGGCCACGGCCCGGTGCACGAGAGCGCGACCGCGCGCAATCTGGCCGCGATGGGCCGGCGGATCGCGGCCGGGATGGAGCCCGCGCACTCGGTGGTGCTGGCGTGCATGTTCGCGGATCTTTGCAGGCGCGGGATGCCCGGCGGCGAGCCGCTGGACCTGCTGGCCGAGCTGAGATCGCGCGGCTTCGCCCGCGGCGACACGGAGCGGATGCGCCTCGTGCTCGAGGCGCTGCCGCATCTGGCTGCGCCGTCGCGCCGCACGCGCCGGCTTATCCATCGCCCATACTTCGACGAGGCGCGCGCCGTATTCGAAATCGTCGCGCCGACCTGCGGCGGCGACCCCGAAGTGCTCGCGAGCTTCCTTAGCGATCCCGACACCTGGCTCCAAGCCCGAGGCGGCGAGCCCCGGCGCGTCGAGCCGCGCGAGCCTGGCACCGCGACCGGCGGCGGCGACCGGCGGCGCCGGCGTGGCCGGCGCGGTGGCCGCTCACGCCATCGACGCCGCGGCCGGGCGGCGGCACATGCGTTCGGCGCCGCGCCCAACGGCGAGGGCCGTGCGCACGGCGAGGGCGAATCGAGAGCCGCAGCGCACCAGGCCGGGCAGGCAGGTCCGGCGGGCGCGCCGCGGCCGGCCGACGAAGCGGGCGCCGCCCCGGCGGCCGGCGGAGACCCGGTGGATCGTCCGCGCGACTAGCGCCGCACGGACGATCCACCGTAGATACGCGTCACCGCTTGTCCGGAGTGTCTCCTTTCGACTACCCTGAATGCTCGCGTTTTAACCGGCGCGGCGGGAGCAGGCGGGTTTCATCAACTAAAGCAGCCCTATAACGAGGTCGGTCTTGGCAGCGAACGGCTTACGCACGGACAAAATCTGGATCGACGGCGCGCTGGTTCCCTACGACGAGGCCAACATCCACGTCCTCAGCCACAGCCTCCACTACGGCCTGGCGGTGTTCGAGGGTATGCGCTGCTACAAGTCCGACAACGGCCGCTCGGCGCTCTTCCGCGGCCCCGAGCATATCCGGCGCTTGTTCGATTCCGCCCACATTGTCGAGATGCAGATTCCGTTCAGCCCCGAAGAGCTGCTCAAGGCCTGCTGCGACGTGGTGCGGGTCAACCGACTCGAGGAATGTTACCTGCGGCCGATCGCGTTTTACGGCGAGGGCGAGATGGGGCTCTCGGCGCGCGGCAACAAGGTGCGGGTCGCGATCGCGGGATGGCCGTGGGGCGCCTATCTCGGCGAGGACGGGGCCAAGAAAGGCGTGCGGCTCAAGACCTCGTCGTTCGTGCGGTTCCATCACAACTCCCTGATGCCGCTCGCCAAGGCCTCGGGCCACTACGTCAATTCGATCCTCGCCGGCTACGAGGCGCGCCGCAACGGCTATGACGAGGCGCTCCTGCTCGACGTTCACGGCTACGTGGCCGAGGGCAGCGGCGAGAATTTCTTCATCGTGCGCGACGGCGAGGTCAAGACGCCGCCGCTTATCTCGGCGCTGCCCGGGATCACGCGCGCCGCGGTGATAAAAATTCTGCGCGACGCGTCGATCGAAGTGGTCGAGCAGGTTTTCTCGCGCGACGCGGTTTATATCGCCGACGAGGCTTTCATGACCGGCACCGCGGCCGAGGTAACGCCGGTGCGCGAGCTGGACGATCGCATGATCGGAGCGGGCGTCCCGGGCCCGGTGACGATCAAGGTGCAGGAAGTTTTCCGCAACGCGCTGCACGGCCGCGACCCGCGCTACCGTGACTGGCTGCACTACGTCTAGGCCGAGGCGCCGGCGCGCTCGCGCCGGCGGCGAAATCCACCAGCGAAGCACGGGGGGGACGCCGATGCGGTTCATCATCATGGTGGTGATCGTGGTTGCGGTCGCGGGGCTGGGAGCGATCGCCTTTCGCCCGCGTATCGCGCGCGCGGCGATGCTCTCGGTGGGAGCGCCTGCGCCCGATTTCCATAGCCAGATGGTCAGCGGCGACCAGGTCACGCCGGTAAGCCTCGCCGAATACCACGGCCACACGCTGGTGCTCTACTTTTATCCCAAGGACAACACGCCCGGATGCACCAAGGAGGCGTGCGCGTTTCGCGACGGCTACGCGCGCTTCCAGGCCGCCGGTATCTACGTGCTCGGATGCAGTATCGACTCGGCCGACTCGCATAAGGCGTTCATCAAAAAGTACGGTCTCCCGTTTGCGCTGCTGCTTGACCCCGACCGCAGCATCGCGCGCGCCTACGGCGCCGACAATGGCGTCCCGATTCTCGGCCTCGACCGCCGCGTGACTTACGTAATCGGCGAGGACGGACACATCCTGAAGGTCTATCCGTCGGTCGATCCCGGTATCCACGCCAAACAGATCATCCATGACCTCGGCGCCGACCATCCGCCGAGCCCGACGCCGGCCGCCTCGCCCGCCGCATCCGGCCAGGAGTCTTCCGCTGGCGAGACTGGCAAGGGCGGAGCAAAGACGCCGCGAAAGGCGGGAGCGCCGCCGCCGCCGAGCGACGGGAGCGAAGTGGAATGAAGCCGGGCGCGCCGAAAGCGCGGCCGGCGATCGGGATCGCGCTACGGCGTCGCGCGATCGCGCTGGCGGCGCTACTCGCGCCGCTGATCGTGGCGGCGTGCGCGGCCAACAAGCCGCCGCCCGAAATTCCCGACATTCCGCTTTCCTCATACGCGGCGTTCGAGCTGCCGCCGGTCACGAACCAGAGCGGGCAGCCGGCCGGCGTGGACGCAGCGCAAATAATCGGCGAGGAGATAGCCATCGAGCTCAAGCACCGCGGCTACAATATCGTCGCGAGCGCGCCGGCCGAATCCGAGCCGCTGCTAATCAAGTGCGAGCTCACCGCGTATCAGCCCGATACGTCTTCGGCCAACAACGGGACCACCGGGATCACGCTTAAAGTCACGTTCATCGATATGAAGAACGGGCACGTGCGCGGCGAATTCGACGACGCGCAGAACGTCCAGGGCGGCGGCCTTCAGAGCGACCGCGATATCCTGCTCGGCTTCGCCAAGGGCGCGGGGATTCAGATCGACTCGCGCATCAAGGGGTAGCGGCGCGCGGACCGTCAACGCCGCCATTCGGCCCTCGGCTACCAGTGCCCGAGTGAATGCGAGCAACGTCATCATGCATCAGTGGCTGCCTAACCCGAGTGTCCACGCATTCGGGGCAACCCCACACTAAGAAAGGCCGTCAAGTACGTCCTCGACAAGGTTAAAGGCGGCACTCTGAAGGTTGAAGAACTAAAACGCAGCGTCAACCCTCTAAGCATCGACTTGACGAATGCGACCTTCGGAAATTCGACGTAAATTGGCATACTGCCGATGGCGCGTTAATCTCGACACGAGCGCTCGATAGTTGGAAAACTGAGGGGGAGCGGGGGCGACATTATGCGGCTCGATCGATGGATTGACGGACGCCATTTGCAGCCGGCAGCGATCGCGTCCTACGCGGCGGCATTCGCCTCAGTGCCATATGCCTCGGTCGCGATCGACAATTTTCTGGGGCCCGAGAGGTTTGCCGCGCTCCAACGGGTCTTCAGTACCGAAGGCCAGTTCGAAGAGAAACATTTCCTCTGGGGATGGGTGAACGGGCGAACCAACGGGTCGGAGGAAGCAGTTCCCGCCGATGTCTGGCACGCCGCACCCGACGCCCATCGAGCCTCCTCGGAGGCAATGTTCATCCGCGCCCGTCCCGAGTATCGCATTGGTCAAGGAATCGTCACGCAACTCAAATTCATGGAGTTGCTTCGGTCCGCGGATTTCATGAGCTTCCTGGAGGCCGTGACCGGCATCAGGCCGGCAACGCTCACTTGTGCGATGGCGCGCATATTCGTCGGCGGACAATACATCCGGCCGCACGGCGATTTTCGGTCAGACCGGGACCTTTGTGGGGTGTTTTACGCGAGCGCCGAATGGCAACCAAGCTTCGGCGGCCGCTTCCGTCACCGGGGTCCGGGCTCACTCATCGTGCCCGTCGAGCCGTGGCCGAACCGGCTCCTGCTGTTCCAGCCCCGAGCCGACTGCGAGCATGATGTCGAGCCGATCGCTGTAGCCCCCGCGCAATGGCAGCGGTGGGCGTACACGCTATGGTTCGGGACGCCGCTGGCGGAAAAGCCCCAACCTGGATCGGCCCCAGTGCAGTCTCAATGAGGGCTCGGCGGGCTCGCATCCTTTGAGCCGGCCGATGAGGTCCAAATTTCACGCCCTACGCGGACCGAGAACGCTTTGGTCTCCGGCGACGAGACGGCGCAATTCTTCCGCGACCCGCTCTATGACTGGAGACCATGCGCCCGGCGTGGGCTGGCGAAAAAGGCGCGCGGTCGGATACCAGGGGCTGTCCTCCCGATCCAGGAGCCAGATCCAATCGGCGGCATATTGCAAAAGGATCCACACCGGCTTGCCCAAGGCTCCGGCAAGATGCGCAACCGAGGTGCAGGTGGTGATGACCAGGTCCAGAGCGGTAATGGCCGATGCGGTGTCGGCAAAGTCGTGAAGATGCGGCGAAAGGTCGGCCAGCCGCATGCCGGTCGGTGGGCTTGCCGCTTGCGCCGCGGCAGGTCCCTTCTGGAGAGAGAAAAAAGTAACTCCCTCGACGCCAGCGAGGGGCGCCAGCCTCGAGAGTTGGTGCAAGGATCGGAATTGGTCCCACGGATGGTATGGATTGCCGGCCCATACCAAGCCTACTCGCGGCGCCGAGCCGCCAAGCCGTGCGGTCCAGGCCCGCGCCTCGGTGGGATCGACGCCGACATAGGGAATCTGTTTCGGGATGCTTTCCAGATCCGTCCGGAGAAGGTGCGGCAGACTGAGGAGCGGGCACCGCCAGGCGGAATCCGGGCGGTCCGCGCCACGGGCGATCACTTCTTCCACGCCCGGCAGCCGGGAGAGCAGGCGGTGCAACTCCGGCTGCACCTCGAGCACTACCCGCCCGCCGCCGGCAGTCACCAGCGGGGCGAAGCGAACGAACTGCAGCGTATCGCCCAAACCCTGTTCGGACTCGATGAGAATTTGCGCTCCGTCCAGCGGTTCGCCGCGCCATCGCGTTTGCGGAAAATCATTTTTCGGCGAAGAAAATTCAGCTCGGCGCCACTCGTATTCGCGCCAACCAGTGGTGAAATCTCCCCTCAGCAACGCGGCACGGGCCAGTCTGAGGTGAGATCTTGCATGCTGCGGATCGATCGCAAGCGCGCGCCGAAAGCATTCGATCGCGGCTGCCGTATCGCCGCGCCGATAAAAGACGCTGCCAAGATCGCTGAGGGCGCCGGCGAATCCAGGATCGAGCGCGAGAGCCTGCCGGTGGCTCTGGGCCGCCTCGTCGAACCGCCCCAACCTCCGGTATGCCTGGCCGAGACTATTGTGGAAGGAGGCGTCGGTATCGTCGAGCGTGATCGCCTTGTTGAAAAGGCCGACCGCAATTTTGTACTGGCGCGCATCATAGGCGATCATGCCGAGAAGATGCAGGGCAGCGGCATGCCGCGGATCGACCGCGAGGATCTGCCGGCAGAGCGCTTGCGCCTCAGGCAGCCGGCCGGCCTCGTATTCCTTGAAGGCGGCCGCGAAGGATTCGGACAATGTGAGTTTTCCGTTCAACGTTACGCCGGCTGATTCTCACGCTCCAGCGATGCGCCGGAGCTTACGCGCCGCCCAGGAAAACGGACGTAGCGGGATATAAAGAAAGAACAGCCGCTCCGGCAGCGGCATCGATTCCCAATCCGCGGGACTGCACATCTGATACTGGAATTCAGCCCAGCGAAATCTGAACCCTGATTTGAGCCGATAGGCGTGCCAATTCGCCCAAGTGCTGAACCAGGGCGAGTCGAGGGCATCTGTCCGCGATTGGCTCCAGTTCAGCGCTCGACAGGCGGCGATCGCCAAGCGCCGCGCCGTGTTGTCCCGGCGAGCGCTCGACAAAATATGAAGCGGAACCGGCGCGGCCATCAGGCGATTGGCCAGCAGCAGCGCCTGATGGAACGGACGTTCAACTTCGAACGATCGAGCGCGGGTCGCTATCCGGCCGATGACATCGATGGGCATCCTATGCAGCAGAGCGGCGATGTCGGCGAGCCATTTCAGGCGGAGCCACATATGCATGCTTCCGTGAACGCAAAGATATAGAAACAACTCCTCATCCGGCAGCGTGGCGACATAAGTGCCTGCGACACGGACCCGCTCGGGCCGGCTCCAGAGCGTCGTTGCCTCCAGCGGCAGCAGATGCGAGTTCGAGCTGAGACGCCAGTGCAGCTCCAGCACGAGGCCGAGAGTCTCCGAGTAATAAGCAAACTGGTTTCGAAAACGGCGATAGGCTTCGTATCGAGTCGGCGTCAGTTCGAAATTCGGCGAGACCCGGCGATATCCCGCCTGGACAATCGATCGATCGGCTTCCAACGCCATTTCCGGATCGACCAGAAGATCGACGTCCACGCTCTGGCGCAGCGCCGGGTCGCCGAACGCCAGAAAGGAAAGCACCGGCCCCTTGATCATGAGGGAGCGGATACCTGCTTGTGCGAGCAGCCGCGTGACCCGGTTCAGTTCCGCGATCTGCATCAGGACCCGCCGAACATTGTGCGCCGCAGCTTCTCTCAATTGCGCGATCACGGTTGCGGGGACCGTGGGAACCGCAGCCCGCCGAAGATTGCGAATGACCAGAGGCGCGATTTGATTGCTACGCACGCATGCGAGGAAGCGGTTCCAATCCATCGGCGCCGAGGCGCGCCGATGGATTTCCCGCTCGTCAAGCTCACCAAGTGGCCAATGCGAGCATGCGATTACGAGCGCCAGCTCGGGCGTAAATTCGGGAAGCTTAAAATCGGACATTCAATTGCCACAGCAGCGATTAATCGATTTTATACTATACAATCTTTTTTCCCGAAGCTTGCACCTGCCTAACCCGCAGAAGGGAAATGACGATCGCTCGTTAGGATAACAGACCGGTAATTGACCACCGATTCGAAGCTTGATATCCGTAAATACATACTATATCGCCGCCTACTAATGTTGCATTAATGGAATGGAGTGACATCGGGACTTCCCCGAAGGTACCGCTAGACCTCTATCTGTCTCTCCAGCGGACAAGTGTCGCGCGACGTCCTCACGACGTTGCGCGGCGCGCCCAGCTTGGCGAAGTTCTGATGCAGCTCGGAATGTATCGTGACGCCGCAGCCGAATTCGAGAGAGCGGAAGGATCTGGCACCGGCGATTTTCACCATTTCGGCGCACTCGCCAGATGCTACTTGTCGCTCGGTCGTCCTGATGCGGCACTGCAAGTTTGCGAACGCTGGAAAGAGGTCATGCCGAATTGCAGCGACCTGTATAATTTGCGCGGCCTCGCGCTTCGGAAGCTCGGTCGGCTTACGCAAGCACAGGATGCATTTCTGAACGCGATCAACCTGAGCGATTCGGCCTTCGAGGCGGTGGAATCTCTGCTTTTGCCGCTTGCGTCCGATCCAAACGAGGCTCGACTGCTGACCTTTTGCGACCAGCTGCCTTCAGGCTACGCGAACAGCACCGTGGTGCGCGGATACCGGGCGATCGCGCTCAGCCGTGTCGGTCGCACCGATGAGGCGAGGGCCCTCGTCGATCTGGACAGGTGTGTGGCGCGGATCAGCTTCGAACCGCCGCGCGAGTTTGGCGGCGCCGCGGGGTTCAATTCACTGCTTGCGGACGAGATTCTTCGGAACCCCGGCTTGCAATACAAATCCAACTACGGGTTCCATCGGACCGAGCACCTTAACATCCGCGGCGCTCGAGCCTTCCCGATACTCGCGCAATTCTTGCGGGGTGCCATCGAAAAGTATTTAGCGGAATTTCCCCAGCGCGGCTTGGACGCGGTTTTGCCGAATGTGCCGAAGGAAGCGTTCCTAATTTCCGCTGGCAACGTCGTCCGCGCTGTCGAGGGACACCACGCGCACCTGCATAAATTCGGCTACGTTTCCGGGGTCTATCACGTGTCCGTGCCGCAGGAGATGGCAGAGTCGGCCGATCGAGCGGGATCGCTCGTCCTTGGGTCCTGCGACGGCATAACTGGACCGTACGTTCCGTGCTGGAAGACTCGAGACATAGAACCGGTTGCGGGCGTCGCGACGATCTTTCCGGCTCATATATTTCATTCGGTTGTGCCCACTCACAGCGAAAGGCCGCGTATAGCGGTTCCATTCGATCTTTGTGATGCCGCGGCCCCAGAAGATCGTCTTTGGATGGACGAATCCTAGCTCCGGCCTGTCTGCGTCTGGCTGCTGGACGGAGATGGTGCGTTTTCACCGGCTTGGCGGTTGCTTCCGGCATGGGATTACCGCGTCAGTACGGGCACTTAGATGATGCTTGCCGATTCGCCGAACTTGCGACGGGCGGATAGTTCTGCTAGGTTTCGCAAGTCGAGAGACCGCGCCTTTGCGGGGGCGCGGCGCCGCGCTAAACTCATCATATGGCTGTATCTTTGTCGCTCATGTCGCTGGTGCAGTGGAGTGGCGATCCCATTGCGGCGCCGGTGGACGAGGAGCTTGTGATCCTGAGCGTCGACCGGGGCACCTATTACGGTCTCGACGACATAGGCAGCGAGATCTGGCAGCGTCTGGAAACGCCGGTGCGCGTCGATGCACTATGCGATGCGCTGACCGAGAAGTATGAAGGAGACCGCGCGACCATCGAGCGAGACGTCCTGCAGTTACTGGAGAATCTCGCGGCCGACGGGCTCATCTCGGTGGCCGGGTGAGGCTACTCGACAGACTGCGCTCCTTGCCCTCGCAAGAGCGATGGGCACTCATCGAAGCGATGCTTAGTCTGGGCCTTGCCCGGATGTCATTGTTCATACCGTTTCGTTGGCTCGCGCGACTGCTGGGGCGTGTCGAGGCCGGTGTCGATCGGTCTATCGTCGTGCTCGGCACTGAGGAACGCGAGGCCGCGCTCCGCGTTCGCCGTGCGGTCCTTCGAGTCGCCGAACGGTTGCCGTGGCAATCGAGCTGCCTGGTGCGCGCGCTAGCCGCGCGCATGATGTTACGGCGCCGCCATCTGCCCTCGCTGCTTCAATTCGGCGTGGGGCATGCACAGACAAAGTTGTCGGCTCACGCGTGGGTGCGATGCGGCGAAATAGACGTGGTCGGGGCGGAAACCGCGGCCGACTTTGCGCCGATCGCGGCCTTTCGCGGATGAGCTCGAACGAGCGGCCTCACGTCTGCGCTCGGACCAAACTGACACCGCCGGTGGCTTCCGCGATCTTGTGCGAACCAATCGGCGGCAGTTCAGTTGGGCCGATTAAACTGCTCGGGCGCGTCACAAGATTTCAACCCCGTGTTATTGGGTTCGGCCTCGGCGCAACTTGGGCGCCAGCGTGAGGCCGGATCGCCTGATCTGTGGGTGGCGTGTTCGGTCGGCGCTGCCATTGCCAGAGACCGTACCTTGGCTTGGCCCTGGCCGCACGGTCGATATCGAGATCCGTTCGGAAAAATTGCCGGAACGGGTGGGCGAAAGCACTTCCGATCGGCCCTACATAGAGGCGGCACCCGACGGAAGTCTACTGCTCAATGCGATGCCGGTCGCGCGCTTTCTGGTAAGGTCGGACAGCGTAGTGGTTGATTCCTCACTGCCGCCGGATTCGGCGGATTTGCGTGTCCGCCTCCTTGGTCCCGTGCTTGGCGCGCTGTGTTACCTGCGTGGGATTTTGCCCCTGCATGCCTGCGCCGTGCGGATTGGCAAGCGGACGATAGCCATTGCGGGCCCGTCATGTGCCGGCAAGTCGACCCTGGCTGCCGCGCTCTTGCGCCGCGGTCATACGCTAATCACCGACGACATCTGCGCCGTCACCTATCCCTCGGGAAGCCCTTTGGTACTCCCGAGCTTTCCGGCGCTCAAGCTTGCTCCCGATAGCCTGAAAATGCTCGACATCGACCGGAACGGTCTGACACATGTGTGGCTCGATTCGGACAAGTTTCTGGTACCGGTAAATGACGCTTTCGATGCCGCGCCTTCAATTCTGGAGAAGGTGTATTTGCTCGAGCGCGCACCGGAAGGCATCGCCGACGCAATCATTCCCATCCACGGTGTCGAGGCATTCCAACACCTCGGTGGCACGTTCTATCGCCCTGCGATTGGCCGGCTTCTTTTTGCCAAGGCCGCCTTGTTTGGCATGGCGACCCGTCTGGCCAGCCATATCGCAGTGCGTAGGCTCGTTCGGAATTCAAGCTTTGCCGGTTTGGACGAGATCGCTCGGCTCATCGAGGCGGACGCCACGGACGGGGTCCAAGCGTCTTGCCGTCGAGCCTGAGCGTTCCCGAGTCGGGCGCGATCAGACCCATCAGAATATCGGCGACGGTACTTTTGCCGTGCGACCGATTCTGGCGCTGTCCGACGACAGTTCGGTTTGTTAGTCTGGTCGAGCCGCCCCTTCGCCCCGCTCGCGATGCGCTTTTCAGAGCCAGCGACGCCGACCTGGTCCGAGCCAAGAGACCGAAGGAACTAGCTCAAGAACGGGCGTGTTGCGCGTCAACGGCTGCGTGGCTATGAAGGCCTGCTGCGGTGAGATCTACGTTCAGCCGCTGCAAAACAGGAGCATGCCATAGCGGCTTCTCCCGTGAGTCGCCCGCATCAGCCGTGTCGGCGCGAACGCTCAGCTTTTTCGGATCGGAGCTGCTGTTCTGCATATCGGTCAGTCCTCTCTTTGGTGCAAGCGCAACATACACGACCGCTGCTAGACGATCAAGGCGACAATAGGGTGAGATTGACCACTATGGTATTGCCGTTCCTGATGACGACCGTCCGATCCCGCCGTTAAAGCTCTCGTCCTGGCTCGGCAAGCCGTGGACCGGCGTCGGATGTTGTGGCCCGGCATAGGAAATGACCGGCTGAGATGGCGTGTAGCAGTGCGAACCGGTAGGCGTTTGCGATCTCGTCATTCTCCCAATCTTCCGCCGGCCATTTCTCGACCAAGCAGCGCAATCGCGGAAGGTCTATCGCCTTGACGGCCGGCGGGCAGGCGCCGAGCCCCTCGATCTCCGCCGCGACGCGGCCGCGCGCCGCGGTCAGCCGCTCAAACCAGTCGGCGGCCTGCAGGCCCCTGCGCGATTCATCCAATACAAGCCTGGGCACGCGATCGGCAAGAGCGCGCCGCGCGAGCGCTCTTGGGATTCCCCCGCAAAGGAATTGGTCCGGCGGTACGGCAAGGCAGAACTCCAGGAGCCGTACGTCGGCGGTCGGATCGCGCACGTCGACGTGCCAGCCACCGAGGGTTCCGGTGTGCCAATTGCCAGGGTCGGTTTCGCGAAGAACCGACAGTCGCCGCGAGAAGCCGTCGGAAGCGGGATCGTCATAATCCATGCGTCCCGCCCGCGTAAGAGCGGCAAGCCGGTCCGGATGGATTGCGAGACGGCTAGCAGGATTAGCCACACCCCGTCTGGCACGGTCGAACCGGAGCCAGAGCGCGGACGAAGGCCACGGCTCCAAAGTTTGCCTGATCACGCCGCGCCACCGCATCTGCCGCCGCGCGATGAGAGCCCGCGCCTGCCTCCACCATGCGATCAACCGCCGGTCGCGGAACAGATCCGGCAAAGCCGCCAGCCCATCGTAACTCAGCGCCAGGTTTCCTTTGTCCCCTACCAGCATCACGCTGAGTTTACGTTCCCGGGCGGCGTCGTTGATGCTGCTCAGCCAGACGTAATTGCAAAGGTTTGGTATCGGGCGTTCGAAGAGCAGGAAGGCGCTGTCGAGACCGTCCAGCGGCGACCGGCCGGGGCTCCGAACTAACACATGCTCGATGTTCGGATACATGGCCGCGGTCGCGGCGGCATAGGGCCCTTCGTCGATAATGTGGCGCGGTGGGCTGGGCCTTTTATAACCCAGCCGGGGCACAGCGGTGAAGGCGATAACGCGGCGGCCCAGGGGCGCCTGCAACCGCGCGGCGGTCGCCGCCACGGCAGAGCTGTCGAAACCGCCGCTCAAATGGGCGCCGACGTCGTCAGCGCCCCGCAGCCGGCATCGCACGGCGCGATCGAGGAGGTCGCGCAGCGCCTCGGCGTACTCCTGGGGGCCACGCAGGATCACGGGGTCGCGGCTGGGCTGCCAATGCCGCCGGGTCGTGAAATCGGACGACGTGACGGTAACAACATGTCCAGGCTCGACTCTTTCGATCCCGCGAAAAAAGCTCCGCGCGCCGAACTCGGGAATCCGCGCGAGGAACTCCTCGATCCGATCCTCATCGGGCGCATAAGGTACCTCGGGTAAGGCGTGGAGGCCTTTCGGCATGCTGGCGACGGCGCAGAAGCCGTTGCCGCGATGGTAATGCAGCGGCCGTTCTCCCATAGGGTCGCGGACCATCAGCAAACGGCGTCGCGCGCCATCCCAAAGAACAAAGGCGTAGTCGCCGACGATATGAGAGAGACAGGCATCTTCCCAACGTTTGATGGCGGCGAGGAGTATGGCGGCGTCACAGAGACGGCGCGCGATGGCCGCGGGGATTTCCAGGGATTCGGCCAGCTCGTCGCGGTTGTCGAGGCGAAGATCGGCGACGAGTACGAAACGGCCGCCACCACCGACCAACGGCTGATGGTCGAACACGTCCTCCGGCAGCACCCGCATCAACTGCCGGCCAAGGGCCATGTTTCCACCGGACCAATGTGCCGATGCATCCGGCCCATACATCCGCTGAGCCGCAAGCATGCGCGCACAGCCTTCGGCCGCATCCGGCCGGCCGTCGAACCGCCACAGCCCGGCAATCGCACTCATTCTATCGTTTGGGTCTCAAACCGAGAGGCGCGCATGACCATCATTCCGACATTCTGGCTTAACGGTTAAGCATACACGATAATCCATTCCGTTGGCGAAATGATTCCCATTTATGGGCGAAACGCTGCGCACACGATGGATCGCCGAACAGGTTTGCCTCCGCCGAGTCATGGACAAGCCGGTAAATTGGCATACTGCCGATGGCGCGTTAATCTCGACACGAGCGCTCGATAGTTGGAAAACTGAGGGGGAGCGGGGGCGACATTATGCGGCTCGATCGATGGATTGACGGAAGCCATTTGCAGCCCGCAGCGATCGCGTCCTACGCGGCGGCATTCGCCTCAGTGCCATATGCCTCGGTCGCGATCGACAATTTTCTGAGGCCCGAGAAGTTCGCCGCGCTGCAGCGGGTATTCAGCATCGAAAGCCACTTCGAGGAGCGATATACCCTCTGGGGACTGGTCGACGGGCGACCGCGTGGGGATGAGGAACCGGTTTCGGCCGAAGTCTGGCATGCCGCGTCGGAGGAGCGTCGAGCATATGTGGCGCGCCGGTTTGCAGGGGCCAAACCCGATTACCGCATGGGTCAGGGCACCGTCACGCGACTCAAGTTCAAGGAACTGCTTGGGGGTTCGGAATTCATGAGTTTTCTTGAAGGAGCGACCGGGATCAGGCCGGCAACGCTTAGCGGCATGCAGATACGCATAATGAGCCGCGGGCAATACCAAGGGGCGCATAGCGATTCTAGGTCGGATCGTGTTTTGTGCGCAGTATTTTACGCTAGCACTACGTGGCATCCGACTTTCGGCGGCCGCTTCCGTCACCTTGGCCCGGGCTCACTCATCGCGCCGATCGAGCCGTGGCCGAACCGGCTCTTGTTGTTCCAACCTCGGACGGGCTGCAAGCATGATGTCGAGCCTATCACCGATAGCCAATGGGAGCGCTGGGCGTACACGCTATGGTTCGGGACGCCGCTGGCGGAAAAGCCCCAACCTGGATCGGCCCCAGTGCAATCTCAATGAGGGCTCGGCGGGCGCGCATCCTTTGAGCCGCCCGATGAGGTCCAAATTTCACCCCCTGCGCGGACCGAGAACGCTTTGGTCTCCGGCGGGGAATTGTTGCCCCGCGTGGGCTTCATCGACCAGCCGCCGCCCGATTACTTGAAGGACGGATGGCAAATCATTCAGGACGGCCCTATGGGCGAATCTGGCAGCGGCACGCTCACGCGACACGCCAGCAGACTGCGTGCGCAAGTGGCAGGGTGTCCATTCGGGCTCGAGAGTCTCGCCATGACTGACCGTAGCAAAATCGCACGAGACCATCTGGTGCCGATGATTTGCGTCATCGCGGCATCGTTGGCTCTGGGACTCGCGCCGTTTCTTTACGGGAAACTGCAAACCGGAGATTGGTCCGCTCCCAACAACGGCGATCTTGAGTATTATCTTCAGATCGCCGCGCAGCCGTACTATGAACAGGTGCCGTATCTGAGCGATCCGGCAGTTCCGCACGGTGCGATCTTTTATCCGTGGCTTCAGTTCGTCCCCGCAGTTTACGTGGCGCGCGCATTCGGCCTGGGCGTCTTTTCGATTTCGCTGGTTTGGATGGTGTTCGCCGCAGTCACTATGGCGGCCACATTATACGGCCTCTTCTGGTATTTTCTGCGCGGGCGATGGTTAGCCGCAGGACTAACGATAGGCTTCCTTGCGGATTCTTCGGATTATCATCCTCTCATTCATCAAATTGCGACCCTACTGGGGGGACTTCTGCATTTTCGGCAAGACTGGCGACTTACGCTCTTTCACTTTCGCCTGGTCAATCCTGCACTGGACCTTCCGTTCCTTTTTTTGCAGATTCTCGCAGTCGCGGCGGCCCGGAACAGGCCGAGCCGGGTCCGAATATGGATCTCCGGAGCCTTCTTCGGCGTACTGTTCTACGTTTATTTCTATACTTGGACGATGGCGGCGGGGGCGCTCGGCCTCGCTTTTGTCATCGACAGCGAGTCGCGCGGGCTGTACGCGAGGACGTTTGCAATCGGATTTATACTAGGGATCCCGGCGATTGTGCACGACTTGTTGGTGCGACGCGCGCTCTCGGCCGAAGGACTGGCGAGGTTTGGGCTGTTCGTTGCACCGAAAGACTTTGA
This sequence comes from uncultured delta proteobacterium, assembly GCA_963773975.1. Taxonomy (GTDB): domain Bacteria; phylum Desulfobacterota; class Binatia; order Binatales; family Binataceae; genus JAKAVN01. The sequence goes on from CAVZDJ010000010.1 coordinate 17,211, forward strand.
GTCGGTGCTGGCGGGCCATGACATAATCCTGGTTCCCGCCCTGTGCGCCGCTTTGATCGTAGGGATTGTACTCACCGGAAATCATCAAATGATCTATTCATGGTGTCTGGCAGCCGTCGGGTTTGGATTGAGCTACAGCTCTAAAGTGACCGGTATCTACCTGCATGATTACCATTGGGGATGGCTGGCGCGACCTGTGTTTTGGTTTGTTTTGTGTGCGACTGTTGCCAGCGTCGTCGTCGGGAAAGCTCGGTTGTCCGTCGCGTGGGGTTGGGCCTGGGGTTCATTTGTTGTCATGTTTTTCATGACCGGGCTTTATGCTTCTACGCTGGACGTGCGCCGGATGCCGAGCGAGTTGCGAACCTACTCACAGTACAGAACACAACGCCTCGCAGAAGCGGCGGCTGTGCTCAGGCCTCGCGCGCTGATTGGCGGCGATAATGATTTCTGTGAACTTTCGGTAATCGGAGAAGACCTGAGAGCCTTGGCCGGCTGGGAGGCCTACAGCAGCATGGCGATGAAGAACTCCGATTTGTACGCACGCTATGCACTAAATGAGTATCTCAGCGGAATCGTTGAGCGAGGGCAGTTCAAGAAAGCGGCCTCGCAGTACGCGTTCGAAGGAGATGAGAGGCTGATCGACGGGTTCGTCAGCGCATTTGACGAAGTTTCGCATGAGCCGCAAACATTTCTCGACGCCTACGACGTTCGATACGTGGCGCTTCGTGTCGACCAGCCGCCGCCCGATTACTTGAAGGACGGATGGCAAATCATTCAGGACGGCCCCTATTGGCGAATCTGGCAGCGGACCGCCCATCCAGTCGGGCAGCGCAATGACGGTGCAGGGGCGTAACCGAGGCTCGTTGCGAGCATCATCGCCGCCGCGGCGACGAGCGCGCCATCGCGCTCCCGCGCCGCCCGCTCGGCGAGCGCCGCGACATGCGCGGCGGCGGTTTCCTCGGCGCTCGAACGGCTGCATCCGAGGCCGTCGGGGTCGAACATCGCGTCGATCAGGTGGTTGGGATCGTAGTTGGTCTCGGCCAGCGCTTCACGCGCGGCGCGGCGCCAGAACTCGCGCGGCTCGACGCGCTCGAAATCGACAATCGCGGCGACGCGTGCGCTAAAATTCCCTACCAGCGGATAGTAGAACGCGGCGGCGTTAAGATACGGAGCGACGCCCTGGCCGTCGAGAAACGCGGCCACCGTTCCATCTACTCCATAGACCCCGAGCGACCCGGCGGCGGGTTCAAGTTGCGCAAAGCGCTCGACGTATCCGGCGCCGTCAGCGCCGGGCGCGCGTTCGAGGCCCAGTGGATAGAGCCGGCAGGCGAGCGGGCGTCCCGGATGGATCGTGCAGCGCGGCCCGTCAAGCGCGACGCATCTTCCATCGGGAAGAAAACGCAAGAGCGATCCGCGGCGCATCGTATAGCGCGCAACCGCAGTGCCGGTGCTCACTTTGGCGGCCCGCGCGATCCGAATAACGTCGTAGGGCGAGAGCGTGATCACCTTGTCGCGGCAGCACAGGCCGCATCGGTTGCAGACGTATGAGAATTTGCTCTCCGCCAACATTTCGCGGCCGTCTGTGCTGTCCGACTAGAGGGTTAGCCGCGAACGAGGAGATAAAAAGAACAGTCCGAATGTAGTCCCGTTGTGCTGAGCGATTCCGTTAGACGTGCGGGCAGACGAGGCTAGACTGTGGAACGGTCTCTTTTGGTTTGGGTGATCGGCGGCGTGCTACGGGCCGCATTCTAAGTTCGGCCAAGCCGGTCCCCAAAGAGGGAAAGGAACCGCCTAAATCGGCTATCACGCCGTGCGTCTCGCTACAATAAAATCGCTTATAGCGCGGGACCAATCCCTTTGTTTGGTTAAGGTCCTCGATAGTTCAGCTTTGCTCGTCCACGCAGTGCGAACGTATCGATTCGGTCGCTCGCGAATGGTCCTATTTTGCAGCATGCTGGCGGTTGAAGAGTCCGAAAATTTCACTTGAAAAACGATTCCGAGATGACGGGCGGCCCTAGGATCCTCGGTCGAATGAACAATTCCAACCTCTTGCGGTTTAGGTAATTCCTCGAGGGACAACTCTTCGTGAATTTCTCGCTTCAAGCCCGCCGTGACGCTTTCCCACTTCGAGCGTCCCCGTTTGAGGTCCTGCTTGCGCACATGCCCCCCGGCCCAATTGCCAAGTGCATCATGTAGAGATTCGCCTGGTTCATGTCTGACGTTTGTCAGGTAGCTGTCGCCGTGGCGAATGACACAAACTGGGACGACCTGCATCCAATCGTCGGATTTTTCCGCCTTTGATCTTGAGATATAGGCACCCTGCTGGTTGACGAGCCTGACGAGATTTCTCCAGTTCGGCGTAATCAGTCTCTTCGGAGATAACTTCACTTGGGCCTCTAACGCCTTCCGGGGAACACATAACACCTGTTCGTCTGAAAATCTTTCGAGTATATCCAGGACGAATTGACCAACCTGAGCGATAAGTTGCATCTCTTTGCCTCGTGAGCTGTCAAGCACCTTCAGTATCTGAAACTCGGGCTTGTATCGACGGACGGCCCTCAAATAGTGACGCTGGAGCTGCGCGAGGGTCGCGGTATTCATGATAGAACCACGGCGTAGTGTAATTTGCTTTGCGTGCTCACGGTCAATCGAATCTGTCGGGTCGCAGTGCATCACGAAAACGAGGTCAACTAGATCTCGCCACCTTGGCGTCAAGATGAAACTTCTAAACGTGTTCGCCTCGCCAACAGACAGCCGGTGGGAATCTTGTTGCCAATCAATCCAGACGAGTCCGTCAAATAGCCCTCTGTCCAGAATGAGGACATCCAGCTTTTCGTCCTCTAGTGCCTCTATCATGCCATTGAGCGTCGCGCAGGTAACCCAGATATTGAAGAAAGCGCTTCCCTTGTCGACAAGCGGTGCGACAGAAGCCCTTTCCTGGAAGATCCGAACGGTAACGCCGTTTCGCTTTAAGAACTGATAGACGGCGCTAAGTGTAGTCGTTTTTCCAGATTTCGGCGTGCCAGCAAACTCCACGAATAATGGCCGCCTCTTTTCTGGCAGCAAGGGCAGAATGCGACGAAGCTGCTCTTCGAGGTCCTTAATTTTTTGCCGAATCGACCGCTCCACCGCCGCCCCCCGGATTCCGCCCCGTGCGGCATATACAGACGTCTTCTTTGTTACGAATTTGTATCAAAGCGTCCTATCATAGGTCGAGAGACATACCGAAGGGTGCAGGTTTTCTGTATCACCCGGCCCGAGCCACATTGGCTGGCGTGCCGCGATACATAGCGATGAATCTATCCGGCGCTTGACCGAAGCAGTCTACAGGCTTTATGCGATCGTGGACGAGTCGATGCTGTTAGGACGGCATAGTCAAGGACAGCCAAAGTCAGGGCGCTTCCGAGTAAAAGCGTCTAATTGCCAAGTGTACTGGGAGAGATAATCGTGGATTTCACATACACGCCCGAACAGGAAGCCTACCGGATGGAAGTGCGCGGATGGCTGGAGGCCAATCAGCCGCCGCCGCTTAGGCCCGAGGAAAAAGAGCGCGCCGACGAAAATTTTCTGTGGGAGCGCCTCAAGCTCTGGCACAAAAAGCTCTCCGACGGCGGATGGGCCGGGCTTACCTGGCCCAAACAGTTCGGCGGGCGCGGCGCGACCTTCGTCGAGCAGGTCATCTTCCAGCAGGAACTTGGACGGCTCAACCTGCCGATGGGATGCAACGTGCTCGGCGTGATCATGACCGGCCCGGCGCTGATGCAGTGGGGCACCGAGGAGCAGAAGCGGCGCTACCTGCAAAAGATCCTGAGCGCGGAAGAGATCTGGTGCGAAGGAATGTCGGAGCCGGCGGCCGGCTCGGATCTCGCCGCGCTACAGACCCGCGCCGTGCTCGACGGCGACAACTTTATCGTCAACGGGCAGAAGGTCTGGACCACGCACGCCCATCGCTCGCACTTCTGCCAACTCTTCGTGCGCACCGACCCCGACGTGCCGCGGCACAAGGGACTGAGTTGCCTGCTGGTCGACATGAAGAGCCCCGGCGTTATCGTGCGGCCGCTCAAACAGATAACCGGCGAGTCCGAGTTCAACGAGATCTTCTTCGAGGACGTGCGCGTGCCCAAGGCCAACCTGCTCGGGCCGCTCAATCAGGGGTGGCAGGTGCTGGTGTCGACGCTGATGCACGAGCGCTTCGGGATCGGCGAGACGATCGGCGGCACCGAGCAGACGCTCGCGCAACTGGTCGAGATCGCGCGCGGCGCGATGATCGACGGGCGCTCCGCGGCCGAGGACGACGAGGTGCGCCAGCAGCTTGCGCAGTTCGCGATCGAAGTCGCAGCAAAGAAGTACAACGGCCTGCGCTCGCTGACGCGCCGGCTCAAAGGACAACTGCCGGGTCCCGAAAGCTCGATCGGCAAGCTGGTCTCGACCGAGCTGACGCAGCGGATGATCAAGTTCTCGGTGCGGCTGTTGGGCGAATTCGCGCTGCTCGAGCGGCGCTCGCCGTTCGCGCCCGACGGGGACTGGCTGCGGCGCATCCTCTACAGCGAGAGCATGACGATCGCGGGCGGGACCTCGCCGGTGCAGAAAAACATGATCGGCGAGCGCATCCTGCAGCTTCCCAAAGGCTAAGGCGGCGGGCCTCGCCGCCGCGGCCGCGCTCAATTTTCGCCCGCGTATCGCACTTGTCCGCGGCGCCAACTTCTGTCACAAACTTCGCCCAATAGTGCTGTTCGGACGCGGCGCAAGGCCGCGTCCGCGGATTTATTTTTGCACGCTCACTCTCGTATCGAAGGAGAAGCGACGATGCTGCGCACGAGGCCGATTGCTTGCCTGGGAACCGCCGCCACAGCGCTGCTGCTTGCCGTCCCGGCACGCGCTGCCGACGCGTCGGCAGCCATCAACAGCGGCGACACCAGTTGGCTGCTGACCTCCTCGGCGCTGGTCCTCCTGATGACCGCGCCGGGACTCGCGCTGTTCTACGGCGGGATGGTGCGGCGCAAGAACGTGCTCGCGATACTGATGCAGAGCTTCATCCTGGCCGCCCTGGTGTCGATCCAGTGGATTCTGTTCGGCTACAGCCTGGCGTTTTCGCCCGGCCACGCGCTTATCGGCGGCCTGCGCTGGATCGGACTTCACGGGGTCAGCGCCACACTGCCCTATCCCGGTTACGCGGCCACCGTCCCGCATCAGGCCTATATGATCTTTCAGTGCATGTTCGCCGTGATCACGCCGGCGCTGATCACGGGCGCCTTTGCCGAGCGCATCACGTTCAAAGGCTTCCTGGTTTTCAGCCTGCTCTGGATAACGTTCATCTACGATCCGCTGGCGCACTGGGTATGGGGCGTCGACGGATGGCTGCATCGGCTGGGCGCGCTGGATTTCGCGGGCGGCACGGTGGTGCATATTTCCTCGGGAACTTCGGCGCTCGCCGCGGTGCTGGTGATCGGGCCGCGGCGCGGTTTTTTGCGCGAGCCGATGCCGCCGCACAACCTTACGCTGACGCTGACCGGCGCGGGCCTCTTGTGGTTCGGATGGTTCGGCTTCAATGCCGGAAGCGCGCTCGCCGCCAACGGACTGGCGACCTCGGCCTTCGTCGCGACCCATATCGGCGCGGCCGCGGCGGCGCTGGGATGGGTTTTCGCGGAATGGATCGTGCTCGGCAAGCCGACCACCCTTGGCGTCGCCAGTGGCGTGGTCGCCGGGCTGGTCGCGATCACGCCGGCTTCGGGCTACGTCGGACCGATTTCGGCGATGGTGATCGGCGCGGCAGCGGGCGTGCTGTGCTTTTTCGCAGTGCGGATAAAGGCGCGCTTCGGCTACGACGACGCGCTCGACGTGGTCGGCGTGCATGCGGTGGGCGGCATCTGGGGCGCGCTCGCAACCGGCCTTTTCGCCAGCGTCGCGGTCAACGCGGCCGGCGCCGACGGCCTGTTCTTCGGCAACCCACTCCAGTTCGTGATCCAGGTGGTCGCGGTCGCGGCCAGCATCTCGTTCGCGTTTTGCGGCAGTCTCATCCTGCTCGGAGTGACCGACGCGATGGTGGGGTTGCGCGCGAGCGACGAGGGCGAGCGCATCGGGCTCGACCTGAGCGAGCACGAGGAGAGCGCCTACGACCTGGGAGCTTAGGCCTCAGCGCTGCATCGCCGCGAACAGCAGCGGCGCGGCCTCCGACATGACCTCGCCGACGATTTCCGCAAGCGGCTTGCTCGGCACGGCGAGCTTCTCGGCGAGCGAGCGCATGATGCGCAGGTATTGCTCCTTGGTGCCGGCGCTGATCGAGCCGAGCCGATGGGTCTCCATCACCTCGACGAAGACCCGATGGGCCTCGTAGATTTCGCGGTCGACGGGGTCCGAAAACGGATTGGGCTGGTCGAATTTCCTGCCCTTGGCAGCCATTGTAGATGCACCCGGTATGGATTGGGCGCGCCGCGCGCGCCGGGCCAAAGTATATCAGCGACGCGCGGGAGGCAGCGAACCGGCCTTCCGAAGCCCTCGGTCGACCAGCCGTTGGGGGCCGCGTATGCTTTTGCCAGGCTTCTAAGGTCCCGGCTTGGTCGCATTGAACTCCGGCAACTGAACCATCGGAATTGCGCCGCCGCCGGTCATCAGCGGCAGCTTCCCGTTCCATCGCTGCAGGCCCTCGTACTGGATCAGCATCGGAGTGAGCGATTCATTCAGGATATGATTCGCGTCGGCCTGCGCCTTGGCCTTGATCAGCACAGACTGCGCGATGCCGTTCGCCTCGGCCACGCGCTGTTCGGCTTCGGCCCGGCTCTGGGCGACCTTGTTCTGTGCCTCCTGCGCGCGTTGCGTGGCCTCGATTACCGAGTTGATTGACGCTTCGACCTGCTCGGGCAGGCGGGTCTTGCCGATGATCGACACGTTGTCGAAGTGGATGCCGTCGGGGCCGAGCTTGCTTTCGAGATCGTGCTGCACGGCGTCGAGCAGATGCGGCTTGCCGGGACCGACGATGTCCATGATCGCCATCTTGCTCGCCTCGATGCTGAAGGCGTCGCGCACCTGGTTACGGATATAGACGGTGGTCAGGGTGTGCGCGTCCTCGCGGAACTTGAGAAAAATCGAGGGCACCTTGTCGGCCTGGATCTGGTAGCTCACGCCGACGTCGAAATTGAAGGGCACGCCCTCGCGCGAGTTGGCGGTGAAGCTTTCATCGAACGGAAGCCCTTCGTTGGCGGAGCGGGTCCATACCACGTTCTGCATAAAGGTCGGGAACTGGTAAATTTCCTCGGTCATCGGGTTGTACCAGACGCGGCCGGTCACCAACGGCAGGCTGCTGACGCCGCGCTGGCTGCCGTAGAGATTGACCCGCACGCCGGCGTAACCCGGCTCGACCTTGGTGCATCCCGCTGCGGCCATCGCGGCGGCGCACAGGACAAGAAGGATCGGTCGCCCCAGCTTCATTTCGGCCCCTCCCACTTCGCCTGATTGGCCCAGTTTGCGATCGCAATATAGAGCCACGTGATGTAGGCGATCGCGATCGCCCATGAAATCGCGAGGATCACCAGCCCGAAGAACACATGCGAGGAGTTGGGCGCGGAGACCAGGTTGCATCCCTTGGTCGTCGCCGCCGTGAGCGCCACCGCGAGCAGCACCGCTACGACCACGCGCGTTATCAGCGCCAGCGCTCGCATCAGGTTATTCTCTCCTGCCGGCTGCCGGGGTGCCTGCCATTGCGGAAGCTGCTCCATGCGCGTCCGACTCAGCCCCGCCTACGTTGGTTAGAAAAGGTAGCGGCGGGTATTGATGCTGATCATCACGCCCATCGCCGCCATCATCGCGATCAGCGACGATCCCCCATAGCTCACCAGCGGCAGTGGAATTCCTACCACCGGCAGCACCCCGCTCGCCATCCCGACGTTGATCGCGACCTGCCAGAAGACGATCGCGGTAAGCCCGACTGCGAGCAGTTGGCCGAAGCGATCGCGGGCGTGGCGCGCGATCCACAGGCCCCGCGCGATCACCCCCGCATAGAGCGCCATCAGCAGGATCGTGCCCGCGAAGCCGAACTCCTCGGCGAACACGGAAAAGATGAAGTCGGTGGTCTGCTCGGGCAAAAAGTTCAGCCGCGCCTGGGTGCCCTTCAGAAACCCCTTGCCCCACGCGCCGCCCGCGCCGATCGCTATCTCGGACTGGATGATATGGTAGCCGGCGCCGAGGGGATCGGATTCCGGATTGATGAAGCTCACCAGGCGCTGCTTCTGGTAGGGTTTGAGATAGTGCCATCCGGCGGGAGCGGCCAGGGCCGCCGCCAGCATCGCGATCAGCAGCACGCGCCCGTTGAGGCCGCCGGCGAAGACCAGCGTCGCGGTCACCAGCGCCAGGATGATCCCGGTACCGAGGTCGGGCTGCTTGAGGACCAGCGCCAACGGCAGGCCCAGCAGCACCGCAGGAATGATCATCTGGCGAAAACTCCATCCGCCGCGCGGCGGTTCCTCGCGCAGGTACCGCACCATCACCAGCACCAGCGCGAGTTTGGCGACCTCCGAGGGCTCCAGCCGCAGCAAGCCGAGATTGAGCCAGCGGCGCGAGCCGCCGGTCACGTGTCCCGCCACCATCACGGCCGCCAGCAGCCCGACCGTGATGGCATAGAGCGGATAGGCGTAACTCGCGAGCGCGCGATAGTCAAAAAACGCCGCCGCCGCCATCAGCGCCGTGCCCACCCCGATCCAGACCAACTGGCGCACCACCAGCGGATCGAGCACGTGCTTCGGACCGCCCCACGACGCGCTCAGCACGCTCAGCAGGCCAACGCCCGCCAGCCCAAGCGTCATCATGAACAGGGTCCAGTCGAAGTGATAAACCAGTCGCCGATCCAGCGCCATCGTCGATGCCGCTCAGTCCCCGCGCTCGGCGACCGTTCCCTCGGGCTGGCTTTCGGGGGCCGGGCTCGGAGCCGCTTGCGGCGCGCCCTGTTGCGGCGCGGCCGGCTTGCTGCCCGGCGGCGGATAGAGCTCGAAGAATTTCTGCAGCACGTCGTGCACGACCGGTCCGGCCGAGCTACCACCGTGTCCGCCGTGCTCGACCACGGCGGCGATCGCGATTTGCGGATGGTCGCTGGGCGCGTAAGCGACGAACCATCCGTGGTCGCGGTACTTCATCGGCTCCTTGTCCTCGGCGATGCGCGCGTTGCCGGCTTCCTTGACCACCTGCGAGGTGCCGGTCTTGCCGCACACGGTGATGTTATCGAGATGGGCCGCGTGGCCGGTCCCACCCGCGGTGTTGACCACGTCGCACATCCCGCTGCGCACGATGTCGAGCACAGTAGGGTCAAGGCGGATGCGGCGTTCGACGATCGGCGGAAACTTTCTGACCACGGAGCCGTCGAGCGCCTCTTCCTCTTTGACGAATTGCGGCTTATAGCGGGTGCCGCCGTTGGCGATCTCGGCCGCGACCATCGCCATCTGCAGCGGGGTCGCCGCGACGTAGCCTTGTCCGATCGCGACCGACAGCGTCTCCGCGGGGTACCATCGCTGATGGAAACGCTTCTCCTTCCATAGCGACGACGGCATTACGCCCGGCCGTTCGTTGTCGAGATCGATTCCGCTCTTCTCGCCCAGACCGAGCAAGCGCGCCCACTGCGCCAGGCGATCGATGCCGAGATGGATGCCGACCTGGTAGAAGAAGACGTCGCATGAGCCGACGATCGCGCGATGCACCGAGAGCGTGCCGTGGCCCTGCTTGCGCCAGCAATGGTACTCGCGATTGCCGTAGTACAGGCCGCCCGGGCAGAAGTAGGTGGTTGTGGGAGTGAGCGTGTGATCCTCGAGCGCGGCGATCGCGTCGATCAGCTTGAAGGTCGATCCGGGCGGATAGGTGCCGGCGATCGCGCGGTTGGCCAGCGGATGGGCTGGGTCGGTGGTCAGTCCGCGCCACTGCACCGAGGTGATCCCGTTGGCAAAGATGTTGGGGTCGAAGGTCGGATGCGAGACCATCGCGAGGATGTAGCCGGTGTTGGGATCGATCGCGACCAGCGCGCCGGACCAGGTGCCCATCGCCTTTTCGGCCGCCTGCTGGAGGTCGAGGTCGAGGCTCAGCACCACGCTCTGGCCGGGAATCTCGGGAATCTCGCGCAGCAGCTTGAGCCGGCGGCCGACCGAATCGACTTCGATCTCCTGGCCACCGGCCTGGCCGCGCAACTGGCTCTCGAACACGCGCTCGAGGCCGAATTTTCCGATCTCGTCGCCCATCCGATACTCGTTGGCGTGGCGGAGATCGCCCTCCGCGACCTCGCCGACGTAGCCGAGCAGATGCGCCGCGAGCGGCCCGTAAATGTAATGGCGCTGCGGCATCACCTCGAGGCTGATCCCCGGAAGCTGGAGTTGATGGGTCTCCAGCGAGACCACCTGCTGCCAGCCCAAATGCTCCTCGACCGTGACCGGATCGAACGGTGGCCGCCCTTCGTCTTCGGCCTGGCTCAGCTTGGCGGCGACATTGTCCTGGCCGAGCAGACCTTCCAGGCGCGCGACCGTCTGTTTGATGTTGCGAACGTCCTCGGGCACCATCACCGCATCGAACGAGGGCTTGGTGTCGACCAGCGGACGATGATGAGTGTCGAAGACCAGGCCGCGCAGCGCCGGCTGGCGATGAATGCGGATCCGGTTGCGGTCGGCGAGTTCGACGAATTCCTTGTGCCGGATGATTTGCAGGTAATACAGGCGCACCGTGACCACCGCCAATACCAGGGCGATGAGCGCGGCTAGGATGGCGATGCGCGGTTCGATGCGCGGGATCGAACGCGACTGTTGGCTGCTGTTGTAATAACGCCAGCGCGCCACGTCAGGCTCCTCGCGAGGCCCAGCCGCGCGTCCGCCGTTCCTGGCTCAGCCCCAACAATCGCCTGAGGCTCGCGGTCACTCGAAATACCGGCGGCGCGATCACCGCGGTCACGGTCGCTTGCAACAACGCGGCGGGCAAGAGGGCGCCTAGCTGATCGGGCGCGCGAAACTGCGTGCTGATTAGAAATCCGCCCAGGCTCTGGAGCAGCACCGCAATGAAGACCAGCACGGCGCCAGCCTCCGCCCCGGTGGCGGAGGTATGGACTCCCACTTCGTATGCGACCAGATAAGTCAGTGTGACAACGAAGGTGTTGACCCCTAGCTGCGAGCCCGAAAAGGCGTCCATCGCGTAGCCCATCGCGAAGGCTATTATAGGCGCTAGCGCGCGCCGATGCCGCAACCCGAGATCGACCGCCAGCACCAGCACCAGGTCAGGCACCAGAGCGTTCAACGGCAGCCAGCGCGAGGCCGTGGTCTGAATCGCCAGGGCAATCAGGGTTAAAACGGCGAACAACGCAACCAAGCGCACAAACCTCTCAGCCCTTCGGCTCGGCGGGCGGCGGCTGGGGAATCCGCTGGGTCACGACCAGCACCTGTTCGAGACGGTGGAAGTCGGCCGCCGGCGCGAGATTGACGGTCAGGAACAACCCCGGGCCTTCGCGCACCACCGCCATGACTTCACCCACCAGCAGGCCGCGCGGGAAAACCCCGTCCAGCCCCGACGTTACTATTGTATCTCCGCTCTTCACGTCCTCCGAACGGTCGACGTATTTCATCACCAACCCGTCATCGACCACCCCGGCCACGATGCCGCGGATGCGCGAGCGCTGGTCAAAGGCGTCAAGCGCCGAATTATGGTCGTTGATCAGCAGCACGCGCGAAGAACTCGGACCCACCGCGATAAGCTTGCCGACCACGCCCTCGGTCGATAGCACCGCCATCCCGGCCTCGAAACCCTGGTCGGAGCCGCCCTCCAGCACCAGCGTGCGCGCGAGGCCCGAAGCGTCGGCGCCGATCACGTTGGCCGCCGCCGATTTCAACGCCAGCGCCTGCTTGAGCTCCAGCATATCGCTCAGGTGAGCGGTTTCGGTCTCCAATTCGGCCAGGCGCGCGCGTTGGGTTTCTTCGCGGGCGAGCTCCGCGCGCAGCCGCGTGTTCTCCTGCTGCACGCCCACCAGGTCGACATAGTCATGGATGATACCGGAGCCGCCCTCGGTCAGACGCGCGGCGGCGCTTTGGAACGGGGCGAGCGCCTCCATTACCAGGCTGCGCGGCCTAGCCACCCGCTGGTCCGGTAGCACTCCACTCCACAGGAAATGGGCGGAAATGAGCAGCAGCACCGCGCCCGTGATCGGAACGCGATTGCGCCACAAGTAATAGTTTTTCACCGCTTTGTGCTTCGGCGATGCCTCAGGGCGTCATGGCGAGGCGGTTCAGTCGACGGTCACGTCGCGCAGCAGCGACAGCTCGTCCAATGCTTTGCCCGCGCCCATCACGACCGCGGTCAGCGGATCGTCGGCTAGCGTAACCGGCAGCCCGGTCTCCTCACGCAGCAGGACGTCGAGATTGCGGAGCAGCGCGCCGCCGCCGGCCAGCACGATTCCCTTGTCCACGATATCGGAGGCAAGTTCGGGCGGGGTGCGCTCGAGCGCGATACGGACCGACTCGACCACCTGATGGACCGGTTCCATCAGCGCCTCGCGAATCTCCTCGTCGGTTATCTCGATGATCTTGGGCACGCCCGCCACCAGGTCGCGGCCCTTGATCTCCATGGTCTGGATCTCGTTGCCGGGGTAGGCCGATCCGATGGTTATCTTGATCAGCTCGGCGGTGCGCTCGCCGATCAGCAGATTGTACTTGCGCTTGATGTGCTGGATGATCGCCTCGTCCATCTTGTCGCCGGCCACCCGCACCGAGCGCGAAAAAACCACGCCCGCCAACGAGATCACCGCGACCTCCGTGGTGCCGCCGCCGATATCGACGATCATGTTGCCCGAGGGTTCGGTGATCGGCAGCCCGGCGCCGATCGCCGCCGCCATCGGCTCCTCGATCAGATAGACCTCATGCGCGCCGGCCGCCTCGGCCGACTCGCGCACCGCGCGCTTCTCGACCGCGGTGATGCCGAACGGAACGCAGATGACGATTCGCGGCCGCGCGAGAAACCTGCGGTTGTGGGTCTTCTGGATGAAGTGGCGCAGCATGTTCTCGGTGATCTCGAAGTCCGCGATCACCCCATCCTTGAGCGGGCGGATCGCCACGATCGAGCCCGGCGTCCGCCCCAGCATCTTCTTGGCCTCGGCACCGATCGCCAGTACCCGCCGCGCGCCGCGCGAGTCCTTCTGCACCGCGACCACCGACGGCTCGTTGCACACGATCCCTTCACCCTTGACGTAAATAAGAGTGTTCGCCGTGCCTAGATCGATGGCGAGATCATTAGAGAACCAGCCGAATATGGAATTGAGTACCACCGGATTGCCCCCCTGCCGCCCGAGTATCGGGCTCCCGCATCGCCGCCCTAAGACAGGCTACACAAGGTCCGGGGCTTCGCGCGGTATAAAGAATTTTTCGACGTGCCCGAGACCCATGAAGAAGCTAACAGACGCCTATCATCCGAGGCAAGGTGCAAGCGCGATTTGCGCGATCAAAAGCCGCAAAATATGATGAGTGCACAATGCTCGACCTGATGCGCAAGCATGCGTACTCGTGGCTGACCCGTGCGGTCGTCATCGCGCTCATCGGCGTGTTCGCCTTCTGGGGCGTCAGCACCGGGATGTTCACCCGCATAAAGCCGGTCGCCACGGTTAATGGCCATCAAATCCTGACCAAGGACGTCGACCAGCAGGCAGAGCAGTTGCGCCGGAAACTGGAACAGATCTACGGGGCCGAGGCCTCTGAGGCGCTGGCGCGCTACAACGTGCGCGAACAGGCACTCGAGGAGCTGGTCGATCAGCAGCTTGTGCTCGATGAAGCTAATCGTTTGGGACTTAGGATAAGCGATGCCGCTTTGGAGCAGATGATCGAGGCGCAGACCGCCTTTCAGGTCGACGGTCACTTCGATCTCGCCATCTACCAGACGGCGCTGCGCAGCGAGAATATGCGGCCGGCGGATTTCGAGTCCGAATTGCGGCTCGAGATGCTCCAGCAACTGATGCAGCGGATGGTCACCCAGACGGTCGAGGTTAGCGACGCCGAAATGCGCCAGATCTACGACCAACTGAACCTGAAGTTTGCGATGTCATACGTCGAACTCTCCTATAAAGACTTTGAATCGACTATCACCCCCACTGACAAGCAAATCGCCGACTTCTTCCAGGCGCATCGCGAACAATTCCGCGAGCCCGAGCGCGCCTCGTTCGACTTCATCCGTTACGATCCCGACCGTCTCGCGGCCAAGTTCAAGCCCTCCGATAAGGAAATCCAGAATTACTACAATCGCCAGCGCGACTCCTCCCTGACCCATCCCGAACAGGTTCGCGCGCGCCATATTCTGATCGCGGTCGCGCCCGACGCGACCCCGGCGCAAAAGGCCGCCGCCAAGGCCAAGGCCGACGACCTTTTGAAGCAAATCAAGGGCGGAGCCGACTTCGCCAAGCTCGCAAAGCAGTTCTCCGATGATCCGGGTAACAAGAACAGCGGCGGCGACCTCGGCTATTTCGAACAGAGCCAGATGGTGAAGCCGTTTGCCGACGCGGCCTTCGGAATGAAGGCGGGCGAGTTGACCGTCGTGCAGACCCAGTACGGCTATCACGTTATCCAGGTCGAAGATCACAAGCTCGCCCATGTCGAGACGCTGGAGGAAGCGCGCCCGCATATCGTCGAGGCGCTGCGCCGTCGCGCCGGCGCCGAGCAGGCCCATCAGGCGATCGACCAGGACCTCGGGGACGCGCTGAGCGGCAAGGGCCTTCAGCAATTGGCCGACAAGCGCGGGCTCGACCTCGTGAAGACCCCGATGCTGGCCGCCAATGAGAGCGGCCCCGAGATTAGCGACCCGAGCCTGATGCGAGACGCGTTCAAGCTCAACCCCAACGAGGTGCGGGTCATCAACGGCCGCGACGCGCAGTACATCGTGAGGCTGGTCGAGCGCAAGCCGAGTTATCTGCCCAAGCTGGCCGAGATCGAGCCGAAGGTTCGCGCCGCGCTGGTGCGCCAGATGGCGGAGGCCAGGGCGCTGGAGCGGGCCACCACCTTGCTTACGCAGCTAAAAAATCCCGCCAGGTTCGCCGCGGCAGCCGCCGCCGCCAAGCTCGCGGTGCATACCACGGGCGATTTCTCGCGCGCCGACGGTTCGGTTCCCGGCATCGGCGAATTCCATGAGGCGCTGGAGGCTGCCGCCCTGCTGCCCGCGACGCCGGCGGTCGTCGACCGTCCGCTCACGCTCGACGGCAACGCCTATGTCTTCGAGGTCACCGCCCGCACGCCACCCACCGACGATCAGTGGAAGGCGGCAAGGGCTGCGTTCAAGGATCAGTTGATCAAGCAGCGCCAGGCGCAGGCCTGGGAGAACTTCGTGCAGGACTTGCGCGCGCGCGCCAAGATTTTTGTGCGCCCGGATCTGGTCGGCGAGCAAGGGTCAACAATGTAGCCGCGGCCGGCGCAACGTTCGACACACGAACGCCAAACTTGAACTCAACAAGTGCAGCGGCCCCTAAAAGCGGAGTAAGGAATGAATTCGTCAGACGACGATCCCCACCCAGGTCCCCCAGCCGTCGATACCAACGAGTTTTCTTTTCCCGGCGCGGGGGTGAGCGCGCTGGTCATCCACGGGCTAAGCGGCACGCCGTTTGAGATGCGCTACCTGGGCGAGCGCCTGGCCGCCGGCGGCGGCGTGCGCGTGTGCGGCGTGCGGCTGGCGGGCCACGCGGGCGCATCCGAGGAGCTGGGCGCCTCGACTCAGGCGCAATGGTACGAAAGCGTGGTCGAGGGCTTCGAGCAACTGCGTCGCTACGGCGATCCGATCGTCGTGATTGGGCTCTCGATGGGCGCCGTGCTGGCGGCGCGCCTGGCCGCCGATCAGGGCGAGGCGGTGGCGGGAGTGGTGATGCTGTCGCCGGCGTTTTTCCTGCCGCTATGGGTGCGCGGGCCGCTCAAGGCGCTGCGCGCTCTCGGCCCGCTCGTCGATCGCATCTACTTGCGTGGCAAAGGCTCGGATATCCACGACGCCGCCGCCCGCGGCGTGCATCCATCGGCCCATCTGATGCCGCTCAGTGCCGTGCTCGAGTTGCTGAAGCTCTCGGCGGCGGTGCGCCCGCGCCTTGGCCGCGTCAGCCAGCCCGCGCTCGTCATCCATAGCCGCCGCGACCATACCTGTCCGATGCGGCGCAACGTGGATTTTCTGATGCGTCATCTCGGGAGCGCGCAAAAGCGCGCCGTGATCCTGGAAGAGAGCTTCCACGTGATCACAATCGACAGCGAAAAGGAGCGCGTGGCTTCCGAGGTGATCGACTTTGTCGGCGCGCTGCGCAGCAGCGCCGAACCCGCCAGCGCGATGGGCTGATCTCAATCTCCGCGTGGTCGTGGGTCCAGTTCATCCGCGCGCCGGCGCTCCCACTGCAACAGCACCGCTGCATATTCGACGACCGCGCCGGCCTCCAGTTCCTTGAGGGCCTCTCTCACCTCGACGACAAACCATTCTTCGTACTGACCGTTTGGTGAGCGCGTATCAGCCGACGGCGGAGTCTTTCAGCCTGAAGTTCGGATCCCAGCCCAGCTCGCGGCGTGCCCGGGCGATCGATACCGCGCCGTCGTCCTCGGCGACGTTGTAGATTCCCGGCGCCCCGCGCTCGATCGCGAGCATCGCCGCTTGCGCCGCCGCGTCGACCTGCACCGCCGGCTTGCCGGGGGCCGTCTCGAATCCCGTCCCCGGGCCGTAGAACATCCCGTAGCGCAGCACGAGGCCGTCCAGCCCCGCGGTCGTGGTCGCGAGCCGCTCCAGCGTCACGACCCCTTCCATCGTCGTTCGCCACGGCTCTTCGGCCGGTGAATTGAGCGGATCGCTCTCGTCGTGCGGCTCGCGCCCCGGCGCGTAGACGAACGCGATGCTCTGGGCGACGAGCCGGCCGACGCCCGCGCCGAGCGCCGCGTCAACCAGGTTGCGCGTTCCCTCGATCCGCACGCGCGCGTTGCGTATCAGGCCCTCGGCCATCAGCTCCGCCTTGAGCCCGTGCGGCAGGTCGGTGAGCTGATGGACGACCACGTCGGGCCGCGCGGCGCGCATCGCGGCCGCGAGCGCGGCGCGGTCGTAAACGTCGACCACGGCCGGCGTGACTCCGGCCGCGCGCAGTTCTTCAGCCTTGAACCCGACGCGCGTGGTGCCGGTGACCTCGTAGCCGGCTGCGCGCAAAAGCGGCAGCATCCGCCGCCCCACCGCACTCATCGCTCCGGCAAGGAAAATTCTCATCGCCACTCGCGCACCGCCTTTAGTTGCCGGGTCTGGTTACCCGGCCGCGTAATGTTCTTCGAGCAGGTATTTCACGTCGGGGCGATGGAGCACTTCGATGAAGCAGATCTGTTCGGCGGCGTTGAGGTCGATGATCAGAAACCCTTCCATCGCCTGCAACTCGACGGTCGCGGCGACTTTGACCTCGGACGCGGTGGCGAAGCTCGCGCAATTTTCGTCGCCGCAATCGCAGATCGACTCGATATGCAGCGCGCGTAGCTGGTCGCAGAGCGGCTGTGCTCCGCGCTCGCGGAGCAGGAAAACCATCTCCTCGACCAGGTCGGGCAAAACTTCGCTCAGCAGCGGCTTGGGCATCGCGTCTAGAGCCTAGCCGCAAGCCGCTTCCCGATCAAAGCCGGGGCTCGTCGAGTTGTTCAGATTCGCCGCGCAGTACGGACATTGGGCGGAAAAATGAAAACCCAGTGGCAGGACGGGATTGATCAAAAATCGATTTCCGCAATGCGGGCATCGCGCCTGCCAGGCCTGGTACAACAGCCATCCGGATTGCGCCCACGATCAGCACGAAAAGAAAATCAAAGGCGTCCAACGCGCTGGTGCGGCCCGCGTAAAGCGGAACTCGACGATCCACCAAAGCGCGAAAAGCCCGGCGGAAATCATCAGGCCACTCCGGACCTGGCGGATTTTCGAGAACGCGGCCCTGGCGTCGGGGTTCGCCACGGCCCTCGCGCTCAGACGCCGCGCGCGTCGGGCGCCCAGATATGCTTGTGCATCTGGAGTTGCATCCGCACCGGCAGCCGGTCGGCCAGGATCCATCCCGCGAGCAGCGCCGGCTCCAGGCGGCCGAACACGCAGCTCATCAGCACCGCGTTGACGCGCGCCGCAAGCTGGTGGCCGAGCGTCACGGCGCGCGCCCACTCGTAGTCGGCGCGGTCGGCGATCACGAACTTCACCTCATCGCGCGCTGTCAGATGCTCGAGGTTGCTCCACCGGTTGCGCGCCGCCTCCCCGCTGCCCGGGCATTTCAGGTCCATCACCTTGATCGCGCGCACGTCGAGCCGGCTCACGTCGCTCGCGCCCGAAGTCTCCACCAGCACCGTGACATCCGCCTGTAACAGACGTGCGATGAGCGGATGAACCGCGGGTTGCAGCAGCGGCTCACCGCCCGTCACCTCGGCCAAATCGCATCCATAGCCGAGGAGTTGCGCGGCGACCTCCTCGACCGCCATTGTACGCCCCTCGTGAAACGCGTATTCGGTGTCGCACCAAGAGCAGCGCAGATCGCATCCGGTGAGCCGCACGAAGGCGCACGGCCGCCCCGCCCAGGTCGATTCGCCCTGGATGCTGAAAAAGATCTCGTTGATCCGCAGCCGGTCGTCATTCATCGCGGGAGACCTGGCGGCGCGCGGCGGCCTGCGCCTGTTCAAGAACCAGCCGGAGCGCGACGTGATGCTCGCACGCAAGCCGCTTGCAGTCGTCGTACTCCGGCGAGAGCGTCACCGTATCATCGCCGGCGCGCGAGACCTTCACCCGCACGCGGCCCCATCGCGTGTCCACTTCCTTGATTTCGCGCGCGAGCTTGAGCCGGGCGACCGGATGATACCGCAGCCCGATGGTTGAAGTTTCGGCGAACAGCACCGCGGCGATCCGCTCGCGCGCCGCCGGCTCGGCGAGAACGGATATGGTCACCGCGGGGCGGCCCTTTTTCATCATCGTAGGCGTCAGCGTCACGTCGCGCGCGCCGGTCGCGAACAGCCGCTCGACCACGTGGTCGTAGATCTGCGGATTGAGGTCGTCGATATTGGCCGCGATCTCGACCAACTCGTCGGTTTCGTAGCTCTGCGTGCGTTCGCCGACCATCAGCCGCAGCACGTTGGGCCGATCGGCGAAATCCTTGGTGCCCGCGCCATAGCCGACCCGCTCGACCCGAAAGCCCATCGCGGGCGGCGCCGGGGCGGCGAGCGCGCGCAGGATCGCGGCGCCGGTCGGCGTGACCATTTCGGCCGCGCCGTCGCCCATGCGCATCGGAAAACCGGCCAGCAGTTCCGCCGTCGCGGGCGCCGGCACCGGGATGATGCCGTGCTGCGAACGCACGAAGCCGCTGCCCGCCGGCAGCGGCGAAACGATCATTTCCTTAAGCTCGAGCCGCTCGAAGCCCCAGGCCGCGGTCACGATGTCGATAATCGAATCGACGGCGCCGACCTCGTGGAAGTGAACCTGCTCGGGTGTCGTGCGATGGATTTTCGCTTCGGCCTCGGCCAGCACGCCGAAAATCGCCATGGCGCGATCCTTGACGCCGGTGGAGAGCGCCGCGGCGCGCGCGACGATCTCGCGGATGTCGCTCAAGTGGCGCTCGGGCTGCGTCGCGCTAACTTCAACGTCGAACTTAAGCGCCGAGATACCGCTCACCAGCTTGCGCCGCGCGGCCAGCCGATAGCCCTCGAGCGGCAACGACGCGAGCGCCCGCCGCAACTCCTCGAAGTCCGCGCCCGCGTCAAGCATCGCGGCGGCGATCATGTCGCCGCTGAGCCCGGAAAACGCGTCGAGGAAGGCTGATTTCATATGCCAGATATATAGACCAGAGAAGGCCGAATTGGAGTTTATGCCGTGGGCTGTTTACATAACAGTAGGGCGTCAGTAGAATCTGAATTGCACTTCTAGCGCTCCGTTATTATGAGGCAAAGGGACCTGAATTTCTTCCGTCGCTTGCTCAAGGATCGCAGAAGCGAGATTCTGGAGGAAGCCGAGCGCGCGCTCGGCACGCTCAATACCAAAGCCCAGGAAGCCTGCGCCGACCCGTCCGATCGCGCCTCGTTGGAATCCGACCGGGCCTTTTTGCTCCGGATGCGTGACCGCGAGCGCAAGCTCTTGAGCAAAATTGACGAGGCCTTTGCCCGCATCGACGGCGGCATTTACGGCCAGTGCGAGGAATGCGGGGGGCAAATCGGAATCGAACGGCTCAAGGCGCGCCCGGTGACCACACTTTGCATCACTTGTAAGTCGGCGCAGGAAGCGCGCGAGCGTCAGGGCTCGGCACGCTAAATCCGGCCCTGCGCCCGCTCGCGTAAGCGCGCACTATCCCCAGACAGTTTCGCAGACGCTCCGACTCCTCGAGGCAGACTGATGAAAGTTCGCAAGGCCGTGATCGTGGCCGCCGGTCTTGGCACCCGGATGCTGCCGGCCACCCGCGTCATCCCCAAGGAAATTCTGCCGGTCGTCGATCGCCCCGCGATTCAGGTCGTGGTCGAAGAGGCGATCGCCTCGGGAATCGAGGAAATCGTCGTGGTGGTCGCGCCCGGGCGCTCGCTGGTGCTCGACCATTTCGCGCCGGTTCCCGACCTGGAACGCCATCTCGAGGAGCGCGGCAAAAGCGATCTCCTCGACCTGGTGCGCTCGATCGCCACCATGGCCCAAATCACGCGCGCCGAACAGCCTCAGCCCCTGGGGCTCGGCCATGCGGTCCTGCAGGCGCGCGCGGTGATCGGCGAGGAACCGTTCGCCGTGATGTTGCCCGACGATATTTTCGACTCCGAGCCGCCCTGCCTGCGCCAACTGCTCGACGTCGCCGAGGCGCGCGAGGCGCCGGTGGTCGCGTTGATGCGCGTCGCGCCGCAAGACATCTCCAAATACGGGATCGTCGAAGCTTCGTCCGCCGGCGAGCGGCTGCATCGGCTGACCGGGATGGTGGAGAAGCCGGAGCCGTCGAAAGCGCCGAGCGATTTTGCGATCGTCGGACGCTACGTCCTGACTCCGGAGATTTTCGGCCTGCTCGCCGCGGGCAAGCCTGGCGCAGGCGGCGAGATCCAGCTTACCGACGGCCTGCTTGCGCTCTGCCGGCGCCGGCCGATGTATGGCTATGAGTTCAGCGGCACGCGCTATGACCTGGGCGACCGCCACGGTCTGATCACCGCACAAATCGGCTTCGGCTTGAAACGGCCGGATCTCGCTGATAGGTTGCGGGCCTATTTGAAAGCGGTGATTTCGGCGTAGAATTCCCTTTTGCGGTGGGGCAGTAGCTCAGCTGGGAGAGCACCACGTTCGCAACGTGGGGGTCGAGGGTTCAAATCCCTTCTGCTCCACCATCTCGAACCAACACGCGGAGAACGTCCTAGGGCGTCCCGAAGGCGGCGGCCGATGGCGCGTCGGCTCCATCCGGGCGTCCGTGTCGCGCTCGGTATATTCGTTCAGCGCCAGTGTTCCGCCGGCCGCCAATGCGGTACCGATGATGAGCTTCAGCGCCTGCGCGAATCCGAACCGCTCGCCGCTTCCCATGTAGAAGCCCGCAAGCGTGGTGATAAGCACCATCGTGAGCGCGCGCGGCTTTGCCAATTCGAAATCGGCGGCTGCGTATTCGCTCACCGACGGGGCGATACGCTGGGCCATCTCTTCTATCGTCGTGGCTTGATCTTGACGCGCAGAGAAAACGTCCCAGCTCCGGCCCCCTCAGCCAGCGATGCCAATCGTTGCGACGATGGAAGGTTTCAGAACACGGCGTCAGCGTGCCGTCTTCAGATACTCCAGAATCGCCTGCTCATCCTGCGGCGGCAGGTTCTCCAACGTCCGCATGTGCATCATGATTTGATTCCATTGGTAGGGGGCCTCTTCCTCAGGATTTGGGGCCTGATGGCAGTGGTTGCAATAAATCGGCCACAACGCCTGCCCCAAGCGAAACAACTCAAGATGCCGCTTTTGCTGTGCCTCGGTTGCGCCATACGGATTCTTCACCGACGATGGAGGATCGGCCGCTTTCTGCACGCTGATGGCCGCTGCAGGCGCTCCAGAACCCGCAGCCTGTGCGCCGATGGCTCCAGCCAGGAGCAGAGCCAAAATCATTCCGGCTTTCACGTTCAGCGTTCCCATTGTCATCGGCCTCCCTCCTTCAGAACTGGACCGTGAACTGGGTCTCTACGGCTAAGTCGTTGGTGGTCGGGCCAATCGCGCTCGCTGTCGGGGTACTGGCTCCGCCGAAGGTATAAAACGTGCCGCCCGCCCGCGGAAGCTCGAGGTCAAACTCGTTCTTCCACACAATTTTCGGCCCAATCCAATAGTCGAGCCCCAAGGCGACCTCGCGCGCATGCGGGTAGAAAACCGACGGGGAACCGTTGAAGCCGAAAACCGGCGTAGTGGTGATGTCCTCGGTAACGATGGCGCGCTGGTTCACGCCAGAATAGCGCGCCGAGAATTCGAGCTTATTGAATCTCGGCTCCAGCCAGTCGCCAAGATAGGGATGCGGGATACCGTAGAGGAAGTATCCAGCCTGCACGAACCAGCCCTGGCGATTGTCGGGTCCGCAGCAACCCGGATAGGCAGCCGCTCCCGAGAGACTAGGCATCTGACGATAGCTTTGCAACCACTCGCCCCGGGTGCGGAACGGTCCCACGCGATAAGCGTAGCCCACGCCCCAGGAATTGTTCCAAAGCCCGTTCTGCCACTTGCCGTTGTAAGTCGAGGCCTCCAGCTCGGCCCGCCCCCAGCCCCAGTCCACTGGAAGCGGGTAAAACCTCAAGCGCGCACCATAGCCTATGCCTTTGGTGGCGAGGTTGACGCCGGTGAGCGGGTTCACGCCCTCACCAATTACCGGTGCCGGAAGCACACCTACTCCGGTCGAGCCCTCAAAGTTCGGTCCTGAGTCTATCCAGGTCGTGTAGTCCCAATCCTGCCCGGGTTGACCCCACTGGTAACCCCCTCGCGCCTGCAGCCCAATGCTGGAGGGGGGCACAAACCCTTCCGGCCCGTAAGGCAGTGGCGTCGTAACAAAGGCACTGACAAAGTTGATCGGCTGATCCTCGATATAGTCTAGGAATGGCTTATCGAATATTCCCGCGACCAGCTCAAACGGGGCCTGCTGCCCAAACGGGAAGATCTGAAAATTCGCAACTCCTGCGAAGGGGACGGCCTCGCCCCCAAAGCCGGCGGAAAGACCCACGGAGAGGTTGCCGTAGAATTGCAGCCAATCGTTAAACTGGAGCAAGGGATAAAGTTCGAAGTCGAGCGCTGGATCGTTGTGGTTCCCTTGCCGGCTATAGTAATAGCCCGCCGAAATGGTGCCGGCCAATGTGAAGCGGTGTGAGCCAAGGAAGGCATTCAGGGTATCGCCAAATCCGAAAGGTCCGAATTGAGAATGGATGGCTTTCTGGACGCCAGCGAGCTCCGTCTGGTTTTCACTGGCCTGGTTCGTGAGCTGCTGGTTGCTGGCCTGAATCGTCCTGACTTCCTTTTCCAGTTCCTCAATGCGCTTGCGCTCCGCCGCCTCCTCGTCCTCATGCTTGCGCTCTTCCTCCGCCTCATGC
Organism: uncultured delta proteobacterium; assembly: GCA_963773975.1. Taxonomy (GTDB): domain Bacteria; phylum Desulfobacterota; class Binatia; order Binatales; family Binataceae; genus JAKAVN01. The sequence goes on from CAVZDJ010000010.1 coordinate 40,694, forward strand.
CTGCGCTCCGCATCGATCTCGCGAAGCAACCGCTCGTACGCGCCCGCCTTTCTCTTGGCCGGATCGGCCGCCGAGGCAGAGGCTGGATCGCCCAACGAGCTTGGCTTCGAGATAGACGATTCATCCGCGCGCGTGCTGCGTAGCGGGATCATCATCAGCGTAAGCGAGAGAACAAGTCCTGCGACCAGAAGATGACTTAAACGCTCCATTAGCCTCTCCCCCTGGAAACCTTGCAGGCTGCCGAGACCGCGCGCAGCCGGAGCTCGCGCTTTGAAGCCAAACAACCGATGAATGCCGGCTATGGCCCGACGTCGATTTCGCCTTTCATCCCTTCCTTTACGTGGGTCGTGCAGAAGTAGTGGTAAACTCCGGGGACCTTGAACGTGTAGCTCCAATCCTCCCCCGCGTTCAGGTAACCGGAGTCGAATGTCTCCGCTCCCTTAGGCACCGACGCCCAGCTTGGGTCGGGCGCCGTGGACGGATCGGTTGTCGCGGTGTGGACTGTCTCGCCCTTGTTCACCCATTTTATTGTATCGCCGACCTTAACCTTTACGGGGTCCGGAACGAATTTTGCCGGCGTGTCGAACATCTGGACCGTTACGGTCTCCGCGGACGCCGGCCTCACGGCGGCCACCATAAATGCGCCAGCCACGAGCAAACCCACACCAAGTAAATGCAGCTTCATCATCTCGTCCTCCTCCGAATCACACCAGGCTTAAGTTGTTCGGTCACGCAGTTATCGACAGGGGCATTTTGAATCCAAGCGGCTTCAACGCGTGTGGCTGCGTCTCCTGGTTCGGCGGCGTCTGAGGATGTACGGGCGGCATATAGCCATATCCCCCCGATCACCGCCCAGGCGAGGCCTATCATGAAAAAGGCGCTCACGAGATAGGCGCGCAAAACGCCGGGTCCCGAGGACGCAAAACACAGCGGGCATGCGTAGGCCATGGGCGTCCAGAACAGGCTGGCGGCAGTCGCGGAGACGCCGACGCTAACCGAAGTAAACCAGCGCATAAAGTATCGGCCAGAGAATCACCACGAACGACCAATAGACCGAACACGCCACAATGCCGCGGAGATCCGACTCGTAGCGCCCGCGCCAGACCCGCACTGTCACGAACGACAGAACAATCAGCGCCGCGGCCAGATGAAGCGCGTGGGCGCCCACGATCAAATAGAACATTCCTCCATACACACTCGAGGTCATCGTCAGCCCGAAGTGAATGAGTCGTGCCCACTCGCGGCCCTGAATAGCAAGGAACATGGCGCCCAGCGCAGTTGTGAGCGTCATCCAGCGCACTGCCCGCTTGCTGTCATGTTGACGCAACAGCCGCACCACTTGCCACATCGTAAACCCGCTTAGGACAAGAAGGCAGGTGTTGAGTCCGGTCACCGCGACCGGAAGCCGGGGCTGGTTTAAGGGCGGCCAAAATACCGCCGACGCGCGTGTGACCAAGAGTGCACTAATCAGGCCGGCGAAAACCATCACCTCGGAACCTATGAATATCAATACGCCGAGCGTCGGATCGGCTTCGCGTGGCCGGCCAACGCCACCGGAACCGCCGCCATCGCCGAACGTCGCACGCAGCTCAGGCTTTTGTCCTGAGGTTCGACGACGAAGTGGGATTGCCGCAGCCAAGTATCAGTCCCTCCTGCTTAGTGCCTCACGATGTCCGGAACAAGCACGAATGCGAGAACGATGACCAGCGCCACCGGGAGCAGCACCAGGGTATAGATCAGCACGTCTTCGGATCTCAGGCGCATATAATAACGGCCGATAAAATAGGCCTCTGCGATCGCGGCGCCAAAGATGACCCACAGCGCCAGGCCTCGAGGCAGACCCACCGCTACTGCCAAGGTGCCAACCAGCAACAGGGCGACCAACAATCCCCAGGTCTTCAGCGAGCCTGAAGGGCTGAAATCGGTTTGTTCCATCGAAGTGCTCACCTATCCAAGGCTGGGGGTCAAATAGACCAGCGCAAACAGGAATACCCAGACCGTCTCGACGAAATACCAATAGAGGCATACATATTTGAGTTTGCGCTCTATCAAGGCGCCGGGAGTGCGCGGGCGAATCCACAGGAGCAGACCGACAATGACCAGCACTCCAGCCAACAGATGAAGTACGTGCAGCCCGGTCATCAGATAGTAGAAGCTCCAGAAAAGAGCGGCGCGCGGAGTGAAACCGTCGGCGAAATCGCCCGCGTATTCGAAGGCCTTGATTACCAGAAAGAGCACACCGATGGCGGCGGTGGCGCCCAGATAACGCTTCACACCGGCTGAATCCTGATTTCGCGCGGCACCTTGGGCGAGCGCGGCAGTCAGACTGCTGGTGAATAGAACCAGCGTGTTGAGGCTTCCGAGCCGCCAAGCGACATGCGCACCGTCCGCTCCCCATCCGCCATGGCGGAACGCCATCAGAATAAACACTCCCATGAGCCCGCCGAAGACCATTGTTTCGCCGGCAAGAAAAATCCACATTCCAAGCTTGCCGATCTCGAAGGTGCTTTGGTCCACCTGAAGCGGATGGGAGATTTCGGCGGCCGAGTTTGCCATGGTCGTTATTCTTACCTAGCCGTTGTCACACGGGTCGTTCCGTAAAAAGCACCACACGCCGCCTCAATTCCGCGCGGCGGCGGCCGGCAGTTCTGCATTCTGCGGAGCCCAATCCTGTTCCATGCCCGGCACGCTGTAGTCGTACGGCCCGCGCACGACCGTCGGTATGGTGTGGAAGTTCTCATGGGGAGGCGGAGAATCAGTCGTCCATTCAAGCGTGTTGGCATTCCACGGATTCGCAGGAGCCTTCGCCCCGCGAACCATGCTTACGAAAAAGTTCACCAGGAAAGGAATCTGCCCGGCGATTATGATAAGTAGGCCGATGGTCGCAATCACGTGCAGCGGCTGGAGCGGCTTGTAGTAGGTATATGCCTTCAACATGTACATTCGCCGCTGGCCGCCACCCAAGCCGATAAGGAAGAGCGGAACAAAAACCAGGTTGAAGCCGACCCAGGTGAAAATAAAGTGCACTTTGCCCAAGGTTTCATTCATCATCCGGCCGAACATCTTCGGAAACCAGTAGTAGATCCCGGCAAACCCCGCGATGACAGCGGTCGGCACGAGAGTGTTGTGAAAATGGGCGATTACAAAATAGCTGTCGTGCAGATAGATGTCCGCCGCGTCCGTCCCCAGGGGAATGCCGGTTACGCCGCCGAGTAGGAAATTTGCCAGCGCGCCCAGCGCGAACAACATCGGCGTTGAGAGAGTGATCTGGGCGCGCCATAGCGTGGCAATCATCGCAAACAGCATCACCGCGAACGGGACAGAAATCGCGATCGTAGTCGCGCTGAAAGGCGCCGCCAGCGTCGGGTCCAGCCCGCTCACGAACATATGGTGCGCCCACACCATGAAGCTGAGGACGCCCGCCGCAATCAATGACCACACGATGGCGCGATAACCAAAGATCGGCTTGCGGCTGAATACTGGAAGGATCTCCATCACGATCCCGAGTCCCGGCACGGCCACCACGTAGACCTCCGGATGGCCAAAGAACCAGAACAGGTGTTGCCAAAGCAGTGGATCGGCGCCCTTATCCGGCAGGAAGAAACCCGTCCCCACCATCCGGTCAAACAGCAGCATCACCACACCGGCGATGAGGGGTCCAACGCTCAGCATGAACAACACGCTCGCCACCAGTTCCGCCCACACCAGCAGCGGCATTCGCCAGATGGTCATCCCGGGCGCGCGCATCGCGATCGCCGTGGTGAGGAAGTTGATGCCGCCCATCAGGACCGAAGCGAAGTCGATCGCTACGGCGATCAACCAGAGGTTTCCACCCCAGTAATTTCCCGGGAGATACTTTGACGCGTCCGACAATGGAACGTAGTTGGTCCAGCCCGCGCGCGACGCGCCGCCGGGTACGAAAAACGAAATCAGCAGGAGGACCGAGCCCACGAAAATCGTCCAGTACGAGGCCATGTTGAGCCGCGGAAAGGCCATGTCGCGCGCGCCGACCATCAGCGGGATGAGGAAATTGCCGAACGCGCCAAGCAAGACCGGCATTGCCACGAAGAAGACCATTATCGTTCCGTGCATCGTGACGAGTTCGTAATATTGTGCCGCGCTTACTTTCCCCCAGCCGGGTACGGCGGTGCCGGGCCAGGCGAGCTGCCAGCGGAAGACGTACGACAGGCCGACGCCCACAAACCCCATGAACAGGCCAAGGAACAGGTACTGCTTGGCGATGACTTTGTGGTCGACCGAAAATAGGTATTGTCGCCAAAAGCCCATCTTCTCATGAGCCCCGATGGACGGTGCCGCCGCCTCGGGTCTGGTTTCGGCCATTGCGCTATCCCTCCGTTCCGCTCGCGGACGATCGCGCACTTGATGTGCTCTTACCCGCCCCGGCGCCGGACTTAGGCCAGTGCTGGCTGACCCATTGCTGATACTCCGCGGGCGTCAGAACGCGCAGGATACCCTTCATCGCGAAGTGCGAGACCCCGCAAAGCTGGGAGCAGCCGATTTCGTATTTACCGGGACGCGTTACTTCGAACCACACAGGGATCTCCCGGCCAGGCAGGATGTCCTGTTTAACCCGCAACTGTGGCACGTAAAAGGTGTGTATTACGTCCTTCGACGTCGTGAGCAAGCGAATCACTTGGCCCGCGGGAACGGTTAAAGTCGTTGTTTGGACCAAGTCGTGCGCGCCGAACTGGCCGTCGGGACCCGGATACGTGAACTCCCATCCGAACTGGAACGCATCCAACTTTACGATCAGCCCTGGAGGAGGGCTTTGCTCCTTGACCAGATCCCAAACCGGCTTCGCGTTAACGTCGATCGCCACGTCAAGGAGAATGACGACGAGGACCGGGATGAGCACCCATGCGAGCTCACGCAGCGACTCTCCGCGCACAAAAGCTGCGCGCCTGCCCTCCCGGCGACGATACAAAATCACGAAGGCCAAAAGCGTGCCTTCGGCCAGGATGAAGGCCGTGCCGACCACGTAAATGATCAACTTGAGGATTGAATCGATGTTCGGACCGAACGTCGAAACGTCCGCTGGGAGCCACCCATGGATCATTAGAGCTCACCCCCGTGCAGCGTCACATGAAGGATGCGGCTAAACTGTTACGATTCCTCCATATGCTCAAACATGGAAAAAAATCAAGCGCAGCATTAGAAGCGCGGCTGCGACAACGCTCAATTTGACCCTCATTCCATGAGAGCGCCCGGCCACGTCGAGCGGGCATACGTCGAGCTGGTTCGGGAGTAAAACAAAGTGTACGGATTCTCGTCGCGGTGAAGCTGTCGCCATTCTTCAGTACTCCTCCAAACATGGCACCAGCAGTTGAGAGATCATCCATCCACCGCGTCTTGCAAAGTTTTCGCTGCCGTCGAGTTCGCGCGAGTCCTGCCGCATCGGGAACAATAAAGTGAAAGCGGCCTTCCGCCTTTTGACTTGGAAGGAAAGGGGAAAGTCCATGACTCAGGAACTATCTATTCGGGCGTTCTTCGACCAGGCCACCAATACGGTGACCTACCTGGTCTGGACTGCGAAAACCCGAATCGCAGCGTTGATTGAGTCGGTATTGGATTACGACCCCGGCGGCGGAAAAGTCTCCGCCTCCGGCGTGGACAAGGTCCTAGCCGCCGCGGCCGGCGAGAAACTACAGATTCAGTGCCCCAGGTCGAGGCGCGCATGGCCGTGTTCGATTTCATCGAGGGCTGGCACAATTCCCCACCGCCGCCACTCGGCCCTCGACTATCTCTCGCCGAACAGCTACCAAAGGAATCATTCAGCTCAGGCTGATTTCCGCAGCCCGGCACCATCTACGGAAACGAGGTAGGTCCAATACTACGACGTCGATGGGGCGCCTGACGCTCAACATCCTGCTGTCATTCGCTCAATTCGAGCGCGAGGGGTGGCTGGGGCTAGTGCCGCGTCAGCACTCCAGTGGCAATCGTAATGTGCTGCTTGGGATCAGCAAGCGCGGCGATCGCTACTTGCGCACGCTGCTCATCCACGGGGCACGCTCAGCTTTGTGCCGCGCGGAGCGCAGGAGCGACCGCCGCAGCATCTGGGCGAGCAAGCTTAAGCTCGCTCGCGGATTCAATGTGGCGGCGGTGGCGCTAGCGAACAAGAATGCCCGAGCGCGTCAATGGTCTGAGGATCTGCTGGCGGGTCGAGCGCAGCGGCGGAGATTGCTGATAGATTGCGGGCCTATTTGAAAGCGGTGATTTCAGCGTAGAATTCCGTTTTTGCGGTGGGGCAGTAGCTCAGCTGGGAGAGCACCACGTTCGCAACGTGGGGGTCGAGGGTTCAAATCCCTTCTGCTCCACACCTCAGTCTCTCGATTTCGGGACCGATCGGAGACTCACTCGAAGTCCGCGCGTGTGCGCGCGATTTGCGATCGCGAGCGGACCCTGAGAACGCCCTTTGTGCGCCAAGCGTCAGAATCGGGCAAACCCTATCCCGGCGCGATTTCCTAGCTCAAAGAGAGGCTAAAAAAGCGCCGGGCGTAATTCCCCGCCGCAGCCGTTTTTGAGGCTGCGGCGGGGTGTTGCCGCTGCTACTGGTTGGGCACCAGTTCGACCCGGCGGTTTTGCGCGCGTCCTTCGGCCGTCCTGTTGGTGGCGACGAAGTCCGTCTTCCCATAGCCATGCGGACTCATGCGGCCTCCCGCGACGCCGTGATCTGACAAGTACCTCACGACCGCGTTGGACCGGCGCTCCGAGAGCCGCAGGTTGTACCTGACCGAGCCGATCGCGTCGCAGTAGCCATTGACCTCGACCGTCACGTTCGGATGCGACTTCAGGGTTTCCGCGGCCTCGTCCAGCACCGCGGCGTCCTGCGGACGGATGTTCGACCGGTCAAAGTCAAAGTGAACGCCCCGCAAGATGATCTTTTCCGGCGGCGGTGGAGGTGGTGGCGGAGGAGGCAGGGGTGGTGGCGGTGGAGGGGGCGGGGGTGGAGGTGGTGGCGGCGGGCACAGGAGGTAGCCGGCCAAGCCACCGATGAGGGCGCCGCCTACGACGCCCGCGGGAACGGCCCAGGCGAATTGGTCACGATTGCCGTGCACTGCGACCGTGCCAGCCGCCACTCCTCCGCCAACTATCACGCCGGCGCCCGCGCCGAGCAGCATGCACTGCTCCCTTTCGCTCATGCCCGTGCATCCGGAGACCATGGACAGAGCGGCCAGCCAAACCACCCATATGCCAGTTTTTCTTCCCAGCATCGCGACTCCTCCTTGAAATCTATGGCGAGCGCCAGGCACCAGTCGCTCGTCAGTCGGTGAGCAGAACGCTGTGGAACTTCGTTACGGCTATTGAAGTTTTTGTTGCACAGTTGCCCGCTCGGTTGCAAGCGAACTGAGTATTGCAGCGATGCACAGTATACTCGTCCAGATTTACGAAGAACTGCCCCGGCAGGCTTTGACCGCGAGGAGCCGCGTCGCTAGAGTCGGCGAGTCGGCGACATCATGGATAAAATCGCGCCGGATCGAAAAAAGCGGCGGCGCTGACGCGCCTGGCAGTTCCGCGAGCGGGGTTCGCGGCAAAGGGCAAAGCGGCGTGGTCCTTTTCATGGCTTGCGGCGATCGCCCTGGGCACCGCGTTGGGCGCGATCGGCTGCCAGGCCATGCAGATGCAGCGGCAGAACACGCCGGCGATGATTCAGCAGGGCAACACGATGCTCGACCGGCAGCGGATCCTGATGTCGACCGGCGGCCTCGACGATCCGTACGACAAGCTCGGCGATCTGAGTTACAGCGAGCCGTTCTCACCCGCCGCGATCGACAGCACGCATATCAATGAGAAGCTGCGCGACCTGGCGCTCGCCAAATGGGGCCGCCAGGTCGATGCTATCGTTCATATTACCACCGAGGTCGGTGGCGACGGCAGCACGTTGACCGTCAGCGCCGCGGCGGTAAGGGTCAAAAGCGACACCTGTTCGTATTGCCGGCACAACAACGCGTCGCCAACGATGGGTCCGGGCACTTCGATGCCGGTGCCGGACTGAACCGCCGTTGCCAACCGGCGAAACATGGAGAAGGGCTCGATGGCGGAGAGGGGGGGGCGACCAACGCAGAGCCGGCGCGCAACCCGGGGTCGCGACGGTTCAAATTCACTCCGTTCCGCCATCGAGTCCTTCTCTGTCTGCAATTCAGCGAGTGCTTAACGACCGAGGAACCACATGCGCCGCTTCAACATAGCGGCCAGCGGCTCTGAAAAGGATTAATTCCTGGCCCTAAGACCTCGCCGTAGCAACCCGATGGGTCAGTCTGAAATGTAGGTGACGAAGTCTAGTTCGTCGTCGGCGAATACAAGCTTACTGGGAGCCTGATTGGCAGCGACCTTGACAACCATCCCCACAACTTGAGTAGTAAGACCCATTTCCACCAAGGCGCAACATGCCAGGGTCTGTCCCTAAATGGTGTTTCCGTATATCGGGCCTTCCAAGTGCCAGCCGGGATCATTTGGAGAATCTTGCGTGATGTCGTCGCCATCCGTGTCTCCTTTCTAAGGACGTAGCCCTTCGCCCATTCGCTCCTACGAGCACAACTAGAAATTCCTTGCACACCTAATCTCGCGCGCACCTGGCCCCGCGCAATGCACGTGGCAGCGGGATACTTCGAGCAGAGGGACCACCGGCATATTAATCGCGGGCGATTGCCCCTAGACGCCCTCAGCCTGGCCGAGGGCTTTGGCCTGTTTTCCAAATTGCCGCCGAAGTTTCCGCAGTTTGGCCCTCTCTCCAGAAGGCTTGACAGATTTTGCCCGGTCTAGATGATAATAAGGTGCTAAAGAGCGCTATTGACAGCTTAAAGCTAAATTGGCATACTTAATAGGAGTTAAAATAGCCTTATTAGACTGGATTAAGGTCATCACAGATGAAAACAGCAAGAAGCCCGATGCACGAGCGCTTAAGCACCGCTCTCGCGGTAGCTGCGGCAGGTGAAGCCGATTGATTTCGCACGCGAGGACTTACTCGGCAAGGATCTCAGCTTTCGAGCCGGGCTCTCATATTTTGACCGCACCCTGGAACTATTCCATCGGCTCTCGCTCCGCGATCTCGGCCAGGCTTCGTTTGCTGATCTGGCGAATATGACGGATGACGCCGCAAGGACGCTGGACCAGTTGCACAGAATCCTGAGCTTCACCGGCGAAGACGTTGAGAACCCGCGCGCCGCGCGAGACCTTTTGATCAAAGAAGTACGCGACTCCTTCGCGCGTATCTGTACCGATTTTGAGAGGGTCATTATTCCGCGAAGATTGGAACAACATCAATCGACGAGCATCGCTCTGACCATCGGCCTTTGCACTCTGGTCCTCGCTCTAGTGGTTGTTGCTTATTACTCCACGCATGAAACAGCCGTGGCGAACATCATATTAAATGCGGTGCGTAGAGTTAGGCTTCTGTAGTCAAAGAGCCCTATTGTCTATGCGGCGCGGAACCGGACGTGGGGTCGGCGCCGGTTCCGTGCCGCGTCTCTGCGCAAAATCCAGGAGCAACGCTGATGTGGCTTTGTAGACTCTGCCACTACATCAATTCGAGTTTGCGCTGCCGCGTCTGCGGAAACTGTCGATGACCTCGTCGCCGGCCAGGGCAGTACACTCTTCTGTTCGGAGTTCGCGCATTTTAGTCCCTCGGAAAAGAACCCGCTATTCGGCTTCCTCCACATCGAGCGCCGTTACCTCGCGCACCCAACGGGCGATCCCGACCGTGCTTGTTCCGGCACCCAGGCCGGGTTGACGCGCGTCTGGACTGACGGTCGACAAGCCTGAATCGGCATCGCATATCGGGTGACGGCAGGCAAACATTCGCGAAATCGCCCGAACGCTCGATGCAGTCGCGCAACTCGCTGGCCGGCCCAAGAGCCGCCCGAGAGATACCAAGCCACGCGTTTCCTCACGTTGGTGAGATAGTTGCGGATGCGCGGCACGATCAGCGGATGCGAATCTGCGGCGTTGATCAGGGCGAAACCGCGCACCCAGGCGCCCAGTCGAACGGCAGATCGACATGCGGGGTGAGTTTTAGATCGGCCAGTTCTCCACGCTCGGCGATCGCCTCAACGATTTTCGGCGCGAGAAACGCCAGCCGTATGAGGGGGCCACGTAGCGATCAGTTACGCCCTCGCGGCTGGCGATAGCGGCCAGCGAAGCCCCCCGGAGGCGGCTCCGAGGGCTTTCACGACCTGCCTTGCCCGGGTCCAATCATCAGGCGCCTTTACGCGCTGGTCAGAGCGGAATCGATGCCATTGGCGAGCGAACCGATGCTATTGCCCATCGCACGGTAGGCTCCGTAAACCACGACCGCGATGGCTGCCAGGATAAGCGCGTATTCGGTCATCGTCTGTCCACGGGTATTGCAAACCACGGACTCACGGGCGCGGATGAACAGCTTCGTCACTAATTCCATCTTTACATCTCCTTTCTTTGGCTATAAGCCGTTTAGAGACCAATAAATTACATATCTTTTGCTATTATGTCTAGACCTTGTTTAACTGTCTGGTATTCGTATATCTAGGCAATCCCGAGGCAGACGGCCAGCCGGGCAATGGCTGATCCCGACCATGCTCGTCCGGCTCCAGGCCGAGTTGACGCGCGTCTGGACTGACGGTCGACAAGCCTGAATCGGCATCGTATACCGGGAAGAGTTCAGCCTTCGTGTAACCGAAATATACCGAAAAATCAGCGGCAAATGGCAGATTGTCCATGAGCACGCCTCGGCGGGTGCGGGCCCAGTTGGTCAAAAGCCGCACCGCCCTGTGCAATCAACTGCGAGGTCTGTTGCGCGAGCGCGGCGTGGCGGTGCGGATGGGAGTGGCGGCGCTTAAGCGTAGCTTGCCGGCAGCGCTGGCGGATGAGAGTAGCGAACTATCCGGCGAGATGCGCGAGTTGCTGAGCGAGATGAGCCAATGGCTGCGGACCCTGGAACAACGCATCGCGAGCTGCGAGGCACGGATCACACGGAAGTTTAAGCACGATGAGCGCTGCGTACGTCTGGCCGAGCTGCCGGGAGTGGGGCCGCTGACCGCCACGGCGCTGGTGGCCGCAGTGGGTAAAATGCGCAGCGGTTCAAGAATGGACGCGAGTCACGGGCGCGATAACTAGCGGATCCGCTCGTGGCACCGAATTCGATCGGAACAGAAAGAAATATCGCCGAATTGGCGATTTTTGAGATTAATCGCATTCTCCGCTGCCACAAGCTACGCGAAACCGGCCGCACACGCGCGTATTTCGATCATCTTCGGACCAATTCTAGACGGAGAGGGACTCGATGGCGGAGAGGGGGGGATTCGAACCCCCGGAGCCACAAGGGCTCACGTGATTTCGAGTCACGCCGGTTAAACCAGACTCCCGAACCTCTCCGCACGAGGCAGCATTTATGTTTGATGCTCCGCAGTCAAGCTGACGCCGCCGAAGCGCTGCGGCGGCCGGCTTCGCGTGGCTCTGCTAGCTTCCGCAATGAATCACAAGGAGAGCTGCCTGATGGCCACTGCGATCAAGATGACTTCGAACTGGCGCGAGCAACTGGGCGCCAAGCTGGTCACCCCCGAAGAGGCGGTCGCGCAGATCAAGTCCGGCGATCGGATCACCGCCTCGATCGCGCACGTGACGCCGTTCACGCTGTTCCACGCGCTGGCCGGCCGCCTGATGGAAATCGAGCGGGTGGTGATCAACTACAGCGCGGCGCTGTTCGCTTTCGACCTGCCCGGCCTCGGCGAGCGCTTTCGCCTGGAGTCGTTCTATCTCTCGCCGATCGATCGCAAGCTGTTTCACGACGGGATGGGAGAATACGTGCCGGTCAGCTACTATCGCGCGGGCCATCTGCCGCCGGGACTGCAGGACTTCAACGTCTACCTGATGACCGTGTCGCCGCCGGATGCCAACGGCGAGGTCAATTTCGGCGATTTTCAGATCATGTCGAAGCTGTGCGCGCGCAACGCGGATTTGGTGATCGCGGAAATCGATTCGCGCTCGATTCGCGTCGGCGGCGACAACTCGATGCATATCTCGGAAATCGATTACTTCGAGCGCACGGCCGGTATGCCCGAGCTTGCGGCCCCGCCGCCCTCAGAGGAGGAGCGGCGCACCGTCGAGAACGATCGGCGCCCTGGTCGCCCGCGAGTTGATTCCCGACCGCGCCACCATCCAGGCGGCGTCGGCTCCACCTCCGGGATGCTGATGTCGCATCTGCACGGCCATCACGACTTGGGGATGCAAACCGAGATTATCCCGATTGGCACCGCCGACCTGGTGCGCGAGGGCGTGCTGACCGGGAAACATAAGAAGATTTTTCCCGGCCTGGTGGTCGGCAGCGGCTTCGCGACTGGCACGCCGCGCGCGCAGTTGGACTACGTCGACGGCAATCCGGCCTTCCAGCTCTACGATTTCAATTTCACCGACGACATCCGCACCATCGCGCGCGAGGACGGACTGGTCTCGGTCAACAACGCGTTGTGCGTCGACCTCACGGGGCAAGTCGGATCCGAGTCGGTGGGCCATCAGATGTACACCGGGACGGGCGGGCAAATCGCCTTTGGCGTCGGCGCCTCGTTGGCGGGCGGCAAATCGATCATCGTGTTGCCCGCAAGCGCGCTCAGCGCCGGCAAACGCGTCTCGCGCATCACGCCGAGCCTGCCGCCGGCGACCGTCTTCACCCTGCCGCGCGCCTTTGTCCATTACGTGGTGACCGAGTACGGAGTGGCGAAGCTGGCCGGCAAGTCGCTCCGCGAACGCGCGCGCGAACTCGTCGCCGTCGCGCATCCCGACTTCCGCGGCGAACTGTCGGCCGAGGCACGGAGAGTGTACGGGTGACCCAGGTCTCATTCCGGGCCGCGCTAGATTGGCGGCGGCGTGTAGATTCCCTCGAATCCGGGCGGACGCCATCCGCCGTTCGCGCACACCAGGCAGACGTTGAACTGCTTGTACTTGCCGTTTTCGCGGCCGAGCAGGCTGACCATGCTCTCGGTCGACACGGCCTTGTTGCAGGCAACGCAGGTCGCGGCGAGGGCTTTGTTGTCTTTGGCTTTCTCGCTGGGCATCATCGCGGCTAATCAAAGCGGCCGAAGAATCGTCCATCCGCCGTGCAGAACTTCATACTCAATCCCATATAGCTTGCGCAATGGCGCGTGGTTTGTACCCGGCCGAACCGATCCGGTGATTTCCAAAACTGCTTCAGTGGCCTGTGGAGCCGATCGCGATTCCTATCACGAGCGCGACTCCGACGATCAGCGCGAGCGCGAGCCATCCACCATGCGTGTGCGCCTGCTGCTCGGCGCTGATCGGCGTGTCGACGTGGGCCGAATGAACCCCACTCCGGTAGCCGCTGTGCGAGGTGTAGTAGATGCCGGTGCCCGGGATGCCGACGGTGCGCGCACGCCGCTCGGACCCATCGTGAGATGGGCGCCGCGTACGCCGACGGTGAGACTCGGCCCCGACTTGGAGAGATTGACCGAGAGACCCGGGAAGATATGGAGCCGGCGGTAGAATCGAAAATTGCCCATCGTGCGCGTGACCGATTATAGACCAGGGCGGTTGCTATTGCGCTGGCTATTGAGCGATGGACGCGAGCATCGCGGCCGTCTCACGCAGCAGTTGCGCGACCAGTTCGGCGGCCGGCAGCTCGCGCGCGAGCGGCGCGGCCTGCCCGGCCCACAACGAGAGGCAATCGGCGGTGCCCTGCCTGGCCGCCGCGGTACGCATCGGGCGAGTCAGGTTGTTCTGCGCAGGATACGGCAGAAGCTCGCCTTCGTGGCCGCGCATCGCCGCCGCAAACCCATTCGTGATCCCGCGCGCGAGCCGGAACCGCTGAACGCGCGCGTCAGCATCGTGCCGTCGTCGCGGGC
>CAVZDJ010000011.1:0-185043 GCA_963773975.1 uncultured delta proteobacterium
AAAGCGCGCGAGCACTCCGCGGCATCGGAAGTGTGACAACCAGGTATTTCGGAGAGAGGATTAGACCGTTAAAACCAAGTTAAATCAGTCAAGCGGCCTGATGGCGCTTCGCCGGACGCGGCGGCTCAACCCTTGAACTCGACCGGCCGCCCCAGCTTCTCGGAGAGCGATTCGGCCAGCCGCGCGTAGAGGTCGTGCCCGTCCTTGTCGTCGATCCAGCGGCCGGCGGCGGGGTCGTAGTCGAAATGCCATCCGTGGGCGCCCGCCGCCAGCCAGACCTGCGAGGTCGCGCTCTGGCGACTCAGCACGAAGCGCCCGCCGTCGGGAAATTCGATCGTCAACGCGCCGTCGCCCGTGTTGTAATCCACTTCGTCGGGGTCGAAGTCCTCCAGCCACTTGGCCACGCGAGAGAGGCAGGCCTCCGAGAGGGCGACAAATTCCTTGGGATCCATCGCTAAAGAATGTTCCGCGCGCGGCCGCGCTCAGCGCGGGCCCTTCTTGCGCAATTCCTCGTCGCGGTAGCGGCGGAACAGAATGTTCCATTCGCCGCTGCCCTCGACCACGCCGCGTTTGAGCGAGATGATTTTGCGCCGCACGATCTCGTCGATTGCGTCGCCCTGCTCCTCCCATCCGGCGATCAGGTCGCGAGCCTGGCGGAGCGCGAGCGCGAAGTTGGGAATCTCGGCCAGCTTCTCGTCGCGCAGGCGCGCGATCGACTCGCGCGCCAGGTAAAGGATTCGTTCCTCGCTGAGTTTCATCGTGTCGCCATCCGGTTTGCTTCGAGCAGCGCCGCCGCCGCTTAAGCGGCTAAAGGGTAAAATTCTGCTTCTGTGCGAGGCGCTGACGGATCATCGAGCGCAGCCGGGTCACGTCGACACCGGGGTTGAGCCGCGCCTGCTCTTCGGCCATCTTGTCGGCCTCGTTGTCGATACGGGCTTCGGTCTCGAAGTTCTGCGACATCAGTTCGACCACGCAAGCGACGAGATCTTTTACGTCAGCGCGTGCCTTGATAATTCCGCGCGTAATTAACCCGTTCACCAGATGGTTCGCCAGTGCGTCGATTTGCGCTTCGCGCAGCATCTGAATCCTATCGCTTGCCTAAAATTATGTTTGGTCCTGAAGACTGATGTTCCGGCGGGCGCGGTCTCCGGTCAAGCCCGCGCTCAGGGCGCAGGCGTGGGCGGCTTGACGCCGTGTTGCTGCGCGGTCTCCTGCAGTTCGACCTGACGATACGCCTCATCGGCCGCCGGCGCCATCGCAAGATAAAACTCCTTGATGTGGCCGATGTTGGCGCCGAAATCGCCGTGCCAGGCGCCAAGTGGCGATTGGGAGCCCGGCTCGCCGATGCGCGAGCGCGAGCACAGATCGACTTCGCTGCGCGGGGTAACGACGATCCGCACGTCGTCGATAAAGCCGAGCAGGCGCGTGCGGTACGTCGCATTGATGGTCAGCGTCTTGGGATCCGAGTTTACGATTTCCCAGCCCGGAAGTCCGCTCACGGTGGAGGCCGCCACCTGCATCAGCCGCGCGGGCGGGATTCCGGGATACGAATTCCGCACCAGCTCCGGGTAACCCGGCTGAGCCTCGCCTCCGGCCGTGCCGCCCGCTTCCGCGGCCGGGGTCGCGGTGGCCGCGGTGGCAGGCTGGGCCTCCGTTTTCGCGGCCGTGCGCCGCAGATGACGGCGTTCGCGATGCTCGACGCCCATCGGCTGGCGGGCCGCGAGTTCGGCCGGAGTCGCGCAGGCCGCAGCGCCATCGCCCTTATCGCTGGTGGACGCCCAGTTCATGGTCAGATAGCGCTGCAGCCGCACGGCTGGATTGGGTGGCCCCGCGAGCGAGACATTGTTCATCAGGATTGCCGTGCCCCCGATGATAACCGCCATCGCGCCGACGAACACCAAGAATCGGCAGAGCGTTCCAAGCGGGCCGTGCAAGTAGACGCTCAACACGATGAGCACGATAGCGCCGAGCGCGATCTCGATGGCGAGCCGTTCGGGTCCCGCAACGAGAAAACTCTGCAATTGGGCATTCATCGGCGCGCTGCTATCCTAGTATGCGAATCGTGCTGCCGCTATATGGACTTCGCGGACGTGAAAACGCCCGCCCGCGTGTTCGCGTTTCGCATGCGCCAGCGAGCGTGGGAATGAAACCGGCGCGCGCCCCGCACAACGAAGAACGCGCACGGACGATAATCTGTTCTGAAATGTGTCCTGACTTTCAGCTTCGCCTGGCTGTCGGCTTCAGCCCGAAGGCGCGCTGCGCGCTTTAAGCGGGCGCCGCGGCGAAACCGCCGCCGTCGCCGCGCAGGATCGCGTCGAAGCGCATCCCGCCGAGGTAGTGCCGATACGCCTCGTCGTCGGTTATCGCGGCGCGGCGCACGTCGCGCCGGAGAATCTGCCACACTCCGCCGACCATCGGATGGCGCCCCTGGCGATAGCTGAAAAAGTAATACATGTACTGCCGCAGGGTCGAGCGCCGCGCTTCAGCGTCGAGCCCACGCCCACCGGCCACGGTGAAGATGGTCTTGAGCAGGCCGGCCAAGGAGTAAAAGCCGGTAAAGGCTTCGCGATAAGCGCGCATCCAGGAATCGGTATCCAGCCGCTCGTGCTTGAGCGTTACATGCTGAGAGTCGAGGTTGTTGAAATCCCAGTCGATGATCGCGCCTTCCTTGGCGTAACGGACCTGGTCCTCGGTGCCGGGCAGCGGCGTCATGATGAAGAACGACACGATGTCGAAGCCGAGCTTGCGCAACGTCGTGGCCGCGATTCGTCCGCAATCGGGGCCGTCGAACGGAAAGCCCAGCATATATCCGGCGTGCACGGAGATGCCGACGCGATGCCAGTTGTCGACCACGCGGCGGTACTTCTCGAGCACGCGCGCGCGCGACTCCTCGAGCTTCAGCCGATGCTGGCGGTCGTCGGTGTTCTGGTACTTGGTGGCGAAGTTGAGGTTGTCGGGATTGAGCGACTCGATACCGACGAAGGCCTGGTAGCATCCGGCGCGCGCCGCCAGGTCGACGAAGCGCTTGCTGCGCCGATGCTTGGCGCCCTCGGTCTCGCCCGGCGCGACGTTGGCATAGACCGAAGCGTCGACGTCGACCTGCATCATGAAGCTGAGGCGCGGGTATTCCTTCTTGACCTCGACCAGCCCGGTCAGGATCTCTTCCCACCGCGGGCTGCGGAAAAAGTCGTCGTCGACCAGGAACAACGACTCGATACCGTGGAAGCGGATCGCGTCGCGGACCCAGTGCACCACCGCATCGGGCTCGCGCGAGCGCATCGTGCGGCCCATTACGTTCTTAACGCTGCAGTACGAGCAGGTGAACGGGCATCCGCGCGAGGTATCGATCGTGGTCATCGCCTCGTTGAAGAAGCGGGTCAAATAGCGGTCGTCGATCACCGGCAACTGGGCCTCGGTGATGAGCGGCACGATAATATCGTCCTGGCCGGTCTTGGCGCGGATGCCTTCGGTAACCGCATAGTGGAGTTTCAGTTCGCCGCGCAGGAAATCCTCGACGATCTCGCCCCACAGGTTCTCGGCCTCGCCGACGATCGTGGTGATCCCGCAACGGTTGAGGAACTTGACCGACTCGGGATAGCCGCTGACGTGAAAGCCGCCCATCATCGTGGGCAAGCCGTGGGCCACGAACTGCAATCCGAGGTCGCGGCCGCGCGGATACTGGTTGGACTGCACGCCGGAGAGTCCGATGAGCAGTTCGACGCCGTCCTCGCGCGCCTTTTCCTTGATCGCCACGATGGTCTCGGGCGACACCGCGCCGTCGCAAATCTCGTCCCACAGCACGGTCTGGAGGTAGACGTTGCGCTTCGCCGAATAGCGTTTGTTGAACGTATCGTTGAGCGCCGCCAGCACGGTCAGCGTGTTGTTCGGTTGAACGCCATAGCGGAAAAACTGGACGTAGCCGTTTTCGTCATAGCGCGACGGCTTGATGAAGTAGACCCTGATCGTGCGGCATGGCTCGGGCCGCATCACGCCCTGGCTAAGCGCGCTTTGCGAGGCGCCAAGTTCCAGCGGACGTCCGGCGCGCTTGCCGCCGTAACGATTGCGTCCGATAACCAGATAGCCGCTGACGCCGGCAATCAGCGCAACGCATCCGAGGCAGACCAGTAGCACCATCATTCAGATCCTTCTTCCGCCATCCTAAAAAATGTCCGAGCGGTTGGGCGAAATGCCTTCTAACCGAACGGTCAGAGTTAACTAATCCCGACCTTTAAAGTCAACATTGCAGACCCGCCGCACATCCACAACCCTCCCATACAAAAGGTCCGTTATTCAAGGAACATTTCCATATCTATCGGAACATTTCCACAAGTTTGATCAGCCCGAGGTCGCGGTAGCGTTCGATCAGGTAGCCCTTGATTTCCTGCACGCTCGCCATCTCCAGCGTGTCATGGGCGATCAGCCGGGCGGTGCGGTAATTGGTTTCGCGCACGATTTTGCGAATCACCGGGATGAACAGCGGGCTCAGGCTAAGCTGGTCGAGACCCATCCCGACCAGCAGCAGCGTGGCCAGCGGGTCCGACGCCATCTCGCCGCAGATGCAGACCTCCTTGCCCGAGGCGCGCGCCACGCTAACGACCTCGGCGATCGCCGAGAGCACGGCGGGATGGAGCGCCTCATACAGGTGCGCCACGCGCGGGTTATTGCGGTCGGCGGCGAGCAGGTACTGGATGAGATCGTTGGTGCCGATGGAGAAGAAATCGACCTCGCGGATGAGCCGCGGGGCGAGCCATACCGCCGAGGGCACCTCGACCATGATTCCGACCTTGACCGCGGGATTGTGCTCGAGGCCCTCGCGGAAGAGCTCGCCCTGCGCCTCGGCGAGCAGTTCGCGCGCGCGGCGCAGCTCCTCGAGGCTCGAGATCATCGGGAACATGATCTCGACCTCGTGGCGCACGGCGGCGCGCAGGATCGCGCGGAGCTGGACCTTGAACAGGCTCGGCATCTCGAGCGAGATCCGGATCGAACGCCAACCGAGGAACGGATTGTCCTCGCGCGGCACCCGCATGTACGGCGGATACTTGTCGGCGCCGATATCGAGCGTGCGAATCGTAACCGGCCGCTTGCCTAGCGCCTCCAGCATCCGCGTGTACAGCGCGATCTGCTGGTTTTCGTCGGGAAAATCCTCGTAGGTCAGAAACGAGAACTCGGTGCGCATCAGGCCGACGCCCTCGGCGCCGTACTTCAGGGCGAGCGGGATGTCGTGGTAGAGCGCGATATTGGCCAGCAACTGGACGCGGTTACCGTCGCGCGTGGCGGCCGGCTCGTCACCGCCCGACGCCATCAGGTCGCGCCGAAACGCGTCGTAACGCTTGTGCAGCACCTGGTATTCGCGCTCGACTTCGGGCGCGGGGTTGACGTACACGATGCCCGAGTTGCCGTCGAGCACCAGGTTGTCGCCCTCGGCCACCGACTCCATCAGATGATCGACGCCGACCACGGTGGGAATCTCGAAGGCGCGCGCGAGCAGCGCGGCGTGCGAGGTCGTTCCGCCCGACTCCAGCGCGATCCCGACCAGGTTTTCGTGCGAGACCAGCGTGAGTTGCGAGAGCGTCAGCTCTTCGGCCACCAGAATGGTGGACTTGCCGAACTGATTGCGCCGTTCGTCCTGGCGCATGTGGCGCAGCAGGCGATGGCCGACGTCGCGAAAGTCGGTGGCGCGCTCGCGCAGGTAGCCGTCGGCCACCGCCAGCAGTTGCGCGCTCAACTCGTCGATCACCCGGAACAGCGCGCTCTCGGCCGCGTAACCGGAGGCGACGATGTCGCGGATGCGGCCGACGAATTCGTCGTCCTGCAGGATCATCTTGTGGGCGTCGAAAATTTTGAGCTCGGACTCCGGCATCAGCGGCGCCATCCGATTTCTGACCGCGTCGAGTTCGGCGAGCGAGCGCACCAGCGCCTCTTCCAGCCGCTTGTGCTCGGCGCGCAGGTCGCGCGCCCGCAGATTGCGGTCGATGGTGCTCAAAAAAGTGCCGACCACGTGCGCCACGCCGTGGCCGAAGCCGGGCGCCGCGGCCAGTCCGACCAGGCGCGGGCGGCGCACCTTGACCGGCGCGGCGACGCGGGTCTCGCCGCCGATCTTCTCGTAGCCCTTGAGCTGGCGGTTGGCCTCGATCATCCGGCGGCGGTACTCATCGCGCTCCTTTTCCTTGGTCGCGAGCGTCTCGCGCAGGCGGAAGTGCGAGAGGATTTGCGCGACCTGGTTGGCCGCGGTCTTGAGCAGGCGCACTTCGCCCGGGCCGAATTTGCGGCTGCGGAGCGTCTGCACCACCAACACGCCGATCGGCTTTTGCCGCCCGTCCTGCACCGGCACACCTAAAAAGGCGTGGTAGCGCTCCTCGCCAGTTTCCGGAAAATATTTGTAGCGCGGATGGCTGATCGCGTCGGCCACGGTCACCGGCTGGCCGTGCTCGACCACCAAGCCGACCAATCCCTCGTTGACCCGCATCGAGACTTTGCCGACCGATTCCTCCTCCAGGCCGACCGTGGCGCGCAGCACCAGGCGCTCGCGCTGGGCGTCGAAGAGGTAAAGCGAGCAGACCTCGACCTCCATGCCAACGGCAATCGCGGCGACGATCTTATCGAGGGTCTCGCGCAGCGTGTTGGCGGCGTCGCCGCCGATGGCGGAGATGTTCTCGATGAGCGCGAGCCGGTCGCGATTAACTGCCATGATTCAGGGGTTTCCGATAAATTTTATCCCGCGCGATGTTTGTTCCACAACCATCGTCCAGGAAATCGTAGTCGATCCAACTCGCCGACTCGCCGCCAACGAATTCGATGCGTCGACAATTTCCCGGTCAAACCGCGCTTCCTCGTGCTAATCTTCATGCATGAGCGCGCCGCCTCTCTCACGCGATAAGGCACGCCGACTGCGGCGAGAAAAGACTGACGCCGAGCGGCGGCTATGGATGCCTCTGCGCAGGCATCAACTGGGCGTGCAATTTCGCCGCCAGCATCCGATTGGTCCCTACATCGTCGATTTCTGCGTCGAACGCGTTCTGATCGTGGAGCTAGACGGCGGGCAGCATGAATATCAGCGCGCGCAGGACGCGGCACGCACGTAGTGGCTGGCGAGCAAGGTTTCCGCGTGTTGCGCTTTTCGGATCGCGAAGCCTTGATGGAGACAGAGGCGGTTCTCACAGAAATTCAGAACCGCCTGTAGACCCCCACCCCAACCCTCCCCCAACACTTGAGGGGAGGGAGTTACAGAACGGATCCCATTTAAGATCCGATGCGCTCGCATTTTGGCGTGAAATAGCGCGCTCATGGCGAAAAATTGATCGCGCTTTTATTTGCGCTGCCTTGGGGGAACATCGCCGTGCTCCAAGCAGAATTTTACAAGACTAGGAATACCCAAACTCTGACGCACAAATCCCCTGTCTGATTCCATCGGAGTTCCGGCGGTCATTGCGAAATGTCGATGATGATCTCCGACTTTCACGCGAGTAAATAGTTCCTCGAAATCCCAACGGACAGTATTGCGCGGCACGCTTCCCTGATTCGCCTGTTGATCCAAGATACGGCGGACATGCCAAGAAGCAAAATCGGCAGCCTGTAATGGAAGTATTGGGATTTCATAGCGGACCGTAGGGTCGGGCAGTTTCGGCCCCGTCTGAATCTCGGTCCCGAAATCTCGCCTTCTGCACAGTTGAAATGAACCAGATACGACCAATTCCGTACCGGAATGTTCTGTGCCACTCGCGTCGAAATAGGCGGTTAGAGTGGCCACTTTCAAGATCCGGGTCAGACTTAGGACCCCCGCGCCTACGCGGCGGGGATCGCGAACGGTTCGGTCGCGCCCTTGAGCAAGCCGCGGCCGGCGCGCGAGCGCCGCGCGCGAATCGCCTCGATCAGTTCACGCTCGCTGCGGATTGGCTCGGGAAACAGCGTCGTTACGCATCCGATCGAACTTGCGGAGTGGGAATCGCTGCCGGCCACCACGGCCAGCCCCAGGCGCTCGGCGACTTTGAGCGCGAACAGATTTTCCTCTTCCGAGCAGGCGCCGTTGAGCGCCTCGATCGCGTCCACCATGCGGAAAATCTCGAGCTTGGCCGCGCGATCGGGATGCGCCGGGTCGATCGGTTCGTGGTCGGAGTTCATAAACGACATCCGCGCGTCGAGCCGATAACGAAATGGATGGTTGGCGATCAGGATCGCGCCGCTCTTATCCGCCACGCGACGCAACTCCGCAAGCTTGTAGATTCCGCCCAGGTAAGTGTCGAGGCCGAAGACCCCGATATGACCCATGTCGGTCGTCACTTCCATCCCGCGCAGCACCAACACCCCCGCCTCGCGCGCCGCGTCGCCGATCTCGGCCATCGGCCACATCGTGTCATGCTCGGTGATGCACACGGCGCCGATACCTATCGCGCGGGCGCGCTCGACGAGGTCGCGCGGCGACAGATTGGAATCCGCGCTGCCGCGATTGGTGTGCAGATGGACGTCGACGGTGAAGTAGGGTCCGCGATGGTGCCCGCTTGCGCCGATGCTCATGCAGCCGCCAACCTGCGTCTATTCCGCTGATTCCGATCCGCCGATTTCCGAATCCGCCCGCGGACTTATTTTGGCGGTTCGGAGGCCAGCGTGACTTTCTTCATTTTGTCGCCGACCTGGATCTTGTCGACCACGGCCATCCCTTCGATCACGCCGCCGAAGACCGTGTATTGTCCGTCGAGGCCGGGCTGCGGTTCGAGGCAGATATAGAACTGGCTACCGCTGGATTTGCGATCCGGATTGACCGCGTCGCCCAGGCGCGCTGTCGCGACCGAGCCGCGCAGATGCTTTTCGGCGGGGCTGATCTCTGCGGGAACGTCATAACCCGGGCCGCCGCTGCCGTCACCTTTGGGGTCGCCGCCCTGGACGACGAAGCCCGGGACCACGCGATGGAAGGTGAGGCCGTTGTAGAAACCCTTCTTGGTCAGGGTCTCGAAGTTTGCGACCGTCTTGGGTGCGACGGCGGGATAGAGCTCGATTACGATAACGCCGCGATCGGTATCGATGACCGCGTAATGGCCGGTGTTGCGCACGGGTACTCCGTCGAGGTTTGCGGCCATGCACGCCGCCGTGGCCAGGAAGGCCGCCGCGAGCACAAGGCAGGTTGATTTGATTAGCCGTCGGACAATCGCTCCTGTCATCTCTTCCGTCTCCCTTCTTCGCCCCACAACTGTCGCTATTTGCCCCTAACGCTTGACGAAATCCGTCACCGCTTTGGCCGCCGCCGCGGGCTGCTCGATCGGCAGCATATGCGAGGCCTGATCGATAAGCTCCACCTTCGCGCCCTTGATCAATTTGACGAACTCGTGGGCATAGGCGGCCGGCACAAGATGGTCCTGCTTGCCCCACAACACCAGGGTCGGCGCACTAACGCGATGGATGCGCTTGCGCAGCCCCTTGTCGGGCAGCGGCCAGCAGAACTTGCCGGTGCATCCGAGCGCCCAGTGCGTGCGGACCATCGCCTCGGTGTCGGTTGGGTTGGGGACGAAGGTCCCGACCGAAGGATCGTTGGGGTTGGCGAAGATCATCGGGATGAGCTCGGCGATCGGAGTCACCATGTAGTTGCGAATCGGCGAATCGTCGAGCCAGATGCCCAGCGAATCGATCAGCACCAGCTTGCCGACCCGCTTGGGAAAGTTCGCCGCGATATCACCCGCCACCATTCCGCCGAATGAGTGTCCGACCAGTGCCGGTTTATCGAGCGCGAGCTTGTCGAAGAGCTCGTCGTAGAACAGCGCGAGGTCCCACATGTCGTCGAGCGTGCGATGCGATTCGGGGTCGCCGTCGCTGGTGCCCGGATGATCCGGGGCATAGACGGTAAACTCGCGCGCCAGCGTGTCATGGAACGCGGTCCACTGCGGGCCCCATCCGCCGTGCAGAAAGACCAGCGCCGGTCCCGAACCCGCAACCTTCACGTGCGCCCTTATCTTGTCGTCCCAAACGTTGACGGTGCGATCTTGAACTCCGGCCATGGCCCTCTGTGCCCTCTTTTGGATTCCCTTGGGGTTATTGGCGTCCGGCGCCGGCTCTGGGAGCCGGCGCCGGACTTATGCTGCGAGTTCGTGCCGCGCGCGAACTATTTCGCCACGCGCTCGGCTGCGGGATGAGTGACGTCCGGACGCGCGGCCGCGGGCTTCTTTTCCTTGAGCCCCTCGGGCCACCATCGGTTCTCCCACTCGTCGTCCCACGTGTCGCGGAAATGCGGCTTGACCTCGCGCGCGAACAGGTCGATGTTCTTGAGCGTCAGTTCGTGCGGCATCGAACCGATCTGCAGCAGCACCATCAGGTTGCCCACCCGCAGCTTCGTCACCGCCGCCTTGAGTTGATCGACGACCGACTTGGGGCTGCCGCCGATCACGAACTGGTTATCGACGAAGTCCTTGTACTTCCAGTTCGGCACTTTCGACATCAGGTCAAGCTGCATCGGGTAGAGGTTCTTAACGCTGTTGACGAGGCTCCGATGGTCCTGGTTGCCGGGCACGGCCTGGTAGTCCCACAGGATGTGCAGGCACTTGTCGTAGAAATAACGGATGTGCGGGTAGTACAGCTCCTCGGCCTTGGCGTCGCTTTCGGCGACTACCACGAGCTGCAGGAAACCGGCGCGATACGGATTGGCGTCGAGGTTGCTCTTGTCGACGAACTCCCAGAAGCCGTCCATCACGCGCTTGCCGAGGTTGTTCCCGTAATAGCTCAGGAAGCAGTAGCAGTGGTTATGCTTGGCGGTGAAGTCCCAGGTGCTCAGGCTGCCGCTGCCCGGAATCCATACTGGAGGATGCGGCTTCTGCAGCGGGCGGGGCCACAGATTGACCATCGGCAATTTGAAGTACTTGCCGTTCCAAGCGAAGATCTCTTTGGACTGCCACGCCTTCATGATCAGATCGTGCGCCTCGTAATAGCGCTCGCGATGCTCCATCGGCGTGATTCCGTAGCACAGGTTCGCGTCCATCGGCGTGCCGAGCGGCATCCCGGCGACCAGCCGGCCGCCGCTGATGCAATCGAGCATCCCGTACTCCTCGGCCACGCGGATTGGCGGAATCGTAGTTGGGAGCGTCGCTCCCATCTGCACCAGTGCGACGTTGAGCCCGTTGGTCGCGCGCGCCAGCGCCGAGCCCATCAGATTCGGCGATGGCATAAAGCCGTAGGCGTTCTGATGGTGCTCGTTGACGCAGATGCCGTCCATTCCGGCCTTGGCCGCATAGGTCAGCTCGTCCAGCGTCCAGTTGTAATACTTGGCGATTTTCTCGGTGTCGGCGAGTTCGTGATATGGCGGATCGACCCACACCGAGTGATAGCGCTTCTCGAAATCCGCAGGCAGCTCGCGGTACGGCATCAGATGGAACATCGAGATTTTCATTGCGCTCTCGTCAGCCTCCTTGGGCTCCCGGATTGCCAACTCCGCGCGCCGGCGGGCGGCATCTCACGGGCAGATTCCTAACCTGACTATTAGTTGCTATGCCCCGGCGACGCAACCTCGCTAACGGGATACAGGAACCGCCTACGGCGCGGTAGCGAACGACCATTTGTATTCCCACCCGTTGACGGTCATCGAAATCGTGTAGCTGGCGCCCTTGTCCAACGGGGCGCGCGGGATGATCACCACCGCACCGAAGGCCCGCAATATGTCACGCCCGCGCTGCGCCGCGGTGGCGTCGGGATTGCTGTAACTCGAAGCGTCAAAGCCGCAAGCCTCCAAATTTGCCGGCGAATCCGCCGACGACTTCCCGTCGCGGGTGAGCCGGTAGGCGCCGAGCTTGGCACCCACGTTGGCGCCGACCTCGAGGGTCACCGGGAAACCCGCCGGACGCGCATAGCCCGGACATGCGGTCAGCGGGTCGGGCCATTCGGAATCGAGCGTGCGTATCGCGATAGTCGCGCCCGACGGAGGAAACTCCAGCGGCTGAGCGAACGGGACCGGATGCTCCGGGAACTGGTCCAGGTCGCTCAAGGTATCCAACGCCGACGCGCATTGCGACCCATCGCAGTAGCGCCCAAAGCCGCTTCGCCGCAGATACGGGCTGATGACGCTAAAGCGATGGAACGGAATTCCAACCCATCCGTCGATGCTCCAACCGGGAGATCCCCAGGGCATCTCGCCGGGCGGCGGCGCGTGCTCTGCGAGGGGTTCGCCGGGCGGGTGTCTCGCCTCCTGCCAATAGGATACGTCGCTCTTCTGCGCCGCGCGCATCCCCTTCTCTGTATACCAGGGACTCGCGGGATTCTCCTCGTGCGCTTCCGCCCCGATGGTGCTGTTCCGGATGGCTTCGGCGTAGCTCTTTACCAGGTAGCGGGCGTGCAGCGCGTCGGCCTCGCTGAGTTGGGGATCTTCGAGTACCGGCGGCAAGCGGACCATTGCGCGATAGTAGTTGAGCCGCGCGAGCCACTGGGGGTCCGCAGCAGAGGCGGGCGCGCTCGTGGGCGCGCCCGCCTCTGCCGCGGACGCGGCGCTGGCCGCAGCGGCGGGCGAGGCGGCAACGGCGGCGGCGCTGGGCGCCGCCGTCCCGGCCGCCCGGTTGGCGCGCTGAAAGCGCAGCACATACGCGGTCGCCGCGAAGCCGCCGACTGCCAAGAGCAGCGCCGCCACGGCGGCGCGCGCAAGGCGCGGGCCGCGCCGGGGCGAGCCCGCGGAGGCCTTCGCGCTCGCGGCGCCGACCTTGGACAGGTCGTCGTCGGGAGCGACGAGTCCGAAGCGCGCGTTGCCAAAGCGCAGCTCGTCGCCGCGCGCGAGCGGCGCCGACGCAGTGATACGCCGGCCGTTGAGGTAAGTGCCGTTGGTCGATCCGGAGATCGACCACGTACCATCGGCCCGCGCGCCGCTCGAGCGCGGCATGGCGGCGCGAAGCGGTCGGCTCGTCCAGCAGCAGGTCGTTGCCGGCGGCGGTGCCGACGGTAACGCGCGCGTTGCCCAACTCATAGGTCTGCGGAGCGGCCGCCCCCAGAGCGACCAGCCGCAGCGTACCGGATTGGCTGAGAGAATTAGGCTCGGCCACGTCCGCGAGTTTTCCGCTTACGGGAGTTTTGGCAAAGCGTCAGCAATTCTCCACAGAGAGACAACCCTTGATGGCCTCGCGCATGTTCTCGAGCAGCTGATCGAGAGTCTCGCCCTGCGTGGCGCAGCCAGGTATCGCCGGCGCCTCGGCCCAATAACCGCCCTCTTCCGCGTCGTGAATGATAATTTTTAGCTTCATAATCCGACCAACCTCTGGCTGACCCTAGAGCTTCCAATAACGCGACAGAAAATAGTGCGAGCGCTCTATTATGGGGATCACGCGAGCGCCGTCCTCGGCCGGCGCGATCGGCTCGTCGGCGGCGCGGCCCAGTTCCTCGATCACGCTGCGTCCTGAATCCGCGAGCGCCTGCAGATCGTAGCCGCCCTCCAGCGCCACCGCCATCCGGCCCGCGCAGCACTCGGCCGCCATCCGCTTGACTCGCCGCGCGAGGGCGGCGAAGCCGCCCTCGGTCACCCGCATCCCGCCGAGCGGGTCGCGAAAGTGCGCGTCGAAGCCCGACGACACGAGGATGAACTCCGGGCGGTATTGCCGGACCACCGGCGCCAGCAGGTCGTCAAAAATACGCAGGTACTCGTTATCGCCGAACGTCGCCGGCATCGGCGCGTTGACTGTGTATCCGGCGCCGGCTCCGAAGCCTACTTCGTCGATCGCGCCGGTGCCCGGGTAAAACGGAAACTGATGAGTCGAGAAATAAAGCACCTCGGACGAGTCGTAGAAGATGTCCTGGATGCCGTTGCCGTGGTGGACGTCCCAATCGATCACCAGCACGCGTTTGAGGCCGCGGCGGCGGTTAAGATAACGCGCCGCGATCGCCACGTTGTTGAACAGGCAAAAGCCCATCGCGCGCCCGGCGAGCGCATGATGGCCGGGCGGACGGACGATCGCAAAAGCGTTGTCCGCCGCTCCGTCCATCACCGCCTCGACCGCCGTGAGCACACCGCCTGCCGCCAACAGCGCGGTCTGATAGGAGTCGGGTGACGCATGCGTGTCAGGATCGAAGTCGTAACGCGGCATCGCGGCGCTGCGCCGGACTTCGGCCACGTAGGCCGGGTCGTGACACAATTCGAGCTCCGCGGCGGTGGCCTCGCGCGGGCTGAGCGCCAGGATGCCGGCGCGATGAAGCTGCTCGGCCATCTCGATCATCACCGCCGCGCGTTCGGGGCGTTCGGGATGGCTTCGGCCGGCGAAATGCTTCAAAAATCGGCGGTCGCTAATCAGTGCGGTCCTGAGCATCGTTGACACCCCGAACTTCGATAACGATCATTAGAATCATTAATCAGACCGCGCGGCCGAGCGCTATGGGCCGGGGCGGACGGCGGACGGAAGATCCTTGGGAATTTTCGAGATACTCCTGTTCCTGGTAATCGCGCTGATCGTCATTCCACCCGACGATTTGCCCCAGGTGATGCATGCCGTCGGCAAGGTGATGCGCGAGCTGAGGCTGGCGAGTAACACTGTGATGCGCGAGATCTCTGGCGCGATCGGCGACGATGCGCCGTTCAATATCCTGCCCCCGCGTTTCGACGACCCGCATCCTGCCCCGATGCCGTCCTCTTCGCCTTCGCCGCCTCCGCCGGCTTTCCTGGCGCCGGAAATCCAGTTGCAATCGCCGGCAGAAAACTCGCCGGGGGCAGAGCCCGCGGGCGCCCCGCAAGCGGCCGCCACTGGTCCTCTGATAGCGGCGGAGTATCAGGCATCGAATGAGCCGGCGGCCGAGCCCGCGTCCAAGGTATCCGCCGCCAGTCCTGAGGATTCCACCAGGCCTCGCGATGCCATCAGGCCCCGGGGGACGGGCGAATTGACCCCGGCGGAACATCAGGCCCAAGCGGAACTTCAGACGCCGCCCCGGCCGCGCCGCGCTCGGAAACCAAAACAGCCGAGCCCTCGCGAGCGCTCCGTGCCGCCGCCGGCCGACAAACCATAGCCTGCCCTGCTGCCCGTGGCCAACCTGGAGCCCGACGTCAATCCTCCCACCGCAACGGAGGAGGTCCGCGCCAATCCTGCCGCCGCAGCGGAGGAGGTCCGGATGCCGCTGCTCGAACATTTGCGCGAGTTGCGCGGGCGGCTGATACGGGCCGTTATCGCGTTAGCGGCGGGATGCGCCTTGTCGTACATTTTTGCGGACCATCTCTTCGCCTGGCTGACGATGCCGCTGCGCGAGGTCGGAGGGGGCAAGCTGCTGCTGATCGGGACCGGCGTGGGCGAGGCCTTCTTCACCAAGATCAAGGTCGCGCTGGTGGCCGGGGTGTTCGTCTCCAGCCCGGCGATATTTTACGAGGTCTGGAAATTTATCGCGCCCGGCCTCCTAGAGTCGGAGCGGCGGATGGCGTTGCCGTTCGTCGTCAGCTCGAGCCTGTTCTTCGCGCTGGGCGGTTACTTCTGCTGGGCGGTGGTATTCAAGGTCGGCTACGCCTTCTTCATCGCGCAGTACGCCTCGATCGGCGTCACCCCGACGATTCGGATCAGCGAGTACCTGGCGTTCTCGGCCAAGCTGATGCTGGCTTTTGGGCTGACCTTCGAGATGCCGATTTTCGCGGTCTTCCTGACCCGGCTCGGATTGATCGACTACCGCATGATGCTGCGTTATTTCCGGTACGCGGTACTCGGCATCTTCGTGGTCTCGGCGGCGCTGACTCCGCCGGACATGGTTTCGATTTTCCTGCTCGCGATTCCGCTGCTACTGCTTTACGTGCTCAGCGTGGGAGTTTCTTACATGTTCCGCGCGCAAGCGCCGCTGAACGAACCGGCGACCGAGCCTCCCGCCGCGCTCTGAGTGCCCCGCCGGCGCATCCGCAAAAAGGAAACCAAGCTGATGGCCATCATCGAGGAAACTCCCCGCGCCTCGGGCGCCCCTGGTATCGAGCCGCGCTGGACCCACAGCGCCAAAGATGTCGTCGGCACCGCCTACTCCACGGCGAGCCCGATTTGGTTCACCGCCTCGGGCGGGGTGCTCAACGAAGTCTACTATCCGACGATCGATCGGCCCCAAATCCGCGATCTGCAGTACCTGGTGACCGACGGCGAAACTTTTTTCCACGACGTGCATCGCAACCAGGAGACCCACACCGAGTATCTCGGCGATCGCGGCCTCGGCGTGCGCATCACCAACGCCGACCGCGAAGGGCGCTATCGCGTGGTGATGGAGGTCATCACCGACCCGCATCAACCGTGCGTGCTGCTGGACACCCGCGTGGAGGGCGACGCCGACCTCCTGCGCCGCCTGCGCCTGTTCGTGCTGCTCTCGCCGCATCTGAACGTCGGCGGATGGGGCAACAACGCCAACGTTGCGCGGATGGCGGGGTACGAGTTTCTGACCGCGCACAAGGACAACACCT
Source organism: uncultured delta proteobacterium (assembly GCA_963773975.1). Lineage (GTDB taxonomy): Bacteria > Desulfobacterota > Binatia > Binatales > Binataceae > JAKAVN01. The sequence continues at coordinate 16,355 of CAVZDJ010000011.1, forward strand.
GGCTGGCTCTGGGAGCCAGCGTGCCCTTCGTGCGGCGCTCCTGCGGCTATGTCGGCAAGACCGACGGATGGCAGGACCTGAGCCAGAATTTCAAGCTGGATTGGGAGTTCGCCTCGGCGCCTGACGGCAATGTCGCGCTGACCGCCGAAATCGATCTGCCCGAGGACCGCCACTTCACGCTCGGGCTCGCGTTCGGCAACGGCCTTCATCGCGCGGTGACCTGCCTCTACCAGTCGCTCGGGGTGCCCTTCGCACAGCACGCGGCACGCTTCCTCGAGCAATGGAGCCGCGCCTGCGGCCACATGTACCCGCTCGAACGATGGACCGGCGACGGCGGCCACCTCTGCCGCAGGACCCGCGAATTGCTGCTCGCGCACGAGGACAAGCGCTTCTCCGGCGCGCTCATCGCTTCGCTCAGCATCCCGTGGGGCGAGGTCAAGGGCGACGAGGACCTCGGCGGCTATCATCTGGTGTGGACGCGCGACATGGTCAATAGCGCGACCGGACTGCTGGCCGGTGGCGACCTTGCGACCCCGGTGCGCGCGCTCATCTATCTCGCCTGCTCGCAGCGCCCCGACGGCGGCTTCCCGCAGAATTTCTGGATCGACGGCACGCCCTACTGGCAAGGCATCCAGCTCGACGAGGTCGCCTTTCCGATCATGCTGGCGTATCGCCTGGCGCACGCGGGCGCCACGATGGGCCCGTTGGATCCGTACCCGATGGTGCTGGCGGCCGCGGGCTACCTGATCAAAAAAGGCCCGGTCACGCCGCAGGAGCGATGGGAGGAGAATAGCGGCTACTCGCCCTCGACGCTGGCGAGCAATATCACGGCGCTAGTATGCGCCTCGAACCTGGCTTATGGGCGGGGCGACACAACCACCGCGCAGTTCCTGCTGGAATACGCCGACTTCCTCGAATCCCACATTGAGCGCTGGACCGTGACCAAACGGGGCTTCCTGGTGCCGGGCATTAAGCGCCACTACGTCCGAATCAATCCCGCGGACCCCGCGGCGACAGTGCCTAATGACGACCCCGACCACGGGATGGTGCCGATCCGCAACCGGCCACCCAACGCGCCCTACGAGTTTCCGGCCGCCGAGATCGTCGACGCAGGTTTCCTTGAGCTGGTGCGCTATGGCATCCGCCGCCCTGGCGACCCGCTGGTCGAGGATTCGCTGCGCGTCGTCGACGCGGTGCTCAAGGCCGACTTCCCGGCCGGGCCGTGCTGGAAACGCTACACGCATGACGGCTACGGCCAGCGCGACGACGGCGGACCCTTCGTCGGATGGGGAGTCGGGCGGCCGTGGCCGCTGTTGACCGGTGAGCGCGGCCATTACGAACTCGCCGCCGGACGCGACGTCACGCCGTACCTGCGCGCGATGGAAAACTTCGCCACCTCGACGCGGCTTTTGGCCGAGCAAATCTGGGATCGGCCGGACCTGCCCGAGGCGCTGATGCTATTCGGCAAGCCGACGGGGGCCGCGATGCCCCTGATGTGGGCGCATGCGGAGTACCTGAAACTTTTGCGCTCGGCCGCCGACGGCGTCGTCTTCGATCTCATCCCGGAGGTCGCCGAGCGCTACCGCAACGGCAAGCCGCGCGGGCCAATCGAAATCTGGAAACACAACCGGCAGATCCAGTCGGTCACGCTCCCGTGCAAGCTGCGGATCCAGTCCGATGAGCCCTTCATGCTGCACTGGAGCAAGGACGAATGGCATCACCCCAACGACACCCGTTCGACCCATACCGCGGTGGGACTCGATTTCGTCGATATCGAATTGATTGCCTTCGATCACGCGCCTGTCCGCTTCACCTTCCGTTGGGAAACGCGCGGACAGTGGGAAGGCCGCGACTACGTAATCGAACTGCGCGAGCGGTAGGGAAGCGCAAGGCCAATCGTCGGTTTAAGCGCTCTTGCTGTAAAGGCTGGACGCTCACTGCGCGTTGATCGCGATGGCCGATGCCAAACTTCAATCCCTCTCGACCGGATAACCTGCCTTGTTCCAATTCTCCATCCCGCCGCGCAAAACACATACTTGCTCGAACCCTGCTTGCGAAAGCACTTTCGCCGCGCTCGCCGAGCGCTTCTCGTTTCGTCAGATGGTTATGATCGGTTTCGCCTTGCTCTCGTTCAGATCCGGGATTTTTCCGGATAACTCCCCGATCGGAATGTTAGTTGCGCCTGCGATGTGACCGAGCGGTCCAAAGAATTCACCGGCGCTGCGGACGTCTATCAGGGCAATTTTCTCGCCGGCCTCCAATCGTCCCTTGAGGGTTACGGCGTCCATGAAGCGCGGGGCCTTGAGCCGACGGATCAGCCGGGGCAGAAAAGCGATGACGAGATCGCGCTTGTTCATGCGGCGCTCCGCAAGGTGATCGCGTACGCACCCGTGGGCCCGCGGAACGGCTGCGACAGCATGCGGTCGAGCCACAATTCACGCGCTACGCGGAACTGCTCGATGCCGATCGTCATCCCGTCATGGCCGGCGGCGGGCTGATCGCGATAGGTTCCGAGCAAGCGATCCCACCACGGCAGGTTGAAGCCAAAGTTGCTGTTGGTCTCGCCGACCACGATCGAATGGTGGACGCGATGCATGTCGGGCGTGACCAGGAGCCATCGAAGATAGCGATCCAACCGGACGGGAATGCGAACATTGCCGTGGCTGAACATCGAGGTCGCGTTCAGCAGGACCTCGAAGATAAGCACGCCGAGTGCGGGCGCTCCCAGGACGACGACCACAGCAAACTTGATCAGCATCGAAAGAACGATCTCGATCGGGTGGAAGCGCGCGCCCGTGGTTACGTCGAAGTCAAGATCGGCGTGGTGCATACGATGCACCCGCCACAGCGCGGGAACCGCGTGAAACATCACGTGCTGTAGATAGATTGCGGCATCGAGCAGCACCATCGAAGCGATCACTGCCATCCACGGCGGAGCCGGGACGTTGTTGAGCAATCCCCAGCCCCGATTCGCTCCAAGCAGCGCCAAAACCACGGCTGTGGTTGGAAGCACAATCCGGATGAGAGCCGTATTTAGCGCGACGACCGCCAGGTTGCTGGGCCAGCGCCTGAACCTCGAATAGGACCTTGTCCGGCGGGGCGCCGCCGCTTCCCACAGGGCCATCGCGGTGAACACCGCAAAAAAGGCTCCCAGTCTTATGGTCGCTTCGTTAATCGGATTGTTGACTCCAATGACTCCAATCAAAATTCACCTTGACGACCCGCTACCGGATATTCTCGGGATACGATGAGCGTCCCCGTCACCGCGGAGCTTTCTAACCTCTCTCACTCACATATTGGGCCGCCGCGGTTCACGCTCCAGTTCGTCGTAACCGTACCACGTCCTCGCTCGTGCCCGTATCGCTACCCACGCATCGTATGCCGGTCGGCCCAACAAGAACGGGGTATAATGAAGCAGGTCATCACTCCTTCGAGGTCGTGGCGGTTGAACGCCTGGAAGCAACGCTGGATCAGTTGTTCCTCGGGCGTCATTTCCTTACCCTCGTGGTCAAGTTAAGCCGCGATCATGTTGCAGCACCCTTGGATGACTTCCGCAAGCCCGCGTACCAGCTTCTTCCGCCGCGAAGAATACGCGGTCAAACTGCGTGAGAGCTAGGAGCCGATGCGGCGGATCGAAAAGGCCGCGCTCAGCGAATCGAGCAGCGGGGCGACCTCGGCGGCCGACTTGGGGTCGAAGTACAAACGCAAATAATGATGGCGCGGGTCTTCGGTGCGCAGCGTCGCCAGGTTGTCGTACGACTCGATGATCGCCTTGAAGCGCGCGATCCCGGCCGGCGGCATCGCCAGCAGCACGCTTTGAAATGATGCCTGGTCAGCGGACTCCTTCATGCGAGCGCTCTAAACTACCGTGACGCGGCAAATGTACTCAACCGATAGCTCGCCGCTGCGCGCGTGTCTACATTCGACCTGATGGCGCTCGCGCGGCTAATCCTGGTGACTGGCAAGGGCGGCACGGGCAAAAGCACGGTCGCCGCCGCGCTCGCGCTCGGTCTCGCGCGACGCCGCCCAACGACGCTGGTCGACCTTGACCAGCGGATGTGGGCGGCGCGGATGCTCGGTCTCGAGCCGGATAACAACCTCGACCCGATGGCTAAGCGGGACGCGGTAGCCAATCCCGGCGCGATTGCCAACCTGGAAACGATCTCGCTCAGCGCAAGCACCGAGCTCGAAGCCTTCATCGAACGGATAGTGCCGATCAAGGCGGTCGCGCGCCGGATGCTCCAAAGCCGCACCTTCGGCTACGTCAGTGCGGCGCTGCCGGGGCTGGAGGCGTTCCTGATGCTCGAGCGGCTGCGAATCGTCGCCGGGCGCGCCGCGCTGGAGGACCGCTACGTGGTGGTCGACGCGCCCGCCACCGGCAGCGCGCTGGAGTTACTCTCGGTGCCGGGGGCGCTGGAGCAAATCGCTCCGCTCGGAACGCTCAATCGGCTCGCCGCCAATGTTGGGAGTTTTCTCGCCGACCCGACGCGCTTCGCCGTGATACTGACGCTGACGCCGCAGGAGCTGGCGCTCGGCGAAGCTCTGGAGGCGTCCGCCATGCTCCGCGGACGGCTCGGTGTGAGCGTCGCGGCGGCCGCGCTCAACTGCGTACCGGGTCCGTTGTTCAGCGCGCGCGAGATGAAGGCGCTCGACGCGCTCCATGCGTATCCAGGATGCGCGCGCCTTGCGCGATGGCGCGACGGCGCGGGACGCTTCGCGGCGCGGGTGCGCCGCGAAGCGTCCCGCGCCGGGCTCGCTGTGGTCGAACTGCCGATGCTGTTCAGCCCGGCGATGCGCCGGGCCGAACTCGAAGGGCTGAGCCGCGCGCTGGAAGCGGGGCTGTTCCCGGCCGAGCCGGGAACAGCCCCGCCTCCAGCGCAAAAAGCCGCGCAAGCGCCGAGCGCCGCGCTGCGCACGGCGCAACCGCCAACATCCCCGGCGAAGCCGCCAACATCCCGATGACCGCCGCCGCGCCCTCGCCCGGCCTGCTCGACGGCCGCCTGCTCGTATGCCTTGGCCCCGGCGGCGTCGGCAAGACCACGGCGAGCGCGGCGCTGGCGCTTCGCGCCGCGCTCGCCGGGCGGCGGGTCGACGTGATGACCGTCGACCCGGCGCCCCGCTTGCTCGACGCGCTGGGGCTCGGCGGCGACGACGCCGCCGAGCCCCGCGAGGTGGCATTGCGAAATCTTCAAAATATGGACGACCCGAGCGGCCGCGCCGATTCAGCGGGTGTGCGCAGGCGGCCGGCGCGACCCGCCGGCCGCCTGCGCGCACTGCGCCTGGACCCCAAGCGAACCTTCGACGCGCTCGTCGCGCGCCACGCACCCTCGCCCGCCGCCGCCGACGCGATCATGCAAAACCGCATCTACCGCAATCTCTCGCAGGCGCTGGCCGGCGTGGGCGACTACATGGCGATGGAGCGGCTGCTCGAGCTGAGTGAGGACCCCTCGACCGGCCTGGTGGTGCTCGACACGCCGCCCGCGCGCGAGGCGCTGGACTTCCTTGACGCGCCGCGCCGCTTGCTCGACCTGCTCAACTCGCGCGCCGTTACGCTGCTGGGCGGGGGGGTGCGTCGCGGCTTCAGCGTTGTCGACCTAGCCGCGCGCGCCGTGCTTTCCGCCTTCGACCGTCTGACTGGGCTCCATCTGCTCGGCGACGTGCAGGCCTTCGTGCGCAGTTTCGACGGGATGTATGCCGGATTTGCCGAGCGCGCCGCGCGGGTGCAGCAACTACTCATCGCCGGCGACACCGCGGTGGTCGTAGTCACCACCGCCGAGCCCCAGCGCGTCGCGCAGGCGCAGGAGTTCCTCGCGGCTTTACGCACCGCCGGGATCGCGCCGCGCGCGGTGATCGTGAACCGCACGCTGCCCGCGATAACGCCGGCGGAGCAGATCGCGCCACTTGCGCCGGCGCTTAGGCGCAAACTCGCGCGGGCGGCCGCGGAGTTCGCGGCGCTGCATCAACGCGAGGCGGCCGCGATAGCGTCTTTGCGCGCGGGCGGCCCGGCGGGATTGAAGCTGTTCGCTATGCCCGACCTCGGACGCGAGCCGGCCGCGCTTGCCGATCTCGCCCGGCTCGGGCGGACTCTTACGCTGCTTTGAAAACTTGAGCGGCCGCCGCGCTCGCATTCCCCCGCGGCCGCGATTCGACGCCTCCGTCGGGCAGCCGCTTTTGTCAGTCGGGATGGGCGCGGCCCCTGCGCCGGCGCGGCACGGGACGCGGTCCGGGCGCCGGCCGCACGGGCCGAACTCGGCGGACTGGCTCGGCCAGGCCTGATTCGAACTGATCTGATTCGAACTGATCTGATCGGGTTTGCTCCGCTTCGATTTGGTTTGAGCCGGAGCGCGCGTGGCGCGGCGCGGGCATCTCGCCCGCCGCCAGCATCCGGTCGATCTTCATGCTAAGGTTAACCAGTTGGCTGGACAGCGTGTCGAGGCGGGACTTCAGTTCGCGGATGTCGCGTTTGGAAGGGATGTTGACGAAGTCGAGGACGGTCTCGACGTTGCGATCGAAGACGTGCTTGTTGGCCATCAATCGTTCTCCCGCGCGCCCGAGCCCTTTGCGCATCCGTTCGTTGGCCATCAGCTCGCCCATCACGCTCCCCAGCCCTTCCTCGCTCATCTGGCGCAGCTTGGAAATAATATTTTCAGCGTCGCGGCGTGCCATCACTCACCACTATAGTCCCGCCCCAGAGCGCCGCAAGCCGGGGGCGGCCGCCCGAGCGGATACGGTAGCTGCAAGTGCCCGGGCCTATGCACGTAGTAGACTCTGCGTAATCTGATGTGGACGATCGCGGCCATCCTCAACGTGACCTCCGGCTTCGCCCTGATGCGTTATCGCGGGGGGCCGGCCGAGATAATCGCGACCTCGCTCATAATCGACGCGGCGCTGGCGCCGCTCACCGCGACGATCGCGTCGCGCCGCGGGCGCTCGGCGCTGGTCTGGTCGCTGCTCGGGTTCGCGTTCGGGATGTGGGCGTTGGCGGCGACGCTGCTACTGAGCCCGCGCGCCCCGGGCGTGCCGCCGCCTACTTCTGATGCCGCCTGAGCCACGCCAGCATCGGCGCGTAAACCTCGCTCTGCGCGTGCGTGCCGCAGATCACGTCCAGATGGCCCCATCCGTCGAGCCGCTTGACGGTCACGTCGGCGCTGCCGGTCGCGGCGGCCGACTCGGTCACCATCGCCGGCCATTGGGCGAAGATGTTGGTGCTGCTGAACGCGATCACCGGAAGCTTTGAAGCCTTAAGGCGCGCAAGCGCACTGCGGTCGAACGGATTGTCGTAATCCTGCACCGCCGGCCACCATCGGTCGTAACCAATCAGCACCCGTGCCAGCACCGACGCGTCTGAAAATCCGCCCGCCGGATTCGCGAGCCCGCCATGTCCTCCAAACACGCCGTCGGCGTCGTGGACCACGTGTTCGAGATTTTCCGCCGCGGTTTTGTATTTGGGCAGCGGCGCCGGACCGCCGGGATTGCGAATCACCGCTTCCATCAGCGCGCGGCGCTTGTCGTAAGTCAGATGGCGTCCGCCGATATCGTCGGCGACCCGCCCGGCAGGTATCGCCGCGGCCGGATGGCGCACGATGAAACCGTCGAGGATCACGAGTCCCGCCACTTTTTGCGGATTCGTCGCCGCGAACAAGTAGGCGAAGCTCGCGCCGCGGCTGAAGCCGGCGATGAAGAGCCTTTCAGTGTGCGTTTCGACGCTCGCGAACGCGCCCGCCGCTTCGACATCGCTTTGGAACAAGCGGTTGGTCCATCCGGTCATCACGGCGAGCTTCTCCGCCGGCGTGGCGGGTGGAACGAAGTGAGTGCGATAGTCCATCGCCCACACGTCGACGCCATGGGCCGCCAGGTAAAGCGGCATCGAGTAGCGCGGATCGTCGATCGCAACCTCGCCGTTCATGTTGGTCCCGGGAAGGTAGAGCATCACGACTCCCGGATGGGCCGTCGCGGCCGGCCCGCTCGCGAGCCGATGGAGCCCGATGCGATCGAATGGAGAGGACCCGCGCGCGGCGACGAAATGCCATTCGTAAACTCCGGAGGCGCCCTTGAGCGCGCGCGCCGCTCCGACCTGCGAAAATCCGTACGCCGGCGGCGACGCGAGCGCGCAGCGCTCGGCGTCACGCGCTATCGCGATCGCGAGCATCAGCGCGACACAAAATGCGCTCGTGATCCGCCGCTTCATTTCGTTGCGCATCCGCGCAGTAAAACAGTAAAACTGTAACGCTGTAAAATGATCGTCGCGAATACATCAACAGAGCGATGACCGCGGGAATCAACCAAGCGCCTTGACCAAGGAGCCTATCGATGAGCGGAAGAGTCGAATTCGCATTCTGGTCGCCGCAAGCCGGCGCGACCGTCAAGACCCTGCTCGATCGCGCCGAGATGGCCGAGCGCCTGGGCTATCATTCGTTCTGGCTGGTCGATCACTTCTGGACCCTCGGCCTGCCCGACGTTGACCTGCTCGAGGCGATAGCGATGATGAGCGCGATCGCCGCGCGCACCGAGCGCGTGCGTATCGGCACGCTGGTATTGTGCAACTCCTTTCGCAATCCGGCGCTGCTGGCCAAGTCGCTCACCACCATCGATCATATCTCCAACGGCCGGCTCGAAGTCGGCCTGGGCGCGGGCTGGATGGAGCAGGAGTACCGCGCCAACGGCTACGAGTTCCCGTCGGTCGGCACCCGGCTGCGCCAACTCGAGGAGGGCCTGCAAATCCTCAAAGCGATGTTCACCGAGAATCGCGCCACCTTCAAAGGCCGCTACTACACGGTCGCCGACGCGCCCAACAATCCCAAGCCCGTGCAGAAGCCGCATCCGCCGATCATGATCGGCGGCGCGGGTGAAAAGGTGATGCTGCGGCTGGTGGCGAAGTACGCCGATCGCTGGAACTGTCCGGCCGGCTACCGCGACTTCAAAAAAACTCTCGGGGTGCTGCACGAGCATTGCCGCGCGGTCGCCCGCGACCCCGCGGAAATCACGGTTTCGGAGCAATTGATGGTTTGTATCGGCGCGAACAAGGCCGAGGCCGAACAGAAATGGGAGATGGTCAAGGGGCGTAAGCCGTTTTCGTTCACCGCGGTAAAGGGCACGCCGGATGAGATAATCAAGCAGTTGCGCGAGCGCGTCGGGTGGGGCATCACGATGTTCACGATCATGTTTGCCGACATGGCGCCGCCGCAGACGGTGGAGCTGTTCGCGCGCGAAGTGATGCCGGCCTTCGCGTAGGGCCGCGCGCCCCGAACTCCGCGCGCAAAAATCGGTCCTGCGACTCGTGCAGACGCTCCCTCAGGATGACAGGGGGGCGGCGCGCTCGGCTAAATCGCCGACGCTTTCTCGATAAATTCACAGCGCCGCAACAATGGGCGAGGAACGCCCCGAGAATCTCTAGAAAATCCGGGTGGCTCGAGTCGCAAGCTCGCTCGGGATGACAAACAGGGAGCGATGGCGGCGGCAATCCCTTTTCCACAACGAAGCCGGCAAATACGCCGCAGATTCGCCATTTTTCGGATTCACGATTTCCCGCATGGGGCGGAAGAAGGGGCAGGTCTGTAATAATTCCCGACAAAATTGAAAAAAGGGGTTTCGTCTTAAATAAGCCGAAATAAGCCGAGAAATGAATCCGAAGCATTATCCCAGCTCCTTCACTCGGAATGGATATTGCTCCTTAGACGCCCCGAGACGAATTACACTCAATATACAACTTTCGTCATGTACGACATCAATTCACGCGAGGGAGGATTCAATGTCAACTTCTGGTATCACTATCGGCGGTAAGCGCTGTTCGGCGGTGCTTGGGTTACTCACAACCATATCTTTAGCGCTGCTGTTGCTCGTGGTAGGCGGCGCATGGTCGCCGGCGCAAGCAACGGAATCCGCACTATGGATGGCGAGCGATATACAAACCGTTCCGCCACTGCCGGGAGACACCGGCGGCGTGGTCCAGGTGCGACCCTTCCAGTTGACCACCAGCCATGCACCTTATTTTGTAAAGATTGGCAGTCAGCTCGCACCGCTGGCCAACGCTGGCGGTCTTGCTTTTCAGCCCAACGGGAACCTTTGGATCACCACATTCACCAGTGAGGCCAGTGGGGGCAACGCGATCCTGAAATTCACCCCCGCGCAACTGACCAATTTGTCTACAGGAGTTCACCCGCATCCCGCGCCCGCGGCGAAGATTACGAGCAGTTCCTTCGGGCTGATTTTGGGCGCCGTGTTCGATGCGGATGTTAACCTCTGGGTGGTCGATGGGACGAACGACGCCGTTTATGAGATTTCCCATGCCCAGTTGGTTGCCGCTACCGCGGCCGGGACTCCCATAACTCCCGCTGTAACGATTACCGATCCCACCGATTTATCCGTGCCCGCTTTCCTCGAGTTCGACGCAGCGGGTGACCTTTGGGTCTCGAGCGAAGCTAGTAACAAAATTGTGGAATTCACGCCTAGCCAGCTCGCAGCCGGTGGCGCGCAGGTACCCAAGCTTGTTTTGATCGCCGACAGTAACAGCATCAATGAACCCGGGCAGATGCAATTCGACAGCACTGGCAGGTTGTGGGTAGCGAACGCGGGTGCTGCCACTGCAGTGGCGTTTGCCCCCGCCACGCTCGCCTTGTCTGGAACAGCAGTACTGGCTCCGGCGGCGGTGACCTTAACCTTAGGTACCACTAGTACTTTTGTTCCATGGGGATTGCAGTTCGATTCGACCAATCGGCTTTGGGTATTCGACTACCTACACGGCAGGCTGGTTAAGTTCGGGCCTGGCCAACTAGTGGCTAGTGGCACCCCGACTCCGAAGATCGTCCTGACTGGATTACCGCTGTACTCGTCTCAATTGACCTTTGGGCCAGTTCATTAAAACTTGACCCGTCTTGTCGCGCAGGCTCGCCCAATTCAAGCTTGGGCTCAGTCTGCGCGACGGATCTTATCGCGGCCGCCGATGGCGCTGAGAGCGCTATCGGCGGCCTGCTTTTGTGCGCTCCTTAACCATCGAGCGGCATTTGCAGCAGCATCGCGGCCAGCCTCACCCTAACCCACTTCACAATTCACAATGGCGCCCCACCCGGTGCTGCGCGGAGCTTTGCCTGGCCTCGCGCGCTGCGTTATCAAACAACCAGTGTCCCGGCTATGCTCGGGATGATTCGGTTGGGCTGAAACGACGCCGGAGGAATTAAGCGATGGCCTACGACCTGCTGGTCCGCAACGCCAGCATCTGCGACGGCACCGGGGCACCCGTGCGTCACGGCGCGCTCGCGGTGAAAGACGGCAAAATAGCCGCGGTCGGCGACGCCGGCGGCTCCGCCCGGCGTGAGATTGACGCCGGCGGCGCGGTGCTGGCGCCCGGCTTTATCGATATCCACACGCACTACGACGCGCAGATCTCGTGGGACCCTCTGCTCACCAGCTCATGCTGGCACGGCATCACCACGCTGCTCATGGGCAATTGCGGCGTGGGCGTCGCGCCCTGCCGTCCCGGCCGGCAATCCACGATGGCGTGGGACCTGGTCAACGTCGAGGCCCTGCCGCACGAGGTGCTGATGCGCGGCGTGGCGTGGGACTGGGAAAGCTTTCCCCAGTATATGGCGGCGATCGAGCGCCGCGGCGTCGCGCTCAACGTGGGCTTCCTGGTGCCGCTCTCGGCGTTGCGCTTTTACGTGATCGGTGAGGAAGCGGCCGAGCGCGCCGCGAGCGAAGCCGAGACCGCGGAGATGGCGCGTCTGTACCGCGAGGCGCTCCGCGCCGGCGCGGCCGGCTTCTCGATGAGCCTTGCGCCGCAGCATATCGGCTTCCAGGGCCGTCCCTTGGCGAGCCGGCTGGCGAGCGACCGGGAACTCGGCGCGCTCTGCCGCACGATGCGCGAGCTGGGCCGCGGCATTATCGAGATTCTTCCGAGCCGCGGCTCGACCAGCGTGCCCAACGAGGGCGCTTTCGACCTGCTGACGATGCTCGCGCGCGAGAGCGCGCGGCCGGTGACCTGGCTCGCCTTGCTCGACCTGCCCGGCACGCCACCCGAGGCGCATCAGCAGACGGTCGAGCGGCTCGCGCCGCTGCTCCAGAGCGGACTCAAGATTCTGCCGCAGGTCACGCCGCGGCCGATCCAGCAGTACTACACGATGCGCGAGCCGTTCATCTTTGCCGCGCTCGATTCGTGGAAGGGAATCTTCAACCGCGGCGTCGAGGAGCAGATGACGCTGGTGCGTTCGGCGGATTTCCGCGCCGCGTTCCGCAACGAAATCAAGGACGGCGGCGGCAAGGCGATTTTCCGCGGCCGCTGGGATCGCGTGCATATCGCGCGCGTGGAAAACGAGCACCATCGCCGCTGGCTCAACCTGAGCATCGCCGAACTGGCCGCCGCGACCGGCAAGGACGCGGTCGACGCGCTGCTCGACCTCGCGCTCGACGAACGAATGGAACTGGGCATCACGCTCTCGGTGATCAACGTCAATCCCGAGGTCGTAAGCCGCATCCTCAAGCTCCCCAATACGCTGATTGGACTTAGCGACGCGGGCGCGCACGTCGCGCAGCACTGCGACGCCGGCCTGACCTCCTACCTGCTGCACGAATGGGTGCATCGGCGCGGCGTGCTCACGCTGGAGAATGCGGTGCGACGGCTGACCTCGGAGCTGGCCGACTTCCTCGAACTGCGCACCAAGGGGCGGCTCGCTCCGGGGATGGATGCCGACCTCGTGATTTTCGATCCGGCCACGATCAAACCGCTCGCGCCCCAGTGGGTCAACGATCTGCCGGGCGGCGAGCCGCGGCTTATCGAGCGCGCCGAGGGAATCGAGTACACGATCGTCGGCGGCGAGGTCCTGTTCGCGCACGACGAATACCAGGGCGGCCTGCCCGGCAAAGTGATGCGCACGGTTTCGCAAAGCGGCGGTTGAAAGCTACTCCCCGGACCGCGCCCCAACATAACCAGCAAAGCGGAGTTGATTGAGATGAACGGAGCCGAAAGCCTGATCCAGACCGCGCTCAATTGCGGGGTCGACGTCTGCTTCGCCAACCCCGGCACCACCGAGATGCCGCTGGTCGCCGCGCTCGACGGCCCCAATCGGATGCGCGCGGTGCTGGCGCTCTTCGAAGGCGTTGTCACCGGCGCGGCCGACGGCTACGCGCGGATGGCCGATCGGCCGGCGCTTACGCTGACCCATCTCGGACCCGGCTTCGCCAACGGAATCGCCAACCTACACAATGCGCGACGCGCGCACTCGCCGATCGTCAACGTGATCGGCGACCATGCGACCTGGCATCTGAAGGCCGACGCGCCGCTCACTTCCGATATCGAATCGCTCGCCCGCCCGGTCTCCGCCTGGGTGCGCCATTCGGCAAGCGCGGGCGCGATCGCCGCCGATACCGCCGAGGCGATCGCCGAAGCGATGCGTCCGCCGGGCCATACGTCCACGCTTATCGTTCCGGCCGATTGCCAGTGGAGCGAGGCTGGAGCGCCGGCCACACCGCGTCCCTCGGCGTCGCGGACGGCGGCGCCGGATAGCGCGGTGCGCGCGGCGGCCGAGATTCTGCGTCGCGACGGCGCGAAGGTCGCGCTGTTTATGGGCGGCGCGGCGCTTCGCGAGCGCGGGCTGCGGGCCGCGGCGCGAATCGCCGCGGCGAGCGGATGCCGCCTGATGTGCGAGACGTTTCCGGCCCGGATCGAGCGCGGCGGCACGATGCCGCCGGTGGAGAAACTGCCGTATTTTCCCGAGATGGCGCTGGAGGCGCTCTCGAAATCCAGTTCGGTCGTCCTGGCGGGCGCGCGCGCGCCGGTCGCGTTCTTCGGCTATCCCAATACGCCGAGCATCCTGATTCCCGAGGGCCGCACCGTCGCGACCCTCGCGACGCTCGAACAGGACGTCGCGCTCGCGCTGGAGGCGCTGGCCGATCTTATCGGCGCGCCCAAAGCCGTGCCGGCGCGCGCCGCGAAGGCGGTAGCGGCGCGGCCGACGGGCGCGCTCGATGCGACCACGATCGGCGCAACGATCGCGGCGCTGATGCCCGAGCACGCAATCGTGATGGACGAGGCGGCGACCACCGGACTGCCGTTCTTCGGCGCCTCGCTGAGCGCGCCGGCGCATAGCTACCTCGCGCTGACCGGCGGCGCGATCGGCCAGGGCCTGCCGTGCGCAACCGGCGCCGCGGTCGCCTGCCCCGACCGCCGTGTGATCTCGTTCCAGGCCGACGGCAGCGGAATGTACACCGTGCAGGCGCTGTGGACGCAGGCGCGCGAAGGACTCAACGTCACCACGCTTTTGTGCAACAACCGCCGCTATCGGATTTTGCAGGTCGAGCTCGCGCGCGCCGGCATCACCGAGCCCGGCCCCAAAGCGCGGGCGCTGACCAGCCTCGGCAATCCGAATCTCGACTGGGTCGCGCTCGCCAAGGGGATGGGGGTGCCCGGAGTTCGCGTCGAAACGGCCGAGGCGCTGGCGCAGGAAATGGAGCGCGCGCTCCACGAGCCCGGCCCCAAAATGATCGAGATGGTTATGTCATAAATAATTTTGTAATAACGACTTACGATCGCGCGGTCGTATAGCCTATCGCGTCTTAATCGGGAGGCAACTTCGATGGGTGCAGGCGAATCCGTCAGGAATGTCAGCGGCGCCGGTAAGGCAGGGGTGTCGTCCAGCCGCCAGTGGGCCCCTTACCTGGAGGCCACGAGCGGCTTCAAGAACCATTGGTACCCCGCGCTGTTCAGTCACGAGCTCAAGGACAACGACGTCAAGGGCGTGCTGATCGCGGGCCACGAGATCGCGCTTCGGCGGGCCAAGGGCAAGACTTACGCGCTGCAGGATCGCTGCCTGCATCGGGGCGTGCGGATGTCGCGCCGTCCGTTGTGTCTGAGCGACGAGCTGATGAGTTGCTGGTACCACGGCTACAGCTATGGCCTGGAAGACGGCGTGCTCAGGACGATCGTGGCCTCGCCCGACGACCCGATTCTCGGCAAGGTGCGGATCCGCACCTACCCGGTCGAAGAGCGCAACGGCATGATCTTCGTGTTCGTCGGCGACGAGGACTACCAGCCCGTGCCGCCGCTTTCATCCGACCTGCCGCTGCGCATCGGCACCGATGAAGACCCAAACGCCGTCGCCTACGTCCTGGATGAACAGGTGTTCGTGCGCGGGATCCATCGTACCGGCAATTCCAACTGGCGCCTGGCGGTGGAAAACGGATACGACCCGGGCCACTGGCTGGTCCATATGGGCAACACGATCATCGCCAGCGCCGACGTTCTATTTCCGCTCGGCGCGCAGCCGGTTTCGGACGAGGCGGTTCGCGTGATCGAGGCGGAGGACGGGCCGAAAGGCGTGATGATGATGTACAACCGGCCCGAGGCGTGGAACATGGTGCTGGAAAATCCGGTCCTCGGCCTGAAGGCGCGCGGCACCAAGCCTTACTACTTGCGGACCTCGATGTACCTGCCGGGAGTGCTGTTGGTCGAGCACTGGCCGATCCCCGGCTGGGCGCAATACGAGTGGTACGTCCCCACCGACGAGACCCATCACGAGTACTGGGAAGTCCTGGTCGCCCACTGCCGCAACGAGGCGGACCTCAAGGACGCCGAGTATCGGTACAACAACGTGTTCGAGCCGCTGGCGCTGCGCGATTTCAACGACAACGATCTCTTCGCGCGCGAGGCGATGCAGGACTTCTACGAGACCGGGGACGGGTGGAACAAGGAGACCCTGTGCCAACTGGATAACGCGTTGACCGCCTGGCGCAAGGTGGCGTCGCGTTACAACCGCGGTATCCAGGAGCGGCCGGCCGCGCATCAGGCCAACGGCGCCGGCGGCGGCGGCAATGGTCATCGTTGAGAGCGTGCCGCAAAGCGCCAGGCTACCGCAGGGGAGACTCCGATGGCCGAAAAGACCCGCCTCGTTCCGCTCTCAGCCGAGCAGGAAAAATGGTACGCCGCGGCGTGCGAGCGGCTTAATCCGGAGCGTCTGCAAAGGCTGCTGCTCAATCTGATCGACATCCACAGCCCCACCGGCGCCGAGCGTCAGGCCAGCGAATTTATCGCCGGCTACATGCGCGAGCACCTGGGCGAGCACTCCCGCTATCAGCCGATAAGCGACGACACCGGTAACGCGATCGGCGAAGTCCGCGGCCACGGCGGCGGCGCCTCGCTCCTGCTCTACGCTCCGATCGACACTCACATCGACGCCGATCCGGAAAAAGATCTGCCGTGGGTCGGCCCCGCGTTTCGCGCCGACATGCTGCCCAAGGGCTTCGCGCGAGGCGGCCTGGTCTACGGCCTGGGCGCGGCGAATCCCAAGGGGATGGTCGCGAGCCTGACCGAAATCGCAACCGCGCTCCGCGAAGCTGACGTACCGATCAAGGGCGACCTGCAGGTGGGGTTTGCCGGCGGCGGGATGCCGGTCAGCCTGCCCTATCGGCGCAACTACGGAATGAGCGACGGCGTGTATCACATGCTCACGCGCGGAGTGGCGCCCGATTTCGCGGTGATCATGAAACCCTGGTGGGCGGTCTTCGCCGAAGAGCCGGGGATGTGCTGGTTCAAGGTCTCGGTGCGCGGCACGATGGGCTATGCGGGAATTACACGCGGGACTCCCGGCTACCGAAGTTCCATCATCCCGGCGCTTCGGGTGATCGAGGAGCTCGAGGCCTGGCTTCCGCAATACACCGCGCGTAACACGTCGGGCACCGTGCTGCCCGAAGGCCATATCGCGGCACTGCGCGCGGGATGGCCCGAGCGGCCGGCCTTTCCGTCGGCCACGACCGAAATTTATCTCGACGTGCGATGCAATCCGCGCACCTCGCCCGGCGAGGTCAAGGCGCAGTTTGCCGAGGCGATGCGCGCAATCCACGAGCGTCATCCGGAAATCGAATTCGACTGGGAGATGTACGGCGCCGCTCCGGGCGGGGCCACCGACCCACAAAACTGGATCGTGCAATCGAGCTATCGCGGATGGGAACGGGTCGAGGGAAGGCCGCACGGCAACGCGCCAAAGATGGGCGGGCAGACCGACGGGGCGCTCATCCGCCGCCTCGGCATCCCCTGCGCGCGAATCGGTTATCCGTGGCCGCCTGCCGGCTGCCCGGACGAGTACAAGGAAGGGCTGGGCGGGATGGGCGTCGCCAGCGTCAATGATTTCATCAAATCGGCCAGGGCCATCATGTACGTCGTGATCGATACGCTGACCCGCTCGCGCGCCGACCTCGGACTGTAAGCGCATCGCATCATCGATGCGTGGTGGACTCTAGCTCCTTCACCTCGTCCAGCATCTTGGCGCGCTTGCTCTGGTCGTCGTCGGGTTTCTGGGCAATCCCGTGCCCAACGTCGGTCCGCTAAAGAACCTGCCCGGAAAAATTAGCGGCAGACATAGGATCGCAGAAACAGTAGGCTGCTAACTGACTCGAAATCGGTATCGCAGGAGACAAGTTATGGCCCTGAGCCTCTCGCGGCGCGCTGGAGCGGAATTCATCGGAACTTTTTGGCTGGTGCTGGGCGGATGCGGCAGCGCCGTCCTGGCCGCCGGCTTTCCCCATCTGGGAATCGGCTTCGCCGGAGTGGCGTTCGCCTTCGGGCTCACGCTGCTGACGATGGCCTACGCGATCGGCCACATTTCCGGATGCCACATCAATCCCGCCGTGAGCTTCGGATTGTGGGCCGGTGGACGTTTTCCGGGCGGCGAACTCGCGCCCTACGTGGCGGCGCAGGTGCTCGGCGGAATTTTCGCCGCCGCCGTGCTCTACGTCATCGCCAGCGGCGCCCCCGGCTTCAGCCTGGCCGGCGGCTTCGCGTCCAACGGCTACGGCGCGCACTCGCCGGGCGGCTACAGTCTCGCCTCGGCGCTCGTATGCGAGGTCGTGATGACCCTGATGTTTCTGTTCGTGATCATGGGGGCGACCGACCCGCGCGTTCCGGCCGGCTTCGCGCCGATTCCGATCGGATTGGCGCTGACGCTGATCCATTTGATCAGCATTCCGGTAACCAACACTTCGGTTAATCCTGCGCGCAGCACCGGCCCCGCGCTCTTGGTCGGTGGATGGGCGATCGAGCAACTGTGGCTCTTCTGGGTGGCGCCAATCGCAGGCGCAATCCTGGGCGGTTCGCTTTACCGAGTTCTGATGGCGGAATCGCCAGAGGCTGAAGCGGCACGCCCGCCGCGGCCTATCTAGTATCGGGAAGCGGACAGCGCGAGCGCCGAGTGAGTCAGCCCGATCCTCGATTGGTGGCGGGCAAGTCACGACGCTCGCAACAGGTGGGCTCGCCAAAAAAAAGCGGAGCGGAGCCCGCGATGGCCCCGCTCCGCGTTCGCGCCGAACCTCCCACTCTACGGAGTGGCTTTCACGACCGTATTGTCATCCAGCGTAACCGCGCCCGTCCCGGAAATAGCTCCTGCGAGCGCTCTGCCGTTCAGCGTCGCGCCGCTCACCATCGTTATTGAAGTATTTGCCAGGATGGTCCCAAAAAACGCTGAGCCCGTGCCGATCGTCGCTGAACTGCCCACTTCCCAGAATATCTGAGAAGGCTTGGCCCCGCCGGTCAGCGTAACCCCGAAGCCGGATGACGTGGTCAGGGTCGAAGCGATCTGAAAAATAAAGACCGCATTCGGGTCGCCCCCCGCATCGAGCGTGAGGTTTCCGCCTCCTGAAATCGCCGTCGACGTCCCGGACCTGTAAAGGCCGGGAGTGAAGGTCAGACCACCCACGTTGCCAACGGCGGGAGTAAAGGCTCCGACGCGTCCCTTGGCGTTGTTGTAAGCGACGGTCAGGTCCGCCATGGCAGCCTGCGCAGTGACATCGTCCACATGTTCCGTGCCCGTGACTGTGCCTGGCGGAAAATTAGTCAATGAAGTGCCCGGCCAAATGCCGAGATCTCCGGTAATCGAAGTCGGAGTCGACGTGTTGGTGACCGAAGCGGCAGCCAGCACCGCGAAGCTGGCAGCCGAGCCGAGAGGCACCGGGCTGAGATCTGAGCCGGTCGTAAACTGCCATACATAATTACCCGACAGCTGATTCCCAGCTAGCGCGTTGCCCATCAGATCGTCCGCCTCGTTGGTAATCGTGGCGGTGTATAGGGTATTCGACAAAAGATTGGCCTTCGGCACAAAAGTCGCCGTCGTGACCTTGTTGACCGAGTCGTAGGAATAGGTGACGGTGCCAACTGTCTGACCGCCCGACCACGTCAAAAGGAAATCCCCGGTAGTAATGGTCGCATAGTTCATCGCCTTGCTGAAAGTCGCACTAACCAGCTGATCGACCGGCACACTCGTTGCATTTTCGGCCGGGTTCGTGGAAGTCACAGTAGGTTTGACAAGATCCGGACCTGCCCCAGTGTCAAAACTCCATACATAGTTCGCAGCCAACGGATTGTGCGCGAGATCTTTGGCTCCAGTCGTAATCGTGGCGATATAGTGAGTGTTACTTCTGAGACCGAAAATGGGCCGGAAGGTCACAGATCCGGATGCGTAATTGACTGCTCCCATTACCGCACTTCCTCCCGGTTTAGTCACCGTGAAGGTTGCGGTCGTGAGCGAACCCGCGGACATCTCCTTGTTGAAAATTGCGACGATTTTCTGGTTCGTGGGTACATTAACTGCGATATTGGCTGGATTCGTAAAACTCACCGTCGGGGCGGTGGCATCGCTCGTAGTACCGGTGGTGAAGCTCCATACATACGCCTGGTCCAGCGGAACCCCTGCCAGGTCGGAGGCCTCGCGTCTGACTCTGCCCGTATATTTGGTGTTGGGCGCGAGATTGGCAAGCGGCCTCAAGATCGAGGTTCTGCCATAGGTGTTGATCGTTGCGTTCACAGAGGTTCCGTTAGGTCGTTGCAAAATGAGGCATGCGGCAATCGACGGAACGGACATCTGCTGGCTGAAGGTGACTGTAATCGGCTGGTTGAGGGTCACGCCAGTCAGGCCATCAGCGGGACTCGTCGCGGTCACCGAGGGCACGATGGAGCCCGGGGTTTCGAATTGTGAGTGACTGACTATTGCCCAAGTGGACATGAACGCGATCAGGATTATCGCGATGAACCACAGCTTAAGCGGTTCTTGTTTCTTCATTTGGATCTTTCTCCGGCCGAGGGCTACAACTTGAGATGCGCCTTGTTATGTGGGTGCGAACTCTCGCACCGGTTTATTGACCTCGCGTTCATAGGGATGGGTATCAAGTTTACGTTTCACTTTATTCTGCGATGACTTTCGGAACTATCCTCTCGCCGGTATTATAGGTTACATAGAGAACCAAGCGCGGCGAAGTGATGACTGTGTATCAGGTTTAATATGCACTCAATCACGGCGAGCGACTGTGGGGAATTCAGAGATGACAGGAACTGACTAAAGAGAAATCAAACAAATACTGAAGGTGCCGTTGGGTTGCGAAGACCGCGACTCCTGTAATTACTACTCGTCAGCGCTTGCTTGAAGAAAGCACGCATTATCCTCAATGTATCGCTGACTTCTTGAACCTTGGACGGCAAGGTTTCACAGTACGATTCTCAGATTCGAGACAGTTAGGCTGTTAACATTGCCTTGTCCAAGGAGAGGGACAGATAGAGGGTCGGGGGGGGGCGCGCGAAACTAGGGCCGCTTGAACATCCGCTCCAGCGCGGCCGGCACCTCGCTTAGCGTCCCCACGCGATGCGGATGGACGACGCGCGCGCCAACGCCGAGGAAGTGCGCTCCCGCCTCGAGCGCCGCTTCGGCGTCGATCTGGCTATCGCCGACGTACACCGCGCGCTCAGGGGCGACGCCCGCGCGCTCCAGGCACAGGCGTACGATGTCGGGTGCGGGCTTGGGGCGAACCTTGTCGCGCGCGCTCGCCACCGCGTCGAACACGCCGTCGAGGCCCAGATGCTCGATCAACCCAAGCGTGGTGGCCGAACGGTTGGTCGCGAGCGCCACGCGGTAGCGGCGCTTCAATTCGAGCAGGAACGGCCGCAGCTCCAAGGACGGGCGCAAGAGCGCAAAGAAAGGGCCGAAGTCGATCGTCCGCGCGACCTCGCGCATCCGCTCGAGCTTGGCCGCATCCTCGCGCGCGCGGAGCTCGAACACCTGCATCGCGGCCAGGAAGATGCACGCCCGCTCCTCGTCGGGGCTGAGCGGCGGCTCGCCAATCTCGGCGAAGATCGCGTTGTAGTACGCCATGTTGGACTCGGCCGACTCGAACAAAACGCCGTCAGCGTCAAAGATCACCAGGTCAAGCATCGCCAGTAACGTCGTCCTCCGTAGTGTCTTCGGGTATCATACCGCGTAAGCAGGAAATCATATCGCATGGCGGAGACGGATCGCGGTTGCAAGACGGAACCTGATTTGCTCCAACCGAATTGAACCGATAACGATTAGCGACCGTCTGCCAAGGAGCGCATCAGGTGAAGGCTATCGTTTTTGAACAAACCGGCGACCCCAGCGTGCTCAAGTACGTCGAAGTGCCGAAACCCGAGCTCGCCCCCGGAACCGCGCTCGTCAAGGTGCATGCGGCCGGAATCAACTTCGCCGACACCTTCTTCATCCGTGGCGAATACATGATCAAACCGCGGCTGCCCGATACGCCGGGAATGGAAGCGGCCGGCGTGATCGAGGCGGTCGCACCCGACGTCAAGGACCTGAAGCCCGGGATGCGCGTGACCTCGGTTACGCTCAAGGCTTACGCCGAGTATTGCCTCGTCCGGCCCGCGCAGGTGATCCCGCTGGCCGACTTCGTCAGCTTCGAGGAGGGCGCCGCCTTCCCGATTCAGGTGCTGACCGCGTGGCACATCCTGCATACCGCGCATACCACGGGCGCGGGCCAGACCGTGGTGGTGCATTCCGCGGCCGGCGGCGTCGGAATCGTCGCGGTGCAGATCGCCAAAGCGGCCGGCGCGCGCGTGATCGGCACGGTGTCGAGCGACTCCAAGACCGCGCTGGTCAAGCAGTACGGCGCCGACGAAGTGATCAATTACGAAAGCTCCGACTTCGCCGCCGAGACGATGCGCCTGACCGGCGGACGCGGCGCCGATCTGATCCTGGACGCGGTGGGCAAGCCGACCTTCGAGGCGGGCCTGAAGTGCCTCGCGCCGTTCGGCCACCTGCTGCTTTACGGCCGCGCGGGCGGAGCGCCCGATCCGCTCAACGTGTTCCGGCTGTTCGAGAAATCGGCCAAGGTGAGCGGCTTCGTGCTGCCGGTGGTGTTCGCGATGCCCGAGCTGATGCGCGAGGGGATCGAGAAATCGTTCGCGCTGATGCGCGAGAAGAAACTCGAGTTGTTGATCGGCAAAAGTTTTCCGCTGGCCCAGGCCGCCGAGGCGCTTCGCTTCCTGCAATCGCGTCAATCAGTTGGCAAACTGGTGCTCGTTCCGTAGGTACATAGCAGCGCGAGCGGCTATTTCGGCCGCCGTGGGGAGATTTCGATGGCCGCGCAAGCAAATCAGCCGGGAGTAGCGATGGTGGTCGGCGTGGGACCCGGACTCGGCGCTGCGCTGGTGCGCCGTTTCGCCCAGGGTGGACATCCCGTTGCGATGATCGCGCGCTCGCGCGAGTTCATGGACGGACTCGCCGCCGAGGTTAAGGCGGCCGGCGGCCGCACGCTGGCGCTAACCGCCGACGTCGGCGACGCGGCCGGGATTGGCCGCGCGTTCGACGCCGTGCGCTCGAAACTCGGCGCGCCCGAAGTGCTGTTGTATAACGCCGGCAGCGGCAACTGGGGCACGATCACCGAAATCACGCCCGAGCAATACGAAGAATCATGGCGGGCGAACGCCTACGGCGCATTTCTGTGCGCCAAGCAGGCCGTCACCGACATGATCAAGAACAAGCGCGGCGTGATGCTGTTCACCGGCGCGACCGCCGGAATCAAGGCGGGGCCGATGTCGGCGGCGTTCGGACCGGCCAAGTTCGCAGTCCGAGGACTCGCGCAATCGCTGGCGCGCGATCTTGGCCCGCGTGGAATCCACGTCGCCTACGTCAACGTCGACGGGATCATCGACATCCCGCATATCCGCTCCCGGATGCCCTCGCTCAAGGACGAGGACGTGCTCAAGCCGGCCGCAATCGCCGAAGCCTACTGGTACCTGGCCAATCAGGACCCGAGCGCGTGGACCCAGGAGCTGGACGTGCGCCCGTTCAAGGAGAAATTTTAGGGGTCTATCCGGCGCGAGTGCAGCGCAGGGGCTCATTGAGCAGTGAGTAATGCGATGAGTGTCCAACCGGCAAGCGGACGTAAATCGGTGCGGATTCCCAAGGGTCCGGCAAAGGTGATTCCTTTGCCAGCGGGAGGGCGGCGCCGGCGCTATCGGCGCAAAGTCGGGATCGGAATCGCGTCATTAGGATTGGCGGCAACGGGCGCGGCGCTGGTATGGCTTTACCTGGTCCCGCTCATCGGGCTCGCGCCCGGCCTGACGGCCGGGATGAGCGCGCAGGAGGCGGAAATTCTGCGGCTGGTGAATGATGCGCGCAAACGCGCCGGCGCGCCGGCCCTTAAATCGTCGCAACGCCTGGTGCTGGCCTCGCGCGGCCATAGCTACGACATGGCGTTGCGCAACTATCTCGGCCACGACGGCCCCGCCGGCGACACTCCCGCCGAGCGCGTGCGCGGCGTCGGCGTCGACTCGGTAGCACTGGGCGAAAATCTCTACCTGGACCACGAGACCGACCGCGCGCGGTTGGCCGAGCGCGCGGTAAAGGGATGGCTCAACAGCCCCGAGCATCGCGCCAACCTGCTCTCGCCCGATTTCGCCCAGACCGGCATCGGAATCGCGCGCGCCGCCGACGGCACGGCCTACGTCACGCAAGATTTCGCCAAATAGATTCCATCTAGCGGCGGTGCGAGAACGGCCCCTTCAGAATCGGAATCGCACCCACACTTTAGCCCAGCGCCTCGAACGTCCGCTCGAGCCATCGCATCACCTTGGCGTGCGCGTGAATTTCCGCCTCGGCGACCGGCGTAAACGGAACGTTGAGCGCGCCGACCTGCGCCGCCACCGCAACGTCGGCGATCGACAATTCCGCGCCGCATAAGAATTGCCCGTCGACCATCGCGTCCAGCCAATCGAGCGCGGCCCTGAATTTCTCGCGCTGCTCGCCCACTCCAAGGCGTCCCAGCCCCTGTCCGCGCAACTGCCCGCGCGTCTGCCGCGCGAGGAGCAACTTCACCATCGGCCTCATCGCGGCCGGCACCGGACTAAAGACGACCTCGGCAAACTTCGCGAACTGCTCCGCGACCTGCCATCGTTCATAGACCACGTGCCAGTACAGCGATTCGTCGGCCCAATCTTCGAGCATCAAGGCCAGCGCGCGCGTACGCGGATTCTGCGGATACAGCCGCGGCTCCGGATGATGCGTTTCGAGATGGCGGATGATGTCGGTGGAATCGGCGAGCTTCACTCCGTCGTCGATCAGCACCGGCAGCTTGCCGCGCGGGTTGAGCTTGCGCACCTCGATCGGCGAGGTGGCGTTGATGGTGTCGTACGGGACGCGCTTGTAGCGCATCGCGTCGCGCACCTTGACACAAAAGGGCGACGCCGATTCCAGATCGCCCAGCGGCCCAAACTGGTAAAGCTGAATTTTCCCCATAGGTGCCTCTCTCTATCCTGTGGCCATGCCCGGCCGAACCACATTTTCGATGCGATCGCTGAAGTAAGACAAGCAACTGGCGCTTGAGCCTCCGAGCGCCTAGAATCAGATGCAAACAAGGAACGACGAAGAACAAGGTAATTATCCATGGAACGAGTTGAACTCACCCGCGAATGTGAGGCGGTCCAGGTGCCGCTCGGCAGTCCGATCACGCTGGAGAAGGGCCTCGAGGTTTTCATCACCCAGTCCCTCGGCGGCAGCTTCACCGTGCAGGTGCCAGCCTACGGCGGACTGTACCGCATCAGCGGCAAGGACGCCGAGGCGCTGGGCAAGAAATCCGAAGACGCCGCTTCGCCGGCCGCCGCCTCGGGCGACCTCGAAGCGATGGTCTGGGAGCAGCTCAAGACCTGCTACGACCCCGAGATTCCGGTCAATATCGTCGACCTTGGATTGGTCTACGCGATGGAAGTGGCGCCGACCGACGGGGGCGCCAAGCGGGTCGACGTCAAGATGACGCTGACCGCGCAGGGCTGCGGGATGGGAGCGTCGATAGCGATCGACGCGCGCCAGAAACTGCTCTCGCTTCCCGGCGTCGCGGAGGCCAACGTCGACCTGGTGTGGGATCCGCCGTGGACGCCGCAGATGATCTCGCCCGAAGGCCGCGAGCGCCTGGGCCTCGACTGACACCGGCTATACCGCGCCGTATCTGACAAAACGCGGTACGCCAGGGGCTGCGTTTTGTTGACTCGGGCCATATTTGACTTGGCGGCTCGCGTCCGGTAGCTAAGAAGGTTCGGATCAAAGGCATGTTTGCAATCGTAAGGACAGGCGGAAAACAGTACCGCGTAGGCGTCGGCGACCAGATAACCGTCGAGCGTATCGTGGGCGACGTCGGCGCCGAAATCGAACTGGCGGACGTGCTCGCGATCGGCGGCGGCGAAACGCCGGTGATCGGCACACCGACCGTTCCCGACGCGGCAGTGCGCGCCCGAATCGTGCAGCAGCCGCGCGGCACCAAGGTCATCGTGTTCAAGAAGAAAAAGCGCAAGAATTACCGGCGCAAGCGCGGCCATCGCCAGGAACTGACCGTGCTCAAGATCGAGGAGATTAGGCGGGGCGCGGCCTAGCGCTCGCATCAAGCTTTTTTCGCCGGCCCCTCGCGCCGGCACTATCACAGGGAGACAGGCTGGTGGCGCATAAGAAAGGACAAGGCTCGACGCGCAACGGCCGCGACAGTCCGGGACAGCACCGCGGCATCAAGATCTACGCCGGCGAGACCGTTCGCGCCGGCAATATTCTGGTCCGCCAGGTCGGCACGCGGGTTCATCCGGGACGCAACGTCGGTATGGGCCGCGATTTCACTCTTTACGCATTGGTCGACGGGGTGGTCAAATACGAAACCTACCGCACCGACAAGCGGCGCGTGCGGATCGAGCCGGCGGCGGCGCCTGCGAGCGAAGAGCGGCCCGAGGCGGCGAACGAGCCGCCGGCCGAAGCGCAAGCCTAGGGCCGGCACGGCTTAGAATTTCGATTTCCAAGCCCCGCGGCCGCGCCGCGGGGCTTTTTGTTTGTTTTGTGACGATGGTGCCGCCATTTCGCAATCGGCCGATAACTCTCGGAGGTACTCGCGATGCGACTCGGACTGCTATACGGCTTTTCCCATTCCCATGACTCGCTCGGCCTGGTGCTCGAAGCCGAACGGCTCGGCTACGACTCGGTGTGGACCGGTGAGGCCTGGGGTTCGGACACGATCGTGCCGCTCGCGTGGATTGGCGCGCTGACCAAAAAGATCCGCCTCGGCACCGCGATCATGCAGATGCCCGCGCGCACGCCCGCGATGACGGCGATGACCGCGATGACGCTGGACGCGATGTCGGGTGGACGTTTCATCCTCGGCGTCGGGCCGTCGGGGCCGCAGGTGGTCGAAGGATGGCACGGGGTGCCGTACGGCAAGCCGCTGATTCGCTATCGCGAGTATATCGCGATCCTGCGCAAAATTTTCGCGCGCGAGGCGCCGCTGGAATTTCAGGGCTCCGAATACCAGATACCGTATCGCGGCCCGGGCTCGACCGGCTTGGGCAAACCGCTGCGCCCGATCCTCCACGGCCGGCGCGACATGGAGATCTACATGGCGTCGATCACGCCGCGCGGGGTGGCGCTCGCGGCCGAAATCGCCGACGGCGTAATTCCGGTGTGGATGAACCCCGAGCAATGGGACCTGTTCAAGCCGAGCCTCGAGCGCGGCTTCAACAAAGCCGGCGCCGCACGCAACCCGAACCAATTCGACCTCGCGCCGTTCGTGACCTGCGTGATGGGCCCCGACATCGCCAAATGCCGCGAACCGGTAAAGCAGAACCTGGCGTTCTATATCGGCGGGATGGGCGCGCGCGACAAGAATTTCTACAACGACTACGCACGGCGCGCCGGTTATGAAGAAGCGGCGAGGAAAATCCAGGACCTGTTTCTTTCCGGCAAGCGCGACGAGGCCGTCGCCGCAGTGCCCGACAAGCTGGTAGACGAAGTCGCTCTGGTCGGACCACGCGAGCGGATTGCCGAGCGCGTCGCGGCGTGGAAAGCCTCGCCGGTAAAAACGATGCTTATCGGGACGCGCCAGGTCGAGGCCATGCGCGCGCTGGCCGAGCTGCTCCTGTAGCCGTCGGGCGCGATCGCAGACACGTCGAGCGATGAAATTCGTCGATGAAGCGCGGGTCTTCGTGGCCGCCGGCAAGGGCGGTGACGGCGCGATCGCGTTTTTGCGCGAGAAGTATCGCCCCTTCGGCGGACCGGCCGGCGGCGACGGCGGCCGCGGCGGCGACGTGATCTTCGAGGTCAACGAGGGACTCGCGACGCTGCTCGATTTCAAATACAACCCGCGCCTGGTCGCGCGCGACGGAGAGGCGGGCCGCGGCAAACAACAGTACGGCCATGCCGGCGGCGACCTCGTCGTGCGCGTGCCGCCGGGCACGATGGTCTTCGACGAGGACAGCGGCGAGATGCTTGCCGATCTCCGTGCTGCCGGGGGCGCGCGCGATCGTCGCGCACGGCGGGATGGGCGGCAAGGGCAACATGCACTTCACCACCTCGACGCGCCGCGCGCCGCGAATCGCCACCCCGGGCGGGCCGGCCGAGCAGCGCTGGGTCAAAATCGAACTTAGACTTGTCGCTGATGCCGGGTTGGTCGGCCTGCCCAACGCCGGCAAGTCGACGCTGCTCGCCGCCGTCAGCGCGGCGCATCCAAAGATCGCGCCCTACCCTTTCACCACGCTCACGCCCAACCTGGGCCGCGTCCAGCTTGCCGACGGCACCGGCTTCAGCCTCGCCGACGTCCCCGGCCTTATCGAGGGCGCGCATCTCGGCCACGGCCTGGGCATCCGCTTTTTGCGCCATCTCGCGCGCACGCGGGTGCTGGTCTACGTCCTCGACCTGAGCGCCGATCCCGAGCGCGACTTCCTGACCGTGCGCAGCGAACTCGCGGCGTTCGATCCGATGCTCTCCGCGCGGCCGGCGCTGATCGCGCTCAACAAGCTCGACCTCGTCGGCGCCGCGCGCGCGGGAGAGGCGGCGCGCGCGATTGCGTCGCTCGCGGCCGAGCACGCGATCGACTCGGTCTTCGTCGTCTCGGCCGAGCAGCGCATCGGACTCCAGCCGCTGCTCGCGGCGATCGCGCGATTGCTCGGCTCAGGCGCGATTGAGGCGTGATGTCGCAGGTGAGCTACAAGCAGGAGCACGTCGCGCACGCACGCCGGGTCGTGATCAAGGTGGGGAGCGCCGTGCTCTCGGACGCCGACGGTTTGCGTCCCGAGATTATCGCGCATCTCGCCGCCGAGATTGACGCGATCGTGCGCGCGGGACGCGAAGTCATCGTGGTGACGTCGGGCGCGATCGCGGCCGGGCGCGCGCGGCTGGAAAAGCTCGGCGGCGCGGGCGTGGCGGCGCGCCAGGCGGCCGCGGCCACGGGACAGATCGAACTGATGGGCGAGTGGGCGCGCGCCTTCGGCGCCGTGGGCCGCACGGTCGCGCAACTCCTGCTCACCCATCAAGACCTCGCCGAGCGCGTGCGGCGCAGCAACGCGATTCATACCATCCAGACCCTGCTCGAAGCCGGCGTGCTGCCGATCGTCAACGAGAACGACACGGTCGCGGTCGAAGAGATCCGCATGGGCGACAACGACGTGCTCTCTTCGCTGGTGGCCGGGATGGCGCAGGCGCAACTGCTGGTGATCCTGAGCGACGTGCCGGGCGTGCTCACCGGCGACCCGCGCAAGCGGCCCGACGTGCAACTGATTCCGCTCATCACCGACCCCGAGGCCGGGATGCGCGGACTGGTGGCCGATAGCGCGGGGCCGCTCGGCAGCGGCGGGATGGCAACCAAGCTCAAGGCGGCGCAGCAGGCGGCGCGCGCCGGAATCGCGGTGATTATCGCGCCGGGCCGCGCCGAGAACGCGCTCGGCGCCGCGCTCGATCCGGCGCGCGAGTGCGGCACGCTGGTGCTGCCCACGCGGACCAGGCTCAAGAGCCGCAAACATTGGATCGCGTTCGCGCTGCGCCCGGCCGGCGCGCTGACCGTCGATCGCGGCGCCGCCGAGGCTCTCAGAAAAAAAGGCCGCAGCTTGCTGCCCTCGGGCATCCGCGAGGTCGCGGGCGAGTTCAAAAGCGGCGACTGCGTGAGCTTGCTCGATCACGAAGGCGTCGAGTTCGGACGCGGGCTGGTCAATTATCCCGCCGCCGATATACTGAAGGTGAAGGGCAGGCGCTCCAACGATATCTCGCGCATGCTCGGCTACAAGGTCGCCGACGAGATCATCCATCGCGACAACTTCGCACTGATCGAAGAACTGGCATGAACGCTTGCACGAGTTGTTGACGTGAGCCTCGAGACCGAAACGCTCGACGCGCTCAAGCGCGCGCGCGACGCCGCCCGCGCGCTGGCGCTATGTCCCAGCGCGCGCAAGAACCAGGCGCTCGGCGCGCTCGCCGCGATGCTGCGCGAGGAGCGCGGCGCGATCCTGGCCGCCAATGCCAAGGACCTCGAGCGCGCGCGCGCCCTGGGAATGGCCGGGGCGTTCGTCGAACGCCTCACGCTCAACGACGCGCGGATCGAGGCGATGGCGCGCGGCGTCGAGGAGGTCGCGGCCCTGCCCGACCCGGTCGGCGAAGTGATCGCCAGGTGGCAGCGGCCCAACGGGCTGGAGATTTCGCAGGTCCGCGTGCCGATCGGCGTGATCGCGATCATCTACGAATCGCGGCCCAATGTCACCGTCGACGCCGGCGTGCTCGGGCTGAAGGCGGGCAACGCGGTGGTGCTGCGCGGCGGCAAAGAGGCGCTGGCCTCCAACGCGTTCCTGGCCGGGCTGATCGTGCGCGCGCTGGCAAGCGCCGGGATCGCGCGCGACGCGCTCAGCTTCGTCGGAAATCCCGATCGCGAGGTGATCCAGATCCTGAAGCGCCATCCCGAAGCGATCGATCTGATCATTCCGCGCGGCGGCCAGGCGTTGAAGGAAGCGCTCGCGGGATCGGCCGTGCCACTGTTGCCGCATTTCGACGGGCTGTGCCATACCTACGTCGATCGTGCCGCCGATCTCAAAATGGCCGAGGAAATCTGCTTCAACGCCAAGTGCAGCCGGCCCTCAGTGTGCAACGCGATGGAAACCCTGCTGGTGCATCGCGAGGCCGCGCCGCGTTTTCTGCCGCCGCTCGCCGCGCGGATGCAACGCGCGGGGGTCGAGTTGCGCGGCTGCGAGCGGACGCGCGCGATCGTTCCGAGCGTGAAGCCGGCTCGCGACGCCGACTGGGACACCGAGTTCCTCGACCTGATCCTGGCGGTGAAAGTCGTCGACTCGCTCGACGAGGCGCTGGCGCATATCGCGCGCCACGGCTCGGGCCTCGCCGATGCGATCGTGACCGGCGACAATGAGACCGCCGCGCGCTTTCAGCACGAAGTCGACTCCGCGACCGTGTACGTCAACGCGTCCACCCGCTTCACCGACGGCTTCGAGTTCGGTTTCGGCGCCGAGACTGGAATCTCCACCAATCGCCTGCACGCGCGCGGCCCGATGGGCCTGCGCGAGCTGACCATCTACAAGTACCTCGTCACCGGCAACGGACAGGTGCGCATTTGAAGACCGGGCGAAGCGCGAGGGTACAGAGCGTCGCCACCGCATCCGCCCCACCTGCCGCGCTAGCGCGCGGCACATTTGAATTGGACGGCAGCTCATCATGCGCGTAGGACTGCTGGGCGGGAGTTTCAATCCGATCCACTTCGGCCATCTGCGTTCGGCCGAAGAGGTGCGCGAGGCGCTCAGCCTCGATCTCGTTTATTTCGTGCCGGCGGCGATGCCGCCGCACAAATCGGCCGAAGGACTCGCGCCGCCCGAGCATCGGCTGGCGATGGTGCGGCTGGCGACCAAGGGCAACCGCCACTTCATGGTCTCGGACGTCGAGATTCGGCGCGCCGGGCGCTCTTACACGATCGACACCGTGCGCCATTTTCTGGCCACGCTGCGCGCGCCCTCGACGCTGTTCCTGATGATGGGCTCCGACGCCTTTGCCGAGCTGGACACCTGGAAGGATTGCGAGGAACTGGTGCGCCTGAGTTCGATAGCGGTACATACCCGCCAGCCGGCGGGCGACAATGAGGCCCCGCGCATCTCGCTTGCCGCGCTTAAACGCTTTGGTTACATTAGGAGTGACGATCATTACGTGCATCCCAGCGGCCAGACACTTTCATTCGTAGCCACCACGATCTTCCCGGTTTCCGCCACGCTCATTCGTGAAAAGCTTCAACGCCAACGCTCCGTCCGCTATCTGATGCCGGGCGACGTGGTCGACTATATCCAGCGCCACGGGCTGTACTGACGCGCCAGTGATTTTCAAAGCACTATCCGACAAAGTGATTTTATGTTCCGTGTCTGCCGCCGCCCGGCGGCTCCGTCCTTCCCCGCGCCTCGCGTGAATTCGCAAGAGAAGGCCATAGCCGCGGCGCAGGCGGCGCTCGAGAAAAAGGCGTACGACCTGGTCGTCCTCCAGGTCGAGCATCTAAGCTCGATCGCGGATTACTTTCTGATCGCAACCGGCCGCTCCGACGTGCAGGTGCGCGCGATTGCGCGCGGGATCGAGGAACGGATGGATCTCGAGGGCGAGCACGCGCTGTCGATCGAGGGCACCGGCCACGGCCATTGGGCGGTGCTCGACTTCAACGACGTCGTGGTGCACGTCTTCTTCGAGGACACGCGCGAATTCTACCGCCTCGAGCGCAACTGGCTCGACGCAACCGAAGTTCCGCTGCCCGAGCCGTATCGCAGCCAGGCGCGCGATCTGCGGCTGCGCGCGCTCGGCTGAACTCCCCCCGCCTTACGCGGCGGCGGCGCGATGCTCGAGTAAAAACGCCAGCAGCGCGGCGTTGAACTCTGGCGGCCGTTCGATGTTGGGCAGGTGGCCCGCGTTTTTGATGATCGTCAGCCGCGCCCCGGCAATCCGCTCGGCCATCGAGCGCGCCAGCGACGGCGGCGTGAGCAGGTCTTCCTCGCCCACAATCACGTGCGCCGGAACGCGAATCTTCTCGAGTTCGATCTGCACGTCCGGCCTGGCAGCGCCCTGGAGAGTCTTGATGTAGGACTGCCTGTGCAACGCGCACATGCTGTCGATAAAACGCTGAAACACCGCCGGCGGCGCGGACTTGCTGATTAGCGATTGCGCGACCCCGGGCGCGATCTCTTTCAGCTCTTTGCCCGCGAGCAGCGGCTCCAGCCGCAGACGGACGAACTCGCGGCTCTGCTCGGGGCTGATATGGCTGAAGCCGGGCAGCGAATCGCAAATCGTCAGGGTCGCCACGCGCTCGGGAAAGAGCGCATTGAAGTCCATCGCGATAAGCCCGCCCATCGAGAGCCCGACCAGATGCGCCTTGCGCGCGCCGAAATGGTCGAGCACGCGCTTGAGGTCGCGGGCGAAGTCATGAAAGTCGAGCGGCCCCTCGTAATCGTCGCTCATTCCGTAGCCGCGCGCGTCCCACGACGCGGCGTGGAAATGGCGGCCCAACTCGGGAAGCTGGTCGTGCCAGTTGGTGCGATTGCCGCCGATTCCGTGCATGCAGATGACCAGCTTGCCCTCGCCCATGTGATCGACGGCGATCCTGGGTGCGGGCGGTACGAGTTCAGTTTTCCACTGCGCCATTTGCAGTCGGCTCCTTTTGCGTGCGGTTGTGAATGCGGCGACGTCCAGCGTGCCCGACACGCGCCGATTGTGCGGCGTCCGCGCAAAATCTGCAAGAACTTTGCAAGGCGCACGTGCGGCTGTTATCGGGACGCCGCCGGCGCTAACATCCGCATCATGGACCAGCGACGAGGCTCGGGAGCTATATCGCCGCTCGAAGCCGGAGCGGCGATGAGCGACGCCGCGCAGCCGGGCGAAAGGGCGCCGCAGTCCGCATCCGCGCAGTTCCACCGCAACCCACAGGCGTTCGCGCGGATGTCGGCGCTGATGTCCTCCAGCGCCGATGCGAAATTTCTTCATTACATGGTCTCGATCTCGGGCGTCGCACGCCAGGACTGCGTGCTCGATGTCGCCTGCGGCCCGGGCGCATGCACGCTCGCGTTTGCCGACCGATGCCGCCGGGCGGTCGGCCTCGATCCCTCCGCCGAGTTGATCGCCGAGGCGCGGGCGGCGGCGGTGCGCCGCGGCGCCGGTAACGCCGCATTTATCGTGGGCGAAGTCGAGCGGATGGGTTTTCGCGACCGCGCTTTCGACGCGGCCGTCTGCCGTTTCTCGTTCCATCACTTCACCGATCCCGCGCGGGTGTTCGCCGAGATGGCGCGAGTGGTCGGGCCGCGGGGATGGATGGTGGTGACCGACGTGACGGCTTCGGAGGATCCGGCCAAGGCCGCACTGCATAACCACCTGGAGCGGCTCTGCGATCCGACGCACGTGCGGACGCTCGCGGCCTCGGAGTTCGAGCGGATTTTCGCCGCCGAGGGTTTCACCGTTGCGATGAAAATCGCACGCCAGTCGCTCAGCACGGTCGAGGAGTGGACGAGTTGGGGATCGGCGCCGGCGGAAAATATTCCGGTCATCCGCGCGATACTCGAAGAGGCGGTTGACGACGACCGCCCGGGCCTCGCGCTCCAGCGCGACGCCGGCACTATCCGGCTGATGCATACCAGCGTAAGTTTCGTCCTTGAACGCAGCGCATGAGAAAGCATCCGATGAAAGCTCAATCAGACAATCCGGATCAGCCCGACAATCTGGCCGCGGTGCAGCGGCAGTTCCGCCGCCAATCCGAGGCTTACTCGACGATGAAGGTCGTCACCGACCCGCGCATCCTCGACAACATGGTGGAGATTTCGGAAGTGCGGGCGGACTCGCGCGTGCTCGACGTCGCCTGCGGACCGGGCTTTGTCGCGATGGCGTTCGCGCCCAAATGCCAAAGCGTGCTCGGGATCGACGCGACCGACACGCTGGTGGCGCGCGCCCGCGCCGAGACCACGCGCCGCGGAATCTCCAACGTCGCCTTTACGCTCGGCAACGTCGAGCGGATGCCGTTTCGGACCGGCGAGTTCGACCTTGCCACCTGCCGCTTCGCGTTCCATCATTTCGCTCATCCGCGCGAGGTCCTCGCCGAGATGGCGCGCGTGCTCAAGCCGGGCGCGCGGATGGTGATCGTCGACCAGACCACCTCCGAGGACCCGGCAAAGTCGGACTATCACAATCGCGTCGAGCGGCTGTGCGATCCTTCGCATGCGCGCGCGATCCCGGTCTCGGAGTGGGAGCGGATGATCGCCGAGGCGGGGTTGGAAGTTGCCTATCGCGGCGGGCGCGAGACCAGTTACGACCTGGAATCGTGGATGGCGCATGGCGGGCCGCCGCCCGAGCGCCGCGTGCAGATCATCGAGATGATGGAAGCGTCGCTCGCGGCCGATCGCTCCGGGCTCAAAGTGCGCCGCCAGGACGGGCAGATCTGGTTCAGCCACACGGGCGTGACCTACGCGCTGGACAAGCCGATGCGCTAGCGGCCGGGAGGCGTTGGCTACACCCGGCCAGGCGCTGGCTTACACCCGGCAGAGATAGATTACGGCCTGGGCGCCGAGGATGGTCACCCGCCTCACCGACTCGACGCGCACGAAACCGCGGTTGGCGACCTCGCGCATCAGCATCCGCTCCGCCGTCAGCATCACCAGCCTCCCGCCCGGGCGCACCACGCGCGCGAACTCCTCGACCAGGCGCGGATAGAGGCGGCGGTTCTCCCCGTGCGATCCGTATTTCGTGCCCCACGGCAGATTCGTGACCAGATGAGTCGCCGCGCCGTCGCCGAGCGGCAAGCGCAACGCGTCGCCCTCAGCGAGCCCGATCGGGCGGTAACGCGGACCTATATTTTCGCGCGCCGCAGCGATCGCGCCGGGGTCGCGATCGAACCCGGCCAGCATCGCGTAGCGCCCCAGGTGCGCGCGTTCGATAAGAATCGTTCCCGCGCCGCACATCGGGTCGACCACGCGGTCTTCCGCGCCCGGCTGGCTCAGCCATCCCAGGGCGGCGGCCACCGAAGCGCGCAGCGAGCCCGGCCGATGCGCGACCTTGTACTCGCGATGGCGCATCCGTTCGTCGACCAGCCGCACGGCGAGGAACATCTCGTCGCCGAGCAGGGTCGCCCAGAACTCGACGTCGGCGTCGTCGCCCGCGATGCGCCATGAATGGTCGCCGCGCTCGGCGATGCCGCGCTCGACGGCGCGCTGGAAATCGAGCCGGCGAAATTCGTGCTCGCCTGCGATCCGCGCGATCACGCGAAAGCCCAGCTTCCGCCCGGCGCGGCTGCCGGGAGTCATCCGCACCCGCGCCTCCAGCGCGTCTTCGACGTAGGGCGCCTCGTGCGCGATGGTGCGAACTTTTTCCAGCGTCGCAGGCGCCGTGCCGAGACCGTCGCGATAGCCAGCGAGCGCGAACAAATCCTCGATCGTGCGCGCGGCGCCGAGCGGATCGGGACGCGGCGCGCTGAAGATTGTCATCCCCGCGCGTTCGGGCACCGTGCGCCGCCCCAACTCGCGGATCGTGGGACCGCCGATGCCGCGCGCGGCCCCGCTCGCGTAGCGCGATGCGATCTCTTCGGCCGCGACGCCCTCGAAGCCGGGCTGCGTGTGGGCGATATAGATGTTCGGGGTGAGCCGAAGCGCGGGTCCGGTTGGCTTTACCGCCGCGCGCTCGACGAAGGTGTCCGGCCTGGCAAATTTGGCCGACTTGACGAATTTGCTGGCTTTGACGAATTTGGCGGGCTTGTCGCGCCGGTCAAACCTGGCCGGCTTGTCACGTCTGGCCGGCTTATCGTGCCGGCCGAAACTGGAAACCTTGACGGTCTTGTCGGACTTGGCCGGCTGGTCGAATCCGCCGGGCTCGGAAGACTGGAACGGCCTGGCGGCGCGCGCGAGGCCTTTGGGCCGGCCGCGTCGGACTCGACGTTCGCCCGCGGCTCTCGAATCGTCGGCTGGCGGAGGATTGTCGCCCCGGCCGGGGCGGGGCGAGCGGCGCACCTATTTGGCGCGAGCCATGTACTCGCGCGTCTCGGTATTGATCGTGATGGTCTCGCCTTCCTGCACGAAATGCGGCACCTGCACGGTCAGCCCGGTCTCCATCGTGGCGGGCTTGAGCGTATTGGTGACCGCCGCGGACCTCATCCCGGGATCCGTCTGTACGACCTTGAGATTGACCGTCTTGGGCAGCGAGACGTTGAGCGGCGTGGTCTCGTGAAATTCAACTTCTACTTTTAGATTAGGTGTGAGAAAGCCGACCACGTCCTCGATCAGTTCCTTGGGAATCGTGATCTGGTCGTAGGTCTCGGTGTTCATGAAATGAAAATCGTCGCCTTCCTGGTAGAGGAATTCCATCTCGATCTGGCTGAGGATGATGCGCTCGACGCGATCTTCAGAACGGAAGCGGTTCTCGGTCTGAGTCCCGGTTTTGACGTTGCGCAGCTTGGTCTGGACCATCCCGCGCCAGTTGCCGGGCGTTATATGGCTGATTGCCATCACCCGCCACAGGCCGTTGTTGTACTCCAGGATCATCCCGGGGCGGAGTTGGGTCGCCTGAATCAGCATCGTCGGTGCACTCGCGAGGTATCGGTTGGCTTGGAAATTCTCGGTTGAACTTACAACTCTAACGGACCGGGCGCAGTCGCGGCAAGTAAGGGGGCTTACTCGGGCGGGCGGTCTTCAAAAAAGAGCGGCTTGCGCTGCCGACCGAACAGACGGCGCAGAACCCTCAGCAGTCCGTCGCTAGCTGAAGTCGACAGGTACCTGTAGCGGTTAGCCTGACTGGAGGATCACCCTTCGTACCTTGAGGCCGTTGGTTCTTCCGTGACATCCCGACCCCTCCAACTCGGCGTGCTAGTGGCCCGAGGGACTAATCGGCCGCGCGTTGGTGTAGGGATTGATCGGCGCCGCATACGGGTTGACGCCGAACGGAACTGCGCCATACGGGACCGCGCCGTACGGACTCGCACCGTATGGACTCGCACCGTACGGACTGATCGGATAGCGCGTGATTCCGTAGGGACTGATATTGATGCCGTAGGAGGGGGCCGCGCCGTATGGAGTTCCGTACGGGACGCCAAAGGGACTGCCGTATGGATCCATCGGGTACGGATTCATCCCAAAGGGGCTATAGGGATTCATCCCATAGGGCGCGACCATGATCGGCGGTGCCGACGCCACCGCCGGCGGCATCGCGATCGACGACTCGACGTACTGATTGCCCGCGCTAAACGCGCGAATCGTCGCAGTGCCGCCGTTCATCATGAAGGTCGTATGGAAGTTGCTGACGCTGGCGCCGCGGCTGACCGGTAATCGCTTGACCAGCCGGCCGTCGACATAAATTCCCGCGCGATTCACGCCCGGTCCGATTATCTGCCCGACCACCTGGTAGACATGTGAGAGCGGGTTAACCGGGTTCACCGACTCGATGTTGATCTGGACGTTGCCCACTGGAGCGCCGATTCCTCCGCCCAGGCCGCCGCCACCGAGCCCGCCGCCTATTCCGCCGCTGTCGAGGCCCTCGTCCGTGTCCGGTGCAGATTCCCCCAGTCCTGATGCCGGTGCGCTCGCGCTCGGAATCTCGGCGGTGTTGCTGCCGGCGGTCGCACCGGTGCCGCGGTCGACCTCGACTCCCGATTCCGTGCCAGTGCTGGCCATCGCCGTCGAGTCCTCGCCGAAGACCGACGCGGTCGCCACGCGCCCAGCCTGGTCGATGACCCGCAAGTTGGTCGCAATATCGGCGTCGCGCAACGAAAGCTGGAATTCGACCTTCTGGCTTCCGAGCACGTGGTCCACCTTGATCGGCTTGACGCTCTGCGCGCCTTCATAGATGCCGGCCGCCTGGAGCGCGGAGCCCTCGAAGTATCCCTTAAGATGCGTAACGTCGCCGACCACGGTGCGCGACTCGATCTTGATCGTGGGTCCACCGCTATCCGCGGCTCGGGGCGCGGGCGCGCTCGCCGCCCCCGCGGCGCGGTCCGCCGCCGGCGGCATCACGGCGGCTCCTGGAGCGGCCGCATCGGTGCTTGCAGGCGCGCCTGATGCGAGCGGCGGTGAAGCAGGCGGCGGCGCGGCGGATGCGGGCGCGGGCGGAACGCTCTTTTCGATCGCGGCCAGCTCATGCTTCAGCGCGTCCCATCGATCGGGCTGGATCGCGGGTTTGATCGCACCGCCATGGGCTTTAAGCGCGGCATCGACAGACGCCGCGTCGGCGTCGAGCGCGGCCGTGGCGCGCCGCGCGCCGGCCTCGTCGCCCGCCCCCAGTGCCTGGCTGAGCGTCTGCGCGTCGCCCGCGAAGCTCGCGACCGGTCCCATCAGCGCCTTGGAGTCGGGGTTCGCGTTACCGTCGGCGGCCGGCGTGCTGAGCGAGTTCAAAAGCTCGAAAGCCTGGTTGCTGAGGTCGGCGGAGGCGGCCCTGGGATCGCCAGCGGCGCGCGCCGCGGGGACAGACGCGCATATCAGCGCAAACGATATCGTTCCGAGCGACGCGCACTTAAGCGCGCGTCGCCAGCCGCGACGCAAACGCCCCGGCGCGCTCCCCGTAGCCTCTCTCGTGCGCCGATACCTCAAAGAGGTTCCCCAAGAAATCCTGCAAGAGATCCTGAACGAGACGCTGCCGCGGCCGGGCGGGCGGCTACGCGTGACGCTCCGCCTTGTACTTGCCGGCGATCAGCTTGATTTGCCGCGCCAGTTTGAGAAACACTTCGCCTTCGTCGTAGATGAAGAGCGCGAGCGCCGCGCCGAACCCCACTACAAGTCCAAAAATAAATGTCCCCATAGGATGTTCGCGCCTCCAAGGGCAGTATACGCAATCCCCGGCGATGATAGAATTGAAAGCGTCAGGGCCGACGGCGGCCGAATTAGCAGGGAATCGAGCCTATGGACCAGCGAAGCTCCACCGCAGCGCCAGACCACCACGCTATCGGCGGTGCCAGCGCCAAGGCGGATTACCGCGCGCTCAAAGCGGGCGCCGGAGTGCGCCTCGGCGCCGAGCGTATCGTAATCCGAATGAGCGGGGATGACCGCGCGTCGTTTCTGCACGGGATGTGCAGCAACGACATCAAGGGACTCAAACCGGGCGGGCTGGTCGCGGCGCTGTTCCTGACCGAGCGCGCCCATTTGATTGCCGAGGCCAACGTGTGGGCCACCGCCGACGCGCTGCTGCTCGAAATGGAGCGCGCGTCGTGGCCGGCCGTGCACGCCCATCTCCAACGCTTTCTCGTCGCCGACGACGTCGAGCTGGAAGAAAGCGGCGATTTGGCCACGCATGACGGCGTGATCCAACCAGCTAGCGTTATTCAAATCGACGGGCCGCACGCGGCGGAAGCAGTGGCGGCGGTTTACGGCACGCCGGCGTCGCTCCCCGGCGCGTGGCGCTTCGGCGAGGCCGAAGGCGGTGCGCTGATCGCGCAGATGACACGATGGGGGGCGCCGGCCTTCACCATTCTCGCGGGGCGCGCGATCGCGCCGGAAATTGTCGCGCGGATGGTCGCGGGCGGCGGCCAAGTGCGGGAAGTCAATCAAGTGCGCGAAGTCGGGATCGAGGCGGTCGAGATTCTGCGGGTCGAAAGCGGCACGGCGCGGGTCGGCGTCGACACCAACGACAAGACGATTGCGCTGGAAGCGCGGATGGAACCGGCGATCTCGTTCAACAAGGGATGCTACATCGGGCAGGAGACGGTCGAGCGGGCGACCGCGCGCGGCGCGTTGAAACGGCGGCTGATGGGGCTCAGGATTGACGGAGCACGCGTGCCGTCCACCGGCGCGCGCGTGATGCTCGCGGGCAAGGAGATCGGCCATCTCACGAGTCCGCTCTGCTCGCCGCGCCTGGGCGTGCTTGCTCTCGCCATCCTGCATCACAGCGCGTGGTCGCCGGGCACGGCGGTGACAATCGAGGACGCGGACGGCGAACTCGCGGCGGCGGTGAGCGAATTACCGTTTGCAAGCGATGCTCGGGCGAGTGAATGATGATTGAAGAATTGCGCTCGATGCTCTAAAAAGTGCGGGGACCATGCGGCTCGAATTTCGCGCATCGATGTCGCAACAAAGATTTCAAGACCGGGCACGCAATGGCCGGCCGCTATTAAGACACAATTACGGGAGTCTCGAACATGGCTAACCAATTGGGCAAGCGCTACCTGTGCGAAAAATGCGGCACCGAGGTGTTGTGCAACAAGCCGGGCACCGGCGCGATCGAGTGTTGCGACAGCGAAATGAAAATCAAGGAAGCCAAGGCGCTCCCGTCCTCGGATTAAAGTCCGGTTGAACTCCAGTCAAAGTCGGGCTGCGCCCGCGGACGCGCCGCAGCGGCGCTCCGTGACGTTTTAACTTCCTTGCACTTAGTACCCTGATGGCGTTCAAGGCTGACTTGGTTCTGCATGAGGGAGTGATCCTGGGCTATCCCGCCAGCGATTCGATTGCGGTCGCCGGCGGCACAATCCTCGCTCTCGGGCCGTATAGCGAACTCAAGCCGCTGGTCGGCCCGCGCACTCATCTAATTCGCCTCGCCGGCCGCGTCGTCGCGCCGGGCCTGATCGATTCCCACCTGCACTTCCTCGAGGCCGCCTCCGCGGCGGCCGGGCTGAGTCTGTGGCGCTGCCGCGAGCTCGACAATCTGATGGCCGGGTTGCGCGTGGCCGCGGGCAAGACGCCGCCCGGCAACTGGCTGCGCGCGTTCGGATGCGACGAGGCGCTGCTCGCCGGGCGGCGGGGCCCCACGCGCGCGGAACTCGACGCCGCGGTGCCCAAGAATCCACTGCGCCTGCGTCATCAGACGCTGCATGCCTCGTGGCTAAATTCGCGCGCGATCGCCGCACTCGGTCTCGAAGCGCCCGACTTCAAGCCGCCCGAAG
Source organism: uncultured delta proteobacterium (assembly GCA_963773975.1). Lineage (GTDB taxonomy): Bacteria > Desulfobacterota > Binatia > Binatales > Binataceae > JAKAVN01. The sequence continues at coordinate 57,233 of CAVZDJ010000011.1, forward strand.
GCGCGGTGCTGATGCGCGACGCGACGGGCCGTCTGAGCGGTTTGGTGGCCGGGATGGAAAGCTATCTTTCGCGCCGCCTGCCGCGCGTGACCCCGGCCGAGCTGGAATCGCGCGCGCGCCTGTTTAGCCGCGAGCTTGCGGCCGCCGGCGTGACCGCGTTTACCGACGCGACCGTGCGCAACGGGCCCGAGGAGGTCGCGCTGATGGCGCGGATGGTGAGCGGGCGGGCCGTGGCGCAGCGGGTGGCGATGATGCTCGGCGCACCCCACTTAACCGCGCTCGACGCGGCGGCGCGGGTCGCGCTGCCGGCCGGTATCACGCTGGTCGCGGTCAAGTTTATCGAGAGTCCACGCACCGACTATCGCCCGATCGCGCGCTGGGTCCAGTGCGCGCGCCAGGCCGGACTCGACGCGGCGTTCCATTGCACCGAGGTCGAAGAACTGGAACTCGCGCTCAACGCGCTGGAGACCGTCGTGCGCGGGATGCCGCCCGCGGCCGACGGCGGTCCGGTTTTTCGTATCGAGCATGGCGGCGTAATCACGCCCGATCATCTCGAACGCCTCAAAGTCCTCGGCGCGTGGGTGGTAACCAATCCCGGCTTCTCGTACTACCGCGGCGCCAAGTACGTCACTGAGCCAGGACTGCTGCCCTATCTGTATCGGGGGCGAAGCCTGCTCGAGGCCGGGATCGAAATTGCCGGCGCCACCGACGCGCCGGTCACCCCGGCACGGCCGCTGGCCGCGATCGCCGCCGCGGCGATGCGCGTTTCGATCGAGGGCTACGAAATCGCTCTCGGCGAGCGGATTCCTATCGAGCAGGGCTTCAGGCTTTTCACCACGCAGGCGGCGCGGCTGGCGCGGATCAAGGCCGGCGAGATCGCGCTCGGACACCTGGCCGACCTTATCGTGCTGCCGCGCGATCCGATGAGGCTCAAGCCGGCCGAGTTGATGAACCTGCCGGTCGATATCACGATTGTCGGCGGCCGCGTAGTCTTCGAGCGCGGGCGTCCCGAGGTCGCGGCCAGTCCCGGCGCCGACCTGTTCTCGGCCTGAATTCGCCGGAGAGCCGCCCGCTTCGTCGCCCTTATGGCGCAGGTATCGGACAGCATCAGCCGCTTGCCCCTATCGCGCTCGTCGGCGGGCTTCGCCACGATCCGTTTCGAGAAGCGCGGAGCGATCGCATGGATAACGCTCAACCGGCCGCGCCAGCTCAATGCCTATAACGTCGCGATGCGCGACGATCTCTTCGGCGCGCTCAGCGCGATCCACGACGATCCCGAAGTCCGCGCGATGGTGCTCTGTGGCGCGGGCCCGGCGTTTTCCACCGGCGGCGACGTGAGCGAGTTCGGCACCGCACCCTCGCCGACGGTCGCGCGATGGGTCCGCTTCCGGCGCGACGTCTGGGGCCGGCTGCGCGCGCTTTCGATTCCGACCGTCGCCGCGGTGCATGGCTACGCGGTCGGCGGCGGCCTCGAGATGATGCTGCTGTGCGATATCGCGATCGCAACCGAGGATGCATCCTTCTGCCTGCCCGAGACGGGCCTTGGAATGATTCCCGGAGTGGCGGGCACGCAGACCGCTTCGCGCCGCCTGGGGGCGGGGCGGGCGCTCGACCTTTGCCTCACCGGCCGTTGGATTGACGCAAAGCAGGCTTTAGCAATAGGTTTGGTCGCCGAAGTGGTGCCTGCGGCGGCGCTGACGCGCGCGGCCGGAGCGCTGGCCCGTCGCCTCTGCCGCCTGCCGCGCGAGCGGGTCGCGATGGCGAAGCTGGCGGTCTGGGACGGCCTGGATCTGCCGCTTGGTGAAGGGCTGGCGATGGAGCGCCGGCTCGCCCGCAGGCTCGAAAATTTGCGGCGCGAAAAGCGCACGCCGGCGGCCGTATCCGCCCCCAAGAGGGCGCGCCGCCCTGGAGGAAACGGAGTACCGTGAATACCGTCAGTTTCATCAGCATCCCCGGCTCGATCGCTCCCGACCAGGAAATCCTGGTCTTCGGCAATCGCAGGCTCAACTACGCGCAGCTCAACGAACTGGTCGGGCGCCTAAGCTCGTCCTTCAAGACCCTGGAGCTGAAACCTCGCGACGTGATCGCCGCGCTCGACACCAACTCCGATAACTATATCGCCGGCTACTACGCCGCCGCCAAGGCCGGACTCACCTGGCTCCCGCTCAACTACCGCGCCAAGGACGCCGAGCTCGAATATATGATCAACACCGCCGGAGCCAAGGTGCTGCTCGCCGGCGACCGTTACCTCGACCTCATGGCGCGCGTGTCGCCCAGGCTCAAGACCGCCAAGGTGGTGGCGTGGGGCGAGGGCAAGGCCGGGATGCCGCGCCTGGCGGATTTGGTCAAAGCCTCCGAGGTCGATGAAGGCGAAGTCGAGGTCGAGGACGAGGATGTCTCGGTACTGATGTACACCAGCGGCACGACTTCGCTGCCCAAGGGCGTGATGTTACGCTTTCGCGATTTCGCCGCCTATGTCACGGCCAACGTCGAGATGGCCGACGGCAGCGAGCGCGGCGTCGCGCTGGTGTGCGTGCCCTTCTACCACATCGCCGGCACCACCGCGATGATGACCAACCTGTGGACCGGGCGGCGCATGGTGGTGATGCCGCAGTTCGATCCGAAGAGCTGGCTGCAACTGGTGGAGCGCGAAAAAGTCACGCACGCTTTCGTCGTGCCGACGATGATGAAGCAGTTGCTCGACGAGCCGTCATTTTCCAAAACCGATTTTTCGAACCTCACCAATCTCGCGTACGGCGGCGCGGCGATGCCGATTCAGACCATCCGCCGCGCGATCGAGGCGTTCCCCAAATCCGTCGGCTTCGTCAACGCCTACGGCCAGACCGAAACCACCTCTTCGCTGACCGTGCTCGGCCCCGACGACCATCGGATCGACGGCGACCCCAAGACTGTCGAGCTCAAGCTCAAGCGGCTGAACTCGATCGGCCGTCCGCTGCCCGACGTCGAGGTCGCCGTGCGCGACGACGACGGCTCGCTGCTGGCCGCGGGACAAGTCGGCGAAATCCTCATCCGCACCCCGCGCATCATGAAGGGCTATGCCGGACGCGAGGACGACTCGCGCCTTCCCGAGGGATGGCGCGCGACCGGCGATCTCGGATGGGTCGACGAAGAGGGCTACGTGTTTTTCGCCGGGCGCAAGGACGACATGATCATCCGTGGCGGCGAGAATATCGCGCCCGCCGAGATCGAGGCCGTCCTGATGAGCCATCCGGGGATCGACGAGGCGGCGGTGATCGGCGTGCCGTCGGTCGAATGGGGACAGACCATCAAGGCCTTCGTCGTCAAACGGCCGGGACAGAACGTCACCGCGCCCGACATCAGCGAGTTCTGCCGCACGCGTCTGGCGAGCTTCAAGCGGCCCGAAGCGATCGAATTCATCGAGGCGCTGCCCAAGAATCCGCTCGGCAAAATCCTGCGCAAGGACCTGCGTGACAAGGGCGAGACGCCGCAGCCCTGAGCGCGTGCGCCGGGCGGCGCGCGCCGCCGCGGGCCGGATCGAAGTCGCGCGCGCCGGCGGATGCGTCACCGCGACGCTTCAGTGGCCGGCTGGGCGCAACCGCGCAGCGCATAAATTGACCGCCGCGATGGCGCTCAGGCTGATCGAGCTTGCCGAGGAGGTCGAAGACGACGCGGACGCCCTGCTGCTCGTGATTCGCGGCGCGGGCGGCAACTTCTGCGCCGGCTTCGACGACGGCGTCGATTCGGTCGCGCCGGGCGTGGTCGAATCGATCGCCGTACTCTCCAAGCCGACGCTCGCGATAATCGACGGCCTCGCGGCCGATGAGGGGATGGAACTGGCGCTGGCGGCGGACCTTCGCGCCGCCGCGCAGTCGGCGCGCTTCTCATTCGGCCAACTCGGGCGCGGACGAATGCCGCGTTTTGGCGGCACCCAACGCCTGCCGCGGCTTATCGGCGCCGCCCATGCGTTGCGGATGCTACTGACCGGCGCGGCGATCGACGGCGGCGAGGCGATGCGCCTGGGATTGGTGACCTACCTCGCACCGGGCCGCGGCGCGCTCGATCGCGTGGCCGGCGAAGTCGTGCACGCAATCACCAGCCGCGGCCCGGTGGCCACGCGCTTGGCCAAGGAGGCCGTGCGCAAAGGATGCGACCTGACCTTGGATCAGGGTATAAGGCTTGAAGAGGATCTGTACGCCTTGCTACAAACCACAGCCGACCGCGCCGAGGGCGTACGGGCCTTTCTGGACAAGCGCAAGCCGCTATTTCGCGGCGCGTGAAATCGCGCGGCGCATTACATCCGACGGAGCGACCAACAACGATGGCTAACCAACTGGGAAAAGTTTACATCTGCGGCAAGTGCGGCTCGCAGGTAATCGTGACCAAGGGCGGCGCGGGCGCGCTCAAATGCTGCGGTGCCCCGATGGAACAGAAAAAGTAGGCAGCGCGGCCCCGCTGCAACGAGATGGTCGAAATGAAGTGACGTGAAAATCACGCTCAGCTTCGACAACGGGCCCGAGCCCGAAGTTACCGACCAGGTCCTCGACGTGCTCGGCGCCGCGCGCCTGCGCTCGACCTTTTTCGTAATCGGAGAGAAGCTCGCCGACCCCGAGCGTCGCGCTCGTGCCGAGCGCGCTCGCGCCGAGGGCCATTGGATCGGCAATCATAGCCTGACGCATAGCAAGCCGTTTGGCCGGCGCGAGGACCGCGACGGCGCCGAGGACGAAATCGGCCGCGCCCAACGGATACTCGGCACGCTCGCCCATCCCGACCGCTTGTTCCGCCCTTTCGGCGGCGGCGGCGCGCTCGACTCGGGATTGCTCAACCGCAAGGTAGTCGACTACCTGTGCGCCGGCGGCTTTACCTGCGTGCTATGGAATTGCGTGCCGCGCGACTGGGAAGACCCGGTGGGGTGGGTCGAACAGGCGCTCGAGCAGTGCCGCGCCACACCCTGGAGCGTGGTCGTGCTGCATGATCTGCCGACCGGTGCGATGCTCAACCTCGAGCGCTTCATCGAGCGCCTACGCGGCGCCGGCGCCGAAATCGTGCAGGAGTTTCCGCCCGAGTGCGTGCCGATCCTGCGCGGCCGCGTGATGTTTCCGGTCGACCGGTACATGGCGGCCTAGGCGTTGGCCTTCATAAGACCATCCCAGGAGGCTTCATCGCATGATCGGCGCAATCCTTATCGGACTAATCGCAGGATGGCTGACTGGCAAGCTGATGAGCGGCGGCGGCTACGGGTTTTTCGCCGACATCCTGCTCGGCCTGGTCGGCGCGGTCATCGGGAGCTGGATCTTCAACTCGCTGGGAATCGTAGTCAACGGGGGAATCGGTTATCTCGCGATGGCGACCGTGGGCGCGGTCGTCCTGGTCGGCATCGTGCACCTGGTCAGGAGTCCGTCCTCGGCGCGCTGAGTCCCGTAGTGCGCACCTATTGATGTCGGACGTGCTTGATGTTCGTACATGCATGGGCGGCGCGGCCGATCGAACGATCGGCCGCGCCGTGTTGCCGAACAAATCCGCACAAATTTGTCCGCCCGCTGCGTTAGCTTTGCCTTAATCTTCCCGCTGCCAGTGCGCCGCCGAGATTGGCGTCTGAAAAGTGGTTCCGCTCGCTGCCTCACCCATGTCGGTGCAGTCCAGTGACTTGCCGGACGGGCCCGACAACGCGCAAAACCATTGGGCTGGCGATCCCGGGCTCGCGGCCCCCGTGGGCGCGCAACTCGGCACGATGGTCCCGGTACAGGTGACTGTCTTGCAACTGCTGGTCAGGTTGATCGTGACGAACCCCGCCATTGCGCCGATAGGCGCCGCGCCGACCGTGTAGGTGCCGGTGACCGAGCAGGTGGCCGCGGCGCCGGTGCCCGGAGCGCCGTAGTCTTCGTTGAGAAATCCCACAACATTCCCGCGGCCGTCGCTGAACATCGCGCCCGACACCGCGGCCGGAATCGCTGGCGGGTTCGGCTCGCTCACGGTGCCCGTAATCGAGGCATCAAAGGCGAGATGCGAGGTCACGTAGCGTCCGTAGAAATCGTGCCCGTTGACGCCGGCCAGGGCCGGTCCGCTACCCGCCAGCAGCAACAGCCCAATAACCGGTATTGTTGCCAGGATCCAACGCGCCAGATAGTCAGTTGCGTTTTCCATGCGTATACCTCTCCTGAAATTCAAATGAGTATCATTCCACTAATGCCCTGACCGTGCCCTGAATCAAGCGAGCGGAGGCGCGTTGGGAAATTTGTGGTATTACGGCTTGCTAGAGCCGAATTTGATCGTCGAAAGCACGGAAGGGGACTTGTCTCCTCGCACTGCCGCGCTATGGCAAGTTGGGGCCGCATGCGCCGAAGAGAGCGCGAGTGATATGCACCCGCGCACTACTGTGCATGCGACAGGCGCATCATTGCCGGACAAAAAAATGCGAAGCCCGGGCTGTCGTCGAAACAGCCGGGCTTCGCACTGCGTAATCGGTTTTGCTCTTTGACGATGCGCTAGTTGCAGCACACGTAAAGATGAAACGGCATCGGGAATCGCAAGTCCTCGGCCGACTTGCCATCAGCGTACGTGCGGCATCACCTCTTTGGCGAACAGCTCCATCGATCGGCGCGCCTTGTGCGCTGGCATTCCCGGCAACTGCATCCACATCACCAGATGCGTCACCCGGCCCGCTTCGCTGTAGCGCTTTAAATCCCGCACGACGTCATCGGGAGTTCCCACGGCCAGCGGGGCCTGGAAGAAGCTCAGCCCCGGCGTCTTGCGCATCTCGCCCGGAGGCGGAACGTCGGTGCGCGAAAATACCGCTTCGCTCCACGGCAGATCGTTGGCTTCCTTAAAGCGGCGATCGTACGCCGTCATCATGTAGTACAGATGCTGCTCCGCGTCGTCCCACGCCTGCTCACGGGTCTCGGCCACGTAGACCGCGCGCAGTTGCGCGATGTAATGGCTCGCGACGTCATGGCCGTGGCTGCGCAGTCCCGCGTCGTACATCTGCTGCAGGTCGACGCCCCCGCTGCCGGCCAGGTGATATCCCATCCGGGCCACGCGGGCGACCGATTTTTCCGCCATCGCGGCGATCCAGATCGGCGGATAGGGCTTCTGCACCGGCTTGGGCGTCAGATTCACGTTCTTCATCTGGTAGTACTTGCCGTCGAAGGAAAAATTTTCCTCGGTGAAGCAGCGCCGGATCAGCTCGACACCCTCCTCGACCCGGCCACCGCGTTGATTGCGCGCGATGCCGAAGCTGTCGAACTCGCTGACCACGTAGCCCTGCCCTACGCCCAGGTCGAGCCTGCCTTTGGAAAGAATGTCGACCGTCGCCGCATCCTCGGCGACGCGGACCGGATGATGGAAGGGCAGGATGATGATGAAGGTGCCAAGGCGGATGCGGTGGGTGCGTTGCGCGATGGCGGAGAGAATCGGCAACAGCGACGGCGACCAGGCGTCGTCGTAGAAATGATGCTCGGTGGTCCAGACGTGATCGTATCCGAGTTCTTCCGCCAGCACGGCTTCCTGAAGATGCTCGTCGTAGACCTCGGTTATCGGGCGATGCCATTGCGGCGGGTTGCGAAAGGGCAAAAGAATTCCAAAATCCATCGGCAGAGTCTCCTTGCGCGAGAGGTCGTTGAGTTTGCCTTGCGGCCTTCGCCCTTATGCCACACGTGGATGCGCGCCGGGAAATGTCGGCGACTAAAACCTCCTACACCGCGTTGAAGCCCTCACGGCTGAAGAGCACCCGCTCCGCGCCCATCCGCGCGCGCATCGCCGCCATCAGCTCGCGCTCCGCGCCCGGCCGAAACCATCCCTCGTAGCCCAACCGCGCATACAGCTCGTCCATCCTGAGCGCGCGCGAGCGCCGGCCGCCCGAGCCGTCACCGTCGAAGTAGGTATCGACCACGACGCGGTCGGCCGCGCCATCGGCAAGCTCGGCCAGGCGCTTGGGATGGTTCGGCATCATCGGCGCCACCGCGAGCTGGACGAACACGCCCGCCGCGCGGAGCCGGCGCGCCGCCGCGAGCCGCCGTGCGATCGACGGCGAGGTCGGAGTGAGCGCGCGCCGCACCTGTTCGTCGTCGGTCTCGACCGTGATCGACGCGATGAGCCGCGGCCCAAGCCGCATCAGCAGGTCGAGGTCGCGCTCGATCATGGGACTGCGCGTCTGCAACAGCACGCGGCGCGGCGGCCGGAGCACGAACAGCTCCAGCGCGCCGCGCGTAAGCCGCATCCGCCGCTCCATCCCCTGGTACGGGTCGGTTGCGCTCGACATGAAGACGGCCGCGCGCTCGAGCTTGCCCGCTTGCTCCAGCGCGCGCAGCTCGCGCGCGAGCAATTCGAGCAGGTTCGACTTGGCTACTACCCACGCGCCCCACGGACCGGGCTGGGCCCGCGCCACCGGGAGCGCCCGCACGTAACAGAACGGACATCCGCCGCCATCGCCGAAGGCGCATCCGATGTACGGATTGAGCGAGTAGGCGAAGCCGTCGAGGAACCCGCCGGTCGGGGTGAGCGCGCGCGTCGCAGGCGTGGCCGCATAGTTGCGCATTTGACTCTCGTGGCGCGGGGCGCGGCAAAAGCCGCCTCTATCCAGCAATACTCCGCGATCGGCAATGCTCCGCGACTGGCGATGCTCCGCGAGCATTGACATAAACCGCATGGCGGGCACAAACTACGATCATGCGGCGTTCAATGCTTTGGATGGCTCTGGCCCTTGCGCTCGCGATGCCGGCAAGCGCGCTCGCGCAGCAGGGCCCGTACAACGACAAGCAGAACCCCAACGAGTATACCGACACCGAAGACGGCCAGGTGCTCAAGCTGTTCAGCTACGTCATCGCGCCGATCGGCTACGCATTGGAGTGGGGCGTGACGCGCCCACTGCACTACCTCGCGACCAAGACCCCGCTCGCGCCGGCCCTAAGCGGCGACACCGAGTACAGCGAGATATACAACCCCGGACTGAACGCGCAACCGATCGTGCCTGTACCGCCGGCCAATACGGCTTCGGCAGGTGAGAGCACCGCGCCGCCAACCTATATTGAACGCACGCCGGTCGGCCCGGTCGTGGTGCCTCCTCCGCTGGCGCCGCTGACCTCGCCTCCCGCGCAACCCGCGTTGCACTGATTTTTCGACCGTTTAGCGATTACCAACGGCTGCGGACCGAAACCTCCGCGGCCGTTTTTACTTTCACTTTCACTTACGCGCGGCCCATCGATGTGCTGAAATTGGCGTATGGGACTTATCGCCGCGGAGGGAAAAGCATCATGGCCGACAAGATCGTCGAGGACAGGATCGTAAAGACCGACGAGGAGTGGCGAAAACTCCTGACTCCCGAGCAGTACGAGGTCACGCGCAAGAAAGGCACCGAGCGCGCATTTACCGGACAGTATTGGGATTTCCATGACCAGGGCGTGTACCTGTGCGTCTGCTGCGGCAACGAGCTGTTCGACTCGCAGACCAAGTTCGATTCCGGCTGCGGATGGCCGAGCTTTTACGCTCCCAAGGACGAGCGCAAGGTCGAAAACGCGGTGGACAAAAGCTACGGGATGGTGCGGACGGAGGTGACGTGCAGCCGCTGCGGCGCGCATCTGGGTCACGTGTTCGACGACGGCCCGAACCCGACCGGGTTGCGCTATTGCATGAACTCGGCCTCGTTGAAGTTCGAAAAGAAGCAAAAATAAGCGTTCATCCTGGCTGCGTCGCGACGGCCGGCGTGCGATCAGCTCCCACCAGGCCCGCGGCGCGCGCCCATTGATACTTGGCCCCCAGCACCATAACCGGCTTCTCGGTCGTGTACGGATAGGCCGGAATATTGTGCTCGAACAGCACGCGGCATGCCTCTTCGACCTCGACGTCGCCGACCAGCGAGGCCACGATCGGCTTGTCGATTCCCTTGGCGCGCAGCTCCTCGACCACCTCGGTCACGAGTTTCGCGAACACCAGCGGCGGCGTGATGATCGTATGCCAGTAACCCAGGATGAGCGCGTGGATGCGCGGCTCCTCCAGCCCCAGCCGAAGCGTGTTGCGATAAGTCGTGGGCGGTTCGCCGCCGGTGATATCGACCGGATTGCCGGCCGCGCCGAAGGGCGGGATGAATTTGCGGAAGGCCGCGTCGAGGTCGGGCGGCATCTCCATCAGCTTGAGCCCGTTATCGACGCAGGCGTCGGAGAGCAGCACCCCCGAGCCGCCGGCGCCGGTGATGATGAGCACGTTCTCGCCCTTGGGCGAGGCCATGATCGGGAGGCAGCGCGCAAACTCGAGCATGTCGTTAAGGGCGCGGGCGCGCACCACGCCCGACTGGCGCAGCACGTCCTCGTAGATGCGATCGTTGCCGGCCAGCGCCGCGGTGTGCGAGCGCGCGGCGCGCGCGCCGAGCGCGGTGCGCCCGGCCTTGAGCACGATCACCGGCTTTTGGCGCGAGACGCGCCGGGCGACCTCGGCGAACGAGCGGCCGTCCTTCAGATCCTCGACGTGCATCGCGATCACCTGGGTCGCGTCGTCCTGCTCGAAAAAAGTCAGCAGGTCGTCCTCGTCGAGGTCGGACTTGTTGCCCAATCCGACGATCGCCGAGACGCCCATCCGGGTCGAGCGGCTGAATCCGACGATCGCCATTCCCACTCCGCCGCTTTGCGAGGAGAGCGCCGCCTTGCCCAGCACGTCGTAGGGGGTGCAGAAGGTCGCGCACAGTTTGCGCGGCAAGTAGTAGAAGCCGTAGATGTTCGGGCCCATCAGGCGCACGTTGTATTGCCGCCCGATTTTGACGATCTCGCTTTGCAGCTCGACGTTGCCGGTTTCGGCGAAGCCCGACGGAATCAGCACCGCGCCGGGAATCTTTTTCTCGCCGCACTCCGTGAGCGCGCCCGCGACCAGCGGCGCCGGAATCGCGAACACCGCGACGTCGATCGCGCCCGGGACCTCCTTGACGCTGCGATAGGCCTTGCGCCCCATCACTTCCGGCAGCTTGGGATGGACCGGGTAGATCTCGCCCTCGAAGCCGCCGTTGATGAGGTTCTTCATCACCGAGTTGCCGATCTTGCCGTCCTCGGCCGACGCGCCGATGACCGCGATCGCCGCGGGCCGCATGATCCGGTTCATCGCGCGCAGGATTTCCTCGCGCGAGGGCCGAAAGCGCTCGCGCGGCGGCGTGAAATCCAGCAGCACGCGCACGTCGAGCGCCACTGCGCCGTCGGGCCGCGCCAGTATCGGGTTGAGATCGAGCTCGGCGATTTCCGGAAAGTCGGCGGCCAGGATCGAAACGGTTTCGATAATCGCCGCGAGCGCGTCCTTGTCGGCCGCGGCCGCGCCGCGCACGCCGCCCAGAATTTCGGCCGCCGCGATCCCATCGATCATCGAAAGCGCGTCCGCGCGGCTCGCCGGCGCCAGGCGGAACGTGATGTCCTTGAGCACTTCGACCAGCACGCCGCCCAACCCAAAGGCGACCACCTTGCCGAAACTCGGATCGTCCGTGGCGCCGACGATCACTTCCTGGCCGCCGGAGAGCATCTGCTGGATTTCGACGCCGGCGACCTTGGCGTCGGGCTTGTACGCGCGCGCGCCGGCGACGATCTTTTCGTAGGCCCGCTCGGCCTCGGCCGCGCTCTGCACGTTGAGCACCACGCCTCCCGCCTCGGTCTTGTGCAGGATGTCGGGTGAGACAATTTTCATCACCACCGGAAAGCCAACGGCGCTCGCGGCGCGACCGGCCTCGGCGGCGGACGACGCGGTTGCGGTTTTGGGCTGCGGGATGGCGCAGGCCTCGCAGAGCGCCCTGCATTCGGCAGGCGAAAGCGCGTTTCGCCCGCCTGCCCGTGCCGCGTCGATTACTGCCCGCACCGCCGAACGATCATAGCTCATAGAGGATTCTGCCTTGTCTTAGCGTTCCCTGTGTGACGTAATTAGCGCGCAGGGCTCAACCCTAACGCCGCGCGTGCGCGCGCGTCAAATCGCAGTGGCGCCGCGACGGCCGAGGAACTCCGATGGTTGAAAAGACAATCGAACTGACCGGCAGTTCGACCGAGTCGATCGAGCACGCCGTGGACCTGGCGGTCGCGCGCGCCGCGGTCACGATCTCCGGGGTGCACACGGCCCAGGTGACCAACATCGCGGCCGAGGTCGCGCAGAACAAAGTGTCACGCTGGAAAGTGACGGTAAAGCTGACTTTCCAGGTGAAGGAACAGCTTCACGAATAATCAGTCCCGGCGCCACCTCCGGCCCGCGATCGGCGATTTTGCCGGCGCGCAAGATTGGAGGAGAATGATCGTAGCGCCGGGCTCTGGCCGGGCGGCAGCGGACCGACGATTGCTGCGGTCACGCGCAAGCGACGCCGCCCCATAGGCCTTAAGCGATGCTAGCCAAGATCACAGAAGTACAGCGCGGGATTTACGAACTCTTTTTGCCGCTGCCGATGCGGCCGACGATCGTCAACGTTTATCTGATCGACTGCGGCGGCGGTCAGTGGACGCTGGTCGATACCGGCATGAATACCGCCGACAGCGTGGCCACGCTCAAGGACGCCTTCACCCAGGCCGGGACCAGGCTCGAAGACCTCACCGTCCTGCTCGGCACCCATCATCACGTCGACCATTTCGGCGCGTCAGGGACGATCAAGGGATTGAGCCACGCCCGCACCTACCTGCACGACCTCGAGGTCGAGCGGGTCAACCGGATGCTGAATCTACCGCCGCCATCGGCCAACCCCGAGGTGCTGGCGTTTTTCACCGGCCACGGCTTTCCAATCGATCGCTACCCGATCGAAGGGATGCGGCCGACGTGGATGGGTACCGACCAGTACAACCCCGTGCCGCAGCCCGACGCGTTCCTGCATGACGGCGACGTGATCGCGGTGGGCGAGCGGCGCTTCGAGGTCGTCTGGACTCCGGGCCACGCGCCCGGCCATAGCGTGATTTACCTGCGCAAGGAAAAAGTAATGATCGTCGGCGACCATCTATTGCCGCGCATCACCCCGCACGTCGGCATTTATCCCTCGGGACCGAGCAATCCGCTGAGCGACTTCATCGAATCGCAGCGCAAGGTGCAGAACTTCGAGGTCGAACTGGTGCTGCCGGCCCATGGCGCGGTCTACCAGGACCATCGCCATCGCGCCAACCAACTAATCGAGCATCATCGTTACCGCGAAGCCGAGATGCTCGACCTGATCAAGCGCACGCCGCATACCGCCTTCGAGGTGGCGCAGGAAATTTTCGGCGATGAGGAGCGGCCGATTTTTCACGTGATGGCGGCGACGTTCGAGACCCTCGCCCACCTGGAGTACTCGCGCGTGGAAGGGCGCGCGCGCCGTGTCGAGCAAAGCGGGCGCATCATGTGGCAGGCGCGCTAGCGCTAAGCGACTCCCGCGATCCGCTGGTCTAGCGCTCTGGTTGGTCTGCGCACTGTTGGTCTGGCGCGGAAAAGATATCAGGCGATTGCGGCCTCCTGGACTTCGATCCGATTCGAAAAGCCGGTGTCCACGCCTCGATGGTTGCCAGTGACGTTTTCGATTGCGCCATCCTGACCGAAACCGAGGCCGTCGTGTGCGAGGCCATTGCGATGCGGCGTAACGCCGTTGCCGTTGCTGTGGGAGCTGACGTTGCCGTTGCGGTGGCCGTTGCCTGTGCCATTGCGATTGACGGCGGCCGCCATACTGCCGTTGTCGCCTGCGTCCACCAGGGCAGCTTTACGCCGGCGGCGCCTAAGCGGAGCGCTTATCCGGCCGACGCGGGTCACCGGTGAGCGGCGCGTCAGGCGGCGCGGATTGAACCCGTCGAGTTGCTGCAGACGCCATCGGCGCAGCCCCTCGCGCAGACAACTCGGATCGATCCCGAGGGCCTCGCATACGGTTTCGAAGGCAAACGGGCCGTCGGCCTTGCGATCCATCAGCCAAGCTTCAGCGTCGACAAACAGCCGCCGCTGCGCGCGGCTGCGCGAGCTCGCACAAGTCTGATAGCAGCGCATCGCATCTTCCAGCACCGCCTGCATCAGGCGCTTGATCGGACGGGCGCAGGAATCGTCGGCACGGATGCCGTCGTAATACTGCCCCGGCGTCAAAACATCGGGAATCATTATTCCCGCGATCACGCTGCTCTCCAGTTGCATCGTCCCCTCGCCCGTCGTTGCGCTGCGGCTGCCTCAAGTCAGTCGCACGTTACTTACCGGTGGCCAGAGCAACGGTTGTGCCGAAGAGCGAGGCTATGTCCTTGATGTGCGCAGAACGCGCCGAAGCACGCGATTTCTCGAATTTTCTAAGGACTTCATTCGCAATTTGCGTGGCTCGGGCCCGGACAATTGCCCCTTATGTAGACGTCCCGTTGGTAAGTTAACCTGGGTAATTTGGAATTTGGGTTGGAAAAAATGCAAAAGCGCTACTTATCTAGCCACCGGGCCCAAAATATCTCGCATCGGAAGGCCAAGGCCACCGCCATGCGCCTTACGACGTTCGTCTTAGCCGGCCTGCGGCCTTCGAATGGTTCGATTAGTTGACGGGGCCGCCGCGGGGACCCGAAGGGCCGAGCTTGCGCTCTTCGATCTTGAAGGTCAGCACGTCGAACAGGCAGGCGATCCGATCGTCGAGCGCCTCGAGCAGGGTTTGCTTCTCCAGCGGCGTGACGTCGAGATGAAAGCACAGGAAATTGATCAGGTCGGCATCGCGCAGCCCCTGCTCTTCGACCAGTCCGCGCCAGGCCGAGTCGGCGTTTTCGCCGAGAAACCCGACCAGCAGGTCGCGCAGCGAGGTCATCTCGGAAGGCTCCAGCCCGAGCAGCCTGCGGCCCGACGGACACCACTGGACCTGGGCCTGCCGGTAGGAATGGGAGCGAATTTCGCGTGTGACCTGGAATTCGCTGATTCCTTCGAGCTGGAGGTTGAAGCGGCCGTCGGGAAGTTTCTCCAGCGAGCTGATACGGCCGGCGCATCCGATGGTGAAGATGTCGGGATAGGCGTAATACTCGCGCTCCCAGTCGCCCTTGAGCATGATCATCCCGACCGTGCCGTGAGTCTGGGCGACGTCGGCGACCATCTCGCGATAGCGCGGCTCGAAAATATGCAGCGGCACTGTCACGCCGGGAAACAGCACGAAATTGGGGAGCGGGAATATCGGAATGATATCCGGCAACTCGGCCATCGTGGCTTTAACGTTATGGCCCAGCCGCGGGCCGGTCAAGGCGACCCCGCTCGGGGCTTATTTGCCGCCAGTTTAAGGCGTATAAAGTTCCGTGCTCGCCAGGAGGTTGGTGTCGTTTGTTCCGTTCACGCCGCCCGCGATCAGGACGCGGCCATCGGGCAACAGTTTCGCGGGAAGCGCGAACTCGGTTGTCTTGCGGATCGAATTCAAGGAAATTCAGTTGTGTCTGACGTATCGCGCCATGTAGAGCGGCATATCGCATACAAACCAGCCGGCATGGAAACCAATCTATTCATAGGGGGCAAGTACGGTGCGGCGGCCGGGGGCGGGCGCTTCACTGATATCGAACCCGCGACCGAGCGCGAACTCGCCCAGGTGGCCGACGCCGGCCCCGAGGACGTCGAGCGCGCGGTCGCCGCGGCGCGCCAGGCCGCCGACTATGGCCCATGGCCGAAGATGAGCGCCGAGGCCCGCGGCCGCATCATCGGACGTATCGCGGACGGAATCGAAAAGCGCGCCCGCGAATTGGGGCGGCTCGAGGCCCGCGACGTTGGCAAGCCGGTCAGCGAATGTGTCAACCACGATATCGCGCGCGCCGCGCGCAACCTGCGCTTCTTCGCCAACGCGGCGGAGGCGTGGACCCAGGAGGCGAGTTACGGCGACGCCAAGTTTCTCGGCGCCGACCTCAAGCTGGTCAGCCTGACCGAGCGCGCGCCGCTGGGCGTGGGCGCGATCATCATTCCGTGGAACTCGCCGCTGATGCTCGGCACGTGGAACCTCGGACCGTGCCTGGCCGCCGGCAACGCGTGCATCTACAAGCCCTCGGAACTCGCGCCGCTGACCGCGATCGCGCTCGGCCAGATCGCCAACGACGCTGGACTTCCGCCGGGCGTGCTCAACGTCCTGCCCGGCCAGGGCGCGGCGGGCGCGGCGCTGGTAGCGCATCCGGGCGTCGACGGGGTCGCGTTTACAGGCGGCGTCGCGACCGGCAAGCGCGTGATGGCGGCGGCGGCCGAATCGCTCAAGCGCGTGGTCCTGGAGCTCGGCGGCAAGTCGCCCAACGTGGTCTTCGCCGACGCGGACCTAAAGCGCGCGGCCGCCGGCGTCGCGCGCTCGATCTTTCGCAGCCAGGGCCAGTCGTGCGTCGCGGGATCGCGCTTGCTGGTCGAGCGGAAAATCGCCGACGATTTCATCGCGATGGTCCTCGGCGAGATGCGCCGGCTTAAAATCGGCGACCCGCTTGACGACGACACCGAATACGGCCCGCTCATTTCGGCCGCGCATCGCGGCCGCGTCGACTCCTTCGTCAAAGAGGCCGTTGCCGGCGGCGCGGAGCTTTTGGCCGGCGGCGCGATTCCCGATCGTCCTCGTCCCGGCTACTACTACCTGCCAACCGTGCTCGATCGGCTCCGGCCCGACGCGCGCGCGGTGCGCGAAGAGATTTTCGGCCCGGTGCTGAGCGTCGAACGCTTCGAGGATGAGGAGCAGGCGGCCGCGATGGCCAATGCGACGCGCTACGGCCTTGCGGCCTACCTCTGGACCCGCGACTTGGAGCGCGCGCTGCGCGTGGCCGCGCGCATCAGGACCGGGATGGTATGGGTCAACAGCTTTTTCCTGCGCGACCTGCGCACGCCCTTCGGCGGTTCGGGACAGAGCGGCGTCGGCCGCCAGGGCGGTCGTTTCAGCCTGGAATTCTGGACCGAGCCCAAGCTGGTCTGCCTGACCTATCCCGAACACGAGGCATCGCGATGAACCGCCGCGTCAAAGGAGACCCGCGATGGGCGAAATCGTAGCCGCAATTTTCACCACCCACGTGCCGCGCCTGATGATTCACGACCCCGAGGCGCGCCGCGCTTACATGGGCAAGAACGTCACCACCTTTTACGACGCGATGGAGCGGCTGGCGCGCGAGCGGTTGCGCGCGCTCGAGTTCGACACCTTCGTGCTGATCGACACGCACTGGTTTACCACGCTCGAGTACGTGCTGAACGCGCAGGAGCGTCTGCGCGGCGTCTACACCTCGGAAGAACTGCCGCAAATGATCCACGAATACGCCTTCGATTATCCGGGCGATCCGGAACTCGCCGCGGCGATCGCCGAAGCGGCTCGCGCAGGCGGACTGCGCGCGATCGCGTCGGGCTACCCCACCCTGCCGCTGCACTACCCGACGCTGAATGTGATGCATTACTTTAATCCGGGCGCGACGCGTCGCGTCTTGTCGATGGGCGTGTGCCAGACGGCGCGAATCTCCAACGACGTCGCGTTTGGCGTCGCGATGGGTGCCGCGATCCGGGCCTCCAACCGGCGCGTCGTGCTGATCGCGGCCGGCGGCCTGTCGCATCGCTTCTGGGACTACGACAACGCTTTGCAACACGCCTCGGCCTCGCCGGAGGACATCAGCTCGCTGGCCAACCGCTTGTATGACGAAAAATTGATGGAATGGTTTAAAGCTGGCCGGCATGACGAGATTCTGCGCGCGGCCCCCGAGTATCGCGCCGAGTGTTCGCCGGAGGGCCGCTTCTCGCATTACCTGATGATGGCGGGTGCGCTCGGCGGAGAGGAGTGGAACTGGCGCGGCGAGCAATTCGGCCGCTACGAGGCCGCGCTCGGAACCGGCCAGGCGATTTTTTATTTCGCCCGGCCCAAAGCCCCGGCGCACCCGGGCGCGCAGCCGCCGGCAGCAGGAGCGAAGTGAAATGAAACTCGTGCACGGAATCCATGCGATGCTGGTGACGCCATTCACTGCGGACTACAAGCTCAACGAAGAGGCGTTGCGCAAGGAGGTGCGATGGGCGCTCGACAACGGCGCCGACGGTATCGTCGCCACTCCGAGTATCGGCGAGTTCCTGCATCTGAGCGAAGCCGAGCGCACGCGCGCATTTGAAGTAACACTTGAAGAAACCCGCAAGCGTCCCGGCGTGCCGGCCACCGCGATGACCTCGGGCGCGACCACGCTCGAGGCGCTGCACTTCGCCAAGGTCGCGGCAAAGATGGGCTACGACGCCCAGCAGGTTATCCCACCCTACTACTGGCGCTGCGGCGAGGCCGAGGTCGAGCGCCATTACCGGATGATCGCCGAGGCCGGCGATCTGCCGCTGGTGGTCTATCACAATCCGGCGCTGAGCAAGTTCAATATCACGCCGAAGTTCGCCGCGCGCCTGGCGTCGATTTCCGGCGTGGTTGCGATGAAGGAAGTCCTGACCGACCTCCAGCATCTCGAGGAACTCTACGACCAAATCGGCTCGCGGATCGAAATCTACAACACCTTCCGCGCCCTGCTGAGCGGCCTGATGCTCGGCGCGGCCGGCGGCTTCATCAACATCTTCGCCGTGCCGGCCTCCGCGGCACTGCTCAAGGCCTACCGCGCCGGCGACATCATGCGCGCCCAGGAAATCCAGCGCCGGCTCAATCGATGCTTCCCGCGCGGCGGCGAGGAGGCGCTCGGCCATCTCGGGGTAACCAAGGTCACCGCCTCGGTCGCGACCGGGATCGACATGGGGCCGGCGCGCCCGCCCTACATGGCGCCCGAAGACGCCGCCGAGCGGCTGCGCAAACGGCTCCCGCAGTTGCAGGAGATCCTCTGATGGGCGCGCGCTCGGGCAATAATTATTTGAGCGCGATGCGCAAGCTCAAGAGCGAAATCTGGATCGGCGGCGAGCGGGTTGCCGACCCCACCACTCATCCCGCGCTCAAGCCGGTCACGCGCTCGCTCGCCTCGCTCTACGACATGCAAATCGAACACCCCGAGTCGATGACCTATCGCGTCGAGGGCGGCGAGCGCGCCGGCCTTTCCTTCATCCAGCCGCAAAGCGCCGACGACGTGCGCAAGCGCGGCGCGATGATGCGGCGCTGGGCCGAGTTCAGCGGCGGGATGCTCGGACGCACGCCCGACTACCTCAACGCCAGTATCGCGGCGATGGCGGCCGCGCGCGAGTTCTTCGCCGCCGCCGACAAGCGCTTCGGCGACCATATCGTCGAGTATTACCGCGCCGCGCGCCACAACGACTGGTGCGCCACCCATACTCTCCTCAACCCGCGCGCCAGCCGCGCCGCCGGATGGGCCGGGCAGACCGACGCCGACCTCGCCCTGCGCCTGGTCGAAGAGACCCGCGACGGAATTGTCGTCAACGGCGCGCGCATGCTCGCGACACTCGGACCGGCCTCCGAGGAATTGCTGGTCTTCCCCTCCACCGTGCTCAAGGAGGACCCGAGCCAGAAGCCCTTCGCGCTGGCATTCGCGGTGCAATGCAACGCGCCGGGGCTCAAGTTTCTCTGCCGCGACGCGTTTGACTCCGAGCGATTGCATTTCGACCATCCGCTCGCCTCGCGTTTCGAGGAGATGGACTGTGTCGTCATCTTTGAGAACGTGACGGTGCCGTGGGAGCGCGTGTTCGTATGCGGCAACATGGCGCGCTGCAACGCGCTCTATGCCGAGACCGGCGCCGTCGTCAACATGATGCATCAGGTGGCGGTCAAGAACGCGGTCAAGAGCGAATTCATGCTCGGCCTGGCCGCGCGAATCGCCCAGGTCAGCGATGCGATGAGCCTGCCGCACGTGCGCGAGCGGCTGGCCGAGATGATCATAACCACCGAGCTGATGCGCTCGTGCCTGCGCGCGGCCGAGGCCGATGCGGCCCCTGATAAGTGGGGCGAATACATGCCGGCGCGCCCGCCGCTCGACGCCGCGCGCAATCTTTTTCCGAAGCTCTATCCGCGGCTGGCCGAGATCCTCCAGCTCAACAGCTCCTCGAGCCTGATGGCGACGCCGTCGGAGCGCGACTTCAAAAGCCCGATCGCGCCCGAGATCGAGCGCTACTTCGGCCAGGCCGACGCCGGCGCGCGCGAGCGCGTCGCGCTCTACCGGCTCGCCTGGGACGCCGCGGGCAGTTCGTTCGCCGGACGCCAGGTGCTCTATGAGCGCTTCTTCTTCGGCGACCCGGTCAGGATGGCGAGCGCGCTGGTCGACAACACCAACCTCGCGCCGCTGGTGCAGCGAATCAAGGATTTCATGGCGCGCACCGATTAGGGGGCCGCGCCGGGCAACATCGTCGGGCGTCTTCCCGAGATAAACATTGCGATGGCACGGTTGCGCAAGGCGGCGCGCATGTGGCGCGATCCGGAAAAGCGCGCGCTCGCGGCGCGCGTGCTGGTGGCCGACGACCAACCGGTTTACGCAATCGATCCCGAACGTCTGTTCGGACGGCGCGCGCCGCTGGAGGCCGAGCTGGGCGCCGGGCGCGGCGACTTTATTATCGAGTACGCGGCCGCGCGTCCCGAGCGCGATTTTCTCGCGGTCGAACTTGCCGCCTCCGTCGCACGGGTGCTGGCGTTGCGCGCCGCGCGCCGCGGACTCGACAACCTGCGCGTGGCCCGGATGGACGCGCGGACGCTGGTCAACCTGATGCTGCCCGCCGGGAGCCTGAGCGCGTGCCACGTCTACTTCCCCGACCCCTGGCTCACGCTCTCGCAACAGAAGCATCGGATGCTTTCCACCGGCTTTGCCGAGCGCCTCAAGCGCGTCCTGGCGCCCGGAGCGCTCGTCCACGTGGCTACCGACGTCGAGCCCTACGCGATGGAAATGTTTGCGATGCTCGCGGGCGCGGGCTTTCGCCAGGTCGAAGTCGTCGCCCCGGGCGCGCGTGCTTCGGGCTTCGGCCTGAAATACCTGGCCCAGGGCAAGGCGGTATTTTCGGCCTCCTTCGCGCTAAGGTAGCGTCCCTACCACTCTCCCACTGTTTGTCAGTCTCTCCCTGTTGTCATCCGCGTCGGTGGCGGCTTGCCTTGGCATCAGCCAGCGTCTAACCTGACCCCAAGTTTCTTATATGCGTCGTGTCGTTTTCCTACTGGCGGCTTGTCTCGCGCTCTGCGTGTCGGCCTGTGCCGTGCATCAGCAGACCCCGACCGGCCAGAACTATTACTCGCTGGGGCAGCAGGCTTTTGCCACCCACGACTACAAGGGCGCCGCCATCTACTTTCAGAAACTGATCGACCAGTACCCCTTCAGCCCCTATGCCGAAGACGCCGAGCTCAAGATCGGGCTTTCCGAGTACCAGCAGAAGCATTACGCCGAGGCGATCTCTTCGCTGGGCGACTTCGAGAAGATGCATCCGACCAGCAAGGAGATCGAGCTGGTGTCGTACTACCTGGCGATGGCGCACTATGATCAAATCGGCCGCCCCGACCAGGACCAGAGCAACACCGAGCAGGCGCTGCAGCAGTTCGAAATAATCGAACGGCGCTATCCTGAAACCGGCTTCGCCGCGCTGGCCCATCAGCAGATTTCCGTCTGCCGCGAGATGCTCGCGCGCCATCAACTGCTGATCGGAGACTTCTATTACCAACGGGCAAACTTCCGCGCCGCCGAATCGCGCCTGGCCGAACTGATGCAGAAATGGCCCGACACCCCGGTGGGCGACGAAGCGCTCTATCAGCTCGGCACCACGCTGGAGAAGGAAGGCAAAAAATATTCCGCCGCCCAGGCCTTCACCGCGGTCGTGCTGCACTATCCAGGTACGATGTACGCCAGCAAGGCCAAGTACGAACTCAAGAAATTGCATCAGCCGGTCGACACTGAAGAGGATCCGCTGCACCTGGTGCTGACCGAGAGCGGGTTCAGTGATAGCGACGACGTGAAGGTACGCCAGGGCGACGAAACCGCGTTGGCCTCCGCCGATTCCAACGCGTATCCACCGCTGCCGATCCTCAAGGCGCCGCCCTCGGCACCGGCGTCGCCCGACGCCGAGGCGCCAGCCGATTCGAGCGGTCAGGTCGCATCCACCGATGGCCCATCTGCGGCTTCGCCCCGCAGTTCCATATCGCGCGGCCCGGCCGCTGCGGGCGCCGCCGCTTCCGAAGGCGCAATCGGCGCGATCAAAGCCACGGAACGGACCGGCCCTGCCACGCTGAACAGGGTCAGACTCTCCTCGGCCGACCCGCCGCTGTCGGTAATCCTCGATCTGACTGGTCCGGTCGCCTTCGACAACCAGCTCCAGGGCGGCTCGAGTTCGTCGACCCTGACGATCCATCTGAAAGAGACCAAGCCGGCCCACGGGCTTGCGACTCACATGACCTTCGACCGCTCGATCTTCCACGACTGCGATATTCAGGCCGACGCCGAGGGCACGACGGTGACCGTGAATACTTCACCGGTGTCGCGCTTCGCGGTAGTGCCGCTCAACGCTCCACCGCGCCTGCTGGTCACGTTCACGCCCGAGGAGCAGCAACCGGCCGGCGTGGGCGAGCCGGGCAGCGGTAGCGGCGATTCGATCGACTAGTCCCGCATGAAAGCGTCTTTCTGACCCCTCCCCCGTGTCAAAACACGGGGGGAGGGAGTTCAAACAACGGAAAATTTCGTCCCGCCTACTGCGGCTCGTCGTCGCGAGTCGGCGCGCAGTCAGGCGACGCGCAGGGCGCGTCGCCTGACTGCGCCGCCTTGTCCTCGGCTTCGGCGGCTTCGGCGCCGGGCAGCGGCGCCGATTCTTCCGCGCCGCGGGAAGGCTCGGGCGGCGTATCCCCGCCCGAGCCTTCCCGCGCGGGCAGTGCGAATTCCTGCTGCGCGGAGGATCCTTGCTCCGCATCGGACGCTTCCTGCGCGGCGCGCTCCTCCAGCGCCTTGAATTCTTCGAGGTCGGGCAGACCGTCGAGGTCGCGCAATCCAAAGACCTCGAGGAACTCCGCCGAGGTCGCGTACATGATCGGGCGCCCGGGCGCTTCCTTGCGCCCGGCGATACGCACCAGCCGGCGTTCGAGCAGGGTCTCGAGCACGCCGCCCGAATCGACGCCGCGCAACTGCTCGATCTCGGGACGGGTTACCGGCTGGCGGTAGGCGATGATCGCGAGCGTCTCCAACAGCGGGCGGCTAAGCCGCGGCGGCTTGGCGGCGAGCAGCTTGCGCACATAAAGCGCGTGCTCCTTGGGCGTGCGCAACTGGTAACCGCCCGCGACCTCTTCGAGCATCACGCCGCGCGCGCCCGCGCTGTATCCCAGGATCATCTCGCCCAGCGCTTTTTTGATCTGGTCGCGCCCAACGTTGTCGAGCACCGCCGCCAGCCGGGCGAGCGGGACCGGCTCGCCCGCCGCAAACAACAGGCTTTCCAAAATCGCCTTGAGCCGTTCCTCTTCCATCCCGTCCCCGCCGCGCGGCCGCTCAGCCGCGGCTCGTCGCGAACGCCATTTGCTGATGCCCGTTCACTGCTGCTCGCCGCCGGCGGGCGCCGGCGGCGGCGTTTCGCCGGCGGCCGCCGCCTGCTCGCGCCGCTCGAGCAGGATCGGGCCGTAGCGATGCTCCTGGCGCGCCCGCACCCTGCCCTGGCGGATAAGCTCGAGCAGCGCCATGAAGGTCGCGATCACCACCGGGCGATCGTTCAGATCGTGAAAATTCTCGAACAGCGCCGCGAACTCCACTCGGCCCCCACCTTGTTCGAGCGCGGTCATGATTCGCGGGATACATTCGGCGACCGGGATGTCGCGCAGCGCGATCGCGCGCGGCGCCGTGTCGGTCAGCCGCTTCAGCACCGCCGCCATCGCCTCGACCAGGTCGAACAGCGACACGTTAAGCCGCGGCGCTCCGCCGTCCTCCTCGGGCGCTTCCTCGGGCAGCTTCTCGCCGGGGGCGGCAAACACGTCGCGGCCCAAAAGCGCGCGCGCGCCGAGTTTCTCCGCCGCCTCGCGATAGCGCTGGTACTCGAGCAGCCGCGCGACGAGGTCGCGCTTGAGCTCTTCGGCCTCCTCCAGCTCCTCGGTCCCCGCATGCGGCAGCATCGAGAACGACTTGATCAGCAGCAGCGTCGCCGCCATCACCAGGTACTCGCCGGCCACGTCGAGGTTGAGCGAGTCGAGCAGTTCGAGATAGGCGAGGTATTGCTCGGTGATGACGCTGGCGGTGACGTCGCGCGCGTCGAGTTCGGCGCGCTTGATCAGATGAAGCAGCAGATCGAGCGGCCCCTCGTAAATCGGGAGCCGAAAGCGCGGCCCCGCGGCCGCCTCGGCGCGTTCCGCCGCGTCCTGCGAACCGTCGCTCACAGCAGCACCCGCGCGATCGCGTTGATCAACGGATTGATAACCACGTCCACCGCGTTCGTATACAACAACGCGAATAATATCAGAAGTCCGTACGGTTCAAGACGCGCGAACGCGCGCGCCGCGCGCTGCGGCAAAAGGCCCGCCAACACCCGGCCGCCGTCGAGCGGCAGCAGCGGCAGCAGGTTAAAGACCGCGAGCAATACGTTGATCATCACCGAGGCCTGCATCATGTAGACGATCGGCAGCGCCACCGTCTCTCCCCACGGCGCGTTGACGTACGGCGCGAGCATCCGGGCGGCAAAGGCGCTCGCGACTGCCAGCGCCAGGTTGGTGAGCGGGCCCGCCGCCGCAACCGCGATCATCCCGGCGCGCGGCGGGTTTAGCCGGCGGAAGTCGACCGGCACCGGCTTGGCGTAGCCGAAAACCGGAAGATGCAGAAACAGCAGCAGTGCGGGCATGATGACGGTGCCGATCGGATCGACGTGGCTCAGCGGATTGAGCGTGAGCCGCCCGGCGCGCGCCGCGGTGTCGTCGCCCAACATACTCGCGACATAACCATGCATCACCTCGTGCAGCACGATCGCGAACACGGTGGGCACCGCCCAAATCGAGAGCGTGACGATGAATTCGCTGAGGTTGGACAAGCTGGGTCTCGCCTTTTCGGATCGCCTTCAGGAACTCTTCAGGACCTCTCGGCGCGCGCGGCGCGTGGATGAAACGTGCGATGGACTTTGCGCAGATGGCTCTTGGACAGATGGGTGTAAATCTGGGTGGTCGAGATGTCGCTGTGCCCGAGCATCTCCTGCACCGCGCGCAAATCGGCGCCGCCTTCCAGCAGATGGGTGGCGAAGCAGTGGCGCAGCGTATGCGGACTGACCCATGACAGGCGCGGCTCCGCGACGGTCCATCCCTTGAGCGCCTTGAAAAACCCCTGCCGGGTCATCGCACGCCCCAGCCGGCTGCTGAATAAGGCCGGCGACGGGCGCATCGCGCGCGTTTTCTTGCGCGGCTCCTCTTCGCGCGCGGCGAGATAGCTCTTGAGCGCACGCACCGCGGCCGATCCGATCGGCACGATCCGCTCCTTGCCGCCCTTGCCCAGCACGACCACGATGCGCTCGGCGAGATTGACCTGGCCCGCCCCGAGGCCGACCAGTTCCGAGACCCGCAGGCCGCATCCGTAAGCGAGTTCGAGCATCGCGCGGTCGCGCTTGCCGCGAAGAATTTTTGTGTCGATCGCGTCGAGCAGCATCTCGAGATCGCGCCGGCCAAGCGTGCGCGGGAGCGCCCGCGGATGCGGCCGCAGCTTGACCGCGGCGGCCGGGTCGAACTCGACGATCTTCTGCTCGACCATCTCACGCGCAAGCCCGCGGATACTCGCCAGATGGCGCCGCTGGCTCGCCACCGACATCCCGCGCCGCCCCATCGCCTCCAGATAGCCGCTGACAGTGCGCGCCTTAAGCGCCGCGGGTTCGACCTGATGGTCTCGGCAGTGTTGCTGAAACTCGCGCAGATCGCGCGCGTAGGCCTGCACCGAGTTGTTGCCGAGCCCGCGCTCGACTCGCAGGCGGTCGAGATGGCGCTCGATTATCTGGTCCCAGTCCCGATCCCATTGCGGCGCTGAGCGATCCGCGCGCGACGCCGGTCTGCGCCTGAGCCCGGGTTTCACGCCGCTCCGTTCTGCGCCGGGACGTCGTCGAGCCGCTCGACCAGCGCCGCACGCAACCGGCGCATCGCGTCGAGCTCGACGACTTTTCCGCCGCTCGCGTCGCTGATGTAAAAAACGTCGAGCGCCTGGTCGGCGTTGGTCGAAATGCGCGCGAGATGGATCACCATCCCGAGCTTGAACAGCGTATGCGTGATCGCGAACAGCAATCCGACCCGATCCTGGGTGAAGACGTCGACCACCGTGTATTGCTCGGAGCTGCGGTTGTCGACGGTGATTTCGGTCGCCACGCGGCGCACGAACTTGCGCCCCGCCACCCGCGCGCGCTGCGCCTCGGCCACCATCGCCTCGAGGTCGCGCTGGCCGGCCAGCACGGCCTCGAGGTCGCGCTCGACGCGCAGCCATCGCTCCTCTTCCATCGCCATCCCCCCGGCGCCGTGCGAGACGCGGAAGACGTCAAGCGCGACGTCGTCGGCGCGGGTCGTGATGCGCGCGGAAAGGATGTTGAGATTGTTGGCGGTCAGCACGCCGGCGATTTTCGAGAACAGGCCCGGCTGATCGCGCGTGACCACGATAAATTCGCTGAACTCGAGCTCGGGATAATGCCGATGGCGGCAGACCAAAGCCCGCTCGCCCAACGCGTGCATCAGCTCGAAGTGCGTCGGGATGTCGGCTTCAGGAACGGTGAGGAAGTAGCGCTCGGGCATCAGGTCGAGAAACGTCGCGAGCTCCTGGGGCGCCGCGCCCAGGGGCGCAAGCCGCTCGCGCATCGCGGCTTTGACCAGGGCGAGCCGGCGCTCCGGATCGACCGCCTCGCGATCGCCCTGCTCCAGAATTTTGAGCGCGCGCATATAGAGATCGCTCAGCAGCATGTCGCGCCAGTTGTTGTAGACATTGGGCGCCACCGCGCGCATGTCGGCGAAGGTCATCAGGTAGAGCGCCTTCAGCCGGTCGATCGAGCCGACCGTGCGCGCGAACTCCTCGACCGTGCGCACGTCGTCGACGTCGCCCTTTTGCGCCACCTGCGACATCATCAGATGGTTGCGCACCAGGAACACCACCAGGTCGGTCTCCTCGCCATCGAGTCCCAGGCGCCGCGAGACCTCGGCCGTTAGCAGCGCGCCGCGTTCGTGATGATCATGGCCGTGGCCCTTGCCGATATCGTGCAGGACCAGGGCGAGAAAAATGAACGGCAGCGCGGTGACCTCGCGCGCGACTTCGGTCAGCAGCGGATTGCTGTCCTTGAAATCGCCCGCGCGCAGCCGTTCGAGCTCGCGCACCGCGGCGAGCGAATGCCGGTCGACCGTGTAGATGTGGTAGAGGTCGTGCAGCACGCGCGCGTAGAGATTGCCGAACTCGGGAATCACCGCCCCCAGCACGCCGGCGCGATGCATCGCCTCCAGCGTCTCGGCCACGCGCTGGCGCCCCGATAGGATTCCCATCAGCGCCATCCCGGTGCGCGGATCGCAGCGAAAGACGTCGTCGATTAGCCCCAGGCTATCGCGCACCTGCTGGTAGGCGCTGCCCGAAAGCTCCACGCCGTGCGCCTGGCAATCGGCGAAAATGGTCAGCAGATTGATCGGCGCGCGGGTGAAGAATTCCTTCTCGGCGATGGCGAGCAGGTGGCCCTGAATCAGCACTCCGGGACGAATCAGGCGCCCGCCGATGCGCCGCATGAAGCGCCCGACGGCGGGATCCTCGGTGACGCGCGCAATCAGCCCCTCGGAGAAGCGATGGATGGCCGCGGCCTGCGCGTAGTAGAAGCGCATCAGCGCGGAAGACGCGCTGTCCGAAGCGTCGGCGGTGGTGGCGGGGGTAAAGCCCAGCAGCGGAGCGATCCGCTCCTGGTATTCGAACGTGAGCTGGTCGAAGTGGCGCCCACTCAGGAAGTGCAGCGAATTGCGCACGCGGTAAAGAAAATCCTGCGCGCGCAATACTTCCTCGAGCTCGGCCTCGCTGATGATCGCCTTTTGCACCAGCTCGGGCAGCGAGCGCACCTTGTACTTGACCTTGGCCAGCCACAGCGCCGTGTGGAGATCGCGCAGGCCGCCCTCGCCCTCCTTGAGTTGCGGCTCGAGCAGATAGATCGAGTCGCCGTAGCGGCGATGGCGGTCGCGGCTTTCCTCGAGCTTGGCCTGGAAAAACTTCTGTTGGTTGCGGTTGAGAACCTCGTCGATCAGCGCCGAGTCAAGGGCCGCCCACAGCTTCTCCTCACCCGCGAGAAAACGGACGTCGAGGATCGCGGTCTTCTCCTTCAGATCGTCGTTGGCCGCGCGCACCGATTCGCGCACGTTGCGCACCGCCTGGCCGACCGTAAGGCCGGCGTCCCATAGCGCGTGCAGAATTATTTCGGTCACGACTTCGGCGTAAGGGCCGGGTTTGTAGTCGTGCAGGAATAAGAGATCGATATCGGACTGCGGATTGAGTTCGCCGCGGCCGTAGCCGCCCCGCGCGATCACCGCCAGGCGCTGGTTCAAGCGTGAGAAGCGGCGCGAATGATGGTGGTCGGCGTAGCGATAGAGCGCGCGCACTACCCGGTCGACGCATCCGGTGTACTCGCGCACGATCTCCATTCCGCCTGCGCCGGAGAAATGGCGCCGCGCCAGTTCCTCGCGCACCGCGTCGAGCCAGGCGCGCGTGGCCTGTCCGGGCCGCTCGCCGTCGAGGAACTCGCTGTAGAGCGAATTCTCGTCGCGCGCAACCGTGGACGAGGCGTCGAGCGTGCCCTCGCTTGCCACTGAACCCGGCGCTTCGCTCACAGGTTGCCCACTGCCGCATCGGCGTTGAAATAGTGGACCACCGCTTCGGCGATACCCTGCGCCAGCACCTGCTGGTACTGCGCGGACGCGAGACGCGCGGCCTCGTCCCGATTGGAGAGAAAGCCGCACTCGACCAGCACCGCCGGCATCCGCGCGCCCACCAGCACGTAAAACGGACCGCGCATCGCGCCGAGCGCGCTCACCTGCGCTCCCAATGACGCGTTGAGGTCGGCCGCGATCTCGGCCTCGATCATCGAGGCGAGCGCAACCGATTCGTTGGCCTTATATTGCTGGCGCATATCGCTCAGGATGTAGTTTAGGTCGCCCCCCGCCGCGGTGCCATAGGCGCCTGCGCTTGCGTTCTCCATTGCCGCGATCCGCATCGTCGCCCGATCCGTGGTGTTATCCAGGTAATAAGTCTCAATTCCAGTCGTCGCCGCGTCGGGGCTCGAGTTGAGATGAATCGAGATGAACAAGTCGGCGCCGGCCTTATTGGCAAACGCCGTGCGGTCCGCGAGCGTGACGAAATAGTCACCCGTGCGAGTGAGTATTGCGTGGACGCCGCTATGCTCGAGCTCGCCCTGTAGCCGCAGTGCGATTTGCAATGCGAGGTCCTTCTCCAGCAGCGGCGCGCCGGCCTGGGTGCCGGAGTCGTAACCGCCGTGGCCGGGGTCGATCACGACCACGAGCTGCCGCGCGGGAGCCGCGAGCATCGCGGCTCCGCCCCGCGGCGCCGCATCCGCCCGCCCCGACGGGGCGGCCGGATGCAGCGCCGCCATCTGCGCCGCGCCGCCGCTGCCCGCCGCAATTGCGGCGGGCGGCGGCGGCGGCGGAGCCAGGGCTGACGGCAGCGCCGGCGCCTGCGGGCGGCGCGCCGCCGTCGGCGGCGCGACGCCCGCGGCGACGGGCGGCAGCGCCGCGGCGAGCGGCGGCACTGCCGCCGCTCGCTCGCCGCGGCGCTCGACGCGCACCAGCACCGGCGCGGCCAGGTCGGGCGCCTGGCCCGCCGGCGCGAGGCGAATCAGCAACTCGTGCGGCAGTTTGCCCACTGCGTAGTCAGTCTTGCCCGCGACGCGAATCACCAGGCGCGATCGCGTCCCGCCGGTGCCGATCGCGCGCACGGCAAGGACCGGCGCGCTTTCGCGGCCGTAGAGCGGACGGGGCGGAAGCTCGATTCGGGTATTCGCAAGATCGAGCCACAACTCGTCGCCATGAGCGCTGAGCGCCCAGCTAAGGCCCTTGCCGCGCAATCCGAAGTGCAGCTCGACGATCGCGCCGCGCTGAACGGACGCGGCGCTGACGATCACGGCGGCTCCCGCGCTCGCCGCGGTCAATCCGAGCGCGGCGAGGGCGGCGGCGGCAAGCGCCGCTATCCTCCGCATCCAACCGCGCGTCCAACGCGAAACGCTCCGCAATCCGCCACCCCGCTGCCGTTCGACCGGCGAGTGCCGATACGCCTAGTGACTACAATTACTGATCGCCGCCTGGCTTGAGCCGATCGAGCGCACGCGCCAGCGCGTTGAGCGCCTCGATCGGCGTCAGGCGTTCGATTTCGAGCGTCCTCAATTCATCGATTACGCGCCGCTCGGCCGGCGTGAAGAGTCCAAGCTGGCCGAGGCCGCCTTGCGTGTCGGGGCGATGCGCCAGGCGCGCCTGCCCCGCTTCGTCCAACTCGCCCAGCTCGAGATTGACCAGGATTTGGCGCGCGCGCGCGATTACGGTTTCCGGGAGTCCCGCAAGCCGCGCGACTTCGATTCCGTAGCTGCGGCTGGCCGGCTGCTCGATTACGCGTCTTAAGAAAACCACCTCGCCGTTCCACTCCCGCACCGCCATGCTGAGATTCTTCACGCGGCGTCGCTCGCGCGCAAGATCGGTAAGTTCATGGAAATGGGTGGCGAAAAGCACCTTGGCGCGAGTGTTGTCGTGTAGATGCTCGGCCAGCGCCCAGGCGATCGCAAGCCCGTCGAAAGTGCTGGTGCCGCGGCCGACCTCGTCGAGCAGCAGGAGGCTGCGCTGGTCGAGGCCCATCAGCAGGCGCGAGGTCTCGCGCATCTCGACCATGAAGGTGGACTCGCCGCGGCGCAGATCGTCGCGCGCGCCGATGCGGGTCAGCACGCGGTCGACCAGCCCCAGCGCCGCCTCGGTCGCGGGTACGAAGCTCCCCATCTGCGCCATGATCACGATCAGCGCCACCTGGCGCAGGTAGGTTGACTTGCCGGCCATGTTGGGCCCGGTGATGAGCAGAAGCTGACGCTCGTCGGGATCGGTCTCGAGATCGTTGGGCACGAATTCGCCCGCGCGCATCGCGGCCTCGAACACCGGATGGCGTCCGTCGCGAACCGAGAGCGCCAACTCCGAGTTCATTCGCGGCCGCACGTACCCGCGTCGGCGCGCCACCGCCGCCAGCGCCAGCAGCGCGTCGAACTCGCCGACCGCGGCCGCCGTCGCGAGGATCGGACCGGCATGCATCGCGAGGTCGCGCAGGAGCGTGGTGAAGAGCCTGAGCTCGAGTTCCTTCAGTCCCGACTCGGCGCCGAGAATTTTGCGTTCAAGATCCTTGAGCGCGGGAGTGGTGAAGCGTTCCGCGCCGATCAGCGTCTGCTTGCGTTCGTAGTCCGCGGGCACCCGGTCGAGATTGGGTTTGGTCACCTCGATGTAGTAGCCGAAGACCTGGTTATAGCGGACCTTGAGCGAGGGGATGTTGCTGCGCGCGCGCTCGTCCGCTTCCAGGCGTGCGATCACGCCGCGCGCGTCGGAGGCGAGCGCGCGCAACTCGTCGACCTCCGGGCGAAGCCCGCTGCGAATCACGTTGCCGTCGCGCGGATTGACCGGCGGCTCGTCGCCGATCGTCGCGTCGATCCGCGCGGCGAGTTCGGGCATCGGCACCAGCCGTGCGGCAAGCTCACGGATGAGCGCGCTCTGGCATCGCTGGAGCGCACCCCGCAACGCCTCGACCGCCCGCAGCGCCTGCTCCAGCTTGAGGCAATCGCGCGGGGAGGCGCGCAGGCTTCCGATGCGGCCCGCCAGCCGCTCGAGGTCGCCAATCCGCCTGAGCGCGTCGGCGACTTCGCCGCCGAGATCGGTTTCGAACAGCTCTTCGACCGCGTCGTGACGCGCGCAAATAGCGTCGAGGTCGAGCAGCGGATAGACGATCCAGTTCTGCAACGCGCGCGCGCCGACCGGCGTCAGCGTCTCGTCCAGTACCGAGAGCAGCGAGCCGCGGCGCGTGCCATCGGAGGAAATCACCAGTTCCAGATGGCGCCGGCTGACCTCGTCGACCAGCATGTACTCGGCGGCGCGATAAAGATGCGGCGGGCGCAGATGCGCCAGCTCGCGTCCGAAGGTTTCTTCGACATAGACCAGCGCGGCACCGGCCGCGATACCGAGCGCCTCGCCGAGCGCGGCGGCCGCTTCGGCCCCGAAGCGCGCGGCCAAAGCCTCGCGCGGACGTCCGGGGGCGAAGGCCGAGCCTTCGAGCCAGGTAACCGGGGAGTCGACGCCTTCGAGCAGCGCGGCGAGCGCGGTGTCGCCCTTGGGTGCGATAATTTCGCGCGGCGCGATTCGCGCAATCTCCTCGCGCACTGCGGATGTTCCGGCGATTCGAGTCGCGAGAAATTCTCCGGTCGAAACGTCGAGCGCCGCCAGCACGAAACCGTTCGCGCCGGCGCCGTCCACGCAAAGCGCGAGCAGAAAACTCTTTTCGAGTGCCGCGAGCACGGTCTCTTCGCCCACCGTGCCCGGCGTGATCACGCGCACGATCTGCCGCGGCATCAGGCCGCGCTGCGGGGTCAATTGAAACGGCGCGTCCGGCCCCGGAAGCTGGCCGGCGGCGGTGCTGACACGCGAGCGAGGCTCGGGCTGCGTCTGCTCGCAGATCGCGACCTTCAATCCGGCCTTGAGCAGCTTGGCGATATAGGGTTCGGCGGCATGATACGGAACACCGCACAACGGCACGCCGTCTTTAGAGCGCGAGGTGAGCTGGATGTCGAGCACGCGTGCGCCAACCTCGGCGTCTTCGAACAGCATCTCGTAGAAGTCGCCGAGGCGAAAGAACAGGATCGCGTCGGGCACCTTCTGCTTGACGCTGAGGTACTGCGCGATCAGCGGTGAGTTCTTGATTGCCACGTGCGAACGACAATAACGAGCCGCGCCGCTTGCGGCAAAATGATTTGAGCTGACGCTTCCGTTGTGCAAAAGAACTTTGCACAACCGGCTCATGGGGACGGTCTGCTAAGCTTGCGATATGAGCGATCGCCGCGATAGCACTATCGTCAAATCCGCCAGCGCGATCATCCTGGCGGGCGGCCGCAGTGCGCGGATGGGAGAGCCCAAGGCAACGCTCCTTTTGGGCGGCATCACGCTAATCGAACGAACCGTCATCGAGCTCGCGCGCGCCTTCGACGACATCGTCGTGGTCGTAGCGCCCGAATCGGAAGCGACCGAGCTCCCCGCACTCGGCGCGGTCACGATCGTGCACGACGAGCATGCTTACCGAGGCCCGGTCGGCGCGCTCGCGCGCGGACTGCGGGCGGCGCGTCACGAGCTTGCGTTCGCCTGCTCGTGCGATTTGCCGATGCTGCGTTCGGAAGTCGCATCGTGGCTGGTCTCGTTGATAGGGGAGCGCGACGACGCGGCGATTCCTCAAGTCGATCAACGGCTACAGCCGCTGCATGCGGCGTATCGCCGGCAATGCGCCGGCGCGCTGGAGGCGATGCTCGCGCGCGGCGAGCATCGCCTGAGCACCGTCGCGAGCGCGGTGAACGCGCGCATCGTTTCGGAGGCCGCATATCGCCGCGCCGATGCCGACGCGCTTAGCTGCTTCAATATCAACACGCCCGAGGACTACGCCCGCGCCAAAACCCTGGCAATTAGCTAGCCATTTGAGTTAGCGGGAGCCGTGCTCGCTGATAACCTGTGCAAGTGTCAGAGCCACGCGAAGTGAGTCAGTAGGCGCTCACGGGAAATCCGGATGATAAAACACGTTGCCGTGGATTAGACAGCACAAACTGCGCGGCATGCCTTTGCAGGCTGGCTGAGGACGTATCGGCGGTCGTAGAGGATCCGGGCGCCACCGCGGCATCGCTCGCATCGCTGACCGAATCGATCCTGCTCAAGGTCTGGTTGGAAGCCTGCGTCGCACTGCCCGAGACCTGCGTTTGGTTTCCGCAACCGAGCAGAGCCAGTCCTCCGAGTGCCAGGACGAAGATCACGATTGCCAGGACAAAGTTCGGCGGCAACTGTCTTGTAAGCATAAAAATGCGCTCCCCTACTGAGAACACTCTATGCTCAGCGGCAGGCCGCGCCATCGAGACTGGGAAGCGTTTGGTTATCGGAAGAACAAATAATGCTAATCGCGGCGAAAGGCCGGATACCAAGCTCTAAAATTCAGGTGCGCAGCGCATTCGCGGGATG
Organism: uncultured delta proteobacterium; assembly: GCA_963773975.1. Lineage (GTDB taxonomy): Bacteria > Desulfobacterota > Binatia > Binatales > Binataceae > JAKAVN01. The sequence goes on from CAVZDJ010000011.1 coordinate 91,167, forward strand.
TTCTACACAAGGCTCAAAGATTGCGCGCGCGCTCGGGCTTGCCGACACAGAATCGCCGCCGCGAAAGGCGGGCGGCCGCGGCTACTTGTCTTTGCTATTTTCCTTATTTTCCGGCTGCCAGCGCAGCACCGGGCGGCGCGCGGCGTGCGCCTCGTCCACGCGCGAAAGCCTAAGCGTATGCGGCGCAGTGCGCACCATCTCGGGATTGCTCAGCGCCTCCGCGTGAATCTTCTCCATCGCGTCGACAAAAGTGTCGAGCGTCTCGCGGGTCTCGGTCTCGGTCGGCTCGATCATCAGCGCGCCATGCACTACCAGCGGGAAATAGATCGTCGGGGGATGGATGCCGAAATCCAGCAGGCGTTTGGCGATATCGAGCGTGTTCACGCCGGCGCGCTTTTCGAGATCGTGCGTCAGCACGCACTCGTGCATCGACGGCTCCGTGGTCGCGCTCGGAAAATGCGGCTCCAGGCGCTTGCGCACATAGTTGGCGGCCAGGATCGCGAAGCGGCTGGCCTCGGTCAGTCCGTTGCCGCCGAGCGCGAGGATGTACGCTGAGGCCCGCACCAGCATCCCGAAATTGCCGTGAAACGCACGCAGCCGCCCGATCGAATCGGGACGCTCGTAGTCAAAGCGCCAGGCCTCGCCGTCTTTGCGAAGACGCGGCAGCGGCAGGAATGGTTCGAGATGTTTCTTGACCGCGACCGGGCCCGCGCCCGGGCCGCCGCCACCGTGCGGGGTCGAAAAGGTCTTGTGCAGGTTTAGCTGCACGACGTCGGCGCCCATGTGGCCCGGCTTGGCGACGCCCATCAGCGCGTTCATGTTGGCGCCGTCGAGATAAAGCAGTGCGCCGCGCTCGTGCAGCACGTCGGCGATCGCGGCAAGCTCGGGCTCGAAAATTCCGAGCGTGTTGGGATTGGTCACCATCAGCGCCGCGACGTCGTCGCTGGCGAGCCGGCGTATCTCGGCCGCCTCCAAAAAGCCGCGCCGATTCGACTTGGCAACCACCACCTCGAACCCGGCCAGCGTACAGCTCGCCGGATTGGTGCCATGCGCGGTGTCGGGGATTATCACCTTGTGACGCGCCGCGCCGCGCTTGCGATGGTACGCGCGCATCATCAGCAGCCCGGTTAGCTCGCCCTGCGCGCCGGCCGCCGGATGGAGCGACACGGCGTCCATCCCGGTTATCTCGGCGAGCGCCGCTTCCAGCCACGCCATCAGTTCGAGTGCGCCCGCGGCCAGATGCGCCGGGGTCAGCGGATGGAGCGCGGCAAAGCCGGCGAGCGCCGCCATCTCGTCGTTGAGCACGGGATTGTACTTCATCGTGCACGAGCCAAGCGGATAGAACTGGAGCGCCTGCCCGAAGTTGAGCTGCGAAAGGCGCAGAAAATGGCGCATCACCTGCGGCTCGCTGAGTTCCGGAAAGCCGGGGATGTCGGCGCGGCAAAGCGCCGGGCCCAAAATCGCGGCCGCGCCGGGTTCGCCGGCGGCGCGCGCGCTCACGTCCGCGCCGGATCGTCCAGCCGCCGAATCTTCGAACAGCAGCGCAACGCCGTGCACGTCCGATGGGTTCGGCGCTGCCGGCGCGGCCGGCTGCGTTTGTGTCTCTTCGAGGTCGCGCGCGATGTTGCCCGCCGTCGCCATCTTATCCTCCCCTCCCATCAACTATTGTCCCGCGCAAGCGCGCTGGCGAGCCGCTCGAATTCGGACTGAGTATTCATCTCGGTGACGCTGACCAGCAACGCATCGTCAAGCTCCGGCCAATAGCCGCCGAGCGCGATGCCGCCCAGGATTCCCGCACGCTCCGCGCGCGCGAGCGCCGCCGCCGCGTCGCCAGCGTTCACCACGAACTCGTTGAAGAAAGGCGCGCCGAAGCGCGCGCCTATTCCGGCGGACGCGAGCGCCGCGGCGGCGCGATGCGCCAGCTCGACGTTGCGCGAGGCCAGTTCGCGCAACCCCCGCCGCCCCATCATCGCCAGGTACACCGTGGCCGCGAGCGCGCACAGCGAATGGTTGGTGCAGATGTTCGAGGTCGCGCGCTCGCGCCGGATATGCTGCTCGCGCGTAGCCAGGGTCAGACACCACGCGCGCCGCCCGAAACGGTCGTGCGTCTCGCCCACCAGCCGCCCGGGCATCTGGCGCAAGTGCGCCATCCGGGCCGCCATGAAGCCAACTCCGGGACCGCCGAACTGCGGCGCGAGGCCGAAACTTTGTCCTTCGCCAACCGCGACGTCGACGCCGAGTTCGCCGGGCGATTTCAAAAGACCCAGCGCCAGCGGCTCGGCCGTTACCGAGATCGCAATCGCGCCCGCGCGTTGGGCGAGGGCGGCGGCCTCGCCCAGCGGCTCGACGATTCCGAACGCGTTGGGATAGCCGATAACGGCGCACAGCAGCCGATCGTCGGCAAGGCGCTCCAGCGCGGCGATATCGACCGCGCCGCTTTGCGGATCGAACGGCACCTCGACCAGTTCGAGATGCTCCAACGCGCTCAGGTAAGTGCGCACCGTGTCGCGATAGTCGGGCCATAGCGCGCGCGAAAGAGCGACCCGCGTGCGCTTGGGCGTCACGCGATGCGCCATCAGAACAGCCTCGGCCGTGGCCGAAGCGCCGTCGTACATGCTGGCGTTGGCAACCTCCAGGCCGGTGAGCTGGGTAATCATGGTCTGGAATTCGAAGATGGCCTCGGTGGTGCCCTGGCTCGCCTCGGGCTGATACGGGGTATAGCTGGTGGCGAATTCGGCGCGGGCGGTTACCGCGCGCACGGCGGCCGGCACGTGATGGCGGTAGGCGCCGAAGCCGAGGAAGCTCGCAAAGGCGGTGGCGCCGGTGTTGCGCGCGGCCAGCGCGCCAAGCTCGGCGGCGATTTCGGCCTCGTTCTTTCCCGGGGCCAGGCCGATAGTTGCGCTGGCGCGCAGACTGGCCGGCACGTGCGCGATCAAATCGTCGAGTCCGCGCGCGCCGATCCGGTCGAGCATCGCGCGGACGTCGCTCTCGGTGTGAGCAAAGAATCTCATCAATTGATTACGTTCTCCGTCGTATATCGTCGTCGCTTCATACTGGGCAGAACTTTCGCCATAGATTAGTATTCGACTAAGTATTGGATTTGCCGCGGCGGTAAAATGGCAACCCCGTCACCGCGGCAGCGACCCGGCGATTGCGAATCTCCACTTCAACCGACTCGAGCGCTCCTGCCGCTGCCGCCAGATACGCCATCCCCAGCGGCCGCTTGAAACTCGGCGCGAAAGTTCCGCTGGTCATCACGCCAACCTCGCGCTCGCCCACAAAAAGCTTGTAACCCTGGCGAGCCACGCTGCGCCCGTCCTCGGTGCGGATTCCAACCAGCCGCCGCTTGAGCCCGTCGCGCTGCTGCGCGGCGAGCGCCGCGGCGCCCACGAACTCGCGCCCGAGCTTCACGAACGTATCGAGCCCCGCCTCCAGCGGCGAGGTCGCGCGGTCAAGCTCGTGGCCATAAAGCGGCAGCCCCGCTTCCATCCGGAGCGTGTCGCGCGCACCCAGCCCGCAGGGCATCACTCCGGCCGACCCGCCGGCTTCGAGGATCGCGCTGAAAAGCGTCTCGGCGTCGACGGCCGCGGTGAAAAGCTCGAAGCCGTCCTCGCCGGTGTAACCGGTGCGCGCGACGACGCATCGGAGGCCCGCGACTTCCGCTTCGATCACCGCGAAGCGGCGCATCCCGCTAAGCGGCACGCGGCAAAGCGGCTGCAAAATCGCCTGCGCCTGCGGGCCCTGCACCGCGACCAACCCGGTCTCGTCACTGAGGTCGCGAAAGCCGGCGTCGTTCGCGCCCAGTTCGAGCAGCCCTTCGCGCAACCATTCGCGATCGACCGCGATGTTGGAGGCGTTGACGCACAGCATGTAGCGCGTGTCGCGCGAGCCGGTAGACGATCAGGTCGTCGATAGTGCCGCCGTCGGGCGTGCACATCAGTCGCGTATTGCGCCCGGCCGACTTCCAGACGCGCCGCCGAATTGGTCATCGCGCGCTCGAGCAGCGCCAGCGCCGCCGTCCCGGTCAGCTCGAACTCGCCCATGTGGGAGAGGTCGAAGATCCCGGCGCGCGAGCGCACCGCAAGATGCTCCTCGATTATCCCGGCGTAGCTGACCGGCATCTCGAATCCGCCGAACGCGATCATCCTGGCGCCGAGCCGCCGATGCAGCTCGAACAAAGTGGTGCGTCTCAGCGCTTCCATGTGATTTCGATTCTATCAAACGGCGGGATACGTCAGACAGCCAACGAGGCTTCGCGGACACACGTTCACCCACAGCTTGTACCGCCGCCGCTTTTTCGCCGTTGTGCCGCGTAACGATTTGCTCGCGCCGGTTCGGTACTATTTCCCAGCCGGATCGGTACTATATGTTCGAGGGTTAACCTCGGAGTTGAAACACCGGGGATTGGAACCGGAAACCGCCGCCCAGAACTAAATCCGAGCAGTATCATTAAGGACCCGTATCCAAAATGTCCGCGATAATCATGGACGGGCGCGAAGTCAGCCGCCGCTTGCGCCCCGAACTCGAGCGCTACGCGCGCGAGCTCAAGCAACGCCAACATCGCGCGCCGGCGCTGGCCGCAGTGCTGGTCGGCGACGATCCGGCTTCGCGTCAGTACGTCCGCAACAAGCGCCGTTTCGCCGAGGAACTCGGCTTCGAAAGCCGGATGCTCGCGATGACCGCCGAGGAGGCGAGCACCGAGCGTCTGCTGGAAGAGGTTGCGCGGCTCAACGCCGACCCGTCGGTGGCCGGAATCCTGTTGCAACTGCCGATACCGGACAAGGTCGACCGTTTCAGGCTGTTCGACGCGATCGACCCCGCCAAGGACGTCGACGCGGTGGGTGCGGTCAACGTGAGCGGTTTTTATCGCGCGCAGCTAGGGCGTTTCATCCCCTGCACTCCACGCGGCGTGCTGACCCTGCTTAAGTACTACGACGTGCCGGTGGACGGCGCACGCACGGCGGTGATCGGGCGCAGCGATATCGCGGGCAAGCCGATGGCGCTCATCCTGGGCGGCCGGATATGCAACGCGACCGTAACCTGGTGCCATCGCCACACTCGCGACCTCGCCGTCATCTGCCGCGAGGCCGATATCATCATCTCCTGCGCCGGTGCCGATATGGACCGGCCGTTCCTGATAACCGCGGACATGGTCAGGCCGGGCGCGTGCGTGATCGACGTTGGCTTCCGCCGTGTGGAGCCGGGCAAGTTCGTGGGCGACGTCGACTTCGACCGCGTCAAGGAAATCGCCGGATGGGTGACGCTCAATCCCGGCGGCACCGGCCCGATGACGGTGCTCGCGCTGATGCAGAATCTGATCGACGCCGCGCGCTACAGTCTCGGCCTCGAACGCGCCGCTTACCCGTTTGATTACGCGGCTATTTCACGGGCCTGACGGCGCATCTGGCCCGCCTGCCAGTTTGCGTCTAGACTGCCTCACTTAATAGGAGCGCCTCTCAGACTATAAACGATGGCAACACACTCAGGCAGCGAAGGCCCGGCTGGCGCCAAGCGCACCCTCGCCGACGGGCCCAATGGCGGCGGCAAACGCACCTTCACCGACGTCATCATCGGACCGCCGCGCGATGTGCGCGATCCCGGAATCTTCCATAGTCTTTCGTTAATCGCATTTCTGGCCTGGGTCGGCCTCGGCTCCGACGGGTTGAGTTCCTCGTGTTACGGCCCCGAGGAAGCGTTCCTCGCGCTCGGCCACGACCAGTATTTGGCTGTCTTCCTGGCCGTGATGACGGCGCTGACCGTTTTCATCATCTCGGCCTCGTACTCGCAAACGATCGACTTGTTTCCGTCGGGCGGCGGCGGCTACCTGGTGGCGACCAAGTTGTTGGGGCCCTATCCGGGACTGACCTCGGGATGCGCGCTGGTGATCGACTACGTTTTGACCATCGCAATCTCGATCGCGAGCGGCGCCGACGCCATTTTCAGTTTCATGCCGACCAACTGGCTGTGGCTGAAATTCTGGCTCTGCCTGTTGGTGGTCGTGCTGATGGTCGGGATGAACCTGCGCGGAGTCAAGGAATCGGTGCTTTCGCTGCTGCCGATCTTTCTCGCCTTCGTGGTGATGCACGCGTGGCTGGTCGGCTATGCGCTCCTGGTCCGGAGCCCGGAGCTGCCGACGATCACCCGCGACGCTCTCAACCAGGTGCATACCGGCGTCAGCACCGTCGGCGTGCTGGCGCTGGCGATCATCTTCTTTCGTGCCTACAGCATGGGCGCCGGCACGTACACCGGAATCGAGGCGGTCAGCAACGGCCTGCCGATCCTGCGCGAACCGCGCACGGCGACCGGCAAGCGCACGATGCTTTATATGGCGGTGTCGCTGGCGGGACTGGCCGGGGGCATCCTGGTCTGTTACCTGCTCTTCAACGTCGCCCCGGTGCACGGCCAGACGCTCAACGCGGTGCTGTTCGAGCGGGTGGCCAACAACTGGAAACTGTTGGGCCTGCCGGTCGGAGTGCCGATCGTCACCTTCACCCTCGTCACCGAAGGCGCATTGCTGTTCGTCGCCGCGCAAACCGGCTTCATCGACGGGCCGCGCGTGCTGGCAACGATGGCGGTGGACCGCTGGCTGCCGCGCCGTTTCTCGCAGCTCAGCTCGCGCCTGGTGACCCAGGATGGGGTATTCGCGATGGGCCTCGCGGCGATCGCGATCCTGGTGTTCACGCACGCGCGAGTCGATTTGCTGGTCGTGCTCTATGCGATCAACGTGTTCGTCACCTTCACACTCTCGCAGCTTGGGATGAGCGTGCACTGGTGGCAGGAGCGCTCGCGCGAGCCAAACTGGCGGCGCAAGCTCGCGATTAACGGCGTCGGCTGCTCGTTCACGGCGCTCATCCTGATGCTAACGGTCACGCTTAAGTTCGACGAAGGCGGCTGGGTGACAATCGTGATCACCGGCGCGCTGGTCGCGCTGTGCTACATGGTGCGCCATCATTATCAGTACATCGGCGATGCGATCGCACAGCTCGAAGCCGACATCCTGCCCGAGCTCTTCGCGGCCAAGGAGAGCCCGCCCGAAAAGTACGATCCCACCGCACCGACCGCGGTGATCCTGGTCAACGGCTTCAACGGCTTGGGGCTGGCGACCATGCTAACGCTGCGCCGGCTGTTTCGCGATCAATACCGCAACGTGATTTTCATCGGCGTGGGCGAGGTCGAATCGTCGCGGATGAGGGGCCCTGAGGAGGTCAAGCAGCTCGAACAACAGGTGGCCGACGATCTCAGCGAATATTGCCGCTTTGCCACCGACCTCGGGCTCCATTCCGAGCTGCGCGTAAGTATCGGTCCCGATGTCGTCCTGGAGCTGCGCAGGCTCTGCCTGGACGTCGCGCACGAATTCCCGCAGGCGGTGTTTTTTGCCGGCAAACTCATCTTCGAAGCTGAACTGGAAGGGTTCATCAGCCGCTTCCTGCACAACCACACCGCGCTCGAGTTGCAGAACTGGCTGCAAGTGCACGGCCTGAGCCTGGTGATCCTGCCGGTGCGCGTACTGCCAGCGGCGCGGGCCTCGCGAAGCGACGCCGGGATCGTCCGCTCGCAAGTGGCCTAGCGCGCGCGATGCGCCAGGCGCAGGGCCGCGAGGCGGCCGCGCACCCGGCGCACTTTGCGCCTCGCGGCGCGGGAGGGGGACGCCGCCGCAAAGCGGCGGCGTCCCCCTCCCGCGTTCGTACCCCGGCGCGCATCGCAGCACAGCACCGCGGCGCCCCGGTGCGCCGGAGGCGCACCGGGGCGCCGCGGTGCTGCCGTTACGGCGCCGCTCCGCGGGACGGACGCTCGCGCCGGGCCGTCGGCCGGGCGCGAGCGTCCGTCCCGCGCCGGCGCAGCTCACGCATCGCGCCCGCGCGGGGTTGCGAAGCGCGCGCGCCGCTTGCTACAGCAATTTCATCGCGCCAGCGTGCCTTCGCTCGGAGACTAATCGATGGCTTCAGGTCAGTTCCGACACGTGCTCGACGGTTACAAGGTCCTCGATTTCACCCAGTTCGTCGCGGGGCCGACCGTGACGCGCTTGATGGCCACGATGGGGGCCGAGGTAATCAAGGTCGAGCTCGCCCCCGACGGCGACCGCGCGCGCCTCATCCCCTACGTGCGCGACAACCGCAGCGCGTATTACGTCCAGCACAATCTGGGCAAGATGAGTCTCTGCCTCGACGCGCGCCATGCCGAGGGCGTCGCGATCCTGCGCGAACTGGTCAAGCGGGTTGACGTCCTGGTCGAAAACTTCGCCCCCGGCGCGATCGCGCGCCTGGGTTTCGGCTATCCCGAAGTGCGCAAACTCAATCCGCGGATCGTGATGTGCTCGGTGTCGACCTTCGGCCAGACCGGACCGCTCGCCGAGGACCCGGGCTTCGATCTCATCGGCCAGGCCTACGCCGGCGTCACCGGGCTTATCGGCGAAAAGGACGGGCCGCCGGTGATTCCACTGATGGCGATCGGCGACGTCAGCACGGGCGTGCATGGGATGGGCGCGATTGCGTGCGCGCTGCTCCATCGCGAGCGCTCCGGCGTCGGCCAGTACATCGACGTCTCGCTGCTCGACTCCTACTTCGGCTACCAGGACATGGGCGTGGAATTGTTCACCGCGAGCGGCGGCACCGCGCGGGTCGAACGCTCCGGCCGCTACTATCCGGGACTCAGCCCATGCGGAGTTTTCAAGGGCCGGAAAATTTACTTCATCATCATGGCCTGGATGGATCGCCACTGGGCGCTGTTATGCGAGGCGATGGGCCATCCGGAACTGGCGCGCGATCCGCGCTTCGCCGACATCCCGGCGCGAGTCAAAAACCGCGACGCGGTGACCGCAGTGGTCGAGGGCTGGCTGGCCTCGATGGCCGACGACGAGCAATCGCTGGCGGTGATGCGCGGGGCGCGCATCCCGGTCGCGCCGATTCGCCCGCTCGAGGAAGCGATGGACCATCCGCACCTGCGCGAGCGCGGCACCGTGGCGGACGTGCACGATCGGGTGCTGGGCGACATCAAGGTCCCCGGCTTCCCGATCCGGTTCTCGGAATTTCCGAGCCCGGCGAACATGCAGGCGCCGCTGCTCGGCGAGCACAACGAGCTGATCCTGCGCCAGTACCTGGGCTATCAGGACGAGCGCATCGCCGCGCTCCAAACCGCGCGCGTGCTGATCAGCAAACCGTACTGAGTCTGTCTCCCGCGCCGCGGCCGAGCGATCGACCCCCCTCACCCTGACCCTCTCCCCCGCGGACAGGCGCGACGGCATAAAAAAGAAAGGCGGGGACGTTCCTTTCTAGGCCTTCGCCCATATCGTATGTAGCAGAGGGTCTGGTGAGGGTCCCGTATCGCGACGCGACTTTCTTTCTCTGCGTCGCGATTCTTTTTGAAACTCAGGCGGGCGGCGGCAACCCGTGCAGCCGCATCAGATCGCGCACCCCGTCCTCGGTTGCGATCTCCGGACTCCAGCCGAAAATCGCACGGCTGCGCGTCAGGTCGGCCAGCGTATCGCGCGGCTCGCCCGGCCGCGGCGCGACGTTGACCCGCGGTCCGCCGATCAGCTCCGCGATTCGCTTGACGCTCAGCGCTTCGCCGCGCCCGACATTGATCGCGCTGCCGTCTTCGAGCGCGCAGTCCATCGCGGCCAAGTTCGCGCGCACCACGTCGCGCACGTGGGTGAAATCGCGCCGCTGCTCGCCGTCGCCGCGAATCTCGAGCGGCCGGCCCTCGCGCCGCGCACGCAGAAACGCTCCGATAACCGTGGCGTATGCACCCTCGAGGTCCATCCGCGGGCCATACACGCTGAAGTACCGTAGCGAGAGCGCGCCCAACCCGTACAGCCGATGGAACATCCGCGCATACTCTTCGCCCATCAGTTTTTGCAACGCATAGGGGCTGAGCGGATTGGGCGTCAGCGTCTCGCGCAGCGCCAGGCGCGGCGGCGCGCCCGGCTGTTGGCCCGGCTGCTCGCCATAAACCGACGACGAGCCCGAGTAGACCACGCGCCGCACGCCCGCCGCGCGCGCCGCCATCAGCACGTTGAGCGTGCCGACCACGTTGACCAGATGGCTCTCGACCGGCCGTTCGATCGAGAGCCCCACGCGCGGCAGCGCCGCCGTATGAAAGACGCAATCGACGCCGGCGAAGGCGGGTTCGATCGCCGCGGGCTGGCGGATATCGGCCTCGACCAGTTGAGCGCGCGGGTTGAGGTTTTTGCGCTGGCCGGTCGAAAAGTTGTCGAGCACGCGCACGATGAGTCCGCGTTCGAGCAGCGCGTCGGCCAGATGCGATCCGATAAAACCGGCGCCGCCCGTGACCAGCACGATACGTCCCGCGCCAGGTGTGCGAAAATCATTCGACATCGCATAAAATCTTAACCGGATCCCGGCTTTAACACGATGGTCGCGCGGCGCGGCCATCGCCATGCGAGGAACATGATGGCCCAGGGCTTCGCTTCTTCTTTTCGTCGGCGCATGCGCGGTCCGTCGCGATCGCGGCGAATCCGCAAATGACCGCAATGCGCAGCGCTCCCCGATCGTGCATGGCCGCCGTCTGTGCCTTGGCGATCTTCGCCGCCGCGGCGTCGCTCGTCGCGGTAGCGGCCGCGTTCGCGGCCGGCACGATGCCCGGCCCGGCGGGCGCGGCGCGCTACTTCATGCCCGACGCCGCCGCCTCGAAGATCGTGACGGTGACGAGCGCCGCCACGGCCGCTTCCTTGAATGTAGTCATACTCACCGAGGCGGTCGCCGTGAAGGAGACCGGCCCCAAGCCGACCCTCGAGCATTTCGGCGAAGTCTACGCGTTCTCACCCAGCTTCATCGCGGTCCATCGCGACGAGCCGACGCGGATAACCCTATGGAACCTGCAGCCCGACGACGAGCACGATTTCATGATCGAGGATCGTCCCGGCCACGCGCTGATGCATCTGCGGCTCGCGCCGCTCTCGAAGACCTCGTACGTCTATACGTTCCATCGCGAGGGTCTGCTTGAATTCCGATGCGCCGTGCATCAGCCGGAGATGAGCGGCCAGCTCCTGGTGCTGCCGCCGCGTTGAGTCAGGCATCTGGCGGGGGATTGGCGACTTCGAGCAGAGGGGCGCCGCCTTCAGGGGGCGATCGCGGTCGGCGCGACGCCGGGAGTGAGCGAACTGATTGGCGGCGCCTCGGCCTTGACCTTGACCTCGTAAGTAACCTTCTCGCCGCTCGCCAGGGTCGCGTCGATCTTCCAACTCCCGCCTTCGGTACCGAGCAGCACGATGTCGCCCGAGGGTTGCGGTTGGAGGCTGAGCGCATTGGGATTCTTGCCCGCCTTCGACTCGGTCTTGGCGCCCTTTGCAAGCCCGCTGATGGTGTAGGTCTCGCCCTTGCTGATCGTTACCGGGATGACCCGGCGCTTCTCGGCTTGCTTGGCCTCTTTGGTGTGCTTGGCGCCCTTGGTGTGCTTGGCGCCCGGAGTAGCCGCAGGCGTTGGTTTTGAGGTCGCTTGCGGCCGCGCGGTCGCAGCGATCGTGAGCAGTCCGAGCAGGGCCGTAAGGGCTGCGATGAGGTTGCGCAGAGGACGCAGGTTGAGCAGGTTGCGCCGATTGCGGCTGCGTCCCGCGCGCGCGAGTTGTGACTCCAATTCCATCATGGTCCGTCTCGGCCTCCCCCCGTTCGGCGTCGAAGCGCTTCCCGTCCGAAACCTTAAGAGGCCGTGGGCGCCCCCGCAAGTCCCCGCCAAGATGGGGCCCCCAGATGGCTTTCTGAGCCTCGCCCGCGTGGTATGCGGGAGAGGGTGTGGGTGAGGGCCCATTGCGCGGCCCGCGAAACATCGCGGGCGAGAGCATAAAAGGAATCGGAAAAAATCGCTTCGCGGGCGCTTCCTCGTTCTGTTCTATAGGGGTCCGCGGGAGCGCGCGCGCTCATCGGGCGGCGGCGGGCGTGCCCGCCGACAACATCTCGCAGATCTTCTGCGCGATGAGCCCGCCGGCCACCCGATGACCGTCGGCGTTCCAATGTCCCACTCCCAACTTGGTGCTTTTGAAGCCGGCCAGGAACACATGATGCTCGTCGGCATAAGCCTGCATCGGTGCCGCCAGATTCAGCACCGCGAAACCCTCGCGCTCGCCGAGCGCCTTGATCCGCTGGTCGGGATAGAAAATGTCGCTCGAATGGTAAGTCATCGAGTAGTAGCCGCGCACGGTCGGATCCGGATAGATCTGCGGCGGATTGGCGAGCGTCACCACCAGCAGCGGCACGTGATGCGCCGCGGTCTCGCGCGCCATCATAGTGATAATTCCCTCGGTGACCCGCCAGGCGTCGTCCCAAACCGGCGTCGCCGGCGGCCGGTAGATGTTGTCCTCGATCCCTTCCTCGTGCCCCAGCGGCGCCGCCGGCTGCCGCTCAGCGACCGGCATGAAGCCGCCGTCAATCATATGCCCTTCGGGCCTGGGCGCTCGCGCTGCGGGCTGGGGCGCGCGCGCCGCGGGCGAGAGCGCACGCGTTGGAGGTGAGGCCGCGGGGGCTGACGCACGCGCGGCTTCCAGCGCTTTTATTTTCGATCGGATATCGCTCTTGGCGTCGCCGATCAGATTGAGCACCTGCGAGTGGCGCGACTCGAACCGTACCATGCAGGAGAGATAGAACCATCGTGAGCGCTCGAACGGCCCGCCCAGCGTCAGCTTGCCGTGCTCGAAGACGTAGAACGGGCGGCACTTGTCGCTCTCCAGCACGGTCGAGTTGTTGCGCAGATCGTTGCCCGAAAAAAAAGCCAGCACCACGAGGTCGGGCGAATATTGCCAGACGTGCCGGCGCAGCGTGATCAACTCTTGCGCAGTGCCGTAGGCGTCGGTCCCGAAGTTCATCACCTGGATTTTTCTGCCGCCCAGCCCCTTGCATCCGCCGAGCGCGCGCTCGGTCACCGCGCAGAAGGTCTGCTCGTAGGCGACTTGCGGCGCCTCGGTAAAAGAGTCGCCGACCACCGCCACGCGCAGCGTGTCCGCAGGCTTGGCGACCGTCCATTGCGGGCCGCGAAAGCCCGCGCGGTTGACGCTGACGAAGCCCGCGCCCTCCTCCCGCTGCCATCCGGAGGCGCCCGGCTTGAGGCCCCATCCGCGATACGCGTCGAATGTATAGAGGCTGGCCTTGGCGAGGCCGCTAACCCGCACGGCGACTTCGGCGACCAGAAATGCGATCGCCACACCCGCCAGCGCCAGCGCGAGATTGGCGGCAACGCGCCTTTTTCCGCTCACCGGCCTAGAACAGCGTGTAGATGAAAGGGGCAACGGTGGAGAATTCGGCGATCGCGATCAGCACGCTCAAGACCAGCAAGGTGCCGATAAGCGGCACCAGCCAGAACTTCTTGCGTTCGCTCGCAAACCCCCACAGGTCTTTCAACAAATCCAGCATCGTCAGGCTGACTCCAGTATCGGTCGCGGCTACGGCACAGTATAGCCGGAACGGCGCCCGATCTAAGCGTCACAGCGGAGTACGCCGCACCGCTAAAACGGATTCAAGATGGCTTCTTGACGCCTTGCAGCGGCCGCAGCGCAAGCCTCGAATCGGCCAGCCGCTCATAGGCGGTTGATGCGCGCGGTCTTTAGGACACTACCCGGCGGCGCGGCTGGTAGATTTCCGGTTCTTTTTATGCGCTCGCCCGCGATTTTTCGAGGGCGAGGGTATCAGAACGGCTTCTCCATTCCCTGCGGCTCGCGCGGCGGGCTCGGCACCCGGTAGGTCTCGACCTTGGGGTCGAAGTAGCGTCTCATCCGGTCGCGCCCGAAAACCCACATCACGAAGCTGAACGGCGTGATCACGATCATGAAGATCAGAGTCAGGATGACCCGCGTGTTGAACCACCCGAGTGCATGACCGAGCCGCGTCCAGCCCCGATGGAGCAGCGTGAGGCTCCGCGGCCACGCCAGCGCCGCCGCCCACAGCGCCGCGGCGAGGATCCATGGCCATTGCGCGGGCGTGCGATGGCGCAGCAGGGGCAGCACGCCGAACAGGCCCGCGAACAGCGCCCCCAGCACCAGCCCGAAATTGCGCAACTCCGCTTGCGGTAGCCGCTCCCCTGCCTTGAGCTCCATCTTGCCCCGTCAGTCCAGCTCGAACTCGCGCTTCCAGCTCTCGTCGCGCGGGCGCTCGGGCTGGTCGGTCTTGGCGAGCACGAAGTCTCCGAGCACCAGCACGTCCATCTCGGTGCGCATGAAACATCGGTACGCGTCCTCGGGCGTGCACACAATCGGCTCGCCGCGCACGTTGAACGAAGTGTTGACCAGCACCGCGCATCCGGTGCGCGCGGCGAAGCGCTCGAGCAGCCGATGGAAACGCGGATTGGTGCGCGCGTCGACGCTCTGGATCCGCGCCGAGTAATCGACGTGGGTGACGGCCGGGATGCTCGAGCGCGGCACGTTGAGCTGGTCGATGCCGAACAACTTGCGCTGCGCGTCGGTCATCGGCTGGCGCAGTTCCTCGCGCACCTTGGCGACCAGTCCCATGTAAGGGCTCGGCCGATCGAGCTCGAAATATTCCGCGATACGCTCGACCAGCACCGCGGGGGCGAACGGCCGGAACGATTCGCGGTACTTGATCTTGAGATTCATCACCGATTGCATTTTTGCGTTGCGCGGGTCGCCCAGGATCGAACGGTTGCCGAGCGCGCGCGGCCCGAACTCCATCCGCCCCTGGAACCATCCGACCACCGCGCCGTCGGCCAGCAGCGCGGCGGCCAGCTCGAGCAACTCGGCCTCGGGCAGGCGCCGGTAGCGCGCGCCCGCGCGATCGAGCGCGTCCTTTACCTCGGCCTCGTCGAAGCTCGGGCCCAGGAACGAGCCGCGCATCCGATCGTCGCCGTCGATCTCGCGCGGCGCGCCGCCATACAGATGCCATCCGGCGAGCGCCGCGCCGACCGCGCCGCCGGCATCGCCCGCCGCGGGCTGAATCCAGATGTCGCGGAAAGTTCCCTCGCGCAGCAACCGCCCGTTGGCGACGCAGTTGAGCGCCACGCCGCCCGCCAGGCACAGGTAGTCGGCGTCGAGCTCGCGCCGCGCCGTCAGCGCCAGGCGCGAGACCACGTCCTCGGTCACCTTCTGAATCGACGCCGCAAGGTCCATCTCGCGCTGCGTCAGCGGCGTCTCGGGCTTGCGCGGCGGTCCGCCGAAGAGCGCCTCGAAGCGCTCGTTGGTCATCGTCAGGCCGGTGATGTAGTTGAAATATTCGGTGTTGAGGCGGAACGTGCCGTCAGGCTTGACGTCGATCAGATGGTCGAGGATCGCGCCGGTATAGCGCGGCTCCCCGTATGGCGCGAGGCCCATCAGCTTGTACTCGCCCGAGTTCACGCGAAACCCGGTGTAGTACGTGAAAGCCGAATAGAGCAGGCCGAGCGAGTGCGGAAAATCGATCTGCCATTGTGGCGTCAGACGATTGCCCTCGCCCAGCCACACCGAGGTCGTCGCCCATTCGCCGACACCGTCGAGGCAGAGCACGGCGGCGCGCCAGAACGGGCTCGCGAAGAAGGCCGAGGCGGCGTGCGCCTGATGATGCTCGGTGAAAAGCAGCGGCGGAAGATCGTTGGGCCTGTTGCCGTCGAGCGAGGCGAGTTCGCGCTTGAGCGCTGAGCGCAGGTTGAGTTTCTCCTTCAGCCAAATCGGCATCGCGGTCAGAAACGAGCCGAGCCCGCGCGGCGCGTAGCCCAGGTAGGTCTCCATCATGCGCTCGAACTTCACCCAGGGCTTGTCGTAAAAGACCACCGAGTCGAGATCCTCCAGCTTGAGCCCGGCCGAGCCGAGGCACCAGGCGGCGGCGTGATGAGGGAAACTCGCGTCGTGCTTTTTGCGCGTAAAACGCTCCTCCTGTGCGGCGGCGACGATTTCGCCGTCGCACACGAGCGCAGCCGCGCTATCGTGATAGTAGGCGGAGAGGCCGAGGATTCGTTTTGCCATCGTTTCGCGGTGGATGGGCCGATAGGACGCTCGTTAGGGCGTGATTCGCGTGCGCCCGACGGTACAGGCTACACCAACTCGGCGCTGCACTAAACGGGAGGGGGCTGCCGCAGGGGAATCCGCAGTTGCGCGCGACGTGTGCAGGGCTTACATTGGAACTAGCGCAACGGCTGTCGCGATTCGTCAAGGGTTGCTCCAAGAGGCTTGCTCTAAAGATTGGGGGCGAACCGGGTTCGACGGAAACAAGAAAGCCGTGGTCGCACGCCGGGGTGCTGTTATCCCGTTAAACAAACAGACTGCGAAATTTACCCGCAGACAATAACGGTTACGCTCTGGCGGCCTAAGGGCCGCTAGCGTCTCGCCGCTGTTCGCCCATGACAGCGGGTCGGGGCGTCATTTAGTGGGCTAGGGAAACGCCGTCGGCCACTTGGGCGCAACCCCGAAACGCAAAGTGGCTGGCCGCATCACAGCCCGTCCGCGGGCGTTGAGGCGGCGAGATTAAATCGCGGAATAAGCGTGTAGTGGCCACCGCTCGGCGGTTTTCGGACGGGGGTTCAATTCCCCCCGCCTCCACCAATTTTCCGTAGGGAATCGGGGCTTTTCCCCGGACCCTTCTTAAGGGTCCGGTCCGGGGTCCGGTTTTCCGCACGGGCAGCACTTCGCAAACTCTCGGGACGAGCAGCGATAAGGGGTTCGAAGAAGTCCTTTCGGTTCGCGTCGAGACGGCGACGTCTCTCCCTTCCAGAACATCCGAAAGCGTAGATAGCCGTGGCGGTCCTTTTCGGCCGCTTCAGAGCTCGTGAGATACTCACCCATCACGGCTCTCAACCTTCTGGCCCGGCGCACCGAAATCAGAAGAGATTGGGAGAGCGCCTATTCGCTTCTGGCCCGCCCGGCGCGCAGTCAGGAGATAGTCATTTTCGACGTGCTTGTCAGGGGCAGCGTAACTCGGGACATAAAGGGAATCGTCAACTGAAGTTGATACTTGACCTGGACTTCGACTGTGCCGCCCGGATTGCCGGGACTAGCGGCGGGAGTCCAGGTCGTAGTTACAGTGAGGTTGCTCGGGTTGAGCCCCGGCGCGTCATTTTCAACGAAGCTCGTGACGGCGGATGAGGTAGTGACCGGCTGCCTGCTATCGGTGCCGTGGACCGCGGCGTAGCGGCTGCCTTCCCGAGCGCTATAACTGACGTAGTTGTAGGTATACACAGCGAGACCGAGCCACATTATCGAGAACAAGAGAATCAGAAAGCATGGGACTAGAAATGCAAACTCGGCGAAGGTCTGCCCCCGCTCATAAGATAGTTTCCGCCAACCACCTCGAACTTCTCTAGATCCTGGCCAATCACCTTCTGCCCCTGAGAGTATCATGCTTGCCACCAATCGTTACTCCGCTCGCATCAGTGCGGTTTCGTTGAGTGTCACCGTCGACGGCACACCTGGATAGGGGACCAGTGTCTGAAAATGGGCCGAGGTGTTAACCTGGACGTACATCTCCATCCCGGAACAGGTCGTCAACGAACAGGTGACATGCGAGGTGCTGGGCGGACATTCGCAGAAGTTTGACGCAGTCGCTGTGAGGCCGCTTACATTCGCGGCATCGTTGAGCGCCGCCTGCTGCATCCCGGCCGTGTCGCTCGCCTTGGTCGTGCTCTGCGCGCCATATTGGACTCCGGCGCGCGCCGCATTCGAGGCCTCGATACTCATGTAATAGACACGAGAGAAGTCCGCTGCCACCAACAGCACGAGCACCAGCACCGGCGCGAGCAGCGCCAGTTCCACGGCGCTCTGACCGCGGAGAAAGTGCGGACGGGCGCGGCTCTGCGACCTGGCGCAAGATTGCGGCGCGAGCCCTGGCCGCGCAGATGTGATCGGCTTTTGATGATTGACAATGCGGTCCATCATTCATTCCCCCAGCGCTGCGGTCTCCCGGGCCGGCGACGCGCCGCCCAACGTACTGTAGTTGCTATTAACCGTGGTGCCTCCTGTAATGTTCAAGATATCGGCGACGATAACCGTATAGGCCGCGTTGCTGCCCCCGGTAAAGTCCAACTCCGAATTCAGAAAGTACAACGCACCCGTAAACTGGGCTCCGGATGCACCGGATATCGCGTTCTTCTGATTGTTGTTATTGGTGCTGAGCCCGCGATCCTCGAAAAAAAGAATCCCTGCGTAGTTTCCTGTGGTCGGCGCGGTGAGACTGGTCGTGCTCCCACCACTTACAGTTATCGGCTTATACTGAAGGGAGCTGGTGCCGGTGTTGTAGAAGGTGACGCCGTTCCCAATGATATTCGAACCGCCGCTGACAGTCAGTCCACCGCCATCCAGGATATAGAGCCCACCGTTCAGGTTGAGCGTGGCGCCGCCCTGAACCGTGATGCCGCCACAGTAAGTACCCTGGCTGATCGTCGCGCCGTTCGTCGCGGTATAGCCATGACCCGATGTGGTACTCGGCGTGCAAGTGCCGGGCGTAGGCTCTGTCAGGTAAGCCAGCGGGTCCGACACGCGCGGTACGTTGAATGTCGCCGCCGGACTCACACAAGCCGCCTGGGATTCGCTGCTCGCGTTTACGCCAATCGCGGCAGCGCTGATGCACGCGCCGCCGCTCGCAACCAGCCCTGACGTACTGCTGGAATTCACGACGATGCCGCAACCCGACGAAAGGTTGGAGCCGCCGCTCGTGACCAGGGCATTATTCGCCGAGGGGTCCATCACGTAGATGCAATCGTGTGCTCCGGTATGCGCTACCGCTCTTCCCATGATCGCGACCGAATTGTAGCCAAGCACGCGTAAGAAGTAGGTCTGTTCCGGCTTCGTGACGATTGCCTCGACCGCGTTGGAATCTCCCGCGTAGCTACCGGTGGCAGGCGGGTTGTTCACGGTCACGGTTACGCTGTTGATCCCGTCAGTGAAGCCATTGACACTCGAGTCCGTCTTGGCGGCCGTAGTTACGTTGCCGCCACTGACTACCGCGAGAGCGCCGGCGACCGCGGCCGCATCGGCGGCGGTCTGAATCTGCCGCTTTTCGGTCCATAGCAAGCCAAAGTCTGTAGCGAGCCCGGCCAGCCCCATGAGTACAATCAATGCGACCGTGACCAGCAGCATCATCTGACCCGGCAAGCACCGACGGCGCACAGGTCCCTGTCGTTGGCAAAGTGCCCTCTGCCAATCGCCACCGTAAGTGATCCGCATGGTGCCGCCCCCCTGCTGCTCAGAGAACCGATACTATCTTCTGACTTTCTAATGTTTGACTTTTTTGCCGTTGGTAGAGCACGTCTCGTGCCAATGCCAGCGTCTTCTCAAAAAAAGCTTCTTTTACCTTCTGTGGGCTACCTTCCGATGGCGGGGCTCGGGCGCTCTTTCTGCGCAACCGAGCGTGTGCTGTTTTGCACTGGCTTCCCCTCGATCGGACCAGGGTGAGAGACTCGATGAGGCGACTCGCTCGACCTTTCCAGTGGGCGCGACCTCCGAGCCCGAGCGAGAATTTCGATTGTCGAAATCGGCGGTGTGGCGCATCCCCTCTCCGATGCTATTGCGGGCGAACTTGGGCTCATGCACCGATCATCCGCTTCGCCCACAGGTAGTGGGAAAGGGAGTCGTGGAATGCCTTGCTTCCGCAATTTTGGTGACGCCAGAGCGAGCGTGCAGCGGGAGCGGTTTGGTTTGAGGCGGGTATCGACTCTACATTTGCTTGCGGGTGCAGAAATTAGTTCGCTGGGCGGATCCCGGTGCGTTAGAGTCAGCTTTCCGCAACTTCTGGCGGGTAAGGCTGGTCATGCTCCAAATCGTTCAACCAAGGAGCTAAGACCCTACGACCGCTCCACGTCGGAGCTGCTCCGCCAGAGCCTTCTGAGTCAACCCACCGCTTTGCGAGCTTGCACCATCACTTGTTCCACGCTCAGGGCGATCCGCAGAGCGTGCCATTGATGTCGCATTGCGGAGTGATACCTCGATTGCGTTGCTCTCGATTGAGCGCGAACATCGCCCTATTGGTCTTGGCGTCCGAGATGCATCCGCATAGCTGGCTCGCGCAGCAACTGCATTCAGCCGCCGTCTCGGCCTTGATTATTTCCGACACGTCGCACTGCGCGAGATTGGAGCAAGCGGTTCCTAGCAGGTCCCGGTCGTTGCATTGGTCCGTGCAAAGCGTCGCGTCGCAAGTGTAGCCCGTCTGAACCGCCGCGGTTTGCAGACAAGTACCGTACTCATTGCAGACCTTTGCGCAGTCAACTCCGCTGTTGGGCGGCAAAACGGTGGTGCCGGGGACATACAACGGGCATCCGGCCGTTCCAGGGGCGTCCGGCAGGCAGGTTCCCGGACTGGGAACAGCCCCCGGCGCCGCCGGCGCACCGGCGGCGGCGAATGACATCGTCGGTGCTACGGATGGTGTCGGCGGCGCGTACGCGGCTGACCACACCAAGTCACCTCCCAGCGTGCAGGCCTGGCTGTTTTGCCCCACCTGATAGGGACCGTCGAACACCGGACACGAGCACTGGAGAATGCTCGGGTTAGTGGTCTTGAAGCAGGGCGCGGTCATGCATCCCGCATACGGCGCCTGCGTGCACCCTGTCTGGCCGATTCCATTGGTGGGAATGCAATCGAAGCTGAAGGCCGAGAACACGTTCGTACCGGGAATCAACGTTCCCTGATTGATCGAGTGACAAACCGGAGCGGAGTTGAGTGTCGCGCATAGGCTGCCGTCCGCGCCGCATTGAGCGACCGTATTTTCGTATACCGAGTGGTTGAGGATCGCGTTTATATCTACGAAGTAAACTCCGTAGGGTATGTCGAAACATTTGCAGTTCGCGTACAGCCCGTCCGGGGTCAAGGTGCAGGATAAATCCTCGGTGCCGGAACTCGGGCCCGAGTAGTAACAGAGCGCGAAAGGTCCGCCTCTGCACGGCAGAAAATTGCTTCCGGTAAGCAGGATATTGGCATAGGCCGGACCGAAGGTGGTGGTCCAATTCGCAGGGTCACTCCAGAACGGGTGCGAGTTGGGGACGAAGTGAATGATTCCTCGCGCCGCCGTCGGTGAAGCGGTGGGCGCTGGCGTCGCCGTGGGAGTGGCTTGGCGCGTCGGCTGCGATTGAGCTTTATCCCCTCCGCAGCCCATCGCGAACACCATCACGACCAGGGGCAAAAGGAAATAAAAGGCCGCGGTCCACCGGAGAGCAAGCAGCGTCGCAAAGCCGTGTGCAAAGGCGTGCGCGGTCCCCTCCTTCGCGTGAGCCAGCGACGCAGTATGTAGAAAATGGCGCAGTGGGTTGGTCTGCTGTTTCAAAGGTTACGACGGCTGTTCACCGTCGAAGGAGCATCAAAGGCGAAAGCATCAAACATGCCAGAGTGACGGTTGAGATGTGCAAGTGCGCGTGATTGGAATGCTCCCTTTTTCGTGGCTGCCACACAGGTTTTACGCCTTTATTGCGCCCATCCGGTCTGCGCGCGAATGCGTAACGGGATTCCGGCCAAAGATGTGCCGGGCCGCTCGCCTGCCATCGCTAAACAAATGACGCATCCTGCGACAACCCGATGGCTGTGTGAGCGCGGGCGGACTCTTGCTTTGGGCCGCCGCCCTTTTGATTTCAGCCTGAGCCGGAGGTCTGCGGAGAGCCTGACTTTCCCCCTAGCAGCCTTCAGGATCCGAGCAAGGCATCGCTTATTATTGACCATCGAAAGTCATCGTTTCCGGTAACTCTAGTGATGCTCTAATCCGACTTCAACTGGGTCTGCGTCCGACTGAGGGCTGCGCGAACTACCCTGGAGCGCGCAGGTCGCGATCAACAATTTTGTAACCATGACACTGACGATGACGTATTGGGAAGGATGCAAAATGGCTTCCGCTGGCTGCCCGTCTGGCTTTGAAGGACTGAAAGCCCGGTCGGTGACAGCCGACGCACGCGGTCGGAGGCGCGATGGTTGGCGCAAGTCGTTGGGCGAGTTCAGGCTTGCGAGTTTCCTTTGTCCTCGGAATGGTGGGGCAAATGCCGCGACGTTACCCGACGGTTCTGATCCTGCTGGCCGGCCTGGTCCTGTATGGCGCCGAGGCCTATGCCGGGCCGAAAACGCGCCAGCCGAAAATGCCGACCGAGCAGCAGTTTCTGCAAAGACAACTGCACACTCTGCGCCCGGAGCGTGGAACCTCCAGTATGCCGGTCTATATTGACGGCCGCACGCTGGATCACGACACGAAGACCGATACCTACATCATCACCGGAGCGGCGAGGCTCGAGCAGGGTCCGACCACGATAACGGCGGATCAGATCGTCCTGCAGCAGCGCTACCATGGCGAAGCTATCGGCCACGTCCACCTGGTCGATCCGAGTTCGAACATTCGCTCCCGCAAGGCCTGGTTCGATTTGCACGACGAGACCGTGAGGCTCGCCGATGCCCGCGTTTTTGCTCTCAATGACAACTACTATTTGACCGGAAAGGATCTACGTAAGCTTCCCGGCCAGCACTACGAGGCTACTGACGCGTCGATTACAACTTGCGCCAACGATCCGCAGCGACCCGATTGGAGCATCACGGCCAAGCAAATCGAGGTGCATCTTGGCGGTACGGCCGAAGCGCGCGACGCGTACTTTGACGTGCTGGGACATCCGATACTTCCGGTCCCGTTCGTGGAACTCAACACGAACAGCGAGCGCCACAGTGGTTTACTGACGCCGCGCTACGGGTATTCGAGCTTGAACGGCGCGGTATATGCCCAGCCCTATTTCCTTGACCTCAGCCGCAGCCAGGACATGACCGCACAGCTCGACATCCAAACCTCGACGCGCATCGGCGGGCAGCTTGAATACCGCCTGATGAACAGCGAAGAAGATCATATTTTCGTCACCGGAAGCTTTTTCAACGAATCGATCCGCTCCCTGGCGAACCGGGCGAGCGACCTGGTCGATCCTCAAATCGCCGACCCGAATATTCCGATCAACCGCTGGGGCTTCGTGGGCCTGATACAGGAACATCTCACGCCAAGCCTCTTCGCGTATGCCAGCTCGTTCTACGGCAGCGATAGTCTGTTCTTCAGGGAAATCCCCGGCGTCGCCTTATCGCACGAATACGGTTGGAACAGCGGACTGTGGCAAACCGCGCGCGACGCAACCTCGAACTTCGGGCTATTTCAGGAATTCGACAACAGCTACCTGCAACTGGAAGGAGTGTGGAACGAGGACCTGATTCAACCACAGAGTTTCGCCTTGCAGACTTTGCCCAAGTTGCTGTGGAGCGGGTTCCAGGGTCTGGCCGGTGGTTTGGCCTATCTCGATTACGACGCGTCGGCGGTGGACTACTGGCGCGAGGAGGGTGTCGATGGCGCGCGGCTTGACCTGAATCCCCGGCTGACCGTGCCCTGGATGTGGAGCCGCTATCTTGATGGATGGGTGACCGCCGGAGTGGATGCGGCCGCTTATGACGTCTCCGGACACCAGGTGAACGTGACCCCGGTGGGGACCCAAGGTCTGACCTACAACAACGGGCTATCGCTGGGAGGGCTGGCGCCGGGCGGTCTGATGGCTCGCGCCATACCTTACACCAACGTCGGGGTGCGCAGCGCGCTGGTGGACAGTTACGATCTGGACCGGATGGGCTTGCGCAAGATCGAGACGCTGATCCAGCCGTACACGCAATACAGCTATGTCCCTGCGATCGCCCAGAACCAGTTTCCGCTCTTTGACAGCACAGATCGGATGGAGGCCCGCAGTCTCATTGACTACGGAGTAAGTCTGCGGATCTTCGGTCAATCCGAGACTCGGACGCCTGGCGCGAACCTCGGCAACCGGATCATGGCGATGATGGGGCCGACCTTCAGGACCGCCGGCGGCGGCGCCAGCACGGAACTTTTGCGCTTCAACCTGGAACAGGCTTACGACACGACTCACGCGGTGTCGAACGACGGCTCCCATCTCTCGGACGTGGCCCTGCAGGGGCAGCTTTTCCCGACCAGCATCCTTTCCGCCGGGTCAACGCTCGACTGGAGCCCACGCCCCAAGCAAGGCCTCGACGCCTTCAATTTCTCGCTGGCTTTTCAGCCCCCCGGACAAACTGCTCCAAGCGTCTATACGGGACGCGCGGTGCAGGGCTCTTTCGTTTCGCTGTCGTATACCTACGCCGCGCCCAACGCGACCCTGTTGAATACCAGCAAGACCGTGAATTCTCTCAGCACCGCCTCTCTGCAGACGTATCTGGGTCTGTTCAACCATGCGGGGGTTTTCTTCGCGCCCGTATACGACTTCGGGACGTCACGGATGCTGTCGACGGTGTTCGGGATTCGCCTGAAGTCTTCGTGTGACTGCTGGTTTGCCGATTTCGCGGTAAATAATACTTACTATCCGAACGACACCAGCTATATCTTCCAGCTCACGCTTAGCGGGCTGGGCTCGCTTGGCACCGGCTCTCCGTTTGGGAACAATCCCTTTCAGCTCATGGGTTTGGTCCCGGTTCGACCGATGACCGACCAATCGAACACGGCAACCACGTTGGAACGAGCGAGCCTTGCCAACGGCGTACCCAACTAGGATCGCGCTTGCGGCGTGGGCGAGTGAAATCAGTGAATAGTCATATGAACGATATGGCGAAGCCCTCGATGAGCGGATGTGCAAGCGTGGCGTTTTCGTTCCGGCGCATCGTCTGCCGGCACGTCATCTGGCCGATCGTCCCGTGGTCGATAGTCTCGTGGTTGATGTTGTTGGCGGCGGCGGGCGGCGCATTCGACGGCTGCGCTTTGCATTTTGCCGACAACGGCAGCGCGCTGCCCAGCTCCGCGAAGACCGTTTACGTGGCGCGATTCGAAAACATGACCTACGTCTCCGGGATCAACGACCAGTTCATGCGCTATATGAAGGACGCCATCTCGTCGCGCGGAAGGTTGGCGGTAGTGGACGACCCGGCGCAGGCGGATCTGCTGCTCAGCGGAAAAGTTCTCTATGCGGGTACCGGTCCGGGCAGCTTGAACGGTGTATCGGAGCCGCTGAGCTATGGAAACACTATCCTGGTCGCGGCGACGCTTACCGATCGACGGACCAACGCGGTGCTATGGCGCACCAACGGCATCAGCGGCACGAGTCAGGCCTCTGTAGTCGCGCAGGCGATCGTGCCGACCACGCCGCAGTTCTTGAAGCAGAATCTGCGCGGGCCGCAGCTCTTGCAGATGTCCGATATGCAGGTGGCGGCGACGCAGGAGGCGGTTGCAAAGGGCAATATGATGCAGCAGATCGCGTCCGAGCTTTACACGGACATGTCGTGGGGACTTTGAGCGGGGATGCCGGGGGTCTCATTTGCCGGGTCAGCACTCTTAGGCCTGCGCTCAGGGCTCCTGCACGCAACACTTCTGAATCTCGGTTTGCGCCTCGTCGTTGTCGACCGGATTGAGATGAGGATGTCCGCTTAG
Organism: uncultured delta proteobacterium; assembly: GCA_963773975.1. GTDB lineage: Bacteria > Desulfobacterota > Binatia > Binatales > Binataceae > JAKAVN01. The sequence continues at coordinate 116,444 of CAVZDJ010000011.1, forward strand.
CACGCCCCACACGAATTCTTCGCGGATGTAGTAGACCCGCGTGTGCGGATCGATGTCGACCTGGTCGGCGCTTTCGGCGCCCTCGATACTGCAAGCGATCTGGTCCGTCCCGGCCGCAACGATGAACGCGTGATAGCCGCCCGGGCCGATACGCGCGCTGTCCTCGCCGCAGGTCACCGCGGGCCGCAGCAGCGACGAGCCATAGTGATACGGCCGGTAGACGTAGATCACGGCGTTGTTCGGAGGCGCAGTGGCGCGTTCAAACGGATGCCCCTGCACCGCACATCCCCCGATCAACAGCATCGCGGCGCCGAGCAGGATCGCCGCCGGGTTGCGGCTCACTGGTCGGCCGCCGGAGCTGCCGGATAGCCCGCGGAGGCCGCGGGTTGGCCCGCGTCGATGCCGCCCTGGCCCGCGCCGAGCGCTGGTGACGCGGCGGATGATGTGGGTTGAGCCGCGCCGGCAAACGCCTGCGCCAGGCGGCCCTCGTCGCGATAGAGCTTCTGATCGATCTTCTCGCGCACCGCGGCGCGCGCGGCTTGCTCGACTTCCTTGTGAGTCGGTTCCTTGTAGAGCGTGAACGATTTCGAGATGTGGACCTTGGCGGTGTAATCGCCGAGCACCCGGTCGCCGTCGGTGATCGAAAGCTGCGCAAACGCGGTCACGCCAAGATCGCCCAGCGGAGCGCCCACGTAGGTGACCGGATCGAACGCGGTGACGATCAACGGTATGTGATAATCGTCGTGGGTCAATTCCTCACGATAGGAAAACGTCACCGATGACGTGTCGGAGAGCGACATCGCGACCGCCGCCGGCACCGCGCTCGCATCGCCCTCGGCGAGATGGCCCTTGAAGGGCAACGGATGTGCCGGCGCCTCCGCCACCGCCGGATCGGGGGCTGGCTGCTGCACGGCGCATCCAGAGCCGACGGCCGCGGCCACGAACAATAGTCCCGCGATAGATACCGCTTTGATCAGCGCCTCGCGTCCACTGCGGCCTCGCGCGGCTACGCCAGTGCCCGCTCCGCCAGCGCGATCGCAACCCGGGCGATTTGCCTTGCAATCAATTGTCACCGCGCACCTTTATCCGCGAACCGGCGTAGCTCAGGAGTGGCTGCGCCATCGCCCTGCTCGGTAGTACGCAGCGCGGGCGCGTCCGGTTGCAGCAGGAAACCGGGGCCGATCCGGTCGAGGCTGGGACAACCAATCTGGCCCATCACGAGGTCGATTTCCTTGCGCAGGATGTCGATCGCCTTCTGCGCGCCCGATAGCCCGCCGGCGGCGGCGCCGTACAGCGTCGCGCGGCCGACGAAAACGAAGCGCGCTCCCAGGCATAGCGCGGTCAGGATGTCGCCGCCGCGCCGCACGCCGCTATCCAGCATCACGGTGAGCTTGTCTCCGGCCGCTGCGCAAATCGCCGGCAGCATCGCGAGCGCCGCGGGCGCCTGATCCAACTGACGCCCGCCGTGATTGGACACCATGACGCCGTCGACTCCGATCTGCGCGGCCTGCACGGCGTCGTCCGGATGCATGATCCCTTTGACCACCAGGCGGCGCGGCCACAAGCGCCGGAACTCCTCCAGGTCGCGCCAGGTTACGCTGCATGGAATTTGCCTCGCGACGAAGGCGGCGATCTCCTTGGCGCTGGCGCCGGGCGCGGCGTAGGGCGCCCAGTTATCGAACCGCGGGATGCCGCGGCGGAGATAGTCGGCGATCCACAGCGGATGCATCAGCGCTTCGAGCGACTTCGACCACTTGAGCCTAAGCGGCAGCTCGAAGCCGTTGCGCATGTTGCGCTCGCGCTTGGAGGACACGGGCACGTCGACCGTCAGCACCAGGGTGCTGAGATTGGCGTCGCGCGCGCGCCGGATCATATCCGCGGAAATCTTTCGGTCGCGCGCCGCGTAGAGCTGATACCAGGTATGCGCGGGCGCCACCGCGGCCGCCGCCTCGATCGAAGCGGTGGAAGCGCCCGACATGATGAACGGGATATTGGCGGCCGCCGCCGCCCGCGCCAGGATCAGGTCCGCGTCGGCACGAAACAGCGCCGCCAGGCCGGTCGGCGCGATCCCGAAGGGGCTCGCGAAGCTTTGTCCGAAGAGCGCCGCGGACTGGTCGCGCCGTGCGATGTCGACCATGTAGCGCGGCACCAGGCGATGGCGTGCGAAGCTCGCCTCGTTGGCCGCAAGGCAGTGCTCGTCCTCGACGCCGCCCTCGATGAAGTCGAAGGCGATCCGTGGCAGCCGCCGCCGGGCGAGCCGGCGGAGATCATCGATATTCACCGCGTCTTCGATCGTCATTTTTGGATGGTTATCCCCCTCGCGACCTTAATCCTATGAAGACCGTGCTGGCAAATTCCAACTAAAGATTTGCGCTGTGATGAAATGTTGTTAACCATGCAGATTCTATGTTCGAGCTACCTGGGCGCAGACGCGAACATCACCGGCCCGGTCAACCTCGAGCAACTCGCCGGGCTCACGAACAACTAGTCGATCGCGCTCGCGCGTATCCAGCGCCAGCGTGCGTCGAAATTGGCCCGCGGCCCACCACCCCGGTTGTGGCCGCTTTCCTTTCGACGTAACGAGCCTATATGAAGTAATAGGAGCGGGACGCGGACGCAGCGGCCCCCATCGATCACCAATGATATCGCCGAAAGACCTCGACGAGGCGGTGGCCTCGATCATCGCCGCGCGTAACAGTAGGCGCGCGCTAGGGCGACTGCCGCCCAGCGGCGCGGCGCTCTCGCTCGACGACGCCTACTCGATCCAGGAAACGTTCGTGCGCGAGTGCAAGTTGCCGGTGGTCGGTTACAAAATCGGCTGCGCGTCGAAGGACTCCCAGGCGCTGGTCGGCGCCGCCGGGCCGTTCGCGGCGCGCATCTTCGCGCCCACCCGCTTCGACTCGCCGGCTGAAATTTCGGCGCGCGATTTCTTTACCGTCGGCGTCGAAGCCGAGTTCGCCTTCACGATGCGCGCCGCGCTGCCGCCGCGCCGCATCGCGTACGAGCGCGCCGAGGTCGCCCAAGCCGTCGCCTCGGTCGCGCCGGTGATCGAGCTCTGCGACACGCGGCTTGCGGACTGGAAGACGGCGCGGATCGAGGAAATCATCGCCGACAACGGCTTTCACGGCGGCCTGGTCGTCGGCACGGCGGTCCATCAGTGGGAGAGCCTCGATCTGGCCGCACACGAAGTCGCGCTCTCGATCGGCACTGTGGTGCGCGCACGCGGCGCGAGCGCCGGCGCGCTCGGCCATCCGCTCGACGGCCTTGTCTGGATCGCCAACGAACTTTCGCGCCGCGGCTACGGTCTGGGCGCGGGGGATATCATTGCGACCGGCACCTGGACCGGATTGCATTTCGTCCGCGAGCCGGCGGCGGTCGTCGCCGATTTCGGTTCGCTCGGCCGGGTCGAACTCAGCGTGCGCGCCTGAAGATGCTCGAGGCCAGGACCAAAGACGATGGGGGCGAAAAATGATGGAAGCCATCAGCGACCCGGCAAAGATCGAAAGCTATCATGCCCATGTCTATTACACCGGGGAGGCGTCGCGCGCGGCCGCCGCGTCGTTGCGCGAGGCGCTTCAGTGCAGATTCGCGGTCGCGATGGGCAACTGGCATGACAAACCGATCGGGCCGCATCCGCTGCCGATGTACCAGGTCAGTTTCGCCGCCCGCGACTTCGCGCGTATCGTCCCGTGGCTGATGCTCAATCACCAGGCGCTCTCGATCCTCATCCATCCGAACACCGACGACGGACATCGCGACCACGCCGAGCATGCGTTGTGGCTCGGCGCGCAGCAGGAATTGCGTCTCGACGTGCTGCGCAAGCTGCTCGGCCAATAGCGTTGCAGTTGAGCGCTAAGGCGATCGCGGCAAAGAAAAATCATCATGAACGCCAGCGCCTGGAACGAAGCTATCGATCGGATGCTGACGCGCGTGCGCGACACTGCCGGACGCGTCGGCGATGGCTTTCCGCACTGGGCCGATCCTGAAAGCGGCCAATGGACCGTAACCGCGGACGGTGATTGGACGGGTGGCTTCTGGGTCGCGATGCTATGGCTCGCGCGCCACGGCACAGGTGACGAACGCTATAGTCGATGGGCGCGGCAGTGGGCCGCGCGGCTGCGCCCGCGGATCGCTTCGGCAAGCGTCTTCAAAGCGATCCCGTTTTACTATGGCGGCAGCGTCGGACACCTGCTGCTGAACGACGCCGGCGCACGCGAAGCAGCGCTCGAGGGCGCCGCCAGTCTCATGCGCCTGTACAATCCTGTGCTCGGACTGATCCCGCTCGGCGCCGAGGCCGAAGAGGGCGCGCAGGTCGGCCCCGCCGAGAGCAGTATCGACAGTCTCTTCGCCTCGCCCTTCCTGCTGTGGGCCGCGCGCGAGACCGACGATAGCCGGATGCGCGCGGCCGCGCGGAGCCACGCCAGCCGGGTCATCGAATTGCATCTGCGCCAGGACGGATCGTTTATCCAGTCAAGCTCGCTGGATCCGCAAAACGGCGCGGTGATTCGCCACTACACCCACAAGGGGTACAGCGACACCAGCACCTGGGGGCGCGCGCAAAGCTGGGGTGCGCTGCTCTCAGTGATGAGCTATGCGCAGGAGCCTGCCGAGACGCGATGGCTCCGGGCAGCCGAGCGCGGCGCCGATTGGTGGATCGCTCACGTGCCCCCCGACCGCGTCGCGTTCTGGGATTTCGACGATCCGCGCATTCCGGAGATCGAGCGCGATACCGCGGCGACCGCCGCGATGGCTTGTGCGATGCTCAAGCTCGCGGCGCTTGCCGCTCCGGCCAAGCGCGCGGACTATCGCCGCCACGGAGAAGCGACCGTAAGCGCGCTCGTCGAACGCTACTTGACTCCGGTGAACCCTTCCGATCGCCGAGTGCCGGGCATTCTCACCGGAGGATGCTTCAACAAGCGGCCGGACTCGCGCAGCCTCGACGCGGTGGTCAACCACGAATTGATATTCGGCAGCTATTACCTGTTCGAGGCGCTCCACATCCTGACCGGCAAGCTCGACCCCACGACAATCTGAATTCCATTCTCTGGAAGCCAATCTTACCGGGTATGGGTATTGCGGCTTTTTACTTCCCTCATCCGCATCTTGCGGAAAGGAACCGGAGTCAGACTATCTATTCTCGCTGAAGAGGATTCCGCCTTCTTTGAGCTTCGCAATCCGCGCGTCGGAGTAATCCAGTACTTCCTTCAGCACCTGCGCGCCATGCTCGCCCAAAAGCGGAGCCTGGATGTCCGGCAGGTCCGGGTAGGCCGAAAATTTCAACGGAAAGCCCGGAATCGTCACCTCGCCAAGGATCGGGTCGGGCACCTTGCGCACCATGTCGCGCGCCTTGAAATACGGATGCTTCATCGTGTCGATGACCGAGAGCACCGGAGCGCAGGCGACGCGGTTTTCCTCGAGCGCGGCCACCGCGGCGTCGTCACTGGGCATCGAAGCTAGCCACTCCTCGACGATCGCGTTGAGCGCGTCGCGGTTCTTCACGCGATCCGCGCCGGTGGCAAAGCGCGGATCGTCGCGCAGCTCCGGCCGGCCCATCGCCTTGGCCATGCTTGCCCACTGGCGATCGAGCACCAGGATAAATATCCAGCCCTGCGGCCCTTTATATACTCCGGCGGGACAAATCTGGTTGTGATATCGGCCCATCCGCTTGGGGATGAACGCGCCGTCGGTAATGGAGTGGCTCTGCAGGCCGAAATCGTGCATGTGGTAGAGCGTATCGATCATCGCGATGTCTATATACTGTCCGACGCCGGTTTTCTCCCGATTATACAGTGCGTATCCGAGTGCGGCGAAAGTATGTACTCCACTTCCTACGTCCGCGACACCGATTCCGACGAACGTCGGAGATCCATCCGGGTCCCCGGTCATGTGCATCATGCCGGAAAAGGCCTGCGCGATCATGTCGTAGCCGGTCTTGTGCGCGAGCGGGCTGTTGCGTCCGAAGGCCGAGAGCGAAGCCATGATGAGGCGCGGATTGTTAAGCTTGAGCGAATCGTAGTCGAGCCCGCGCTTTTGCATCACCCCGGGGCCGAAGTTTTCGACCACGATATCCACCTTGGCTACGAGCGCGCGGAGGATCTCCAGCGATTCGGGTTTATTGATATCAAGGCACAGGCTCTTCTTGCCCCGGTTCTGCTGCACGAAATAGCCGCTGCGCCCGTTTTTGATCGTCGGCAGCAGACGCGACGGGTCGCCCATCGGCGCCAGCTCCACCTTGATGATATCGGCGCCCATCTCGGCCATCAGCCGGGTGACCGTCGGCCCGGCCAGGTATTGCGTGAAGTCGAGCACCCGGCATCCCGCGAGCATCGTGGAATTCGCCTTTGCGCCAGCCATGATTGTCATCTCCCTCAGCCGATTCGCGCTTCCCGCGTGGGAGCCATCTATCACAGCTTTCGCTTGCTGTGGAGTTCCGGTGATCGTTCCGATGATCGCTCCGTTGATTGCCCCATAGTTGGATCGCCCGCGGACACTGGACAGCGTGGCTCGGTTACGACTAGATGACGGGCTAGATACGGTAATGCTGGAGGACTGCGCAATGTCCGCGAAGCAAGGGAATCAAGGTTCCGAATCGGCTGCCCTGCGGAGCCGCCTGAGACATCCGGTGATCGATTCCGATGGCCATTGGGTCGAATTCGGGCCGGATCTGATGGACTATCTGAAAGAGGTCGGCGGATCGCGGGCTGCCGAGGGTTTCAGGAATCGCCCCTACGAGGGATGGCATCTCACGGTGCCGCTCAAGGAACGGCGCGAGCGCCGCTTGGACCAGCCGGTGTGGTGGGGCGTGCCGACCCGGAACACGTTCGACCGCGCGACCTCGATGCTGCCGAAGCTCCTGTACGAGCGCTTGGGCGATATGGGGATGGATTTCGCGGTGCTCTATCCGACCGCGGCGCTACGCGTCCCGTTCATCGCCGACGAGGAGACGCGCAAGGCGACCTGTCGCGCGTTTAACCGGTACTCGGCCGAGCAGTTCCGCGAGTTCAGCGACCGGCTGACGCCGGTCGCGATGATTCCGATGTATACGCCGGGGGAGGCGATCGTCGAGTTGGAGTACGCGGTCAAGACGCTGGGCCTCAAGGTCGCGATGATGCCGAGCCTGCTGCGCCGGCCGATTCGCGCGGCAGTCGGTCCCGGCGGCGAGCCCAATCCGTACGCGCCAATGGCTCGACATGCTCGCGCTCGACAGCGAGTACGACTACGACCCGGTGTGGGCGAAGTGCCAGGAGCTCGGCGTCGCACCCACCTTTCACACGGTTTCCAAGGGCGTCGGCACGCGCATCTCGCCGTCGAACGCGGTGTACAACCATATCGGGCACTTCGGCGTGGCCGGCGAGGCGATCTGCAAGGCGCTGTTCCTGGGCGGCGTGACGCGGCGCTTTCCGAAGTTGAAGTTCGCCTTCCTGGAGGGCGGCGTGGGATGGGCCTGCGGGCTTTACAGCGATCTGATCGGCCATTGGAAAAAGCGCAACCCCAAGGCGCTCGAGGACATCGACCCCGCCAATCTCAACCGCGAGATGATGGCGCATCTGTTCCAGCGCTACGGCGGCAAGGCGCTCGCCGACAAGCTGGAGCGATGGAAACTCGAGGGCGAGGCCTATTCGCCGCGGACCGCCGACCCGACCGCGTCGCTCGACGACTTCGAGGCCTGCGCAATCGAGCGCGCCGAACAGATCCGCGATCTGTTCATTCCCAACTTCTATTTCGGCTGCGAAGCCGACGACGCGGCCAACACCTGGGCCTTCAACGCGAAGGCCAATCCGTACCGCGCCCGGCTCAACGCGGTCTTCGGCTCCGATATCGGCCACTTCGACGTCCCGGACATGACCAGGGTGCTGACCGAGGCCTGGGAACTGGTGGACGAAGAACTGATAAGCGAGGCGGACTTCCGCGATTTCGTCTTCGCCAATCCGGTCAGGTTGTGGGCGGGCAACAATCCGGATTTCTTCAAGGGCACGGTGGTCGAGCAGGAGGCGCGCGCGGTGCTGGCCGCCGGTTGAGCGAAGCCGCGCGACGGCACGCGACGACTCGCGCGCGCGCGCTCACTTCAGAGCGACCGGGCTCCCGCCGATCTTCACCCGGAAGAGCGTGTACGGCTTTTGCCGCAGGTCGCGGCCGCCGTGGAAACGCGCCCCGCGCTCCAACTGATTAACCGTGAAGTAGAGCCATCCGTCGGGCCCGACCGAAAGCGTATCCGGCCATAGCACGCGCGGGTCGTGGACGATCGTCTCCCAGGTGCCGTCGGGCAGGCGCCGGCGGATTCCGTCGTGCTCGTAGTCGCTGGCATAGACGCGGCCCTGCGCGTCGGCCTCGAGTCCGTCGGAGGCTCCTTTTTCCCCGAGGTCGGCCACCGCCGCGCCCACCTGTTCTTCGGGCACCGAGCGATCGCGCAGGTATGCCGTGGGCACGCTGAACAGATGACGGCTCGACAGCGGACAGTAGTAAAGCGTCGCGCCGTCGGCCGACAGCGCGATTCCGTCCGCAGGAATGGCGAATGGCTGCGGCGGACCGTTCGGCGGGCGCACCATCAGCGTCTCTCCCTCGACGATCGGCACGAATGCGGGATCGGCCTTGGTCGAATGATGATTCGCAAGCCGGCGCCAGGCCTCGCCCGAGGCGAGGTCCACGACGATCAGCGCTCCGGTTCCGGAATCCGTGATGTAGGCGATGCCCTCTTTGTCCTGGCGCAAGTCGAAGCGAACGTCATTGAGATAGGTTTTGGGCAAAGCGATGTCAGGCTTGAAGACAATCGTCTTGGAGATCCGGTTGGTCGCGAGATCGACGGCCACCAGTTTCGCGCCGCCCTGTATCGGTTCGCTGAAATTCGGCGCCGCGGTGTCCAGAACCCACAGGCGATTGCGAGCGTCGGCCACCACGCTCTGCACGCTGATAAAAGTCTTGGCCGGGTGCGCATTGTCCGCGCGATTCACCTCCGTGTCGGGATAGGCAAAGAGACGACCGCCGCGGATTTCCCCGACTGTGAACGGCACGTCGTCGCCCCAGCGCGGAAAGTTTACGAAGATGCGTCCGTTGGACGCGACGGTCACGCCCGTCGGCATCGCGCCCTGGAACTCGAACACCGCCTCGATTCGGCCGATCGTGCGTTCCGACGGCAACTGGATTGCCGCAGGCTGACGACGCGCCGAGCAGTATCGCGGCCGCGAGCAGCAGTCGTCGATTCATCAGTCATTCCTCCTCAAGCACGCTCACACACCGCGGCCTCAGCCGAGAGCGGCGCGGACGATTCGCGCCCCCGCAACCATCGCGCTCAGCTTCGCGAACGCGACGTCGCGCGCGATATATTTCATCCCGCAATCGGGCGCGATCACCAACCGCTCGGGCGCGACGAACTCGAGCGCGGCGCGAATACGGTCGGCGACCGTCGCAGCGCTCTCGACCGCGGGATCGTTAAGGTCGATCACGCCCAGGATGATGGTCTTGGAGGGTAGCTCCTTCAGAATCGACAGATCGAGCCTGGGCTGCGCGGCCTCGATTGATACCTGGTCGGCGCGGCAGTTCTCGAGCTCCGGCAAAAACGAGTAGCCTGCCGGCTTGTCCTTCATGATGTAAGCGTAGCCGAAGCAGAGATGCACCGCGGTCGTGCCGGTGACGCCCTCCAGCGCGCGATCGAGCGCCTTCAGCCCATAGCGGCGCGCCAACTCGGGGCGCGCCTGCATGTAAGGCTCGTCGATCTGCACCACGTCGGCCCCGGCCGCGAAGAGATCCTTGATCTCCTCGTTGACCGCCTCCGCGTAGGCCATCGCAAGCGACTCCTCGTCGGGATAGTGGGCATTCTCGGCCTGCTGGGTCATCGTGAACGGCCCGGGCAGCGTGATCTTCACCTTGCGCGTGGTGTGCGCGCGCAGAAAGGTGAGGTCGCGCACCTCGACCGGCGCGAGTCTGCGAATCGGACCCGAAACCAGCGGCACGATGTCGGGGCGTCCGCTGCGGCTGATCGCGCTGCCCGGACGCTCGCGGTCGACACCGCCGAGCGCGTTGGCGAGCCGGTTGGAGTAGCTCTCGCGGCGCATCTCGCCGTCGCTGATGATATCGACGCCGGCGCTTTCCATCTCGTGAATCGCCACGATAGTCGCGTCGTCCTGCGCCTGCTCGAGCCACGGCTCGGGGATTCGCCAGACCTCGCGCGCACGCACGCGCGGCGGCGGCCGCTTGGCGAGATTTTCGCGGTCGATTAGCCAGTCGGGCTGCGGATAGCTGCCAACCACCGTGGTCGGCAGAAGCATCCGTTCACTCATCGTGCATCCCCCTCTTGCGCGAAGTAGCGGGGCACGCGATCGCGGGCCCAGACGGCGCAAATCATGACGCCTTCGGCGCGCTCCGGCAACTCGCGCGCGCGACGCTCGGGCAGGCGCAATGACCGAGAGGCGGTCCGGGGCGCTTCACAGCGGATTAATCAGGAAGTAGTCTCGCCCTTTTCCCACGCCGCGACGAGCTTGCAGCGTGTCGTGCGTATTTCGATCAGGCGGAAGCGCCGCCCGCTCAGCCTCAAGCCGCTCCGCTCAGCGCACGGCTTTGAGCGCGTCGCGAACCCGCGCGCACTCGGCGCGTAACTCGACGAAGGTCGCGGACGCGCCGTCGAGCGAGCCGTTGCGGCCCTTTTCCTCGATCGCGCTTGCCAGCGCCTGCATCCGCGAAGGCGCCAAAGTTGCCGGCGGTGCCCTTGAGCGTATGCGCGGTCAGCCTGATGGCGTCGGCGTCTCCTTTTGCCAGTGCCGCCTCGAGCGTTGCCAACTGGCCTGGAACCTCTGCGATGAACATATCCACCAGGTCGCTCAGCAGGTTCTCGCCCTCGTCGCGCAGATCCTGAATAGCTTTTCGATCGATCGCAGCAGTCATCGCCCGTGTCGCGCGAATCAGCATTCATTTTTACTTCTCCGGCCGTCATTACTCTCCCGCCTGCGGCTACACGGTCCACGACGGAAAGGTTCGATGCAACTTTTGCCGCACCGGCTCGAACGAGAACTGGCTGAAAGGCTTGATAATGTAGGCGGTCGCGCCCTCATTGAGGAACGTATCGCGCGTCTTCTCGAAGGGCACCGCACTAACGACCACGATTGCGGTCTCCGGAGCCTCTTTTCTCATCGTTCGAAAGGCGGCCAGGCTGTCGATGCCGTCACGCTCGGGCATCATCACGTCCAGCGTGACCAGCTTGGGCTTGAGCTCTCTGAAGAGCCGCAGGCCCTGCGCGGCGGTCTCGGCTTCGCCCACGACTTGGAAGCCGAGCTTGGCCAAATGATGGCGGATGATTTTCCGCGCGAACGGCGAATCATCTATTATCAACGCTGATACCGTCACGGCTGATTCGCCTCAAAGATTGCTGCTGGCAGCCGCAGGCCCGAAGCCTCAGCGACTGCTTCCCTGTAACCGCCTTCTGCCGTAATTCCTGGCCGGAATTGTCTGGCTTTAATTCTCTTGCAATCCGCACTACTCATTGCGTTAGCTGAGCATGAACCGCGCCCATGTTCGTCCCGCCCGTGCCCGGAGTGCCCGACGCGACCTGGCGAATGAATACCGCGGTGATGTCCGCGCCGCTGCTGCCCGAAATCCATACTTCCGCAAACCCGGTCACCGGGACCGAACAGTTGCCCTTGCAGCCGCTCCAGTTGACCACCGGAACGACCGTCACGCGTGCGTCGCTCAAGGTGTGCGAGGACCAGGTCCCGCTGGGATCCGAAGCCATTCCCGCGGCCACGCGGTCGCTTACGCCTTGGCCGATCGGGCCAACCTTTGCACCCGGCTCGGTTGAAAGCATATCTCCTACCTTGACGGTGCAGGCACATCCGGATCCCAGGTTCTGACTGAATGCGGCACCGCCGTTGCTTTGGCCGCTCGAATCCATCAAACTCAGCCCACCCCAGCAGCCCGCACCGCAATTTCCATTATGCAGCGTGATCGCCTGTCCGTAGGTATAGGTGGTGGTCGAGTCGAGGCCTATCGGCGCGATGTTACTGGCGGAAGCAAGTCCCTGCAGCACCGCCACGGAAGTGGCGGTGACGGTAAAGTTTTGGATGCCCACGACCTCGGCGAACAGGGCGGATATCCTGCGCGACGCGGTTACGGTCATCGACTGGTTGCCTGCATTGGCAACCACGCTGGTGAGCTCGCTCGCCAAGATTCCATTGTTGAGCGCATAGGTGCAGGCCGCGTTCTGCGCGTCGGTTGCGTAAAGACACGCGGCGTTCTTACCGGGGAAGGTAACGTTGTTGAAGTAAGTAGCGCCTGCCAAAGCCGCGGCGTCAGTGCCGCCCTGTAGCTTGTTTTTGTTCCAGTAGATATAGAAGACATCGATTCCGAGCGCCGCTATTCCGACTATCCCGACCGCCACCAGCGCGAGAATGACCATAATCTGACCGCGTCGTCCGCCTCGCGCACGCCCACGCTTTTGTATCGATTCCATATCGCTCCACATCTCCCGAGGCATGATGATGCAAGGAATGAACCGACGCCGTGGCCGGAATGACGATTTGAGCAAATGATTATAAATTGACTAATGTCATCACTGGTATGGATCATGCTCCCATTTTTGGCTGATGCGCGTTCTGCCTACATTGCTGAAGATAAACGATGTGCAGAAAGGAGACAGCGTATCGCCAACGGACGCACGATGGATCGGCCGCGAGGCATATCGCGTTAAGGCCATTTTGCATTTTCATCCTGCGATTGGTCACGCTAATTGACTGTTACCACAAGCCGCGAGTCAGCGCGCGCAATGGCGGCCAGACTCTGGTCGAATTCGCACTTATCATTCCGATCTTTCTGCTCCTGATGCTTGGTGTAGTACAGATGGTGGTAGTGGGCGGCGCGGCACTTGCGGTCAACCAGGCCGCGATTTCCTGCACGCGCTATGCTTCGCTGAATCCAAGCTTTGCTCAGGCGTCGGTGGGCACCTACCTGACCTCCACCGCGTCACCGCTCATTAATGATTCCGGCCTGCAAGCGGTAGTGCTTTCGCCCAGCGCGGTGCCGCGCGTGACCGGGACCGCGGTGAGCGTGACGGTCACCTACAATCTCCGGACCAAACTGTTTTTGGGTACGACCTTTTTCGGGGTCACCTTTCCAAGCCAGCTCTCGGTTACACAGACCATGACCAGTGAATAGGCGCATTCAGGCGGGAACCGCCGCGAGTCGGCCGGAGGGGCAATGAATTCAACGCAACAAAACGACAACGGTAATGGCAACGGCCTCAACACCGCGCAGCACAGGCGGCGCAGCAGCCTCGACATCTCGCTGGCTTCGGGCACGCCGGCGCAGCGCACCGCACTGCGCGAATTGCTGGGCGCGCTCACCGACCTCAGGATGGAGATTGCCGAAATTTTTGCTCCCGGGCAGGCGCCCGCGCAAGGCGATGCGGTGCGTATCCTGATGATACTGCTCGACGAAGATCTCGACCTGTGGGATGAGGAACTGCGGCCTTGGATCGAGAGCGGCAACTGGGCGCAGGTGACGGCGGTGGTCAGCAAGCGTACGCCGGAAGCGGTGCGCGCCGCGTTGAGCGCCGGGGCCAACGAAGTACTGTTCATGCCGGTCGATCCGGTCGACCTCGCGCGTTCGCTGTGGACGGTGAGCGAAATCAACCGCGGCGGCGGGCAGGCGGGCAAAGCGGCCTACGCACTGGTCAGCGTGTCGGGCGGAGTCGGGGTCAGCAGCCTGACGGTCGCCTTGGGACTCGCGCTGCGCCGCCTGACACAACAACAGGTCGCGTTGGTCGACCTCGGCCTTCAGGCAGCCTCGCTCTCGGCGATTCTCGACCTCGAAAGCATCCATTCGATCGGCGAGCTCGCCGATCCGACTGCCAGTGTCGATTCGATTCGCCTGCAAGCGGCGGCCAGCAAGCATTCCTCGGGGCTGTACCTTTTGGCCGCGCCGGCGCGGATCGAGGACGGCGAGATGGTTTCGCCCGGCACCATCGAGGCGACCGTCGGAGTGATGCTGCAATTGTTCGACTACGTACTCATCGATTGCGGTCATCATGTGAACGAGGGCACGGTGGCGGCGTGGGAGCGCGCGGGTAACGTGTTGTACGTGCTCGATCAGTCGATCACCGGAGTGCGGGCGGCGCAACGCTTTCTGGATCTGTTCGAACGGCTCAAACTCAAACACGTCTCGCTCGACCTGTTGCTCAACCACTACCGCCCTTCGCATGCCGTTTCGCTGCAGAAAATCGACGCCGCGTTGCATCGGCCGGTGGCCTTTTGCATTCCGCACGATGAGGCGGCGCTGACGGCCACCGAGGCGCAAGGCGACGGACTGTCCACGCTGCCCGCGAGGTCGCCGCTGCTGCTCGCGGTCGAGCGACTGGCCAAAACCCTGATTGGCGCTCTGGAGGCCGTCGACGGCGCGCACAAGCCGGGCGTTCTCTCCAGGCTGATGAATGCGATGGGCCGTTAGGGAGGCACTCCGCCAGTGGGTCTAATCGATCGTCTGCAAAGCGACGGACAGGGCGCGCCCTCGGCCGCCGGACCTTCGCTCTTTGCCATCGACACGCGCCAGTTAATGGCCGCGTCCAACGAGGACGTGGGCAAGCAGCGGTTCCAGGCGCTCAAGAACCGAATCCAGGATCTGCTGCTCAAGAAAATCGACGTCACCAAGCTCGAAGACGCGGGCTACGCGCCGCTGCTGGCGCAGGTCAACGCGGTCATCGACGAACTGGTCGACGAAGAGCATCTGCTGCTGGCCGAAGCCGATCGCGAACGCCTGATCGAGGCTACCACCAGCGACATGCTGGGCCTCGGCCCGCTGGAGCCCCTGCTCCAGGACAACGACATCTCCGACATCCTGGTCAACGGCTACCGCGGCGTGTGGATCGAGCGCAACGGCAAGATCTACAAAACCACCGTGCGCTTTCGCGACGATCGGCATCTGATGAGCGTCATCAACCGCATCGTGTCGCGCGTCGGGCGGCGGATCGACGAGGCTTCGCCGATGGTTGACGCGCGGCTGCCCGACGGCTCGCGCGTGCACGCCATCATACCCCCGCTTGCGATCGACGGTCCGGGATTGTGCATCCGCCGCTTCGGCGGCCACAGCTACCGCATGGAAGATCTGATCATCAACGGCACCTGCACTCAGGAGATAGCCGACTTCGTGCGCATCGCGGTGCTCACCCGGCTCAACATCCTGATCAGCGGCGGCACCGGCAGCGGCAAAACCACCTTGCTGAACTGTCTCTCTACCCATATCCCCGAAGACCAGCGCATCATCACGATCGAGGACGCCGCCGAGCTGGCCTTGCAGCAGCCGCAGGTCTTCCGCCTCGAGACCCGCCCGCCCAACGTCGAGGGCAAGGGCGAGGTCACGCAGCGCGAGCTGTTCCGCAATACCCTGCGGATGCGTCCCGACCGCGTGATCGTCGGCGAGGTGCGCGGCGCCGAAGTGCTCGACATGCTGCAGGCGATGTCGACCGGCCACGACGGCTCGATGGCCACCATCCATGCCAACACTCCGCGCGACTCGCTCGGGCGGCTCGAGATGATGATGCTGCTGTCGGGAGTCGCGTTGCCGGAAAAGGCGATGCATCAGTATGTCGCCAACTCGATCAACTTGATCATTCAGCTCGCGCGTCATTCCGACGGCGCCCGCAAGATCATCAAGATAACCGAGATTACCGGGATGGAAGGCGACACCGTGCTGACCCAGGACCTGTTCGAATACGTGCGCACCGGGGTCGACCCGACCGGCAAGGTGCTCGGCCATTTCAGGACCACCGGCACCCGTCCCTTCTATACCGAGCGCTTCGAGGCCGCCGGCTTCGCGGTTCCGCCATCGATGCTTGCTCCGCGCGAGCTGCACTGACGCGATGACGGAACTGGTCACATTGGTCTGTTTCGTCCTGCTGATAAGCCCGACGGTCGTATACTGCACGATACGGCGAAGGCATCGAATCGCTCAGGAACGGGAGCTCGAACGGCGGCTGGGAAATTCGCCGGCCAGCCCGCGCACGCAGGCAGCGTGGAGGTCACCCAAAGACGAGATGACGCGAGTGCTTGCGCGGCTGAGCACGGTGCCGTGGGTGGGCGGCTACCTCAGCGAAACGATGCGTCAAGCGACCGTGCCGCTGATGCTCGCGATACCGGCGCTGCTGGTTGCGGGCATTTTTATCTCGGGACACTGGCTGGGCGTCCCCGGCGCTCTGCTATGCGGTGTCGCGGCCGCCACGGTGCCGGTGCTTTACGCGCGCCGCAGGCGCGCCCAACGACTCAAGCTGCTCGGCGAGCAATTGCCGTATCTGATCGATCTGCTCAAGTCTGCGCTCGAGTCGGGCCATACGATGCTGCGCGCGCTTCAGATGGCGGGGCAGAATTTGCCGGAGCCGGTTTCCAGCGAGCTGCGCCTGATCGTCGAGCAGGTCCAGCTCGGAATGACTCTGCCCATCGCGCTCGAGGCGATGTACCAGCGAGCGCCAGTCGAAGAGCTGGGCTTCCTGGTATCCGCAGTGCGCGTCCAGACCGATGTTGGGAACAGCCTGGCCGAGGTTTTCCAGCACGTCGCGGAGGGGATGCGCAATCGCCAGCGCGCGGAGCATCAGTTGCGTGCGCTCACCGCGCAGTCGCGGGCCAGTGCGGTCATCGTCACTTTGCTCCCCTTTATTGTGTTGGCGGCTTTCAGCCTCATCAACCCGGACTATTCGCGGCCGCTGTTCCATAATCAGTACGGGCAAAAAATGCTCGAGACCGCGCTCGTGCTCGACATAATCGCGTACTTTGTGATGCGCAAAATCGCGCGAGTGAACTATTAGCATGACCTACATGATCGCCCTCACTGTCTTTTTCCTCGGAATGACTACTGTCGCGGCGCTGTATTTTGGCCTTACCCGGGAAGCGCCGCGAAATACCTGGCAAAGCACGCGCGGCGTATCGCCATACCGCGCCGCCAACACGCTGGACCGGTCATCGCTACAGTGGAAAGGCATCGCCGGGCGGCTGCTCGCGTGGTGGGTCGATAAAACCAACGCTGCCGATCAGGACTCGCCCGAGGTCCGACAAACCCACACCGCGCTGACCCGGGCTGGCTTCAATCAGGTCGAGCAGTTGGCCGTATACCGCGCAGCACGGGTCGCCTCATTCGTCCTGATGATTGCGCTAGGCCTGGGGATCGCGCACTTCCACCCGCGATGGCGGATTCCGGCACTGCTGGGCGGTGCGGTGATCGGCGCTCTGCTGCCCGGCAATATCGTCAAGCGCCTGGGGCGTAAACGTCAAATGACTATCCTGCACGAACTGCCCGCCATCCTTGACCTGCTGGTGGTCACGTTGGAAGCCGGACAGGGGTTGCTCGAAGCAATCAAACTCGTCGGGCGCGAGACCGCGCGCCAGGGCCGCGTGCTGGGCAAGGAGTTTACCACCGCGGCGGCCGAGATGAGCGCGGGTGTTTCGCTCGAGGACAGCATGCGCAATCTGAGCGAACGGACCGGCGTGGACGACCTCAAGGCCATCGGCGCCGTCTTCATCCAGAGCAAGGAGATGGGCGGGCGTCTGGGGCCTTCATTGCGTGCGGCCGCCGAACTGCTCAGCGCCAAGCGGCGCCTGATGGCTGAGGAAGCGGCACAAAAAAGCTCGGTCAAAATGCTGCTGCCGCTGGTGCTGCTGATTCTGCCCGCCATGATGATCATAATTCTCGGTCCGGCGGTTATCCAAATCTTCCAAATGCTCATGGGCGCGAGCTTTTAGTCCGCCTCAGCTGATTCCCGCTCGTGGTCCAAGGGAGCTTTGCGTAACCGGCATCGGTCCTTCGAGTCCGCTCTCCTTGTCCGCGGCGCAAGAGGTTAGTCTGTTCCCCTTGTGCCGCAGCCATTTCAAGCTAGTTCAGGAGCTGGCCCAAAACTTCGACATCACGGCGTGGACATGATGAATATCACGATTGATTCGCACCGATGAGTATCCCGGTTGATTGACGCAACACCATCTCTGCGCCGTCAGCCACGGACGCGACCGAGCCTTTTGAGCCGTTCGGTGATTGACGCGGAGGCGGCTTCGAGGCCGCGTTGCGTATCGACGACGAGGTGGGAAAACGGCGGGATCTCGTTCAGCGCGACGAACTCGCCGCGCTGGCGCAGATAGGTCGCCACACCGGCCTCGGAGATTTCGTCGGCTCGGCGCGCGCGAGCGGTAAGGCGACGCACGATCGCGTCGTGGCTCGCGGCACATTCGACCAACAGGGCCGGCACGTGCGCGCGCTCGGCGAGCGCGAGTGCCTCGGCCCGATAGGCGGGCGCGGCGAAGGTGGCGTCGACTATCACGCCGGCGCCGGCGTGCAGCCGGATCGCGGCCGAGCAGCGCGGCATAAGTCTTCTCGGTGAACTCGCGGCTGTAAGCGCCGGCCGCGTAGCTCTCGGAGAGGCGCGCGGCTGGCGCAACCCCGGCCAGGCGCTTACGGATTTCGTCGGAGCGCAGCCATTCGAATCCGAGCCGATCCGCGAGGCGGCGCGCCACGGTCGATTTGCCGCTGCCCGCAGAACACGATCATCGAGGGCCGAGAGTCACGCACGAAATCGAGCGCCAGCGCGATGTAGCGGCGCGCGGCGGCCCGCCGCTCGCGCGCGACTGCGGCGTCGCGCCTGGTGAGGCCTTCCACTTTTGCGCGCACCTAGTCGCCCGCCAGGAAGACGTACGAGACGTGGGTCTGGCGCATTTCGACCGAGCGCGGATGGTTCGGATACATCTCCGGACGCGTCATCGCCTCGACGATCGCCGGCAAATTGCACCTCGGAGCGGCGGATTGCGACCTTCCCGTCTTCATGGATTCCATTTTAGGCCCGCCCGGCGCCACGCTCAATTCGCTTCGAGAAAGGTACGCAGAATTTGCTGGTAGACCGCCGCGTAAATTGCCTTCGACGATGCCGCGAAACGGTGCCGATGGATACACATAGCGGCGCATGGAGACCAATTTAGCGGCGAAGGTTGCGGGACATTCGTTTGGTTCCATGAAGAACAATTGGTACGCTCCTACTCATTGCCATCTCGCGGGCCGCTCGAACGTTTGAGGATCGGGCACCCTGGTTGCTCTATCCGGCCGTGTGCTGCTCCCGCTACGGCCGCGTCACAGGAGGGGGGAACATGGCTTCTTTAAAAGCTGGAGGCGGATGGCTAGCGACTGTCGCTGTGACGGTGATCGTGCTCGCGATCGCCATGGTGATGGCCGTGCCCCGGGCGTGGGCGGATGACTCGGAGGCGCAGGCGCTTAAGCAGGTCCAGCGCGAGTTGCGCCAACTGCGCGCCGATCGCGTGCGCGACCGCAAGCTAATCGAAAAGCTCGAACAAAAGCTCGACCAGGTCGAGTCGCAGGACAGCCAGGTCCGCGCCACCAATCAGCAACTCCAAACCACCACCCAGCAGCTCCAGAGCAGCAATCAACAGTTGCAAGCGAAAACCGACGAAGAGCTGAAACAGATCCAGGCCCAGGTGGCGGCGGGTCCGACAGAGTCGCAAATCGCCAGATGGCTCGGCGGCTACTGGGGTTCGACCCAATTCACTCTCACCGGCGGCGCGGCTGCCGATTTCATCTATGATCGCAAGGCCGGCCAGAATACCTACGCGGTCAACTTCAGCCCGCTCATCCTCTACCGCCTCAATGACTGGCTGGCGTTTGAAGGCACCTTTACCGCCGCATTCAGCCCGGGCAGTTCGGGCGCTTCGTTCAGCTCGGCGGTCGACACAGCGCAGATCTTTCTGAATGACTATATGGAGTTGGTGGTGGGCGCCTTCGACCAGCCCTTTGGCGACTGGCTCGAAACCCAGGGACCGTTCTGGATAAACCGCTTCATCACCGCGCCTTTGCCCTTCGGGGTCGAGTCGCTGGTGCCGCCGAGCGATATCGGGATGCAGTTGCGCGGCGCGTATCAGTGGGGCCAGGTCGGGCAGGACGCCGATTACACACTCTGGGTATCCAACGGACCGAGCTATGATTCCTCTTTGCCGCAGCCGGTCATCGGACAGACGATCAACGGCTTCACCAACACCACCATCACCACTAACGGTAAGGCATACGGCGGGAGGTTCCGCGTCTATCCATTCCCGCTCGACAGCAATCTCGGCCGGCTCGAGCTCGGCGCCTCGACCTATAATGGGAAGTGGCAAAACGGTCTGTGGCTCAATGCCTGGGACGTCGACTTCGCTTATTTTTTGGGTAATCTCCAGACACGAGGCGAGTGGATGTCCGCCTATCGGCAGATGCCGGCTGGATCCGGTCCCGACAATCGTCAGGGATGGTATTTCCAGGCCGGGTACTTTCTCAATGGACTGCATATTCCCGGCCTTGGCGAATTCGACCAATATCTCGCCAAGGTCGAGCCGCTAGTGCGTTACTCCGGAGTAAATCAGCGCGCGGTTGTCGCCGAAGAGATTTCCGCCACGCCGACTCTCGGCTTCAACGGCTCGCCCTCGATTTTTGTCCCGCATGCACGCGAGGTCGCTCTCGGCCTTGATTACTGGATCGCGCCGGCGATCGTATGGCAGACCGAGGTCGATTTCGAAGTGCCGCATGCTGGCGGCACCCTCTATTCCTTCAACGGCGCCAACACGCCGACCGCAAGCAGTGTCGGCGCGACGCCCAACGACCGCGCGATCCTAACCCAATTCGCGGTCGGTTTCTAAGGACCGAAGGAGGCGGTGCGACCATGATGACAGCAAGCAAAAGCATGGTAATTCGACTATTCGCGATCGTGCTGCTGGCGCTAAGCGCCACAACGGCGTTGGCGGCGGAAAGCGAACAGCAGCAGCGCGAAATGTTCAAGCTGGGCGCGAAACTATGGCCGGTCTATTGTGCGCAGTGCCACAATGCACGTCCTGGCTCGGAGTTCTCGCCAGCCCAATGGAACGTGATCATGATGCATATGCGGACCCAAGCGAACCTCCCGGCCAACGATGCGCGGGCGATGACCGAGTACCTCAAGCACTCGCACTAATTGATATAGGCTCCTCCACTCCGCAACTGCGACGAAAGGAAAAACGATGCGGCGAACGAAGCTCCTGATGACCTTGCTGGGTGTTGCGGCAATTCTCGCGTTCAGCAGAATGCCGGCGCGCGCCGACAGCGCCCAGGACAACTACACCGCCTACTGCGCGAAGTGCCACGGAGCCACCGGACGTGGCGACGGCCCGTCCGCGGGGTCACTCGCGACCAAGCCGCAGGACTACACGGACTGTGCCGCGATGCAGAAGATCTCGGACGATACGATGTTCAAGGTGATCAAGGGGGGCGGCGCCTCGGTCGGCCTGCCGGGTGACATGCCAAGCTGGAGCGACGGACTGTCCGACCCCGAGATCCACGACCTGGTGGCCTTCCTTCGCACCTTCTGCAAGAAGAAGTAGTCACCGACCCGCCGCCACGATCCGGGGCGTTGCGCGCGGGCAATGTTTTTGCACGCATCTTACTATTGACGAGCAGCGTCCAGGGACGATACGGGGGCGGGTTTCCGTTTTATCCGCGCATTGCGAAGAGACATTACCATCCTGGATACATATTCAATATTCGATTCAGAGTATCGCAATAGTCACTCCGAAAATTTTATCTATTGCGTTTGCGGGTCTGGGCAGCCTTTTTCGCCGCCGCCGAGCGATTTTTCCGACCGCGGCTCGCCGCCGCTTGATGCGCCTGTCGCGAGAGCGCCCGCGGCGAGGCGGAATTCCGCGGCTCACGCTCGAGCGCCTCGGTCACGGCTCGTGACCGCTTGCTCGAAGGCTTATGCGGCTTCGGCCCGGCCTTGGAATCCTGTCGGGCTTTTCGGCGAGTTTGCTGAGAGGTCGAAGCTCCCGGCGACGGCAGCTTGACCCCGGCGCGCCGGGCCTTGGATAATCCAATCGCTATCGCCTGCTTGGTCGATCTCGCACCATGCTTACCCTCTCGCACGTGTTCGATTTCTTCCCGTACGAATTCGCCCGCCTGGGTAGAAGGCGATTTACCCTCGGCGGCGTCTTCGCGTGCTCTTTCGAGAGTCTCCTGTTCCGGCATCGCTGATCTCCTACTGAGTATAATTCGCTTGGCCCTGCCCTGCCGGAGAATGCTCCTGGCTGGTCTCCTATCGAGACCGAGCAGGCCCCGCCATATTCGAGCAAAAGGGGTGCCGACAAAAACGCTCGCGATGAGAAGTTGCTGCTTCCGCGGACATCCAGGAGATCATGACAGGAGATCCTGAGTGAAGGGGCAGGTGGAAAAGGCGTTTGACTCTTTCGACCCGTCGAGTCAGAAGGATTGCCCGTAGCAAAATTTCAAACGGTTGCAGATTTTCAGAATCTTCCCTTTCCTCGAGCCGTACTTTTTTGCAATCTTCAGATGGCTCGAAAACCGATGAACCTGGCTTCGACCAACCGCGCGCGCTTGAGCACCGTCGGCGCTTCGGATAGCTTCTGCCGGACGGCTTGCGCCGATTTTTGCCAAACCCTGCGGCGGGCCGCTTCGAGGGAGGAAATTTTGATGAGCGCTATCAAGCATCTCGCCGCCGGCGCGGCACTCGCGATCGTCTGCACGCTCGGCCTGGTTCATCCCGCGGCGGCGCAAACCAGCTCGAGCGCGGGCAAAACGCAGCGCCAGCTGGATATCGCGGCCGCGCGCGCGGATCGCAAGGCGATCGTCGGCGCGAACATGAATCTGACCGCAGCGCAGGCCAAGGCCTTCTGGCCGCTCTACGACGCTTACGAAGCCCGGATGGATAAGCTCGATGATCGCCATGCCGCCGAGGTCAAGGCCTACGCCGAGCATTACCAGACGCTCACCGACGCCGACGCGACCAACAAGCTCGACGAGGTGATCGCAATCAAACAGGCGCGGCTCGACGTGCAAAAAGAGTTCGTGCCCAAGTTCCGCGCCGCGGTCTCCTCGATCAACACCACGCGCTTTTACCAGATCGACAATAAACTGAGCGCGATGATCCAATGCGATATCGCGCAGATCGTTCCGCTCGCGCGTCCAGGATCCAAGACCGCGAGCGAATAGCGCCGCCGTCCAGGCGCTGCGTTCAACCTGATCGCCGAAAGCGAATCCGTGCGCAGCCGCGTGCGGATCCGCTTCCTTTGGCTCGCCGCCGCCGGCGATGCTATATCAGAGTCTGAAGTCCTTACCTTGTACGGAGGGAACCCAGATGGCTGATTTCGATCTCCATATCAAAGATGGAACGGTGGTCGACGGCACCCGCGTGCCGCGCTATCGCGCCGACCTCTGGATTCGCGAGGGCAGGATCGCGCAAATCGGCGGCCGCGCGCCAGGCCTCGCCCGCCGCGTGATCGAGGCCGACGGCGCGATCGTCGCCCCCGGCTTCATCGATCTCCATACTCATTACGACGCGCAGATCCGCTGGGACCCTTACTGCACCATCTCCGGATGGCACGGCGTGACCTCGGTGGTGTTGGGGAACTGCGGCTTCGGCTTCGCGCCCGTGCGGCCCGAGTTCCGCGAGCGCTCGATGCTGACGATGACGCGGACCGAGGCGATTCCTTACGACGCGATGAAGAATGGGATGCCGTGGGACTGGGAAACCGTCCCGCAGTACCTCGACTCGCTCGACCGCGCACCCAAGGGCGTCAACTGCATCCAGTACATGCCCACCGCCTCGCTGATGACCTACGTGATGGGACTCGAGGCGGCGAAGAGCCGCCCGGCCACCGCCGAGGAGCGCGCGGCGATGCGCCGGCTGCTCGCGGAGGGGATGGACGCGGGGCTCAGTGGATTTTCGATCCAGCGGCTCGGCCCCGATTCCACCCAGGCCGACTTCGACGGCTCGCCGATGGTCACCGACACGATGTGCGACGAGGACATCCTCAATCTCGCCGCGGTGCTGCGCGAGCGCGACGAAGGTTTCATCCAAATCACCCAGGCCACCGGCCATATCAAGGACGACCTCGCTTTCCTCGAACGGCTGGCGGCGACGGCGCGCCGCCCGGTGCTGCATAACGTGATCGTGCCGACGCGCAAGGACCCGGAAGTGCATCGGCGAAGCCTCCGCTGGCTCGAGCGCTGCCGCGCCAAGGGCCTGCCGATCTTCGGCCAGACCGGCACCGTGCGCTCCGGCTTCGCGTTTACGCTCGAGCACTGGAATCTTTACGACGCGAGCCCCGCGTGGCGCGCGATCACCACCGGCACCCGCGAGCAGAAGCTCGCCAGGATGAAAGACCCGGCGCTCCGCGAAGCGGTCAAGCGCGAGACCGACGCGGCGGATCGCAAACTGCGCGCGATCCAGGCGGGCGTCGGCGGCGCGGTGCATACGCTCATCGTGCAATGGGTCAACGACCGCCCGGAACTGGAAAAGTACGTCGGCAAGTCGCTCGGCCAGATTGGCGCCGAGGAAAATCGCCATCCGATCGACGTGATGCTCGATCTCTCGATCGCCGGCGATCTCAAGGTCGAATTCCTCGGCCCCAACAAAGGCTTCAACGCCGAGTTCATGGCCGAGATGACCAATGATTCGCCCTACACCATCCCGGGCGTCTCCGACGGCGGCGCGCATACCAAGTTTTTCTGTGGCGGCGCTTTCACCACCGATTTCCTGTCGTGGCTGGTGCGCGATGAACAGAAGGTCACGCTGGAGGAAGCGCACTATCGGCTGTCCGCGCTGCCCGCGCACGCCGCGGGCTTCCGCGGCCGCGGCGTGTTGCGCGAGGGCGCGGCGGCGGACGTGGTCGTCTACGACCTTAAAGAACTGGCGATCGAGCCGGAATGGGTGGGCGAGATCGCGCACGATTTTCCGGGCGGCGAATGGCGCCGCGTGCAGCGCGCGCGCGGCTACCGCGCGATAGTCGTCAACGGCGAGATGACTTTCGCCGAGGGCCGCTCCACGGGCGCGACGCCGGGGCGATTGCTGCGCGGCGGCCGCGGTTGATTTAGACGCGCCGGAGATCCAAGCTCCAGCAGAATCTCACCGGGATGAATCGGCGGCAGCTTCTTGGACCGGCCCATCGCTATGGCTCCCTTCAATGATAGTCGACGATCTCGACATCGTAAGCGTCACGCTTGCGCCACGCAAAGCAGACTCGCCATTGATCGTTTATCCGGATGCTCACGGCGCAAAACAGCGCGAGCCGCGCGTTCGCGCGGCTCGCGCTGTTTCCTTTCGAATACGCAGACGCCGCGCGGCGTCCAACGCTCGCAAATTTCAGCTCAAGTTTTGGCGCCCAAGCGGATCGCTGTGGTGCAGTGATAGGCGAAATTCTTCGCCCCGAAGCACCAGATGATGTCGTTATCCAACTGCGGCCGGTAAATCGGCACCTGCCCCTTGTTGTTGTCGCAGAAGCAGCGGTTGCAGACGTCCTTACCGCAGCAGTCGCGGTACGCGATGATGTATTCCTTCCCATCGGTCGGATGCTGGCACGTCCCCACCCACGAGGTCGGCGACGCCACCGTTCCCGGCGGGCACGAGGTCAGCGCGCCGCCGCAGCAACTGCACAGGTAGCCGTCGAAACCGCAGTAGCGCCAATAATCGCAACTCGTGAGATCGCCGCCCTCGGCCTCCGCCGCGGCCCCGCTCGCATCGCTCATCTGCGCCTCGGCCTGCTCGACCACGCGGTTGATCGGGAGCAGCGGAATCATCATTCCGCCCACGAGCGCCTTGCCAAGGTAGCCCAGAAAGCCGCGCCGCGAGGTCCGCTGCGCCACCGTGCGTGAAAGACGTTCCACCAGTCGGTCCATTCGAAGTCTCCTGTTTTGCGGGGCGCGCCCGCAGTCCTCGAAGCCGGTTCCCGGCGCGCCATCCTATCCCTGCCAATAGCATCGCCGGTCCCGCGACGCCAGTTGCTCGACGCGCGGCCGCACAGGCCGCACGCTCAACGCCGTTACGGCCACTACATCCCGAACAAGGTGTATGGATGCTGGCTGACTTCGTTGATCGTGCCCAGGTATCTGCCTTTGAGCGCCGAGAAAATCTGCATCTTCGAGTCGCTTGTCACCAGCGCGAACAGCAGCGGATTGTCATCCTGGCTCACCAGAATCGCGTTGGACTGCAACGGCATCGGAATCCTGGCCACACGTTTGTGCTCATTGACGTCGTACACCCAGACCTCCGGGCCGGCCGACTTTTGCGTCCACTCGCCGCCCTGATGCATCAGCACGAAAATCAGATGCCCCGGCGCGTAGCCCGACACCGGCTGCCATCCGCCCGGCCGCCATCCGTCCGTCTTCTCCTTGTCGCTCAGCATCGACCACGGATCTCCCGGCTCGGCCGGACTCGAACCGAGGTCCATCGGATAGACCATACCGTGGTAGCTGACGAAGTAGGCCTTCTTGTCCATCAACGCCGGCAGCTGAAAAACCGGGTCCTTCTCGACGTCGAAGAACGGCTTGGCTGTGCGCTTTTGCTCGGTCGCCTTGGCGCTGTCGTCGAACTTCGTCGTCAGCATCGAACCGTCCGCGCATACCGAGGCGAACTCGCGATCCCCGAGCATCAGGATTTCCGAGCATCCGGGAGTCTGAATCTCGCCGGCCACCTTTTTGCCCTCCAGGTCGACGGCGGTAACCGAAGTCGCCGGAGTCAAATTCAGCATCAGCGCAAAGTGCCCGTCCGGCGTCACGCCCATCGAGCTCGGATCGGCAAGCGCGAGTTGGCGCTTGCTGGTAATCGGAATCTCGCCGACACGCGAGAGATGAGTGGCGTCGTAAATCGTGAGCACGTCGGTGCGGTCGCCCTGGGTGCCGCGGGAATAGAAGGTTTCCGCCACATAGAAAAACTTGTGGTCGGGCGACGGCGCGAACATCGCGGCCAACCCACCCGATAGATTGCCCAGCACCTGCTGCGTATCGCCGTCGATTAACACCATCGGCGTCAGCATAATCGAGCCCGCCAGCGGAGCCATCGTCATGACCCAATGCGGCGAATGGGCCGGCAGTTGCAACACGGTGACCGACTCATTGGGCGGCATCTGGGCGAGCGCGCACGGCCCCCCGCGCGCCATCACGCCCATGAGGATTGCAACGATGAGGAGTCCCAAACGTTTAGTCATTACCGATTCTCCTGCCAGTTCTGCCGCCAGTTCTCCTAGACCCTTGAAGTGTACACGTCCCGAGCATCGCGGCCAGCCCGCGATTAACGCCACCCGCGGCGAGCGCGGCCCGCGATAGCGACTCGCGAGTTTCCGCCCTCGCCGGTCGGCTGCTTGGCCGACACCGCCCTGACAGCTTACCGAGGATCGCGATCGCTCGCCCGTTTTCGACCGGAATGGAGTTCTCCCGGCCCCACAAGCTAATAGTCGGAAACGGCGTATCTTTCCAGACCTGCCGAAACCGCCGCTTATAAACCTCAGGGCCGGTGCGCAGGTTCCTCCCGCCCGATGCACCAGACGATAGGCCGCTGCTCGCATCCGAAGCGGCCTCAAATCGCCGGCCCGCCGGGGCCACGGGCGGACGCGGTGCCGCGCCGCCGCGCGCGATCGGCGATCGCTCGCTCTGAGGCGGATCGCGCGACGCGCGAATTCGCCAGATACGGCCGCGGCCCGCGCATCGCAAGAAACCGCCGCTCAACCGCGAAATAGTGCAGCCCGGCCGCGCCGACCGAGCCAAGCACCAGAATTGAAAGCACCGGCAAATAGCGGGCGGGTTCGAGATATTGCGCCGAGAACCGCAGTTTAACTTCCAATCCCGTCAGCAACGGCGCATGAAACAGGTAGATCCCGTAGGAGATGCGCCCGAGATAGACCAATGGCCGCGCCGCCAGCAGCCGCGCGATCCAGCACTGCGGCTGCAGGAAGATCGCGAGCAGCAGCGTGCTTGACCCCATAGCCATCACGGTGTACCCGAAGGTCTCGATGCGCCATCGATATTGCGTGACCCACGCGATGGTGCCGAGCGTGGCGAGCAAGGCGAGCGACGGGAACCAGGCGGCGGATTCCAGCCGGCGCCACAGCCCCTGCAGACGCGCCTCGCGCAGCAGTAGCGCGAGCGCGCATCCCACCAGGATGGCATCGATGCGCGTATCGGTCGCGTAATAGATCCTGAAAAAAGACCTGCGCGAGGGCGCGACGAGATGCCCGTGGTTCATCCACAGATACCAGCCGCTTCGATACACCGCGATCGCCGGAATCGCGACCAACGCGATGCACAAAACCTTCCGCAGCCCCCAGCGTTTCATCACTGCGGACCATGACAGGTAGAAGTGCTCCTCCACGCACAGCGACCAGAAATGACTGACGCCCCAGGGCCAGATCGCGGTCGCCGCCATCCAGATGTTGAGCGTGTAAGAGAGAAAAAGCGGCCACAGATCCGCGAGCCGGTAGGATGCGTTTCCCCGGGCGATGTCAAACAGGTGCGCCCCCGCCAGCACCAACAGGATAGTCGACAGATAGGCCGGCAGCAGGCGCAGCGTCCGCGCGCGATAGAACCGGCCAAGACTGACGCTGCCGGTCGCCTCGACCTCGACCGCGAGAATCCACGTGATCAGGAATCCGCTAAGGATGAAAAACATGTCGACGCCGTACCAGCCGCGGTCGCGGATGGCCTCGAGCCACGGATGGCCGGTCGGCGGGGGCATGTGAATGAAGATCACGGCCGCGATGCAGATCGCGCGCAAGCCATCGAGGCTGGGCAAGTAGCGATGCTCGCGTGCAATCATTGCGTGCCGATTCGTCCCCTCGCGATCCACTGCGAGTGTTTCGCCCCGGCGCGCCTCGCCGGTCGCCAGCGACCGCTCGCGCGCGCGCCCATGCGCGCCGTGCCGCACGATCCGGCGGTGCTGGTCTCACAACTATAAATTATCGTGGCCGGCTTCAGCGAACGTCCAGCGGACGTTCAGAGAAATTCCTTTGATCGCGAGAAACTGCCTTGCGCGAATTCCGCTAGTGGCGGCTGGGGGGAACAAAAGTCGCAAGGCTTGCGGCATGCGAATCATTACGGTATGTAGGATTTCTCTACTAATTCATAACTTTCCGCCAGCCCAGACCACGTGGCCCACGATATTGACGCTGTCGGCGGCCACCACCGTGGGCTCATATGCGGCGTTGTCGTTGCGGATAATCAGCTTGCCGTCGGGGCGGCGCTGGATGCGCTTGATCGGCAGATCTCCGCTCGCCCGCAGCACGTACACCCCATCGTAACGAAAGCGCGGGTCGCGCAAATCCACCAGCACCAGATCGTCCTCGTCGATCGTCGGCGCCATCGAATCGCTCACCGCTTCGATCAGCATCAGGCTCTTCGGATCGATCCCGACCCGGCGGCGCAGCCAATCGGTTTTGAAGGCAAGGTAATCGACAACCTGGCGATTCTGCGCGGTCCCCCGACCGCCCGAAGTACGTACCGTATTGCGCGGCAGATAAACGTACTCACCGGCTTCGGCTGCTGGCGCTTCGCTCTTGGGCGCGTCCTGTCCCGTCGCCAACCACTCGATCGAGACCCGCGCCGCGCGCGCCAGATTGACCAGACTGATCATGCTTGGCTGGCCGCGGCCAGAGACCCATTTGTAGATGGCGTTGTCGGATACGCCAACGGCGCGCGCGAGGTCAGCGACCGATCCAAATTGCTGCATGATGAGGCGCAGGCGGCGGCGGAACTCTTCTTCGGTTGATTTTCCTACTGTAGTTGACATTTTTTTTCTACTGTGGGATAACTACCCTAGCTATGTTTGGTTGATTTAGTCGTCGCAGCATTTTTATGGGCTATTTTCTCCGCCCGCAACAAAGCCTTCCGGTCTCGGTCTTCAACAAATGGTGATGTCTGCGAATTTTCATCCCGCCTTACCAGTGCTCTCTCGCCCAACGCGCGCCGCAGTGCCCTATCGCCCGATACTGGCTGCGCGCAAGCCGGGCGCGAGGCGACTGATGCGTTTTGAAGCGCGACTCTCGGGCGCTTGCAATACGCAATTAGCGTGCCTCGCGTCACCCAACAAGTGTTCAGCCCACCCCTAAGAGCAGGTCAATGACTGGAGGACTATTTTTATGGAAGCCCGCCCCGTTTGCATATCGATCACCGACGTCCAACACGCCGTGGCGCGCGCGTTCTGCCTGAGCATCAGCGAGATGCTCTCGCGCAAGCGCCGCCATCGTCTCACCGGCGCGCGCCAGGTCGCGATGTATCTCAGCCGCGAGATGGCGGGCGGCGGATGGATGGGACGGCGGCGCCAGGCGGCCTCGTTTCCGCGTATCGGAATGGCGTTCGCGCGCGATCACACAAGTGTCATCCACGCTTGCAACGTGGTCGCGCGCCGGCGCCTGGCCGACGCCGACTTCGCGCGGCTGCTCGATCGGATCGCGCGCGAACTAACCGCCGCGGCGCTCAAGCCGGCGCAAGCCGCCTGAGCCCTCATGCGCAGCCCGCTTGAACGACGATTCGATGGCGCCGCGTGTCATCGCGTTGGCGCTCGGCGCAACGCGCCCGGTCGGTTGCCAGATTCAGATGTAACGCCGCGGGCTCGATCTGACACATCCCCGTCTCATTTTGAAAATTCCGTAGCCGCCCGCCGGGCGCCGCGGAGGCCGACAGAATATCAGAGAGGACCATTTCGCACTGCCAAAGGTGGCGGAAGAGGATGGCGCGGAGCCGCAGGCGAATCGAAACCCGGGCGAGGTAAATTCGATGCTGGGGTTCATCGTCGAGATTATCGGTGAAGAAGCGGCGGCCAAGCTGATCGCCAGGTTCGGAGGTACACGTTTGTACGTCCCGCACAGTCCCTGCCCAGAGGACGCGCTCGCGCTCGCGGTCGGAACCGGCGCGGCAATGAAGCTCGCCGAGATGTTCGGCGGCGAGCGCGTGGAGCTACCCAAGCCGCCACCGCGGCGCATGCAGATCCTGGCGTTGCGTGCCGCCGGCCGCAGCGTCGAGGAAATCGCGCGCACTCTTAGCTGCACGCGCCGACGCGTGTTCCAGGTGCTGGCGGAAGCGCGCCGCGAGGTCTGCACCGGCGCCGGCTCGATCTGACGAATCATACACGCGCGCGCGCGGCGCGCGGCCCCCGAGTCGCCGCGGCGCGCAGTCCGGACCGACCGCGGATCGCATTTGCGCAGGTAACTGTATCGCTAAGGCTGCCACGGTGATAAGCCTGCACCAACGCTCGCCGCGGCGCGCGGCGAGGTTTTCCGGCTGCTTTGGGATAAAGCCAGCGCAGTTTCCGATAGCCCACGTTTGTTTGGAGGGTCACATGACGAGCCGCGAACGTCAGGGTTGGTGGATTGCCGGATGCCTCTTCTTTTCCCTGTTCCTGCTTTGGGGTTCGGGGTACAACACTGCGGGACTGTTTGTCGCACCGCTGCTCAAGCAATTCGGCTGGGGCCGCACGCAGGTATCGATGCTGTTCTCGGTGCTCGCGCTGGCCTCGGGAGTCAGTTCGCCATTGGCCGGGAGGCTCCTGGAACGGGTCGAGGCCCGCGTCATCATCGTGGTCGGAGCGCTGTTGTCCGGGGTGGGGCTGGTCCTCGCGAGCCGCGCCAATTCCTTCGGGCCGATGCTGACCGCGTACGCGATGCTCGGCTTGGGACTCGGTTTCTCGACTTTCGTGCCCACCGCGCTGGTCGTCTCGAACTGGTTCGGCGAGCGCCGCGGCGTCGCCCTGGGGATCGTGATGGGCGGGCAGTCGCTCGGCGGGATGGTGATGGCGCCGCTGGTCGGCTACGCGATCGCACACTTTGGATGGCGCGTCGGTGAGCTGGTGCTCGCGGTGCCGATGTTGGTGATCGTCACGCCGATGGTGCTCGCGCTGGTGCGCAGCCGTCCGCCTGAAAGTGCGGCCGAGGGCCCGGCAATCGCGCCCGGGACGGCCCGGACCAAGGACAGCCGCGATCTCTTCGCCGACGTCCCCGGCCTCGAAGTGGCGCAGGCGCTGCGCACGCGCTCGTTCTGGATGATCGTGGCGGCGCAGTTTCTGTATCCGCTGGCCGGCGTCGGCGCCTTCGTCCACATGGTGGCCTATCTTTCCGGGATCGGTTACAGCGACGCGGCCGCCGCCTTGAGCCTCAGCCTGGTGCTGTTGTTCGCGACCATCGGACAGCCGCTGATGGGTGTCGTGGCGGACCGGATTGGCAGCCGGGGCGCGCTCGCGCTGGCCTTCGGACTGCTCGCGTTCAGCCTGGTGATGCTGCTGGCGGCGAGCCAGATCGTGGCTCTGGGACTGTTCGTCCTGGTCTTCGGGCTTATCGTCGCCGGGCCGATAGTGTTGTCGCCGCTGGTGGTGGCCGAATCGCTCGGCGTCAAGCGCTACGGCTCGCTGATGGGCCTGGTGGGATTTCCTTTCACCCTGGGTCTCGCGATCGGCCCGCTGGCGGCGGGCGCGATCTACGATCTCACCGCGAGCTACGCGCGCGCGTTCGAATTGTGCGCGATGATCGCGGTCGTGGGCGTGGTCGCTTCATTCCTTTGCGTGCCGGCGGAGTGGGAGCGGCTTCCGATGGCCGCGGCCGCGCCCGAGACCTCGACTGTCGATGCCGCCGCGCCCGGAGCCGCCGCGCCGCAGCTCTAGTTTTACCAGCACCCCCGAACGCCTGCGATGTCGGCGCTCTTCTCAACCGCATTCGCTGCGCCTCTGAACTCCCTCCCCCGTGTCTTGGGGGAGGGAGGCAGAGTCAGACGCGGCCAGCCCAAAAATACTGGGGAGGGAGTTCAGACGCGGCTATTCCAAAACATCGGCGAGAGAATCAGATAGCGCTAGTTCTGACCAAAATTTGGATGAAACACTCATCCTGCGCAAAGTCCACGCCTGCTGGAAACTGCGGTCTTTAGTCAGCTTGCACACGTCTAGGGGTGAAATATTTCACCCTTATGCGAACGGTCCGGGGCTGCGAGAATCCGCCCGCGATGGAAGCTCTGAACAAACCGGACCGCGCGCCGGCGCAAAACCCGCAAAGCTATCCGCCGGCCTTCGAGCGCGCCGTCGCGCGGTTGCTCGGCGACGAGGGCGGCTACGTCGACAATCCGGCCGACCCCGGCGGCGAGACCAAGTTCGGCATCACCAAGCGCGAGTATCCCCAGGTCGATATCGCGGCGCTCACGCGGGCCGAGGCGATCGCGATCTACTTCCGCGACTGGTGGCGGCGCTACCGCTACAGCGAATTGCCGGGGCCGATCGCGGCGAAGACGTTCGACCTGGCGGTGAATATCGGCTCCGATCATGCGGTCCGATGCGTCCAGCGCGCGCTGCGCGCGTGCGGCCGCCGGGTCACGGAGGACGGAGCGATCGGCCCGGCGACAATCGTGGCGGCGGGTGCGGCCAATCAGCTCGCGCTAATCGCGGCGTTGCGCGCCGAGGCGGCCGGCTATTACCGCGCGCTGGCGGCACTCGAGCGCGGGCGGCGCGCCGGCGGCGATCGCGAGTTCCTCGATGGCTGGTTGAATCGGGCGTACGAGTGACACGCGGCAAGCAAAGCTGCGACCAGCAGCGCCCAAGTGTCGACATCGGAGAAGCGCCGCGGCTGTCGGTGAAAAAGGCGCTTTCTCGCTCGACCCCCAACCCAAACCTTCCCCCCCCAAGACGCGGGGGAGGGAGTTCACAGGCGCGATGCGAGGGTTGGTGAAAAGAGCGCGGGCGTCGGAGGCGTGGCGCGGCGAGGGTCAGTGAAACGTGAAAAGTGAAACGTGAAAAAGCAGCAGGAGAAGAAATGAATATCGATCCAGGAATGGCAGCAGGCTACGGGATGATCGCGGTGGGTGGCTTCGCGCTCGGCGCATTGGTGGGGCGCTGGATGATGACCGAGGTCATCACCGCGCTCGGCGCCGTGCAGACGCGGCTCTCCGCACTCGAACAGACGGTACTCGGCCATAGCGTCACCGCTGGCGGTTCAACCGCCGCGGCCAACGGCAACTCGGCCGCGCCGGTTCAGGCGATACTGCCGGCGGCGGCAGCGGCGCATCCGGTGGCCGCGCCTCAACCAGCGCCCGCGCCCGCGCCGGTCGCCCCCACCGCCGTGACGGCAGCGGCGGCGCAGGCCGCCGCGCTCGAGCATCATGCGAGCGCGGTCGAGAAGCTCGCCGCCGCCGTCGACCGGCACGCGCAGGCGGTCGACGATCACGGCGCGGCCACCGTGGCCGCGGCGGTCGAGATGGGATCGCATCCGGGGCCTGCTGCCGCGCCTCCTGCGGCGCCGGCGGCGACGTTTGCGGCGCCGGTGCATGCGGCGGGCGTTACGATGGGCGCCGCGGTGGCGCCGGTAGCGGCGGCCGCGGCGGTCGCGGCCGCGCCCCAGGGCTGAACCGGTAGCCGAGAGGGCAAGGCGATGTTCCCGCTCCTGGCGGCGAAGCTCTGGAAGCCGGTCGCGATCGCGCTGCTGATCGCGGCCGCGCTGGGTTACCGCGCGCTGCTGCTGCATCAGCGCGACGCCGCGCGCGCCGCCGCCGCGCATCTGAGCGCCTCGCTGGCGGATGCGGAGGCGAGCAATGCGGCGCTGCAGAGCGCGATCGCGACGCAAAACTCGGCGGTGGCCGCGATGCGCGCGGAGCTCGAACAGGGCGTGCAGGCCGCGGCGGCGCGCGAGCGCGCGGCGACGGCCAAGGGAACGGCGGCAATGCGTACGGCGGCGAGCGGCGCGCGGGCGCTGGAGGGGGCGCGGATCGACGCCGGTTGCTCGTCGGCGATTCGATGGGGCAACGCGCGGGCGGCGGAGCTTGGCCGATGGTGATGCCGGAACGCCGTACCGCGCAACTCCGGTTGGTTAACGAGCCGTTGTTGTCCGAGCCCTCGCCGGCATTGTTTATGGCGCAGGGAGAGCGCAGGCCGCTATCTGAGGCCTCGCCCGCATCGCTTATGGCGCAGGGAGAGCGCAAGCCCCTATCTGAGCCCTCGCCCGCATTGTTTGCGGGAGAGGGTGTGGGTGAGGGTCCATTGCAGCGCGGGTGTTTGTTCTTGTCGCACGCAACTTCATGCAGAAGGAGCGCCGCGCGCAGTCGGAATTGCAGGGACACCGCGAAGGGCCCCTCACCCTACCCTCTCCCGCGCATGATCGCGGGCGAGGGCATGAAAAGAAAACCGGGCGGTCGATGCGAGTGTCGGTAAAACAAGTTGAAACAAGTGGACGGCGATGAGGTCACGCGAGTCAATCAGTAAAGCGACCCGCAGCCGGCCAAGTTGCAACGATTCCTTCCGGCCCCCTCTCCTTGTCCAAGGAGAGGGTTGGGAAGAGGTACGGTGGCCGCTTTGCGCGATTCGCCGGAAATGGCTGCGGCACAGCGTGTCTAAGACAATCGCCACGCTCATTCTCGCATTCGCGCTCGCCGGCTGCGCCGCCGGTGCGGGGCCCGCCCCCACGGTACGCCCGCTGATGGTGCAGGTGCCGGTGCTGCACGAGACCCCGTGTCCGGCGCCCGTGCTCGCCGACCCCGCCCTGCCGCTTGCCGGACTGCGGCCCGAATCGCCGCCGGCCGACACGATGCGCGCGTATGCGGCGGCGGTGGCGATCCTCAAAGGCGCGGTACGCGAGCGCGACGCGGTGCTCGCAGGATGCGCGCGCGCGGATCGGCCCGCGCCCGCCCAAGCGGAGAATATTCAATGAAGTTCGTGAGTGACTGCCTGACCGGGAAGGACAACCTGACCTACGACGCGGGCCGGGTGATCGGCGTGCTGGGGGCGCTGATGTACGTCGCGTTCTGGGTGGTGCAGGTGGTGGCGACCTGGCGCTTCACGCCGGGCGACGCCGACGCCTACGGACGCGGGCTCGGGATGGTGTTGCTGGCGATGGCCGGGGCGCTCGCACTCAAGTCGCATACGGAGCCCGAACGCAAATTATGAACTGGGACGCGCTTGCCACGATGGCGGCGGCGCTGATGGCGTTTATCGCGCTCAACGCGGGGACGCTGCGCTGGCTGTTCGAGCGCCATGAAAGCGTACAGGCCGATCAGTTAGCCTCGCTCAAGCGCGAGGGCAGCGACTTCTCGCACGAGATCGAACGAGAAATGATGCGGCTCAAGGCGCAGCTGCCGCTGGAGTACGTGCGGCGCGAGGACTGGATCCGTTTCTCGAGCACGCTCGACGCCAAGCTCGACGCGATGCGCAACGAGCTGCGCGACGAGATCAACGAACTCAAGGAACGCCTCGGCGAGCGGATCGAGGCGCTTTAGCCAGCGCCGCCCGGCCTCCAGCGTGAGCGGATGAACAGTCAAAGGTGACCCGGATGGATGCGATGAACCTGGAGCAGAAACAGCGCGAGGAAGCTCGCTGGCGGATCCTGCGCGTGCTCGACGCCGGCCGCCCGATCGCGGTCTCGGAAACTATCGTGTGGCGCGTGCTGGCCGATATCAAACTCACGATCACGCTCAACGCGCTGCGCCGCGAGTTGAGCTACCTGCGCGACCGCGGCCTGGCCGAAATCGAGGGCGAGGACAACGAGACCTGGTTCGCGCGGCTGACCGCGAGCGGGGTCGACGTGGTCGAGTACACGGCGCCGGCGCCGGCCGGGATCGCGCGCCCGCGCAAATATTGGTGAGGGCGCGGTGATGCGGGCGACCACCGGGCGAGCTTTTTGTCCGAACTTCTCTTTTGACCCCTTGGGTCATCCTTCGACTCCGGCAGCCTGCGCTCAGGATGACCGAAGAAAGCCAGACGGCATGGGCCTTGTCGACAATGAGCCGAACGGCAGCGGCACGAGCCACGAAATCGGAGCGGCGACGTGAAGGTCACTGAAAAAAGCCCGGCGGAGGGGATCGCGGCGGCGGGCGCGAACAAGCTTCCATACAGCGGCAAGATCAAAAGATTGCCGCCCGATTTGCGCGCCGAATTCGATCGCCGCCTGGTCGCGGGCGCGTTCACCGACTATCGCGGGCTCGCGCGCTGGCTCCGCGAGAACGGCTACTCCATCAGCCACGGGTCGCTCGCCCGCTATGGCCGAGCGCTCGACCGCAAGCTCGCAGCGCTCAAGCTCGCCACGCAACAGGCCCGCGCGGTGGTCGAGGCCGCCGGCGGCGCCGACGACACGGTCAACGAGGGCTTGATGCGCCTGGTGCAGGGCGACCTGTTCCGGGTGCTGGTCGAGCTGAAGGAAACCGACACCGAGAAGGTCGACGTCAACGCGCTCGCGCGCAACGTCGCTTCGATCTGCCGCTCGTCGGTGCAGATGCGGCGGGCGGCCGAAGAAATGCGCAACGGAATCGGACGGCGGGTGCTCGCGGCCGAGCGCGAGGTGGTCGCGGCGGCACGCAGAGGATCGCACGGCGGCTTATCGGCCGCAGCCGAGAAGCGGATCCGCGCGGCGCTGCTCGAGATCGCGGAAATGCCGGTGATAGCGCCCGAGTGCGACGAAGCGTCGGTCGCAGCACATCGGCTGGCGGGCGCCGCAAGCGGCGAGCGATCCAGCGAAGCAGCGGCGCGGTCCGTGGGCGAAACGATCGCGGCGGCCGAACCGCGCGTCGAAGAGATGGTTACGCCAGTACAAGGCGCATCGCGGAGCGAGCGATGAGCGTTTCGATCTCTTTGCTACTTTCCGCTTCTTCCTCTGAGCCCTCGCCCGCATTGTTTGCGGGAGAGGGCAATAAAAAGAAAACAGCCGAAGAATGAGCAGCGCCGCAAGTGTCGGTGAAAAAGGAGATGAGGCGATGAATCGCAAGACTAGCCGAGCGCGCAAGGATGACGGCGGCGCGCCCTTGCCGGCGCGGCCGCGGCGCGCCCCAACTGACAAAATCGCCCGCCAGATCGCCGACCAGTCCGGCGGCAAGCCCGGCGACAAACCTCCCCCAAGCGCGATCCACACCGTCGCGCGCGACGTGCTGCTGCCCTACCAGGTGCGCTGGATCGCCGACGACGCCGCGGTCAAGGTGGCCGAGAAATCGCGCCGCGTCGGAATCACCTGGGCCGAGGCCGCCGACGCCGCGCTCGCGGCCGCCGCCACGGCCGGGATGGACACCTGGTATCTCGGTTACAACCGCGACATGGCGCGCGAGTTTGTCGAGACCGCGGCCGCGTGGGCGCGCCAGTTCAACAAGGCGGCGCACGCGATCGAGGAGGTGGTGCTCGACGATGAGCGCCGCGACCTGCTGGCGTACCGGATCCGCTTCGCCTCCGGGCACAAGATCGTCGCGCTCAGCTCGCGTCCCTCCAACCTGCGCGGCAAACAGGGGCGCGCCGTGATCGACGAGGCCGCCTTCCACGACAACCTGCCCGAACTGATGAAGGCCGCGCTGGCGTTCACGATGTGGGGCGGGCTGGTGCGCGTGATCTCGACCCACAACGGCGCCGAGAACCCGTTCAACGAACTGGTCAACGACATCCGCGCCGGGCGCCGTCCGTATTCGCTCCATCGCGTGACGCTCGACGACGCGCTGGCCGAGGGATTGTACCATCGGATCTGTCAGAAGGCCGGGCGGCGCTTCAGCCCGGCGGCCGAGCGCGAGTGGCGCGAGCGGATCTTCGCCGAGTACGGCGACGCCGCGAACGAGGAGCTCTTGTGCGTGCCGCGCG
Source organism: uncultured delta proteobacterium (assembly GCA_963773975.1). Lineage (GTDB taxonomy): Bacteria > Desulfobacterota > Binatia > Binatales > Binataceae > JAKAVN01. The sequence continues at coordinate 154,755 of CAVZDJ010000011.1, forward strand.
CGAGCGCGGGCGCGTTTTTGAGCTCGATGCTGATCGAGAGCCGGATGCGCGCGGGCGTGCCGGTGCTGCGCTGGGAAGTGGCGGCCGAGTTCAGCGAGCGGCCCGAGGACTATCGCGTCGGGGCGGCGCGCGAGTGGTGCGAGCGCAATCTCGACCCGGCGCTCAAGGGGCTGGACAACCTGATGAGCGCGTTCGGCGAGGACTTCGGGCGCAGCGGCGATCTCAGCGTCTTCTGGCCGCTGCAGATCGCGCCCAACCTGGTGCGGCGCACGCCGTTCGTGGTTGAGCTCCGCCGGGTGCCGTTCCGCCAGCAGGAGCAGATCCTGTTCTATATCGTGGACCGGCTGCCGCGGCTGATCGGCGGCGCGCTGGACGCGCGCGGCAACGGGCAGTACCTGGCCGAGACCGCGCGCCAGCGCTACGGCGCGCGGGTCGAGCAGGTGATGCTCTCGGCGCAGTGGTATCGCGACAACATGCCGCGCTACAAGGCGGCGTTCGAGGACGGGATGGTCGAGTTGCCGCGCGACGCGGAAATTCTCGCGGACCATCGCGCGCTCGAAATCGAACACGGCTACGCGCACATCTCCGAGCGGCGCGATCAGAAGGGACGTCACGGCGACGCCGCGATCGCCGGCGCGCTCGCCTACTACGCGAGCAGTATCCGCGCGCAGGAAATTTCGTACACGCCGGCGCCGCGGCGCGCCGCCGCGCTGAAGTCCCTGGGCGGCGAGCGCGATTCGTTCGGCCCGCCCCAGGAGGCCGAGGCGGCGCCGCTGGTTGCGCGCGGCGGGCGCTCGCGCGCCTGGGCGTGGCTGTGAGGCGCGAGTTCTTTCTGCGCCCTCGCCCGCATTGTTTGCGGGAGAGGGTGTGGGTGAGGGTCCATTATGTAGGCGATTCGCTTCGAAGCGCGTGCTTTGAGATCTGCCCGGCAGAAAGAACGCGGCGCGCAGTCTGAAAAAAGAGGCGCGCCGCGGAAGGAACCCTCACCCTACCCTCTCCCGCGCACAATCGCGGGCGAGGGCAATTGAAGAAGAGCGGGAAAGAGATCAGAAAAAAATGGTGGAAAAATGAAATTGTATGACGCGTACGGTCGCGAGGTCGACCCCGCTGGGCTGCGCGAAGAGCAGGCCGCGCCCACCATGGCCGGCGTGCGCAATATCTACTCGGTGATGCATCCGTCGGTCGGCCTCACGCCCGAAAAACTGATCGCGATTCAGCGCGAGGCCGAAGCCGGCGATCCCTATCTCTATCTCGAACTGGCCGAGGAGATGGAGGAGAAGGACCTGCATTACCTGGCCGTGATCAGCACCCGCAAACAGGCGGTCGCCGGCGCCGAGCTGATCGTCACGCCGGCTTCCGAAGCGGCCGAGGACCTGCGCGCGGCCGACCTGGTGCGCGACTTCGTCGGCGGCGGCGCGTTCGACCTCGAAAGCGCGCTCTACGATATCCTCGACGCCGTCGGCAAGGGTTTCTCGGCGACCGAGATCATGTGGGACACGGCCGGGCGCGAATGGATCCCCAAGCGCCTGATGTGGCGCGACCCGCGCTGGTTCATGTTCGACTGGATCTCGGGCGAGGAACTGCTGGTGCGCACGCTGCGCGACGAAGGACCGCTGGTGCCGGCCGACGCGGCGGCAGTTGCGCCCGCAAGCCCGTCGCCCGCCGCGCCGCGCGCGGGCGGATCGCATTACCGGGGCTCGCGCTGGTACGCGGGGACCGGCGACGATGCGCGGATCGGAATCCAGCCGCTCACGGCGCCGCTTGCGCCGTTCAAGTTTATCGTGCACGTGGCCAAGGCCAAGGCCGGATTGCCGGTGCGCGGCGGACTCGCGCGCGCGGCCGGATGGGCCTACCTGTTCAAAAATTACGTGCTCAAGGATTGGGTGACGTTCGCGGAGATTTTCGGCCAGCCGCTGCGGCTGGGCAAATACAGCCCCGGCGCGACCGAGGCCGACAAGCAGGCGCTGCTCAGCGCGGTCGCGAATATCGGCACCGACGCGGCCGCCATCATCCCGGAATCGATGCTGATCGAATTCGTCGAGACGCGCGGGGCCGGCGGCGCCGAGGTCTACGAGCGCTTCTGCGAGTACCTCGACAAGCAGGTGAGCAAGGCGGTGCTGGGGCAGACGCTCACCACCGAGACACCGCGCGAGGGCGGCGGCTCGCGCGCGGCGGCGCAAGTCCACGACGCGGTGCGCCGCGACATCATGGAGTCCGACGCGCGACGCCTGGGCGCCACGCTCACGCGCGACCTGGGGCGGCCGATCGTCGATCTCAACCTCGGACCACAACGCCGCTATCCGCGGATCGCGCTCGGCCTTTCCGCCGACAACGACGTCAAGCTGTTTGCCGACATGGTGGCCGAGCTGGCCGACCGCGGCCTGCGGATCGGCCAGCGCGAGGTGCTGCGGCGGCTCGGGCTGCCGGAGGCGGCAGCCGACGAGCCGCTGCTGGAGCCGGCGGCGGCGGCGGGGGGACGCCGCGCGTAGCGCGGCGGGCCGCCGTCGCCGGCAGATGGTGTGTCCGCCCTCGCGGCTTGCGCGAGCGTCGCGCCTAACGGCGCGGCGCACGCGCCAACGCCGCGGCGGCGGGCGGGCGGATGGCGCGGGGGCGTAGCCCCCGCGCCATCCGCCCCTCCCGCAGGGGGCGCTTCGATACGCTGGCGCTGCGGCGCTACGGCAGTGTCTTTGTCGGCTTGCCGTCGGCGCCATACAGCGTCAGCGACGGACTGTTGTCGTTGCTCAGCACCATCGCCGCGCGCGTCTTGCCGTCGGAGTCGAGCAACGCAAGGCCGGGCGAGCCAGCCTCGGTGATGTCCAACCCCACCCGCGCACTTTTTTCGTCATAGAGCCTCAGCGTGGGCTCGCCGCCGATCGCGACGTCGAAGGTGGCGCGCAGATGCTCCAGGCGGTCGAGCAGGGCGAGGCCCGAGCGCCCTTCGCCAGTCACGCCGATAGCCGCCTGTGAGATTCCGCTGCTGGAATAGAAGCGCGCGCGCGCGGTGCCCTTCAAATCCACGCCGATCGAGGCGCGCAGGGTCTTGCCGGTCGGCCCGTAGAACTCGAGCAGCGGCTCGCCGCGCTCCATCACAAGCTCGGCCCGCTTGATTCCCATCCGATCGACCAGGATGAACTGCTCGGCCGTGACCGCGCGCACATGACGGGTCGCGGCCTCGGCGGCCGCCGCCGGCCAGAGCCGCCCCGGCAATCCTGAACTGGCCGCTAGCGCGCCAACAAGTCCGCCGGCGATCGCCATGACAAAATTACTCCAACGGTCTTTATTGATCATCTCTTGCCCCTTTCGTGAAGCGACGAATCGTTGCGGCCCGGATGAACGCCCGCAAAGGGGCAACCCGAGAGCCGCCCCCATCGTATAAAACGCTTCGGGCATTGTGCGATAGAAAGGGACCTCGAGATCGCAGGGAAACTGGTAGGTGCCCGCCGCCGCGCGTCGGGGGGCGCGCGGCGGCGGGTGTTGAGAGTGGCGCGGCCGGGGTCAGCGAACTACGCCACCGGGGGTAAACGGAAGGAAACTAGTCGGGGGGAGTGCGGCCTCTGGACTTTCACGGTTTGCGCATGTCATCGAGGACCGCCGGAGGCGGTCCTGATCACCTTGCCATTCCATCGCCAGGCGCGTTCGCGATCGGACCTGCGGGAGCGCCGATATGCGTCGGCGCTAATCGCGATTGCTTCCTGCATTGCTCGATGTCCCACCCTTCCATCGACTCTCCGCGCCCGTCACGCCGCGATATTCTGGTCCGGCATGGCTGATGATGTCTCATTTCGAAACATCATACATCTAATCTAAACATGTTTGAACACTCATTGCAACTGCTAAAGATAAATGAAGGTCTAATATTCGAGATAGTCCCGATACAACGTCTAAAAAATGAGCAAATCGTCAGATTTTGTAATTATTCGTCCAATGCTTCATTTTAAGCTTCACATAGCCGAAATTTAGTTCGATCGCGTGTAACACGCGAGGTTCTGAACCTCGGGCTTCTGGACTGTACCGGCTCTAGCCGAATCGTTAGAGTTTTTAAGGGCTTTACAAAAATGAACATTCGGCGCTTGATACCCATGCTGTTCTTCGCAGGAAGTCTCCTTCTTATAGGTCTACCTTCCATCGCACGCGCCACCTTGGGCGGGCAGGCCGCGTCGGTCGCCGCTGACGCCGCGCAAATGAATGCGAGCGAGGGCGTCAACACCGCGCGACCGCTGCCGGGACTGCCGGCGCATGCGGCCCCGGCCTCGGCCAACTTCGCCGTCGAGCGGATGACGACGCCGGAGGGCACCGTGGTGAGCGAATATATCGGCCAAAGCGGAACAGTTTTCGCGGTGACGTGGCGCGGACCGGCCCCGCCCGACGTCGCGACGCTACTCGGGACTTACTTCAAACAGTACACCGACGCCGCCAACGCCGGCGCGCCAGGTTCCTTTGGACTCCATGCGTCGTCGGTACATGCGAGCGACGTGACGGTCGACACCGCGGGCAACATGGCCTTGTTCTGGGGACGCGCGTATCTTCCTGCCGCCCTACCGGCGGGCGTTAGTCTTTCGGAGATCAAATGAGGCCACGCAAGCTGATGATGTTGGCGGTAGTGGTGGCGGCGCTCGCGACGCTTACGACTGCCGGTCCGGTTTTTGCCGCGGCCGCCAATGTGATCAACGCCAACGTCAACCTTGGCCTCAACGGCCACGGCGCTAACCAGATCTTTGGTCACGTCACGGTCTGCACGCCCGGCACGAACAACTGTCAGACGATCGACGGCCTGCTGATCGACACCGGGTCATACGGGCTCAGGATCTTTTCGCAGGCGCTGACTGTGGCGCTCCCGGCGCAAAAGTCGGGGCCCGACGTGGTCAGCGAGTGCGAGTTTTTCGGCTCATCGACCGCGTGGGGAAGGGTCGCGACGGCCGACGTGAAGCTGGGCGGCGAGCCCAGGATCGCAAATCTGCCGGTGCAAATCATCAATCCCAACTTCCCTTCGGTGGGGCATCGCCCCGCGGCCTGCAGCCAGATAGGCGCGGCAATAGACCGCAATCCGCAGCAGCTGAATTTCAACGGCATCCTGGGCGTCGGGCTATTCCAGTCCGATTGCCCGGCTTGCGTTTCCTCGACCTTCAGCAACGGCTACTACGCTTGTAGTTCGACCACCTGCACGCCGATCACGGAGCCGCTGGACCTGCAGGTGCAGAACCCGATCGCGCTGCTGCCGGTCGACAACAACGGCGTCTTGCTGAACCTGCCGCTGCCGCCGATTGACGGCGCTCAGTCGGCGACCGGACAGTTGATCTTCGGGATCAATACCGAGACCAACAATCAGATTCCCGCCACCTTCAAGGTCTATACGGCCGACCCCGCGACGCTCACCTTCACGACGACTTTTCAGGGAAATCCAATCGACTTCAGCTTCATCGACAGCGGCTCCAACGGGTTTTTCTACGACAATCCAAGTCTGGCGCTGTGCTCCGGCTCGCCGCCTTCGTGGTACTGCCCGGCGGCGCTGACCGCCCAGCAGGCGACCACCACCGGCTCCGACGGAATCAATTCGACGGTGGTGAACTTCGACATCGCCAGCGCGGACGATCTGTTCTCAACCTACAGCGCGGCATTCTTCGACCTGGGCGCGAACCTTGGCTCCGGGATCTTCGATTGGGGCCTGCCGTTTTTTTTCGGCCGCAAGGTGTTCGTCGGAATTGCGGGCAAGAACATCCCAGGCATAACAACCGAATCGACGCCGCTGTGGGCCTATAAGCCCCAGATGTAGATTCGGTGCCGGCCACGCCACGAACTGGATGCTCAAAGCGGCATTGATCCGGACCGTCTCTAACGCGGCAGTCAGTTCATCGCGTTGACGAAGTCTTCGGCGGGCCCCCAGCGCGGGATCGGCTGGGGAATCGATCGAGGGACCGACCGCCGGACACGCGCGACCCATCTGAGATAGTCCAGCGCGCCAAATAGCGTTTCAATCCGCCTTAATAGCTTTCCGGAGAGTGCCGCCAGTTGGCGCCGTTACCGGAGGGGACGCAATCCGCGTGCTACGGGAACACGGCGAGCTTTGAATCGGAATCCGCATCGCTTCCATGATTTTTGTCTCCTGCCCGAAGACAGGGACAATCGCGATGCCACCGACGAAACAGTCAAACTTCAGCAATCGCGTAGTGATGTGCGTGCTGCTTCTGCGAATAATCGCGAAACGCAATTCACGGCCAGCCGTAGATACAGCAGTCGAAGAGCCGTAACAGGTTCTTCACCGCACTGGCGTTGAGCGTCGGGATGATGGGGGCTAGTCTGACTGACCGGCGCCCCATCACATGGTCTCACCCGACGGCAGCCCGGCCTTTAGTTCAGGGAGGGCACGATGACTGCGGACAATAACCGTTTCAATCGTGAAGGTATCTTTCTCGACCGCGTCATCGCGTGCCCTGTGTGCGGTGAGAAAGCTCATTCGTTTCGGATCCGGCGGGTGATGAGCCTGCGCACTGTCGATGGCGAGTTCTACCATCGGACAGCAACGTGTACCGGCTCGATGACCCCGGATATGCCGGCAGCGATGGATCTTTTGCGCCTGGTGGTTGAAAGCTCCGCCTAAGCGGGAGAGCTTTATGCAAAGCTCTGCTGAGCGGTGAGAAACCCGGGGGGGCGCCAGCAAGCTATCGCTGCCATAGGATCTCCGCCGCCTCCATCGGGACGCCGACGCCGGGATGCGCCGGCACAATCCTCGCCGTGTAGTCGTTCACGGGCCGGCTCGACGGCACCTGAGCGGCGAAGCTAAATCCGCCGACCGTCCCGACCAGCGCCTCAGCGCGGGCCATCGGCTGGCGCAGGGGCGGGCCGCCGTTTTGAGAATTCGCGTACAACTCGACGCGCACCGCCGCCGGCTCGAGGTCATCCAGGTAGACCTGGACGCGGAAATGATGAAAGTCGCCGACAGTTTCAACCTGGACGGAACCAAACTTGAGCCTGGTCCAGGGCTCCGCGACCGGCTTGCGCCATTGCACGATCTCTCGAGCCGACGCGCCTCGATCCGCTGCGCGCTTGCGATATGCGGCCGCGGCGGGCAGATAGTATTTCTCGGTGTATTCGCGCACCGCGCGGTTGGCGGAAAACTCCGGCGTCAGGCGTGCCATGCTCTCGCGCTTGATCGCGATCCACTCGCGCGGCAGTCCGCCGGCGTCGCGACGGTAGAATTTTGGAATGATCTCCCGCTCCAGAATGTCGTACAGCTGCTGAGCTTCGCTCGGATCGCGCGCGGGGTCATCGTGGGGTTCTTTTCCGTCACCAATCGCCCAGCCGACTTCCGGCCCGTAGGCTTCAGCCCACCAGCCGTCGAGGGTCGAAAGATTGATGCCGCCGTTGACGAGCACCTTCATTCCGCTAGTCCCACAGGCTTCCCAGGGCCGGCGAGGAGTGTTGATCCAGAGATCCACGCCCTCGACGATCCGTTCCGCCACAAGCATGTCGTAGTCGACCAGGAAGACCGCATGCTGATGGATTTCGGGCCGCCGAATGAATTGGATCCATTGATGGATCATGTCCTTGCCGGCCTGATCCGCCGGATGCGCCTTGCCGGCGATCACCAACTGAACCGGATATTGGGGATTGGTGAGAATTCTCGCGAGCCGTTCCGGATCGTGAAGCAGAAGGTTGGGCCGTTTGTAGGTAGCGAACCGCCGCGCAAAACCAATCGTGAGCGCGTTGGGGTCGAACATGGTTTTTGCGCGTTGGATTTCGCCGCTCAGCGCCCCATAAGCCGCCATCTGAGCCTGGGACCGCAGCCGCACAAACCGCACCAGCTCCTGGCAGTTGTTGATTCGCAGCTCCCACAACGCTTCGTCGCTGACCGCCCTGATTTTTTCGGCAACTTTCTCCATAGTGCCGAGCCATCGATCCTTGCCGCAGGCCTCGGTCCAGAGCCGGTTGGCGAATTCGGAGTCCCAGCTCGCCATATGCACTCCGTTGGTGACGCTACCGATGGGAATCTCGTCGACGGGCCATCGCGGGAAAAGCGGCCCAAAGATCGATCGGCTGACCTCGCCGTGGAGCTTGCTGACGCCGTTGATCGCGCCCGCGCCGCGAACCGCCAGATACGCCATATTGAATGGCTCGTCGGCATCGTCGGGATTGGCCCGGCCGAGCGCCATCAATTCCTTCACGCTGATGTGCAGGCGCTCGACCGCGTACCGCGCGAGGTAAAGCTGCATGAGCACGGGCGAGAATCGGTCAAAGCCGGCAGCGACCGGAGTATGTGTCGTGAACAGATTGCCGGCGCGCGTGGCGGCGAGCGCGACGTCAAAGGGCTGGTCGTTTTCATTCATGAACGATAGCGCGCGCTCCAAAACCGCGAACGCCGCATGCCCTTCATTCAAATGGCAGACTTCAGGATTGTGTCCGAGTCTCCGCAGCAGGCGCCAGCCGCCGATCCCCAGCACGAGTTCCTGCTGTAGCCGCAGCTCGGGACCGCCACCATAGAGTTCGCTCGTGATCCCGCGATGCATCGGCATGTTGCCGGGGTCGTTGCTGTCGAGCAGATAGAGTTTGAGGCGGCCGACCCTGGCTTCCCATACGCGAAGCCGCAGGTTGTAACCGGGAAGGTCCAATTCGACGCGCATTAATTCGCCGTCTGAATCGCGTACGGCCGTGATCGGCAGCCAGGAAGGCGGGTTGTACGGGAACAGGTCGCGCTGTTGCCCGTCATGGCCGATTGCCTGCCGGGAGTAGCCCTGCTGATAGAGCAAGCCGACCCCCACGATCGGCACCCCCAGGTCACCGCCCGCCTTGAGTTGATCGCCTGCGACGTTGCCCAGACCGCCCGAATAAATTGGCAGCGCCTCGCTCAGGCCGAACTCCATGCTGAAGTACCCAACGTAATTGAGCGCTGAACCGGGATGAGTCCTCTGGAACCATCCTGGTGATTGCGCGGCTTTGCGCCGTTCCCCGATGAGTTGCTCGACGCGACGCCGTAAGTCCGCGTCCTCGGCCATCGACTTCAGCATCGTGTACGACGCTTGTTGCAGCATCAGCCAGGGGTTGCGGGTGATCCTCCATACTTCAGGGTCGATCTGCCGCCAAACGTCGTCGCTGTAGCGGTTCCAGGTTAACCCGAGGTCGAGTGCCAGTTCATACAGCAGGTCAATGATTGGTTCCGATTCCACTTTTCCACTTTTTCACTTTTTCACTTCTTTACTTCTTCGCTTCTTCGTCAGGGAAGACACGCTCCTAAAATCGGCGTGGCACGCATCCTTATACTTGCCCGCATATCCATACGCGCAGGCAATTTCGCAAGTGTTACGCGACCATCAGATGAAGCATCGCGAGATGAAGCATCGCGTCCCCCCGGTCCCCAGCCGAGTTGTCGGTCGTGACTTTTACCCCTCGCTTTTTCGCACTTCACCGTCCTCGATGGCGCTAGCCGGCTTGCTTAATTCCTCTGGCCGGCGGTCAGCCGATGAAATTGAACCTTTGCGCCGATCACCGACGCTATACGACATTGGGTATTGGCGCTTCCGGGCGTTCGCCCTCATCGCTCAGACCGAGCTGGTTGTGAAAAAGGTAAACCAGCGTTGGGTGAAATACCCGAGTCAAGAGCGCGATAGATATAGCGCCTCCGATGACGACGATAGCCAGTGGCCGCTGAGTCTGCGCTCCGATACGGGTGGAAAGCGCGGCGGGCAGGAGTCCCAAGCCGTCGACCAACGCGGTCATCATCAGCGCTCGGAAGCGGCGATCGGCGCCCATGACAATTGAATCAACCACGGTATGACCTTGCTTCCATAGCTGGTGGATGTAGAAGTTCAACAATATGCCGTCCATGATGGCGATGGCGAAAATGGAAATAAAACCCACCGCGGCCGAGACACTAAAGGGTGTGCCTGTCACCACCAGCGCCAACACGCCGCCCAGACAAGCAAGCGGCACCTGCGTCATCAATATAAGGGTATTAACTACCGATAAAGTTGCGGAGTACAGGATGCCCATGATCAAGAGCAGTGCCAACGGTATGACGATTGCGAGGCGCCGGTTGGCTTGCTGAAGCTCGTTGTATTCGCCCATCCAATCGAGACGGACGCCTTCAGGCAACTTGATTTGCTTGGCCACGGCACGCTTGGCGTCTTCGACGGTGCTCTGCATGTCACGGCCACGCACGCTAAAGCGCATCGGTACGTAGCGCTGGAGGCCCTCGCGGTAGATAAACGAAGCGCCTTCCACGGTCTTGATGTCAGCTACTTGATCGAGTTGGACATAGCCGCCCGAGGGTTGCGCGATTCTGATCTGGCGAATCGCATTCAAGCTTTGGCGGTATTTCGGCTGCCAACGGACCATGAGATTGAAGACCCGTTCGCCCTGAAGCACCTGGGTTACCGCCTGACCGCCGATCGCCGCCGTCACCACGCCGTTGACGTCGCCGACGTTCAATCCGTATCGAGAGCAAGCCGCGCGGTTGGGTGTGATTATCAGGTTGGGCTGCCCCATCGAGCGATATACTGCCAAATCGGCCATCCCCGGCACTCCGCTGACCACCTCTTTTATCCGGTTGGCGATCCCTTCATCAACGCTTAAATCGGGGCCGTAGACCTTAATCGCGTTAACTCCTTTAACGCCCGACAAAGCTTCCTCGACGTTGTCTTCGATGTTTTGAGAGAAGCCGAAATTCACGCCCGGAAAATGCGCGTTCAACTGAGCCGCGATCTGCGTGACGAGTCCATCCTTGGTCAGGCCGCGCGGCCATTGGTCCTGCGGTTTCAGATCGACCGAGAACTCGAGGTTGAAAAATCCGGTAGTATCCGATCCATCGTCGGGCCGCCCGGTTTGGGAGACTACCGTGGTTACTTCCGGAAAGGACTGGAAAACTCGCCGCACGCCACCGGCAACCTCGTCGGCATTGGACAACGAGGTCGTCAGCGGCAACGTCGCACGAGCCCAGATGTTCCCCTCTTCGAGCTTGGGTAAGAACTCACCGCCGAGGCGGCCAAACTGCGATAGTCCGGCGACCATTATCAAAACAATTATTGCCAGCGTCAGTTTGGGCCAGCGCATGACCCTGACGAAAAGATTGTGGTAGAAACGATGAAACGCTTCCCAGACAAAGTTGTGTGTCTCCCTCATCCCTTTGTGCAGTAAAAAAGAGGTCAGCACGGGAGTGAGTGTCACAGCCAGCAGGATTGCGCTGATCAGTGCAAACGAGTAGGTGTGCGACATCGGTGAGAAGATTACGCCTTCGACACCTTTCATCGTGAAGAGGGGCAGAAAGGCAACGATAAAGATCAACGTCGAGTAGAACATCGGGCCGCCCACCTCGGAGGAGGCCCGCTTAATGCAGATTAAGCTACTCTCATTTGGATTCTCGGCGGAGGAAAGATGCCGATAGATGTTCTCGATAACTATGATCGTCGAGTCGATAATGATGCCGAAGTCCACCGCACCAAGAGAAAGGAGATTTGCCGGCGTCCCGGTGAGATAGAGCAAAATGAAAGCCCCAAACATCGCCAGCGGAATATTGATCGCCGCGATGATGGCGGTGCGCAGATTGCCAAGGAAGAACATGAGCACCAGAAAGACCAGCAACATTCCCAATGAGAGATTTTCGAACACGGTGTGGAGAGTGGTGTAAACCAGGCCCCTGCGATCATAGTACGGGACCACCTTGTACCCCTTGGGAAGCATGCCGGAGGTGTTGAGTTGCGCGGCCTTGGCCTCGACGCCGTCGAGAGTTTTGAGAGTATCGCCATACTTGCGCATCAGCACGATCCCCTCGACTACTTCATCGCGGTCGTTCATGCCCACAATTCCAAGCCGTGGGGCGTAGCCCACCGACACATCCGCCAACTCGCGGACCCGTACCGGCGTCGCGTTGCTGGTATTGAGCGTGATGTCTTCGATATCGTCCAGACTGTGGATAAATCCGATACCACGCACATCCAGCGCTTGCTCGCCCACGTCAAGGTAGCTGCCGCCGACGTTGATGTTGGCATTCGCGATCGCTGCTGTCAGAGTCGGCAGTGAAATCTGGTAGTGAGTCAGCTTGTCCGAATCGACGTCGACGTGGTATTCCTTGGTCAAGCCGCCGAAACCTTCCACGTCCTCGATCCCCGAAACAGTCTTGAATTGCTTTTCGAGTATCCAGTCCTCAACCTCTTTTTCCTCCATGAGATTGTGATCAGGACTTTGAACCGTGTAGCGGTAGATCTCGCCAATCGGATTGTCGGGGTTGATGCCAGGAACAATACCTGCGGGCAAGGGAAGGGTTATGAGTCCGAGCCGGTTAAGAACGTCAGTCCGATCCCAGTAGTAGTCGCTGTCCCAGCTGAAGTACAATTTAACGTCTGATAGACCGAAAAGGGAGATGGTACGTATCGCCTCGAGGTTGCGCATTCCCGCCAGACCCCATTCGAGCGGGATAGTGGCCAGCTTTTCAACCTCTTCGGCGCTATATCCAAAGGGCTGAGTAGTAAGCTCTATCCTTGGTTGTACCGGATCGGGATAAGCCTCAATATCCATTTCATGAAATGCATAGAGCCCGGCGACTATAAGGAGCAGTGCAAGCCCCACAACAATCGGGCGCTCGCTAAGCGCCCAGTCCATCAAAGTCTTGATCATATCTGTTCACTCCTACGAGCTCTCTCCGTGCACCTCGCGCCAGAGGGCGTTTAGCTGAAGCGATTTACGGGTTATAACGCGCTCGCCGGATTTGAGCCCTGACACCACACGGGCGTAGCCCTGATCGTTCCACGTGGCAATTTGGACACTGCGCCGCTCAACCGTGTGGGCGCCGGTTTGGACGAAGGCGTAGTAATCGTGGCCGTCGAAAACCAGGGCTGTCTGCGGCACAACCAGAGCCGCACCGGGGCGGGTCACGATCCGCACCCGCGCCAACATCTGCGGTTTAAGTTTTTCGCCGGGGTTCTGAAGCAGACAGAGAAGCTGAAGTGTGTGGACGTTGGGATCGAGGTTGGGGCTGATTCGGTTGACCACTCCCTTGAAGGTCTCATCCGGGTAAGCGAGTGTAACGGCCTCTAAACTCTGCCCGGTATGGACCCGTGACAGGTCATCTTCATAAATGTCAACGGTAATCCATACCCGCTGTAGCGTGGCCAGCGAGAAGAGTTGGTCACCCGGGTTGACCTGTGCGCCGCGCAAAGCGAGTTTGCTCACCACAATTCCGCTGATCGGCGCCCGCATCCAGCGCAACGGCGTGGCTTGCTTGATGGCCGCAATGTCGGCGGGCTCGAGGCCGAGCAATTCGAGTTTTTTGATCGCTGCCGTCTTCAGGTCAGCGGTCATATCGTAGGTGCCGGCCGGTATCTCCGGGCCTGTTATTCGCGGGGGGGCGGAGATGGCCTCGAGATATTCGGCCTCCGCGGTCATGAAATCAGGGCTGTAAAGTGAGAGGATATACTCGCTGGCGCGTACCGTGTCCCATTGCGAGACTTTGATGTCCTCGAGCCGTCCACTGACCCGCGAGATTATCGTTGAGACCAGGCGATCATCGAAATTCACCTGACCAACCGCCTCGAGTATTGCCGGCAAGGCAACGACCTGGACGCTACCAATAGACAGGCCTTCGATCTGGGAGAGATTGACCGTCATCCACTCCTGGCCGCTCGGTTGGTGCACCAATTGCGGCACGCCGGCGGATGATGGAGCGTCTGCCGCGGCCCGGCTCACCGGACTGTCGCATCCACAGAGCAGGCACAAAAGGAGCGCTGGCGCTAATAAATTAAGGTTAAAAGTTCTAAACGCCGTCATCATTTTTTCACGACCCTCCAGGGGTCTGCTCAAGTGCAACCTCGGGCGCCAAAAACGGTCCACCAGGTGGAGACCAAAAACTGGTCCACCGGGTGGAGATAAGCTCTGCGCACTTCGAAGTCTCCTACGAGGTCCGGCCGTGCGCCGCATGCCACAAGGCGTTGAATTTGAGTGATTCCGTGGTAAGGAATCTGTCGCCCGGCCTGATGCCGCTTAGCACGCGGGCGTATCCGGGCTCGTTCCAATCGGCGATCTCGATTCGCCGGCGCTCAACGCTGTCCGCACCGGTCACGATGAACGCAAAGTACCCGTTGTCATCGAAGACCAACCCCGACTGGGGGATGACGAGGGCTAGCCGCGGGCTGTTGGTAAGGCGTACCCGCGCCAGCATTTGCGGCTTGAGCAGGGCTCCGGGGTTGTCGACCTGACAGCGCAATTGCAGAGTGTGGATGGTGGGATCCAGGGCGGGGCTGATTCTCTGAACGGTGCCCTTGAAGACTTCTCCGGGATAGGCGGCGGTGACCGCTTCCAGGCTCTGTCCGACCTTGACCCGGGCGAGGTCGTCTTCATGGATGTCGGCAGTGATCCATACCCGTTCCAACGTGGCCAAAGCGAAAAGCTGGTCGCCGGGATTAACTGCCTGGCCGCGGACCACATTCTTGCTCACGATAATTCCGCTGATCGGCGCACGCACCCAGACCGACGGGCTAGGCGTCCGGATCGCGGCGATATCCGCCGGTGAGAGGCCCAGTAGATCTAGCTTGCGCACGGCGGCTTCCTTCAAGCTCGCCGACACGCTGAGGCCGGCCGGTATGCCGTAAGCCTCGGTCTGTGTGCCGAGGCCGCCGCTGTGGCTCGCGCCGGAGGTCGCTGCCAGGTACTCCGCCTCGGCCGACATGTAGTCGGGGCTGTATAGTTTCATCACCAGTTCGCCGCGGCGAACCATCTCCCATTGCGAGCTCCGCATTTCCTCAATCCGCCCCGAGAGCCGCGAGCTGATGGTGGACACCAATTTATCGTCGAACGTCACCTGGCCTGTCGCTTCCAGAACGCTCCGAAGCGGCGCCTGTCTTATAGTATCGACTGCCCCCTCGACCGCTCGAAGATTGGCGATCACCATCAACTCGGGACCGTCGGCCTGATGAACCAAGGTTGCCATTACAGACGGCACGGACTTGGTTTCGGCCTGCCTTGGCGCCGGGCTATCGCATCCGCCAAGCACGCTCAGCGCAAGCCAGGCCGCGATCAGACCTGAAAGAGCCTCGAGATGCGCTCGCTTGGTTAAAGAGATTGTAGCGGTGGTGTTTTGCTTCATTTTTGAAACGCGACCCCCATCGCCTGCTCCAACCCCACCTCTGCGGCGAAGAACTGATTGGCGGTCTGAAGGTAGGTGAGGCGCGAAGCGTAGTCACTCTGCAAGGCTGAAGATAATGTAAGAAAGTCGACCTTGCCCGTCTGATAAGCGACCAATGCCACTTTGAACTCCTTGTCGGCCAAGGGGATCAGCGATCCTCTATATTGTTGCGCCGACTCGTAGGCGAATTGCGCGGACTGGTACAATTGCGTGACGGTTGCCTCCGTTTGGCTTAGGACGGAACTCATGCTGTAACGGGCGGCCTGCAAGGAATGTTGCGCTGAGCGCACGTCCTCGCGCTGATGGATCCAGAAGAAAACCGGCAGGTTGAATCCAAAGGTGAATGAGTAGGCCTGGGTCACACTTGAAACCGGCTGCGTACCGGGTTGCAGGAAGTAGTCGAACTCGGTGCCGACTGTATAGTTCGGCAGATATTCCATCTGCGCGAGTTTGAGCGCCGTGGTTGAATTTTTCTCCGCGAGCGCGGCTTCGAGTATCTCCTGGCGCGCGTGCACTGCGGTGTCGACCGCCTTATCCAGCCTGATCTCCAGCGGCCTCAGCACGATCTTCTCGGCAAGGTTCAACGGCGAAGCAGGTTTGCGATAGAGCAGTTGATTCAGGCCCACTCGGTCGTTCATACGGTTGGTTTGGTACTGGCGTTGCTGCAACTGTGCCTGCTCGAGTGCCAACTCAGCACCAATGAGGTCGGATTGAGCCGCTTGGCCTCCCGTGTATTGGGCCTGAGTTACCTTAACGACCTGTTTCAAGTTGACGATATTTTCGCCGTTGACTGCGATCAGCCCCTCGTCCAGCAGCACCTGGTAATATGCGGTTTCGACGGCGGCGCGCAGGTCGCGCACGGCCGCCTCATACGTCAAGCGCGCTATCTCGGCGGTCCGCCGCGCTTCATCGGCCTGCAGGAACGCTTCTCCCGGAAACTGGAAACTTTCGGTTATATTGTGGGTGTGCGCCCCCGCGTTGAAATGTTTGCTGCTATCCAGATTCCCGTATGTGAAGACCGGATCCGCCGGAGCATAGTTCTGCAGGATCTGATGTTGCTCGGCGTCCCATTGTTCTTTCGTGGCTCTGACTTGGGGATTCACTTCGACCGCGATCTCGACCAACTCTTCCACCGGCAAGGGCTGTTCAGCCGCCGCCGCCAATGCAAGCCCTGTACAAGTCAGCCAAATCGCAAGAAAAGCCAAAGTTGTGGCTCGGTATGAAGACACACCTACCTCCTGTGCCCTCCGCAGCGACGAGAGCACCCGCGGGTGTTGCCCCGTCGCTCGGAGGCAAAAGTACGCACCACCTCATCGCCTACTGTTGTCGGGGAGATGGCGTGATCGTTTTGTTCGGTCGGGTTAGTTGAAAGGAGGCGAGCGGCCGTGCGGACTGTCTATTGCGCCCGAATCAAGGAAGCCGAAACGCTCAACGTTTTGACCCCTGCCATTTCCGTCCGCGCTTGCTGCGAAAAACGCCGCCGGCGAAGGGCCCAGGACGAGCCTGGCAGGAGCCATAAATGAGGAAAGGCCAAACAGACTGGCGGGTGTCGACTGCAGACTCGTGCCCAGCGGCACAAGTTCTGTGGCGAGTGGAGTAAGTATCGGAACGCGCTCCGGCACGATGCCGGCCAATGGAAGCGCGAGCAATGACAGCGTCAGGGCCAGAGAGTAAAGTTGAGAGCGGACTGAACGACGGGTATAAAAGGACATGCGAAAAGCCGCAATCTTCCTGACAGCGCTGGCTTTCGTCTTCATCTCATGCAGCCGCGAACCCGAGGGCACGGTTACGCATCGAGGCCGCGACGGACGACCCGATCAGTGGATATATCGGATCGACAAGGACAGTTACAAGATAGCCATCGACACGAACGGGGACGGGCGGCCGGATGTGGTCAAAACCTACAAAGACCAGGAACTCGTCAGGATCGAAAGCGATCGAAATTTTAACGGCCAGGTCGATCTCGTGCAGGAATACTCGCATGGGGTTCTCACCCGCGAGATCCACGACGACGATTTTGATGGCAAGCCCGAAACCATCAAGGAGTTCAGGCGCGGCAAGCTGGCGATCGTGGAGCACGACCCCCAGGAGCGCGGCTATATCGACATCGTCGAGTACTACGACGATTCCGGCAAGCTCATTCGCCGCGAGGTGCGCAAGAAATAAGCTGTGCCTCACGCGTAAACTCTAGAGCGAGGCGTCTCGGAAGTTTGGCTCGCGGGGGCTGATTTATCCGGATTCAGCTGTTCACCGTCTCGAAAGGCCGCTGCCGTCTCAATTGTGAGACAGAATTTCAAGAAAGTCCTGCCGCACCACGTTGGTTAACTGATTGTAGTATTTATTTACTCGCAGACAATCCACGCCTATAAATAACAATCCCTCCCGAGCGTAAATCGCCACGGGGAGAATCGAAACCGCTCGCTCAACGCGATGGCTCGCCTGTTGCTCCCCGTCTATTCGTGTTCGACCGCATCCGTGCGCAAATTCGCCGGGCTGCGACAAGCATTACGCAGAAAAGATGAATGAAGCACACAGTAGCATAATCGTCTATTACGATTATTTGACATGTCTAGTCACGTCTAGCAGATTTTAGAAGAGAGGGGCGCGCGTTGATGATACGGTCGCAAATCCCGGTTGCTGCTTTTATAAGCTTAGCATTGCTGCTGGTCGGCGCCTCGCCGTCCCCGGCACGCGCGGCTTTGGGCGAGACCGTCGATTCGGTCACTGCCGACGCCGCCTCTTTTAGTGCGAACGCCGTCAGACATACGCCACACTCCGCCCGCAACGCGCCGGCGGTTGTGGCCTACTCCGTCGAGCAGATGACGACCCCGTCCGGGATCACGGTAAACGAATACGTCGGCCCTGACGGAAGAGTCTTTGCGGCAACCTGGCGCGGGCGCAGGCCGCCCGATCTGTCGGTGCTGCTCGGGTTCTACTTCGCACAGTACCAGGAGGCCGCCATTGCGGGTGGGCTTACGGCCCACGGACTTCATCATGCGTCGGTGCGCGGGAACGACGTGGTGGTCGAGATGGCCGGCCATATGCGGGACATGTCGGGACGCGCGTTCCTGCCCGCGATGCTGCCGCAGGGGGTCGAGCAGTCGGAGATACAATGATGCGCCGGGATGGATTCAAATTTGCCGCCGCCAGACGTGCCGCGATAATGATCGCGGCGCTGGCGATATTCGCCGCGCGCGGCGCGGTATGCGGTTTCGCGGCCGGACCTGTGGCAACCGGGGCACCGGTAGCCGAGACAGCCGCGGTTTTGCCCAATCGGATGATAGTCAAGGTCTGGGCCGGGCCGTATGGGAGTTACTTCAACGGCCCCTTCACCTCGGTGACGATTTGTCTAAGCGGCACCACTTCGTGCGAGACCATCCCCGGCATCCTGGTCGACACCGGCTCCTCCGGGCTGAGAATTTTCGGCCAGGCCAATCATTTGCGGCTGGCGACCGAGACCGCGTCCAATGGCAACCCGATCGCTGAGTGCGTGCCGTTCGGCACGCTCTCGACCTGGGGCCGGGTCGCGTATGCCGACGTGCAACTGGGCGGCGAGCCGGTGATCTCGAAGATGCCGATTCAGCTCATCAACCCGAACTATTCGGCGATGCCGGCGGTATGCAGGGGCGGTCCGCCGGTGGCGCAAAGCCCGACCCAACTTGGCTACAACGGAATCCTGGGCGTGGGCTTATGGGGAGCCGATTGCGGCGGCGCCTGCGCGAGCTTGGGGCCGCAGAATCCCTCGATGTATTTTCAGTGCTCGGCGGGCGAATGCAAAGTCGCGCCGGTGGCGGACACGAGCCAGGTACAGAACCCGGTGGCGCTGCTGCCGGTCGATAACAACGGCGTAGTGCTGAAGCTGCCGGCGATCCCGTTCATGGGCGCGTCCTGGATCTCGGGCAGGCTCCTGCTCGGGATCAATACCCGCCCCAATAACGCGCTGGGCTCGGTCTCTGTGTTCAAGACCGACCAGAGCGGCAATATCGCGACCACCTTCAACAACGCGACGACGGACGGTTTTATCGACAGCGGCTCCAACGCGCTGTTCTTCGACGACGGATCGATCCCGCAATGCGATCCGTCGCTGGCGCCGGGCTTCTACTGTCCGTCAGCCCTGCTGGCGCTCGGCGCGATCAACACCGGCCGTATGGGCAGCGCGTTCGGGCTGGTTACCTTCGACGTGGCCAACGCGCTTTCGCTGGCCGCCACCGGCAACAAGGTTTTCTACGACGTGGCCGGAACGTTTGGCGGAAGCTTCTTCGACTTCGGGCTGCCGTTTTTCTTCGGCCGCAACGTGTACACGGGGATCGACGGACAGCTCACCTCCGGCGTCAGCATGGGACCGTTTTTCGCCTACTGAGGAGCGCGCCGCCCGCGATTCTCGCGCTTTACTACAACCGCATTCGCAATCGATCGATCATCCGCTTGACCAAACCGCCGCGTGCGACCGCCGCCGTCGCCAGCATCGGGACCGTCGACTGCGGCTTGCCATCCACCATCAGCACCAGCCCGCCGACCCGCTGCCCCTTGCGGATCGGCGCGACCAGGTAATGCGCGTCGAACGATCCCGCAAGCGTGACCCGGTTCTCCTGCCCATGCTCGACCGTGACGGCGGGAATCTGCACCGGCGCCACCGCGACCGTGTCGGCCGCGCCGCCATAGACCCGCACCTTGTCGGGCAGCGTCTTATGCCAATCCGGCTGCACGCTGACGAACGTGCGGAAGGCCCAGTCGACCAGCTTTTCGGTCTCGACCCGGCGCGCCGAGGACGACGGCGTCCCGAGCACCGCCGAGATCAGATCCATCCCGTTCGCGTGCGCGCTGGCGACCAGATGGTAGCCGGCCTCTTCGACGTGGCCGGTCTTGAGCCCGTTGACCCGCGCGTCATAGAACAGCAGCGTGTTGAAGTTGGGCTGATGGATTTTGTCGAAGGTAAAATCCTTGGCCGAGGTGTATTTGGTCGCGTCGGGAAAGCGCTGGACAATCGCGCGGCCGAGTTTCACCATGTCGAAGGCGGTAGTGTACATCTCGGGCACCGGCAGCCCGTCGGGATTCTCGAAGTGCGTTTCGCTTAGCCCGAGTTCGTTCGCCTGTTGATTCATCTGCTCGGCGAACGCTTCGCTCGAACCGCCGAGGTACTCCGCGAGCGCGACCGCGGCGTCGTTGCCCGACGACACCATTAGGCCGAACAGCAGATCGTTGACCGAGACCCGCTGGCCGACCTGCAGGAACATCCGCGACACTCCGCTGTTCATCGAGAGGCGCCAGGCCTTCTCGCTCACCGTCACCATCGTGTCGGGCGTGAGACGCCCCTGATGCAATGCCTTGAGCACCAGGTAGAAGGTCATCAGCTTGGCCAGGCTGGCGGGCTGGATCTTGACGTGCTCGTTGTAGGCGTAGAGCGTCGCACCCGAGCGCGCGTCGATCATCATCGCGGCCTTGGCGTTGAGTCCAAAGGGCGCCGGCCGATCGCCGAGCACATGGATCTGATCGAGCGGCACCGCCGAGGTCTCGGCCGCCTGCGCGTGCCGGACGCGCCGCGCCGCCGCGGCAGGCGCTGCCGCAAAGGCGAGCATCGCCGCCACCATCGCCACCATGGCCACGATCGGCGCCACGCTCGAAACGATCGCCAGCCTGAATCGGGAATAACTACGCACGTACATCGCCTGCCGCCGCCTCCGCGTACTTAAAGGTACGGCGTGCCGCGATTGATAATCAAGGCAAACGAGCTGATAAGCGGCGAGGTTGTTCCATTGATCGCCGATTCCGACTATTCCATTGTAGCCATGGCTATCGATCTCTCGGTAATCCTGCCGGTGATGAACGAGCGCGATAACCTGGTCGCGCTGATTCCGCAGCTCGACGAAATCGCCCAACTGTTCCATCTCAATTACGAAATCATCGTGATCGACGGCGGCTCGACCGACGGCACCCGCGAGGCCGCCGCCGAACTGGGCGCGCGCGTGGTGCCCGAGCGGCGGCGCGGCTACGCCGGAGCGCTGACCACCGGTTTCGCCGAGGCGCGCGGGGATTACCTGCTGACGCTGGACGCCGACATGTCGCACGATCCCGGGTTCGTGGCCAAGATGTGGCGGGCGCGCGAGCGCGCCGATATCGTGATCGCCTCGCGCTACGTGCGCGGCGGAGTCGCCTACACCGATCTCAGCCGGCGCTTTTCGAGCTACCTGCTCAACGGGTTTCTGCGCCGCCTGTTGAGCGTGCCGATCCTCGACCTCTCCAGCGGCTTTCGGCTCTACCGCCGCGCGGTGGTCGAGAAGCTCGAACTGACCAGCCGCAACTTCGAGGTCCAGGAGGAAGTCCTGGTCAAGGCCTGGGCCCAAGGCTTCAGCGTGGTCGAAGTTCCGTTCACCTATTTCCCGCGCGAGGCGGGGCGCTCGCATGCGCGGATGCTGCGCTTCGGGATCGACATCCTGCGCTCGGCGATAAGCCTGTGGCGGCTGCGCAACTCGATCGCGTCGGCCGACTACGACGAACGCGCCTTCTACAGCGTCATCCCGCTGCAGAGCTACTGGCAACGCCGCCGCCATTCGATCACGGTGTCGTGGACGCGCAACGCCGGCCGCACTCTGGACGCCGGCTGCGGCTCGAGCATCATCATCCAAAGCCTCAACAACGCGGTTGGGATGGACTACAGCCACGACAAGGTGCGCTTTCTGCGCCGCTATGGAATTCCGCTGGTGCGCGGTTCCGCCTTCGCGCTGCCGTTTCGCGACCACAGCTTCGATTGCGTGATCAGCTCGCAGGTGATCGAGCACATTCCTTACGACGAAGTGCTGTTCACCGAGATGAAACGCGTGCTGCGGCCGGGCGGAATACTGGTGATCGGCACGCCCGATTACGCCACTCTCGGATGGCGCACGATCGAGCCGCTCTACGGCCTGCTGCAGCCCGGCGGCTACAAGGACGAGCACATCACGCACTACACTCGCGCGCGCCTGACCGAAATCCTCGAGCGCCACGGCTTCATCTACGAAGAGGCCGCTTACGTCCTCAAGAGCGAGCTGATCATGCGATTTCGCAAGCCCGCGGCCGAAAGCGCGCCAGTCGTGGAGCCGGCGGCGATGCGCGCGGCCACGGCCTAAGGGCCGGATCATGCGTGCGGCCGATGCGATACGAGCTAAGCATTGGCTTCGATACTGGCCGGCGCGTTCGATGAATTGGCCGCGTTCAACGAATTCGCGAAGGTGAAATGGTCTTAGCATGACGTTGCCGGGGCGCGGCCAACTGATCGCCGCGGCGCAAATCGTCGGCGCGGCGCTCGCCCCAACGGCGCAGATCCGATGGCCGCTGCTCGGTGCGCGCACCGGCGCCGAAGTCTGGGTCAAGCACGAAAACCACAGTCCCGTGGGCGCGTTCAAGCTGCGCGGCGGAATCGTCTATGTCGACGGCCTCGCGCGCGCGGCGCGGCCGCCCATCGGACTGGTCGCGGCGACGCGCGGCAATCACGGCCAAAGTATCGCGTACGCCGCGGCGCGCGCCGGGATGCGGGCGACGATCGTCGTTCCGTATCGCAACAGCCGCGAGAAAAATGCCGCGATGCGCGCGCTCGGCGCGGACCTGGTCGAGCACGGCCACGATTTCCAGGCCGCGCTTGAATTCGCCCAGCGCCTCGCCGCCGAGCGCGGCCTGCACATGGTGCCGTCGTTCGATCCGGCGCTGGTGCGCGGCGTCGCCAGCTACGCGCTCGAGTTTTTTAGCGCGGTCGCGGGCCTCGACACGGTCTACGTGCCGATTGGCCTCGGTTCGGGAATCTGCGGGATGATCGCGGCGCGCGAGGCACTCGGGCTCGGCACCAAAATCGTCGGCGTGGTGGCGGAGAACGCGCCGGCCTATGCGCTTTCGTTCGCGGCGGGCCGCGTGATCGCGACCGAGTCGGCCGACACGATCGCCGACGGCGTCGCCTGCCGCGTGCCGCTGGCGGAGGCGGTCGCGGTGATCAATCGATGGGCCGAGCGGATCGTGACCGTGAGCGAGGCGGAGATCGCGGCCGCGATGCGTTACTACTTCAGCGACACGCACAACGTGGCCGAGGGGGCGGGCGCGGCGCCGCTCGCGGCGCTGCTCAAGGAGCGGGCCGCGATGGAACGCCGGCGGGTCGGGCTGGTGCTCAGCGGCGGCAACGTCGATCGCGAGGTGTACGCGCGCGTGCTGGCCCAGGAATGAGCGACCCGCCGGCGTTCGCCCGAATCATTTGCTGGCCGGGAACGATGCTTCGCCAACTCTCGGTTGAGCCCTCGCCCGCATCATTTGCGGGCGAGGGTGTGGGTGAGGTTCCCTTAGAAATTCCTGACCTGAATCTTGAAGCGCCGCAGATAGACTGGGCCGTTCCCGGACGGCCCCTACGGAATAATGGCTGAAAAATTTTTAATCGCGCGCCCCCCAAAGTCAGGCGCGCTGAATAATGGACCCTCACCCTACCCTCTCCCGCGCACTGACAGGATCGTTGCGCGGGCGAGGGCATGAAACAGAGCAGAAAGAAAAAACCGCAGCGACGATCTATGCTCCGCGAAAGATTTGATCAGGCGCGACATCGGAGCGGCGACAGGAGTGTAGGTGAAAAAAGCTATTGCGCTGGGCGCGGGTGGGCGAGTCTAATCTGCAATCGTGGGCTCCTTCTTCGATTTCGCCGAGGTCTGCCAGTCGCTCAGCCAGACCAATAGCCGCCTCCAGATAGCCGCGCTCGCCGCCGACTTTCTCGCCCGCCTCGCACCCGCCGAGGCCGCGATCGCCGCGCGTTTCATGGTCGGCCGCGCGCTCGAACAGGGCGGCGAAGCGCGCCTGAACGTGAGCGGCCGCGCAGTGTGGAAAATCGCCGCCGCGCTCGGCGGCGGCGAGGACCAGGGCGAGGACATCTTCACCGCCGCAGCCGACTTCGGCGAGGCGATCGAGATGGTGATGCGCCTGCGGCCCGGCGAGCCGGCCCCGACGCTCACGCTCGCCGAGGTCAGCCGCGCGTTCGAAGAGATCGCGGAAATCGAGGGACGCAGCTCGCGGCGGCGCAAACTCGAAGGGCTAAGCCAACTGTTCGTCCGGATGACCGCGCTCGAGGCGAAATACGCGGCCAAGGTGCTGATCGGCGAGATGCGCCACGGCATGAGCGAGGGCCTGATGCTCGAGGCGCTGGCCAAGATGGCCGGACGCGCGGTGGACGAGGTGCGCCGGATGCACATGCTGGAGGGCGACGTTGGACGGCTGGCGCAGTCCCTGCGCCAGCCGTCCAACGTCGCCGCCCGCGGCGCCGGCGCCGGAGCGCAAAGCGCCGTCGCGGGGCCGGCGGACGGTGAAACCGCCGCCGGCCCCCGCGACGGCGCGGCTGATGGCGCGGCTTTGGCGGCGGCCGGCGCGCGCCCGCCCGCCGCCGCCAAAGCCGTCGCGCACGCGCGCGCGCTGCGCCCGATGCTCGCGCAGCCCGCGCGCGCGGTCGCCGACGCGTTCGCGATTCTCGGCCCCCGCCTCGCTATCGAACACAAGATCGATGGCGCGCGCGTCCAAATCCATCACGCACCCGGCGGCGTGCGAATCTTCTCGCGCCGCCTAAATGAGATCACGCTCAGCCTCCCCGAGGTCGCCGAGGCGGCCGAGCGCTTGGGCGACCGCCACGCCATCCTGGACGGCGAAGTGATCGCCGTCGACTCGGCCGGCCGGCCGCTCGCCTTCCAGGAGGTGATGCGGCGCTTCGGGCGCGTGCGCGAGGTCGAGCGGCTGCGGATCGAGCAGCCGATCCGGCTCTTCGTGTTCGACCTGCTCGCGCTGGACGGCGAACTTTGGATCGACCGGCCATACGAGGAGCGCTATGGCGAACTGAACCGGCTCGCCGAGAGCGCCGGGCTCTCGCTCGCCGACCGAATCGTGCCGGCGGCTCTGGAAGAGGCCGAGCGTTTCTACGCGGCCGCCGTCGGCGCCGGTTACGAGGGCGTGATGGCCAAGGCGCTCGCGAGCCGCTACACGCCGGGCGCGCGCGGCCGCGGCTGGCTCAAGATCAAGCACGCGCACACGCTCGACCTCGTGATCGTGGCCGCCGATTGGGGTTATGGGCGGCGCCACGGATGGCTCTCGAACTATCATCTGGCGGCGCGCGATCCGGAGCGTGGCGGCTGGGTCGAGGTCGGCAAGACTTTCAAAGGGCTGACCGACGATCTATTCGAGCAGATGACGGCGCGGCTGCTCGCGCTGAAAACGGAGGAGACGCGCGCCACCGTGTTCGTGCGGCCCGAGGTCGTGGTCGAAGTCGCCTACAGCGATATTCAGCGCAGCCCGCAGTACGAGAGCGGGATGGCGCTGCGCTTTGCGCGCATCGTGCGCATCCGCGACGACAAGCCGGCCGCGGAGGCCGACACGCTGGCGGCGATGGCCGCGGCGTTCGAGCGCCAACTGGTCCGGCCGCTGTGAGAGGCTGCGCGAGGGTTGATGAACAAACGTTGCGCGAGTCGGCAAACAAAACATCCGACAGCGGTTCAAGCGCCGACATCCGAGGCGCGCCGCGAGGGTTGGTGAAAGAATGGTCGTACAAATCTACAGCATGACCTCGATCGCCGACGCGATAGCCACCGCCGAGGCCGGCGCCGACCTGGTCGGCGTGGTGGTGGCCGAACCGGGAGTGGTCGCCGAGGGTATCGAGACCGCCGCGGCGCGCGACATCCTGGCTGCGGTGCGGCCGCGCGCGCGTGGTGTGGCGCTTTCGCTCGCCGACGATCGCGACGAGATCTGCGCGATGGTCGACGCGGTGCGGCCGGATATCGTGCATATCGCCGCACGCGAGATTGAGCCCGAGGACTGCGCATGGATTCGCCAGCGGGTCGCGCCGGTCAAGCTGCTGCGCGCGATCGCGGTGCGCGCCGGCGAAACGATCGCCGAGGCCGACGCCCATCAGCAGGCCGCTGACTACCTGATGCTCGACTCGGGCGCGAAGGGCGCAACTGGCGAGACCCACGACTGGTTGGTTGCCCGCGCGGTCGTCGAACGCTCGCGCATCCCGGTGATTCTCGCCGGCGGGCTCTCGGCGGACAACGTGGGGCGGGCGATCGCCGCAGTGCGGCCATGGGGCGTCGATTCGTTCACCCACACGGACGTGCCCGGGAATCGCGGAAAGAAGGATCCGGCGCGCGTGCGCGCGTTCATCGCCGCCGCGCTGCGCGGTTTCGCGGAGGTGATCGGCAGCTAGGCGGCCGCTGAACGATCAGCTTCGCCAGCTTTGCGAAGTTGCCTGCGCCAGGTCCTTTCCCGCAATGCGAAGGGAAGGCCAATCAGGAAAGCGATGGCGCCTATAAAGAGAGGAGTTAACTCCGGCAACTATTGCTGCATTCTAAAGGCGACTCGTCTTCAGCGACTCTACTCATCTTGACTGCCTCAGTTTCTCAAGTATCACTCCGAGAAGAAAAAGGGGGTGTACTGATGCCGATCGTGGCGAAGAACCACGCCCAGCCAAAATGGGTTTGCGACACGAGAACATCGAGAGGAACGAAGACCATCACCAGCACCGCGATCTCACGAAATGCTTCCCCGAGCATCTCGGCAAAAGTCTTTCCCTGATCCGCCATTGTTGCGATCTATCCCACGGTGAGGCGACGAATCGCAAGGCGGCCAGGTTAGTCAGCCCAAAGGAATGCTATTCCACAAAGCCGACTCCTTCAGGCGCGAGCGGGCTTCGTCGGCGTCGGCCGAATGCACCATCAGGCGCGAGGGCACCGCTCCGGTGCTGCCGAGCATCCGCGACGAGTCGTCGTCGAAGATGAAGGTTTCGATTCCGCTGCCGTCGAGCAGGTCGTGCGCCATCTGCACCTGCGTCGAATCGATACTGGTGAAAACTTCGGTCAGGTCGTCGGGATTAAGCTGGTCAGCCATCGTGAGACGTCCTTAGGTTTCGTAATCGCGCCGCCTGGCGCCGGCCCGACGAAACCGTCAGTCGGGCGCGGGCGCGGAAGCGAGCCCTTTGATTCGATTGTACAGCACCGTGGCCGCGCCCACGACCAACAAAATGGCGATCGCGCCGTCGAAGCGATGGAAGTACGGGCCGAGCCGATCCCAGTGCTGTCCGAGCTTCATCCCGGCCCACGCGAGCCCCAGGCACCAGATGTACGAGCCGAGCAGCGTGTAGATGGTGAAGGGCAGCAGGCGCATCCGCGCGATCCCCGCGGGCAGCGCGATAAAGGTGCGCACGACCGGCAACAGGCGGCTGAAAAACACCGCCGGCCCGCCCCAGCGGTCAAAAAAACGATCGGCCAGTTCGACTTCGTGCGGCGCGATCAAAACGTAGCGCCCATATTTCAGCAACAGGTGGCGGCCGCCGCTTATGCCGACGAAGTACGCGACGTACGACCCGAGCAGGCATCCGATCGCGCCGGCGACCGCGACCAGGTTGAGATCGAAACGGCCGGTCGACACCAGGTAGCCCGAAAACGGCATCATGATTTCCGAGGGCAACGGCACGCAGGCGCTCTCGATCGCCATCAGCAGCACGATTCCGCCGTAGCCCATCGTAGAGATGGTCGCGACGACGAACACCGAGACCGAGGTCATCAGCCGATCGATCATCTGGTTGCCGTCCTTGCCGGTGTCTGGCGAACGAGAGTGCGATTCATGGTCGAACAGGGTGCCACGCAGCGGCGGGCCGCGCCAGATACCGCCGCGACCAGCGGGCTGGAATCAAAATCGCTTGTTCACATGCAAAAACACCTGGCTCGATCCGTCGGTCATCGGGCCGTGGTCAGCGCCAGCCAGCGCCAGAAAAAATATCGTATCGATGCCATGGGGGATGGGGTCTGGTTTCCGGTCGAACCCAGGCTGGGCGAAAAAGAAATGTAAGTGTTTTCATTCAGGTAGTGGCCGAGTCCGACCCGAGCTGGCTCGTCGTGGTACCGAAAAGAATGAGCGAGAGGATGTCGCCCTGGGCAAGCTCTGGCTGGCTCTTCAGCTTCAGTTCCGGTTTCGCGGCAGTGCCGCTAACGATCATCTCGATGATATACGTAGACACCGTGTATTGCGCGTCGATATCGAGGCTCGGATCTATCTTATGCCCGCCAGTAAAGATGATCTGACCGTTTTCGAGCGCAAAGCGCTTGCCATGAAATAGTATCCATCCTCGAACGGTATCTATTTCTCCGACTACTGTAAGCGGACCGCCTCTGGCCTTTTGATATTCAAGTTACCATCCAGCTCTATCTGGGCGTTGTCGTGGCGAATCCAGGTATTTCGGTGAACGTCGACTTTCAAATCGACTGTTGAATCATTGAATGTCAGTCCGTTGGCATGCTGATCGATCGACACTTCAGTGGACGTTTCTAGAGAAGCGTGCGATAGCGCTTCGCCTCCATCTGGCAGCTTCTCTCCGGGCCGAACAACGACGATTGTCTGGTCCGGCGGAGCTACCGAAGGCCCGGTCAGAAAGTCCAGGTCTGGACGAATGGTCGTGTCGACGACATCGATAGTTCCCTGAAAATTCGGCGCATCGGGTGTGCCACTTGTATGAAGCTCGCCATTATGCCGACTTCCGGATTATGCCGCATTGTTCGAGCGAACCATCTAAGGTGATGCGCGAATAGCATATGATTAAATCAAGGCATTGATATTGCCGGAATGATACGATTCCGTAATGGTCCAGCGGTTGACTCTCCTCATTGTGGTTTCGTTCGTCTTGACGGGCTGCCCCGGCCTGGGGGACGCGGTGTCGTTCACCTACAAATTGCACGAGCCACGGAATAGTCAGGAGTTCTCGACCCTCCATACGATGCCTGCTGGCGCCTTGCTGGTGGTCAGCAAGCGGATCCTACAGCCCAAGCAAATCTGGACTCTGCGGCGTATCGCGGCCTGGGACACCTCGCAACCGCGTGAGGATGAGCTCGAGGTTGACGTGGGGCCCAACGATGAACCACTCGATTGGTCGCTGCAGGCCGATCGGCATGATCGGACCGATCAGCTCTTAATGGACCCCGGAGGGAATTATCTCGTGGTCCGTTTGAGCCAGGACGCAGATGCATGGAGCATTGCTGGATTTTGGCACGCCCCCCCGCCGTTCCAGGGCCGTGGCGAATCTGCAAAGCGGCCCCGGTCGGTCCTGAACATTATCGATCTCCACGGGTTCAAACTTCTCAGGCGCGTCGAAGTCAGCGATCCTCTGCTGGCCGCAGGCGACGTGGGTTTCAGCCCTACGGGGGCCTTCGTAGTGAGCGGCCTTCAGGCGTACACGAGCGCAGGCGTCGGCGGCAAGATGACCTATACGGGCCAGTATGCGGTGGAAACCTTAACCCTTCCCGGCCTGAAGCCTGCAACGGTGTGTAGTTATAGCATTGTTACAAAGCGATATTCCGCCCAGACCACTTCGAGCCCGGAAGAAAGGCGACGGATCGCGAAGGATGAACGGGAGGAGTCTGAGCGTAAGCGGGATCAAGAGCTGGCTGCCGATAAGGCATGTGGGCCCCAACTCGCGGCGCTTGGTTTCTCCTCGTTGAAGGATGTGGGTAAAAATCTCGACTCTTTTGGAATGCAGCAATACCGAGGGGAGCACTTGGGGAGTGTTCCACCCCAGTCGCCTTGGGGTTGCCAATTCGAGGATCTGACTGGGGACCTGAAATACGCGCTGTTCGATTGCGACGAGAGCCGGGTTCAACTGACATTTCTCTTCTGGTATCGCGGATTCAGGCTTTTCCACCTCGAGGATGGAAAACAAATCATGGATTTGAAACTGCCGCACAGCCCGCAGTTTTCCGGCGTGCTTGCCACAAAAAGTGGAGTTACCTACGTGGTTCTATTGCGTGACGGCGCCGAACTGAAAGGCTACCGTGTGCCTTAAGGATCGCCCACCTTCCACTAGCAACTTATCGGTTAGCGCCGCCCCATCAGCGTTTGCGTGGCGGGCCGTGTCGGCAGTAAGTTGCCTGACGGTCAGGCAATTCAGTCTAAAGAAGGAAACGTCTTCGCGTCAAACTAGAGATGCGCGCGACGGCCAATCTCTGTCTGCCGGACGCCAATGCCGATCGCTGCCGATACCGCCGCTTGCGGTCGCCTCAACGACGGCTTTTGCGGTCTTCTGCTCCTGAGGTGTCGCGCGGCAGAGTCAAAAGCGAGTTTTGCTTTAACTGTATATATGTTGATTGGCGCACTTGTCTTGAAGCGCCGATCGGGCGAAACTGCCGATCATAGAGACGATACACGCGACCTAAGGGAAACGTT
>CAVZDJ010000012.1:0-18486 GCA_963773975.1 uncultured delta proteobacterium
CCGTTCAACTGTTGCCGCCCCTCCAGCGCCTGGGCACGCCGCAGCACCGAGATCGCGTCGCGCGGATCGTACTCCGGCAGGCCGGTAAGCGCTGCGGGGTCGTAGTCTGTTGTGGCTGCTTCGCGCAAGGCTAGCCGGACTTCCAGTTGCTGCGCCGTCAAAGCATCGTCGTGAGCTATGCTAGCCGGTTGAGCGGCTTCCGTTAACCAGAAAGATGACCACTAGGACTTGTGTTTAGAAAAGTGGTTCGCTGTCGGCGAAATTGTAACTTTTTCACTTGCACCGTTCAGGCTGGCGAGAAATTTTCTTCGAGAAGTTGGCACCGAAACAAACTACCGGCTCTCGGAGAAGCTACTCGTGCTTGCTTCCGCAATCGTCACCGTATATTGACCCGCTGGAGTACACTTGTGCCGCGAGCCGCCTGGCAACGGTGTCACGCTCCCGTGACCTGAACTCAGGATCGCACGATGGCTCTGTCCCCGACCTTTGAGGCCGAACTACGCCGCCGGGTGGAGGGCGAGGTGCGCTTCGACGCCGCCACGCAGGCGATCTACTCGACCGACGCGTCGAACTATCGGCGCATCCCGCTCGGGGTCGTCATCCCGCGCCACGAGGGCAACGTCCTCAATGCGCTGGCGCTGGCGCGCGAGAACGCGATGCCGGTGCTCGCGCGCGGCGGAGGCACGGGCCTTGCCGGTCAGACCTGCAACGCCGCCCTGGTGCTCGACTTCTCCAAATACATGAACGCGATTCAACGTATCGATGCCGCGCGGCGGCTGGCTATCGTTGAGCCGGGCGTGGTGCAGAGTCATCTCAACGCCGCGCTCGCGGCTGAGGGCTTGTTCTTCGCGCCCGATCCGACGACCAAAGATCGATGCACGATCGGCGGGATGATCGGCAATAACTCCTGCGGCGCGCATTCGGCCGCCTACGGCAAAACCGCCGACAACCTCGCGGCGATGGAGATCGTGCTCTACGACGGCACGCGGCTCAGCCTTGGTGCAGCCGGCGCGCCCGCTGGCGTCTCGGATAACGGCCGGAGCGCGGCGCTGGTCGCGGCGCTCGGCGTATTGCGCGATCGCTACGGCGATCGCATCCGTGAGCGGTTCCCGAAAATCCCGCGGCGCGTCTCGGGCTACAATCTCGACCAGCTCCTGCCTGAAAACGGCTTTAACCTGGCGGGCGCGGTCGCGGGCTCCGAAGGCACGCTCGCAATCACGCTCGGCGCCACGCTCAAGCTCGTGGCGCGCCCGCGCCGGCTGCGCCTGATCGTGCTCGGCTTCGACGATGTTTATCTGGCCGCCGACCAGGTGCCCTGGATGCTCGCGCATCGGCCGCAGGCGCTCGAAGGTTTCGACTATCGTCTCATCGAATTTGCCCAAGCGAAAGGCGCTCAAGCCGGCGCGATGCGCCTGATGCCCGACGGGCGCGCATTCCTGATCGTCGGGACTCGGCGCCGATCACGAAGACGAGCTTCGCGACCGGGCCGATGCGATGCTCGCGCAGGCGCGCAAGGTCCGGGAATGCACCGGCGTGGCGCTGATCGGCGGCATCGCGGAGCAGCAGGCGGTGTGGCGCTTGCGCGAATCGGGCCTCGGCGCGGGCGCGGTAATTGGCGGCGGTCCACGCACCTGGCCGGGCGCCGAAGACGCCAGTGTGCCGCCCGCGAAACTCGGCGCGTATCTGCGCCGCTTCGCCGCTCTGCTCGGACGCCATCGCCTCGAAGCCGCGACCTACTACGGCCATTTCGGCGAGGGATGCGTCCACTGCCGGGTCAACTTCGACTTCGCGACGCCGGCCGGAATCGCGGCCTTCCGCGCCGCGATGGTCGAAATCGCGGGCCTGGTGGTCGAATTCGGCGGCTCGCTTTCCGGCGAGCATGGCGACGGACTGGCGCGCTCGGAGCTTTTGCCGATGATGTTCGGCGCCGGGCTGATCGGCGCCTTCCGCGAATTCAAACGCGCGTTCGATCCCGACGGCAAGATGAATCCGGGAGTGATCGTGGACGCGGAACCGCTCGACTCCCATCTGCGCCTGGCCGAACTCAAGCCGCGCTCGCTCGACACCCATTTCGATTTCAGCCGCGACGGCGGACTGGCCGGTGCCGCGCTCAAATGCGTCGGGATCGGCAAATGCCGCAAGACCGACGCGGGCACGATGTGCCCTTCGTACATGGCGACGCGCGAAGAAATGCACTCGACGCGCGGGCGGGCGCGGCTGCTGTTCGAGGCGCTGAGCGGCGGCGTGTTGGCGAAAGGTTTCGCGGATCCCGCGCTCGCCGAAGCGCTCGACCTCTGTCTGTCGTGCAAAGGATGCAAAAGCGAATGTCCAGCCACGGTCGATATGGCGACCTACAAAGCCGAGTTTCTCGCCCACTATCACAAGCGTCATCGCCGCTCGCTGACCGGCCATCTCCTCGGTCGTATCCACGAGCTGGCACGCGTCGCGCAAATTGCGCCCGGCCTCGCCAACGCGCTGGCGCACGGTGAGCTGCTCGCGGCGCCCTTCAAACGCGCCGTGGGAATCCATCGCGAGCGCACGCTGCCACGCTTCGCGCCGCGCACGTTCCGCGCCTGGTTCAACGCGCGCCGCGCCACGGCCGCGTCCGGACGCGAAGTAATCCTGTTTCCCGATACCTTCACGAATTTCTTCGAGCCCGCAGTCGCAATCGCCGCGGTGCAAGTGCTCGAGCGCGCCGGCTTCCGCGTCACGATTCCCGCGCGCGACCTGTGCTGCGGCCGCCCGCTCTACGATCAGGGAATGCTCGTGCGGGCCAAGCGCCGCCTCAACGAAATCCTCGATGCCCTGGGCCCGCAGGTCGAACGCGGTAGCATCGTGGTCGGCCTCGAACCGGGCTGCATCCTGACTTTTCGCGATGAGTTGCAGGGTTTGTTTCCCCACGATTCACGGGCGCGCGCGCTCGGGCGATCCAGCCTGATGCTCGATGAATTCCTGGCCCAAGCGGCACCTGAATTCGCGCCGGCGGCGCTCGCCGGCAAAGCGATTCTGCACGGCCATTGCCATCAGAAGGCGATCGCCGGGATCGAAAATGAAATCTCACTTCTGCGCAGGATCGACGGGCTCGGGCTCGAAGTGCTCGACGCGGGATGCTGCGGGATGGCCGGGGCGTTCGGCTACGAGGCGCGCCATTACGGCCTGTCGCGAGCGATCGCCGAGCGCGCGCTGCTTCCGGCGATCGACGCCGCCGGTCCCGATACGATCGTGATCGCCGACGGCTTTTCATGCCGCACGCAAATCAGGGCGTTACGCCCGGCACCCGGGCGATGCACCTCGCTGAGGTGTTGGGCACAAATTCGTCCGCGGCCACTTCTGCATGACCACCTGAGCGGACATTCGCGGCGCGGCAGCCAAATCGCGCCGCGAAACGGCCCCTCACCCCCGCTCTCTCCCATCTCAATGGGAGAGGGAGCCAGAGGGCGCTTCCCTCTTTTTCCGTAGCGCCGGCCTCCGTGCCGGTAATTGGATCTCAATAGGAGCGGGAGCCAAGAGGGCGCTTCGCTGCGATAGGGTGGTGCGTTAAGCTGCGGAGCCATGATGAAGCTCGGAATCACCCTCCCCTTCGATCCCTTTATCAATCGGCAGGTCGTCGAGCTGGCGCAGCATGCCGAGCGCCTGGGCTACACCGACGCGTGGTCGTACGAGTCGTTCGGACCCGACGCGTTCACGCCGCTGGCCGCGGCCGCGGCCGCAACCACGAAGATGCGCCTGGGCACCGCGATCGTGCCGGTATTTACGCGTCCGCCGGCGCTGATCGCGATGTCGGCCGCGACGGTTCAGCAGATTTCCGGCGGCCGGTTCGTGCTGGGACTGGGCATCTCGACTCAACCGATTGTCGAGCGCTGGATGAACGTGCCATATCGCCGGCCGCTGACCCATCTGCGGGAGACGGTCGCGGCCTTGCGCGTGATCTTTCGCGGCGAGAAGGTGACGGTCGCCGGTGCGGCGATCAAGATCGACGGCTTCCGCCTGGACATGCCGCTCGAAACGCCGCCGCCGATCTATATCGCCGCGCAGGGCGCGATGATGCTGCGCACGGCGGGTGAGATCGGCGACGGGCTGGTGACCAATTTCATCACGCCCGACAAATTGCCCCAGATGCTGGGCCATGTCCGCGCCGGCGCCAAGGCCGCGGGCCGAAGTGCCGACCGCTTCGACGTGGTGTGCCGGATCATGGCGGCAGTCGACGAGGACGAAGGCGTGGTTCTCCCACTGATGCGGCGCGCGCTCACCGCCTACCTCACGGTCCCGCAGTACAACAAATTCTTTCAGGAGATCGGCTACAGCAACGAAGCGAATCTCGCGATGGACGCGTGGAAAGCCGGCGACCGCAAGAAGGCGGTCTCAGCCGTGCCTGACGAGATGGTCGACTCGATCTTCCTGATTGGCAGCGCCGACAAGTGCCGCGCCCGGCTTAAGGAATATGAAAAGGCCGGAGTGACGGCCACCGCGCTGCAATTGACCTCGCTGGCTGCCACGCCGGAGGAGCGCCGCGTGAAGGTGGCCTGCGTGGGCTCGAGCGGCTCGCGCCCGCATAAAAGAGGCGCCCCGCGCAGGTGCATCACGCGGGGCGCCTGGCCGCGGAGGAAATGCTGCAGCGTCAGGGCATGAACTGGTGCAGCAGCGGCGCGAGCGGGCCCATCATGCCGGCCGCGCTGTTGGGAGCGGTACCGGGACCGCCGAGCATGCCGCCCAGGAGCGCGGTCGGATCGGGCGCTCCGGCGGGAGGTCCGTACGGAGCCGGCACAGGAGCGTATGGCGCTGCGTACGGATTCGATGCGGCCGGCATATGGCGGCAGCGGCGCGGGGACATATTCGGGAGCCGGCGCGATCGGAGCGGGCTCGATCGCAATCGGCGGCGGCACCGGGACCATCAGGTATTCCGTATGATGATGATGATGACGATGCCGATGACGGATCCATGGCGGCTCGTCATAGTAGCCTAGCGCGTGAACCGGAAGCCCAAGGACCGTCAAGGCGACCATCAATAGCGCCGCAGGACCCAGTTTCAGCTTCATGACCTGCCTCACGCTACCGGATGGAGCATAAATGGTGCCCTCGGAAAGCCGAGCCAAATCGTGGGATCGCTGGTCGTGAGCGCTCGCGTTTTGCGGGAGGGCCAGCACCAATCGGGATGGCCCTATAACGAAGTCGTAGCGAACGAGGGTCTCTGATCTAGAAGAACGTGCGGCGGGCGATGAAAAAAATCGTGGCGCCCACCCCGGCATAGACCGCGACGCCCTCGACCAGCCCGATCCCGCTGGTGAACACGAACAGCGCCAGGACCAGCGCCACGACGAACGCGATACCGATCGCGAGCCGCTTTATCGCCGTCCCTCCTTCACCACGTTGACCGCACGGCCAGTCTTCGCCGACTCGACGATGGCCTCGAGCACGGCGGTGTTCGCAATACCCTCGTCACCGCTGACTTCCGGTCTCTTCTTCTCCCGCACGCACTGCGCGAACTCCTTCAGCTCCTCGACCACCGCATCGACCGGTGTGAGCGGCACCGCGGTCCGCTCGGTCTGGCCGCGCTTCGCCAGGAAGAGCTTTGCACCGTCAGCTTCACTCCACGCCTGCGCGTCGGTGCCGTGCAGCGTGATGTAGGACGTTCGAGTCGCGTGCACCCACGACGTCCCGAGGTAACCGACGCTGCCCGCGTCGAACTCGAAGAGCATTGACGTGGCGTCGTGGACGTCGACGCCCTTGAGTGCGACCTGGCGCGAGAACGCCATCACGCGCGCGATGGGTCCGAGAAAGTACTGGTAGGTGTCCACATGATGGATGCCGAGGTTCGTCATCGCGCCGCCAGGCGCCTCGGCCAGATCGCCACGCCACGCGCCCGGCTTCACCATCGCGAACCCGCCGTCGGCGGAAATGTTACCTTCGATCTGAGCGACGCGGCCGAGCGCGCCCTCGCCGAGCAGTTTCTTGATGGCGCGGTTCGCCGCCTGCTTGCGCCGTTGGTGACCGATGGCGAGCCTCACCCCGGCGCGCTGGCACGCCTGCGCGGCGCGACGCGCGTCAGCGACGGTCAGCGCGAACGGCTTGTCGACGAACACGTGCTTGCCGGCGCTGGCGGCCAAGACGATGTTGTCCGCGTGCGCGGTGTGCGGCGTGGAGATGAACACACCCTCGACCTCGGGATCGGCAAGGAGCTTGTCGTAGCTCTCATAGGCGCGACATCCGTACTTCTGCGCGAACGCCGCACGCTTCTCCGATGTCCGCGCGGTGCCGCCCATCAGCTTGAACGCGCCGGCGCGCGTCGCGGCGTCCGCCAGCACGCCGGCCCACCATCCGATCCCGACCGAGGCCACTCGCACCGGTTCCATCACTGCTGCTGGCGCGTCCGATCATCGAGCGCCTTGACCACCACGGACAGGTCTTCGCCGCCGTGCCCGGCCGCGTTCACGGCGGCGTAGAGCGTTTCTGCCACATCGGTGAGTGGAATCCAGGCGCCCATGGCGCGCGCGGAATCCTGGATCAGATGCAAGTCCTTCATGAAGAGCTCGAGCTTCATCTGGGCCGGAAATTCCTCGCGCACGATGAGGGGACCGCGCACCTCCAGCATCTTCGAGTTGGCAGCGCCCGCCGTGAGGATCTCGAGCGCGCGCGCGGCATCCAGACCGCCCCGGCGCGCCATCGAGAGCGCTTCGGCCGCCGCGGCGCTGTGGACCGCGACCAGAAGGTTGGCAATCAGCTTAAGCAGCATCGCCTGCCCGGCGGTCCCGACGTGGTAGGCGCGCGGCAGCACGGACTCGAGCACGGGGCGCCAGTGCTCGAAGTCTCCGCGATCGCCGCCGACCATGACGATGCCGTCACCGCGCGCCACCTGGGCGCTGGTCCCGCTGATCGGACAATCGAGAAAACGTCGGCCGCGCGCCGCGGTCTCGCGCGCAAGCTTCTCGGTGAGGACCGGCGAGATCGTGCTCATCTGGATCACGGCGCGGCCGGGTCGAGCGCGATCGTCTTTCAACGCCAGGATGGTTTGCTCGACGCTCGCCAGCGACGGCAGCACGAAGCAGACGGCGTCGGCGTGCCGATCGACCTCGTCGACCGAGTCGGCGGCCCGTCCGCCGAGCGCGACGAGCGCGCGCGCCTTGTCGGGTACGACGTTGTAGCCGACGACGGGATATTTCGCCACGATCAGCCGCGACGCGACAGCGTGGCCGAGCAGACCGAGTCCTACGATCCCGATCGTGTCCACGGGAGTTCCGGCCTCCCCTCTCAGCGGACGCGACTGTAGCAAGCGCGGCGGCGACCGTCGAGCCGGTCGCGTTCATCCGGAAGGGCCCAGGTCGCCAGCGGCGGCGACGTGGTGCAATACCGCCGACAAACCCAGTTTCAGCTTCATGACCTGCCTCACGCTACTGGATGGAGCATAAATGGTGCCCTCGGAAAGCCGAGCCATATCGTGCGATCGATCGTCATGAGCGCTCGCGCTTTGGGGGAGCGCATACACCAATCGGGATGGCGCCGTACCAGGGAACTGTAGCGAAGGGAAGTGTTCTGAGCTAAAAGAACGTGCGGCGGGCGATGAAAAAGATCGTCGCGCCCACGCCGGCATAGACCGCGACGCCCTCGACCAGCCCGATCCCGCTGGTGAATACGAACAGCGCCAGGACCAGCGCCGACGCGACGATCGCGACCACCTGTTCGATTCGGCGTTCGCGGGCGCGGACCCGCGCGACGTGTTCAGTGATTGGCGCGCCGCAGTTGGGGCATACGCCGCTCCGCTTGACGATCAGATCGGTGTCGCATTTGGGACATTCGATCCTGGTGCGGATGGGCATGCTATGGCGCACGACCGCGCCGCCCAATCAAAGGCGTGCGCGCTCGGAACTCTGGCTGGCTGTCGCCGCCGGCAGCGCTAGGCGCGGGCCTTGCGCAGGCCCGAGCGGCGCGCGACCGCGGTCCGCTTCAGCCGCTTTTGCCGCTTGCGCGCAAGCGCCTGCTCGTCAGCGGACTTGGCCTTGACGGCGCGAATTTCCGGTTGAGGCTTTGCCGCCACCGCCGCCGCGACGGGCTCGCTCACCGGCATCGGCTCCGGCTGCAGCGGCGCCATGGCTGCGGCCTCAGCCGCGCGCGCCATCGCCTCGAGCTTGCGCTGCTTCCATGCGCGCAACCCGCGACGCATGTACTCGGGATGGATGTCGAGCATGTCGCAGACGTTGTCGAAGGAGAAGACCCAATGCTTGTCCTCGAGGGCGATCCATTCGTCAGCCTCGCGGAACAAGCGCTGTCCCTTGTTGGTTGGCGAGTCGATGCACTTCATGAAGCATTCGACCGCGTCTTCCAAAACGCTCAGGATCAGCCGTTTCTCGCCTTCGAGCAGATGCTTACGGCGCATCGCCTCGAAGTATTGGATCGGCAAAAGGGTGTCGGGCTCGAAGAGCGCCGGCAGCCTCTCGTCCAATGTCTCTTTTTCCTGCATCTTGGCTCCGTGATCCGTTCTAACTGTGCCGTTCTCCACCACCCCATCCTCCTTAGACGCCGGCAGAAACCCGGCTATTCGTCATCCTCGCTGCGGTCCTCGTATAGCTCATTCCATGCCATCTGAATTGCTTCGAGTTTTGCTTCACTAGACCCGGCCGGCGCGTCATCGAATTCGTCCAAATCGATTACCCACTGACGCAAATCGGTAAATCGGACGTTCAAGCGGGTTGAGCCCCGGATGGTTCTCGGCGAGAACCTCCGCGATGTCATCGGCCTGATCCCACTTGAGTCCCATCTGCCTGCCCTCCTCATATTCCATTGTCAATAGCGAGGCTAGCTCTGCGTCCAGTTTTCTCAACACCCGCTAGGACAACTCATCCACAGATTTCCGCTCCAGCACCTGTTTGATCGCACTTTCCATGATCCGCTGCGCAAACGGCGTGCTCAGGTCATTGAGCTCCTGCACTAAGCTAACCACTAATTCGCGATCGGCGCCGGCCCGCGCGGCTTCCAGGCGGCCGGCCAGCTCCTCCATCTTGAGGCGCTCGTCCGGCTCGGCAAGCTCCGCATGCTCGCCAAGGTGCTTGCGCAACGCCACCAGAATCTGCTCGGCATCGTTGCGCGCGGTTATCAGCAGGCGCTGCTCCAAGTCGTGCTCGCCCTCATCGATAGCTTCTTCGAGCATCCGCTCGATCTCTTCCTCACCCAGGCCGTAGCTGGGCTTGACGTCCACCGAATGCTCGCGT
This sequence comes from uncultured delta proteobacterium, assembly GCA_963773975.1. Classification (GTDB taxonomy): domain Bacteria; phylum Desulfobacterota; class Binatia; order Binatales; family Binataceae; genus JAKAVN01. The sequence goes on from CAVZDJ010000012.1 coordinate 9,201, forward strand.
CCCGGTGCGCTGATCGCGCGCGGTTACATTGAGTATGCCGTTGGCGTCGATCAGGAAGGTCACTTCGATGCGCGGCATCCCGGCGGGCTGCGGCTCAATCGGCCCGAGCTTGAAGCGGGCCAGGCTGCGGCAATCGCGCGCCAGCTCGCGCTCGCCCTGCAATACGTGCACGTCGACGTGGGTCTGATTATCGACCGCGGTGGTGAACATCTCGGTGACGCTGGTGGGAATCGTGGTGTTGCGATGGATAATCCGCTCCATCACGCCGCCCATCGTCTCGATACCCAGCGACAGCGGCACCACGTCGAGCAGGAGCAAGTCTCCGCTGCCGCCCATCAGTACTCCGCCCTGCACCGCGGCGCCGAGCGCGACCACCAAATCGGGATCGACCGAGCACAGCGGCTCGCTCCCGAACAGCTCCTGCACTCGCCGGCGCACCATCGGGATACGGGTCGAGCCGCCCACCAGCACCACCGCGTCGATCGCGGACGGTTCCAGCGCGGCGTCCTTGAGCGCGCGCCGGCAACAGTCAAGCGTCCGCTCCACCAGAGGGGCGGCGATCCGCTCGAACTCCTCGCGAGTAAGCGTTTTGCGCACCGTATGGCCGGGAAGCGCGAGCTCAATGCCGGTGCGCAGAAGCGAGCTGAGCTGCTTCTTGGCGTTCTCGGCCGCGTGGCGGGCGCTGTTCCAGACGCGGCGGTCGCGCTTGAGCTCCGCCGATTCGCCCTCGAGGATGAAATCGAGCAGCGCGCGATCGATATCGTCGCCGCCCAAATGCGTATCGCCGTTGGTCGCCAGCACCTCGAAGATTCCACCCTTGATGCTGAGAATCGAGATGTCAAAGGTGCCGCCGCCGAAATCATAAACCGCTACGTTGCCGGTCGCGCGCTGTTCGAGTCCGTAAGCCAGCGACGCCGCAGTCGGCTCGTTGACCAACCGCACCACCTCGAGCCCGGCCAGGCGTCCCGCGTCCTTGGTTGCCTGCCGTTGCCCGTCGTTGAAGTAGGCCGGCACCGTGATAACGACGCGCCGGACTTCTTCCTTGAGCGCGGCCTCGGCGCGGGCCTTGAGCGCGCGCAGGATCTCCGCCGAGATCTGCGGCGGCGTATAGACCCGCTTGCCAACCTGAAAGCGCACTACCGGGCCGCTTAAGTCCGCGAAGGTGTAGCGCTGCCGATCTTCCGCGGCCAACTCGCCGCCGCCCAGGCCCATGTAGCGCTTGACCGAGCGGACCACGGCGCCCTGCTCTCCGCCGGGAAAGCCGGCTGCGCTGATGCTCCCTTGGCGCTCGACCGACAGATGCGGTTCCAGCTCGATCGCGGCTTCGCCGACTATCACGCGGCCGTCGGGCGCCAGCGCAACCACCGAGGGCAGCAGCGCACTTTCCGTCACGGGATCGGAAATCACGCCGCGGCGACTTACCGTCGATCACGGCGATCAGGCTGTTGGTGGTGCCCAGGTCGATGCCGAAAATACGCTCCATCTGGCTCCCGGATTTCGCTGCGCCGCGCTCTCAAAGCGCTGCGCTTCGCCTCAGATTACGCTGCGATCAGCAATTCGTTTCACGGCGATTTGTTTCAAGCAGTCCGGCCGGCCTCCAGCCCGCGATCAACGTCGCGAATCAGCGTGCGGAGATAGGCGATGCGGGAAAGGATGCTCTTGAGCTCGCCGGTCAGCGTCGCGCGCGGGCTCTGCGGGCCTTCTTGTCCGTCAGTATTCTGATCCCAACGCGCAAAGTTTTGTCGGAGCTCGTCATTCGCATCCGTCATCAGGCTCTGCAGCTCCGCGCGCCGGCGGCTGACAGCCGCGGCGGCGCCGTCGCCGGGCGCGCCGCGCAGTTCGGCGATTTGCTCCTGCACCTCGAACACCAGCTCGGCGATTTCGGGCGGCACGCGCTGGTTATTCTCCGCCAGCTTTTCACCGTTCAATTCGAGCCAGTAAAGCCCACGGCTCACGGGATCGCGAAGCGTGCGGTAGCTGCGCGTGAGCAGGGCGGTGGCCTGCAAACTCGCCGCGCGCATGGGCTCGGGACTCGAAGCGAAGCGATCCGGATGGAGCCGGCGGCCCAGCTCATGATAGGCGTGCTCGAGCAGCTTGAGATCGATCGTGAGCCGGCGCGGCAGGCCCAGCGCGGCGAAGCAGTCCAGCTCAGCCGCGATCGGCGCGCCGCATTCGGGACAGATCAGGCACGGCTCGCAGCGCCGTGCGCATGAAGGACATTGCACCATGCGCTCGTTTCCACATCCGCTCGCTCACACGGTGAACGATTCACCGCATCCGCAAGCGCGCTTCACGTTGGGGTTCACGAGCTTGAATCCCGACGACATCAGCTCTTCGGCGTAATCGAGCTCCGAGCCGTTGAGGTACAAAAAGCTCTTCTTGTCCACGATCAGACGCGCGCCGTCGCGCTCGAAAATCTTGTCGCGCTCTTTGGCCGCGTCGATTTCCATGCGGTACTGCAAGCCCGAGCATCCGCCGCCCACGACTTTTACGCGCAGGCCGGCGCCGGGCTGGTCGGCGACCAACTGCTTGATCCGGCTGGCCGCCCGTTCAGACAGCGAAACGGTCGCCACGTCCGTTCATCCCTGCGCGGCTTTGTCGGCCGGGCCGGAATCGTCGCGCTTGCGCTTTTTCCAGTCCGTGATCGCAGCCTTGATCGCGTCTTCGGCGAGCACCGAGCAATGGATCTTGACCGGCGGCAGGTTCAGCTCCTTGACGATCGAGGTGTTCTTGATCGCCATCGCCTCGTCGATACGCTTGCCCTTGACCAGCTCGGTCACGTAGCTGGAGCTGGCGATCGCGCTGCCGCATCCGAAGGTCTTGAAGCGCGCATCCTCGATCACGCCGTCATCGGTGATCTTGAGCTGGAGCTTCATCACATCGCCGCATTCGGGCGCGCCCACCACGCCAGTGCCGACGTTGGCCTCGTCCTTGGCGAAGCTGCCCACATTGCGAGGGTTGTTGTAGTGATCGAGCACCTTGTCTGAGTAAGCCATCGTTACCCTCCGCCAGCCTGAATCTTTTGTCCTACTCGGCCTTCCACTGGACCGATTTCAGATCGATGCCTTCCTTGGCCATTTCGTACAGCGGCGACATCTCGCGCAGCCGCTTGACTTCCTTGGAGACCCGTTCGGTCACGAAATCAACTTCCTCTTCGGTGTTGAAGCGGCCCAGACCGAAGCGGATCGAGCTGTGCGCCAACTCCTCATCGACACCGAGCGCGCGAATCACGTAAGACGGCTCCAGCGTAGCCGAAGTGCAGGCCGAGCCCGAGCTGACCGCGATGTCGTTGATGCCCATCAGGAGCGACTCACCCTCCACGTACGCAAAGCTCACGTTGAGATTGCCGGGCAGTCGCTCAGTGGGATGGCCGTTCAAGTAGACCTCGTCGAGGCGCTCGAAAATTCCGGCTTGCAGCTTGTCGCGCAGCTCAATCAGGCGGCGGTTCTCGTCGGGCATTTCCTTGCCCGCGATTTCGCAGGCCGCGCCGAAGCCGACAATCCCGGTGACGTTGAGCGTGCCGGAGCGCATCCCGCGCTCGTGCCCGCCGCCGTCCATCGTGGCTGTGAGCCGCACGCGCGGCCCCTTGGAGCGCACGTAGAGCGCGCCCACGCCTTTGGGACCATAAATCTTGTGCGCGCTCATCGACATCAGGTCGATTCCGGCCTTGTCGACATCGATGGGGATCTTGCCGACGCCCTGGGTCGCGTCGCTGTGAAAGATGATTCCTTTCTCTTTGGCGATCTTGCCGATCTCTGCGATCCGATGGACCGTGCCGATTTCGTTATTGGCGTACATGATCGTGATCAGCACGGTCTTGTCGGTGATCGCCTTGCGCACGTCGTCGGGATCGACCATCCCGTACTTGTCGACCGGTAGATAGGTGACGGTCGCCTTGCCCTGGCGCTCAAGCGCGCGGCAACTGTCGAGAATCGCCTTGTGCTCGGTGACGCAGGTGATGACGTGGTTGCCCTTGTCTTTGTAGAATTCGACCACGCCCTTGAGCGCCAGATTGTCCGACTCGGTCGCGCCGCTGGTGAAGACGACTTCCTTGGCCTTGGCGTGGATCAGAGCGGCGATCTGCTCGCGTGCGCGGTCGACCGCCTCTTCCGCCGCCCATCCGAAGCTATGGTTGCGGCTGGCGGCATTGCCGAACTTCTCGGTGAAGTACGGCATCATCGCCTCGATCACCCGCGGATCGGCCGGGGTCGTGGCGTGATTGTCCATGTAAATCGGCAGCTTAACCATCACAGGCTCTCCGGTTCCGTCCTCTTGGCCCGATAATTGTGGACCTGTTAGGTATACTATAGCCGAGGGGTCAGGAAGTCAACCAAACGACAAGCCGCTCGGCCTCCCTCCAGCCATAGCAGACCCTTCTAGTCAACTAAAGATTATTCACCTTGATTGTCAAGGGGAAAGCGGACCTGTCCCGGCGGTCAAGTGGGAGCCCTGTCAGGGTTGCCGGCGCGGTTTCAAGACGATGCGGCGCTCCTCGTTCCAGTCCTCGAAACCGAGCTTATGCCAGGCTGCGGAGCCGATCCAGTTGCGATGGAGCACACCCAGCGTGACCACGGTGATGCCCTGGCCGCGGAACCAATCGTAGGCCAGTTCGAGCATCGGTTGCATTAGCCCCTTTCCACGCCACGCCTCTTCCATAAAAGCGTTGCTGATGTAGCCGGTGACCTTGGGCAGGTATCCCTGGCGTTGGCGATGGAGCCGCACCCAGAGGTAGCCCACGAGCTTGCCGTCGCCCGCGCCGTCTCGCAGATGCTCGGCGACCCAGATCGCGTGATGGTCGCGATGGAGAATGGGCTTCATCCAGTTGGGTGCGTCGCGGATTTCGTCCCAATCGACCCGGATGCGATCGTCCACCGCCTCGTGATAGGCGCCGATCGCGGCGAGCAATCGGGCCAGCTCGGGGATATCGCCGTCGCGCGCGGGCCTGATTTGGACGTCCAGCATCGAGTATCGACTATTGCTGGCCGAAGTTGACCTGCAGCAGCTTGCCTTCCGAGCGTATCGACTTCAGCGCCGCTTCGCGAAGCTGCTCGAATTGGCGTTCGATCCAGGGCGCGAGGCGTTTTTCAATGGAGTCTTCGGGCGTGAGCGCGCGATCAGCAACGACGCATCGAAACGTGATCCGCTCGATACCATCGGCGCGCTCGAGACTGAGCGTAATCACCGCTCCGGTATCGGATCGCACTGGCTCGCCAATCGTCCTGAGCAGGTACACGCCGCGCGGGGTTTGCAATCGCGCCGGCAAGTCTTTTTCCCCGGCGAGCCGACCCGCACAACCGAGCGCTACGCCGCGCCGCGACTGGCCGGCGCCGGGCGCGCGACCGGACGCTTTCCGGTTCCGCGCCCCTCCCAAAACAGCACCACCGGACCCGCGATATAGATCGACGAGTAGGTGCCGGTGATGAAGCCGATCAGGAGCGTGAAAGCCATCGGCCGCAGGATCGGTCCGCCGAGCGCCAGCACCGCGATCAACACCGTGATCGCGGTGCCGGAGGTGAGCAAGGTGCGCGAGAGGGTCTCGTTGATGGCGCGATTCATGATCTCGCCGATCGGCTCGCGGCGGCGCTTGGCGGCGTCTTCGCGAATCCGATCCGAGACGATAATCGTGTCGTGCACCGAATAGCCGATCACGGTCAGCAGCGCGGCCAGCGTGGAGAGGTCGAATTGAAGCTGCGCGACCACCAGCGCGCCGGTAACCACCAGCACGTCATGGATCAGCGCGATCACCGCGCCGGCGCCGAAACTCCAACTGACGCCGCGGAACTGAATCGCGATGAAAATCCCCATAAAGACGGTGGCAGCCACGATTGCGAGGATCGCGTCGCGGCGCAGATCTTTGCCGACCCTGGCTCCGACCGTCTCAACGCGCACCACTTCGGCCACCTTGGGGCCGTAGGCGCGGTCCAGCGCGCCCTCCAGGTTGGTGGTGAGGCCCTTGGTGTCTTTGCTTTCAAACCGAATCAGGAATTCGCGCTTGGCCTGGCCGAAGTCCTGGACCGTGACCTCGCCCAGCCCCAGCGGCGCCAGCGCGCTGCGTATCGCGCCGCCGTCGGTGTCGCGGCTGACGCGCACCTGCACCACGCTGCCGCCCACGAAATCGACGCCGTAGTTCAAGCCGACGAAAATCAACAGCAGCAGCGCCGCGATATTGATCAGGGTCGAAAGCCCCACGAAGAAGTAGCGCTTGCCGACGAAATCGAGATTGATATCGGGACGGATGAACTGCATTGCCATCAGGGTTTCTCTATGCTGCGGCGGCATCCGGACCGCAACAGGACAGCATTAGCGGTTCGGAGGGTCAAATGAAAGAAGCCCCGGTTTTACCGCAATATTCGCCGGCGGTCGATAGCGCAGCGGCGGGCGCGTTGCACCGAAAAGAGCGGTCAGACCGTGAGCCGGTCTACGCGGCGGCGGTGCGCGACTTCGCGCACTTGGCGCAGACGTTGCGCTCGTTGGTGGGATCTTCGGTCAGGCCGTCGTCGAGCGAATGGCACACGGTCAGGCACTTGGCACAGATGAAGTAGATGCCCTCGATAGTCTTGTTGATCCGCTCGCGATTGAGAATCCGCCCGCGCAACTTCTCGATCCTGATGCCGAGCAGTTCCGCATACTGGCGCTTGATCTTGCGGCGGCCGGCTTCGTCTTTGGGGAGATCGCTGTCGTCTTCGGCATCGTCGGGTGCGTCGCCGAAGCCAGCGTAAAGGTCACGTTTGGATGACTTGCTCTTACGAGCTCTGGCCATCGCTGCGAACCTCCTGATGTAGTCGCGACCTGCCGGCCGAAAAGTCCTGCCACAAATGCGGGAAAGTATCCGTGAGCATCACCGGCTCCGGTGAGGAAACGGCCACTAGCGCGTGCGGGCTGTATAACCGCAATTCTTGTCGCAGACCCAGAAAAAACCGCGGCGCCCGAAACCCGCGTACATCATGACCTTGCTGTCGGCGCCGCAGTTCGGGCACAGATGCTTGCGCGTCGCGTCGCCGCCTTTTTCTGCTGTCTTGGCTTTCTTTTCCGCCATGGTTGAGTGTGCGGCAGATTATAACGACGCCGCTGTAGAAATCCAGACCAGGGAATCACCGCCCGGAAATTTCAGCCCCACGTCCTCATCAGCCTCCTTCACCCTAAACGTCCACGCGAAGGCTAGTCAATAGATCGGCGACAGATCGCCGACGCGGGCAATGGTCAAGTTTGCAGTGGCGCAGCGACGCTTCAAACCGGCCGACCTAACCCCCGACCCCTTCCCGAGACGGGAAGGGGCGTCAAGGGCTGGTTCCCCTCTCCGTCTCGGAGAGGGGTTAGGCGAGAGGTTTCTGCTCATCGCTCGGCGGAGGACGCGGTTGCGCCCGCTCAGTTCCGCACCTAGCCTTAATCGACCGGCCACGGCGACGAATTTGGACCCCAGACTCAAAGCGAACGACGCCGTCCTGTTCATCGATCGCAAGGGCCGCCGCTACCTGAAAATTCTGCGCCCCGGCCAGCGCATCGAGATTCGCGGCGAAATCCTCGCCGATCGCCTGCTGGAGATCGAGGAGGGCTCGCGCGTCAAGCTCAGCTCCGGCGAGACCTTCATCGTGCTGCGGCCGACATACGCGGACCTGATTCCCCATCTGCCGCGCAACGCCCAGGTGATCTATCCCAAAGATGCGGGCCCGCTCCTGATCTGGGGCGACGTCTTTCCGGGCGCGACCGTGATCGAGGGCGGCACCGGCGCCGGCGCGCTCACGATTGCGCTGCTGCGTGCGGTCGGAGCCTCGGGCCGGTTGATTTCATACGAGCTGCGCGAGGAGTTCGCGGCCGCGGCGCGCAGGAATGTCGCGGCCTTTTTCGGCGATGCGCCCAACTGGACGCTCAAGCTGCGCGATCTTTATCAGGGCTTCGACGAAACCGGCGTCGACCGGCTCTTTATCGACTTGGCCGAGCCGGCACGCGCGCTGGACGCGATCGCGCACGCGCTGCGCCCCGGCGGCGTGGTGGTTTGCTGGGTGCCGACCGCGATGCAACTCAAAGAGACCGCCGAGGCGCTCCAGTCTCGCCCCGACTTCGCCGAGGTCGAGAGCTTCGAGACGCTGCAACGGCATTGGCAGGTCAAGGGCCTGAGCGTCCGGCCGGTCCATCGTATGGTCGCGCATTCCGGATTCGCGATCGTGGCGCGGCGGCTGGCGGAGGCGACCCTCCCGGCGGAGGGCTCGCCCGCGCACGGCGCCGACGCCCCGTCGGACGAGTCCGATGGCGACGACTCGGAGCAGTAAGCGCTGCCGGAATTTTCTCGCACGCGGCGCGATTCGTAAAGCCTATCTGCCGATTATCCGGCTGAGGAGCTCGCCGATGCGCGGAGGATCCCATGCGATGTCGGCGCGCCGGCGCCGGCGATACGCCGGGCGCCGCCGCGCCGGAGGGCGCGGACACCGCAGACGCCGCCGCCACGGTCTGCCCGCTGCCATGCAGCGGGCAGACCGTGGTCGGCTCCGTGCCGGCGAGGAATGGCATCGCGACGCGGCGCGGACACGCGCCGGTCGCGAGGCCGCCGGAGGACGGATCGATCACCGCCATCGTGATTCCCGCGGGCCGGACGAAATCTTCCGCGCCGGGCGCCGTCGCCTCGGTCATAAAACCCGCCCAGGCCGGCAGCGCGGCTTGCGCCCCGGTCAGGCCGAGGCTCTGCGGATGGTCAAAGCCGACCCACACACCGCATACGATCGCCGGCGTGTAGCCGATAAAGTAGGCGTCCTTGTAATCATCCGTGGTGCCGGTCTTGCCCGCGGCCGGAAACGCGAGTCCCATCCGCGCCGCACCGGCGCCGGTCCCGTAGCGCAGCACGTTTTCGAGCGCGCCGGTAATCAGGTATGCGGCCCGCGCGCTGACGATCCGCTGCTCCATCTTCTGGTGATTGAGAATCGAGATGGCCCTTGCTATCGACCACGGACTCGATCGCGTAAGGCGGCGCGGCGATGCCGGCGTTCGCGAACACCTGGTAGGCCGAGGTGAGTTCCAGCAGCGTGGTCTCGTCCGCGCCGATTGCGATCGGCAGCACCGGCGTGAGAGCCTCGTTGATTCCAAGCTCATGCGCGGTCCGGACGATCGCCGGCGGGCCGAGCAGGCTGCCCACGTAGGCGGCCGGAACGTTGAGCGATTCCGCCAGCGCGTCGGCGACCGTGACCGTGCCGCGATAGGTGCGCTCGTAGTTCACGGGCGTCCAGCCCCCGAACGACATCGGGCGATCGGGCAGAATCGAGGCGAGCGTCAGCGGCGGCGAAAAGGGGCTGCGCTC
>CAVZDJ010000013.1:0-68775 GCA_963773975.1 uncultured delta proteobacterium
TGATGGGGAGCCTCATCAGCAAGGAGCAGTTCGACAAGGTCATGCGCTACATCGGCTACGGGGTCGAGGACGGCGCGCGGCTGGTCGCCGGCGGCAAATCGCCCCAGGATGCGCATCTCAGCAAGGGCTTCTTCATCGAGCCGACGATTTTTTCCGAGGTCACGCCGAAGATGCGGATCGCGCGCGAGGAAATCTTCGGCCCGGTGCTGAGCGTGTTTCGATGGACCGACGAGGCCGCGATGCTGGGGGCCGTCAACGACGTCGAGTACGGCCTGACCGCTTCGATCTGGACCCGCGACCTCGTCACCGCGCATCGTACCGCCGCGCGCGTCGAAGCCGGCTACGTCTGGGTCAACTCCTCCAGCGCGCATTACCTCGGCGCCCCCTTCGGCGGTTACAAAGAGTCGGGCGTGGGCCGGGAAGAATCGATCGAAGAACTGATGGACGCGACGCAAATCAAAAACGTGCACGTCGAGTTCGATGCCTGACGCTGCGCGCGCGATCGACGAGCTGGTGGCGGCAAACCATATCCTGTTCGACCAGGGCGTGGTCGACGGCTTCGGGCACGTCAGCGTCCGCCATCCGACGGAGCGCGATCGGTTCCTGCTGGCGCACAGTATCGCACCGGCGCTGGTCACGGCCGCCGATATCATGGAGTTCGGCCTCGACGGGAATCCGCTCGACGCCGGCGGCCACGCGCTCTACCTCGAACGGTTCATCCACAGCGAGATCTATCGTGCGCGGCCGGACGCCGGCGCGGTCGTACACAGCCACTCGCCGGCGGTCGTGCCGTTTAGCGTGGCGAGGGGCGTGGCGCTGCGCGCGGTCTGGCATCTCGGCGGAATTCTAGGCGGAGGATGTCCGGTCTTCGAAATTCGCGAGGCCGCCGGGCCGGGCACCGATCTGTTGATTCGCAACCCCGCTCTGGGAGCGGCCCTGGCGAAATCGCTCGGAGCAGGACAGGTTGCGCTGATGCGCGGGCACGGCTGCACGGTCGTGGGAGCGACGGTGCGCCACGCGGTCTTCAACGCGGTCTACACCGAGATCAGCGCTAAGCTGCAGGCCGAGGCGATGCGGCTCGGCGCGGTGACCTACCTTACCCGGGAAGAGGCGGAGGCCGCCGCGGCCTGCAACGCCGCGCAGATCGATCGGTCCTGGGAGTTGTGGAAGATGCGCGCGGAGCGGCGCCTTCAGCCCCAGACCTGACGCGCGGTTTCCACCACCAGTTCCAGTTTACACTTCTGATCGTCTTCGCTCACCAGGTTGCCGGCAAACTCCGACGCGAAGCCGCACAGCGGGCTTAGCGCGAGTTGTTCGAGCGCGACGTAACGGCTGGCCTCGCCGATTCGCCGCTTCAGATCATCGATCGTTTCGGGTTGCGCCACCTTGGTGCTGACCAGCTTCGCCGAAACTGTCCTGGAAATTGAGCCGACGAAACTCGCCCTCGCCGATGTCGCCGCGCTCGTAACGAGAACGGGCGCCAGCCAGCGCGCCGGGCCGCAGCAAACTCCCGACGACGTCGGTGCGGATGCCGTCGAGGCCCTTTACTTAGATGAACGCGAGGCCGCCGTCGCAGTTGATCGTCTGGCCGGTGATGAACGCGGCGTCGTCCGAGGCGAGAAACGCGGCCACGCCGACGAGGTCCGCCGGCGTTTCGTGATGCTTGAGGCATTGCATCTTGAGCATCGCCTCTTTCTGCTCCGGCGTGACGGTCGCGCGCGCGATCTCGGTATAAACCGGCCCGGGCGTGATCGCGTTGACCCGCACGTTGAACTCGCCCAGCTCGCGCGCCATCGCACGCGTCAGGCCGAGCACTCCCGCCTTGGACGCCATGTAGTGCGCGTAACCCGGCCGCGCCAGCATGTACGCCGCCGACGAGATGTTCACGATCGCCCCGCTCTTCTGCTCGCGCATCGGTGCGCTGCACGCCTTGCCGGCGAGCCACACGCCCTTGAGGTTGACCGCCATCAGGCCGTCCCATTCGGCGACGCTCATTTCCCAAAACGGCTTCATCTGGATGGTCGAGAAAATCGCCGCGTTGTTGATCAGCACGTCGACGTGGCCGAAAGCCTTGAGCGCCTCGTCGACCATCTGCTTGCACGACGCCTCGCTAGAGACGTCAGTGGCGCAGAAGATCGCGTTGGCGCCGGAGTCGGTGACTTCGGCGAGCACGCTACGGCCCTTGTCCGCGTTGACGTCGGCCAGCACGACGTTGCATCCCTCGTCGCGGAACCGGCGCGCGTACGCGCGGCCGATACCTTGCGCGGCGCCGGTCACGATCACGGTTTTGCCTGCCAATCCGTTTAGCGGCATGGGTCACACTTCCTTTGAGCGATGAGTCGGTTCGCCCGCGGGCATTACCTCGGTTTTCGCGGCACCATCAAGCAGCATTTTGGAAAACACTTAGCAACCTAAGTAATTTGCTTATTACCACCGGCGCGGCTTGAGCGTCAAGTCTGCCGCGCGGCGCTTCCGGCTAGCGCGGGGCGCGCGCATCGAGCAGCGCCTTGAGGCGCGATGGCAGTGCGCTGTGGAATTCCATCGCGACGCCCGAAACCGGATGGCGAAACTTAAGCTCGCACGCGTGCAGCGCGAGCCGCCGCGCGGGCTCGGTTTCTGCGCCAAATTTGGCGTCGAATTTAGAGCCGTATTTTCGATCGCCGATGACCGGATGACCCAGCGCGGCCAGTTGCACGCGGATCTGGTTGCGGCGCCCGGTTTCGAGCGTAAGCTCGACCAGCGACCTGTCGCCTTGCGCGCGAACAACGCGGTAGTGCGTGATTGCCAGTTCGCCGCCCTCCTCCACCCGATGAACCCTAAGTGATTTGCTGCTCTCGACCAGCCTGTCCCTGAGCGTACCCTGCGCGTTGGCCGGCACGCCTTCGACGACCGCCAGGTATTTTTTGACGACGACCTTCCAGTTCCGCTGCAGCGCGGCCTGCGCCGCCTCGGTCCGCGCGAACATCATCAGGCCGGAGGTTTCGCGGTCGAGCCGATGGACGATGAAGACCTGTTGCGCCGGCGTTTTCATCAGCGCCTTCAGATGCGTGTTGAGGATCCGATACGCGGTCTTTTCCTTTTCGCGCTCCGAGCCCATCGAAAGCAGCCCCGCAGGTTTCTCGACCACGACGACCGCGTCGTCCAGATGCACGATCGCGAGTCCATGGCGCTCGAGCGCCGCGCCGCTGACCTGCCTGCGCGCCGCGATAGTCACCACATCGCCGGGCGCCAATTCCGTATCGTGACGCACCGTCGCCTTGCCTTTCACCGTCACCGCCCGGAACCGGAGCAGATCTTTCGCCTGCTTGCGCGACAATCCAAGCGGCAGTCCGATCAGATATGGCAGGAGCTCGCATCTTGAAGCGACCTGAAACCGGCGGTCCATTGCACATCAGGCAAATCCGAGTTCCGTCGCGGCGATCATCTCCAGCACTTCGTCGCGCTTGAGCGTGTGCAGCGGCGCCGAGCGCAGGTCGCGGAAGTAGCGCTCCAGCGGATTGCCTTTCAAATAGCCCTGGCCGCCGGCGATGCGGGTCGCCAGGTTCGCAACCTCCAGCATGTTCTCCGCCACAAAAGTGCGCAGCGTCTCGATCGTCATCACCTGCCGCTCACCGTAGCTTCGCCCTGCGGACATCTCGCGCGCGAGGCTGTAGATGAGTGTGCGGCAGGCCTCCAGCCGATTGTGCATCTCGCCGAGCGCGAAGCGGGTCGCCGGCAAACTGCCCACGAGTTGCCCGGTCTTCTGCAGCTTGCGCGTCCGCGCGTATTCCAGCACGTAGTTATACGCCGCCTGGCCAATTCCGAGGTAGACCGCGGAGAATGACAGGCAGTACCAGTGCGCCACCTTCACGAACTCCTCGAAGAAATGGCCTTCCTCTCCGACGAGCTGATCCGGCGCCGCGAAAACGTCGCGAATCATGATCGTGTGGCTGCCCGTCGCCCGCATCCCCATCGCGTCCCAATTCTCGATCACTTCCAGGCCCGGCGCGTCGCGCGGCAGCAGGAACACGCATCCGCCGGAGGACGATCCCTTGTAGTCTTCGAGCGAAGTGCTGATGCCGAAGTAGTCGACCACCGGCGAGAGCGTGCAAAACACCTTCTGGCCGTTGATCCGATAGCCGCCGGCCACCTTGCGCGCCTTGGTGTTGGGCGAGAGGATCGACCGCGCGCCGCCGCCCTCGGTGTAGAACCCGTTGAGCAGCATCTGCTTGCGGCCCACGTTTTCCAGGTACAGCCCCTTCTGCGCCGCGGTCATGAACGGCGTATAGAAGCCCACCGAGTTGAGATGCATGTTGATCGCGAAAGCGGTCGCGCAGCATCCCTGCACGAGTTGCTCCTGGGCGAGGATGAACGTAAACGGATCGACGCCCCATCCGCCGTACTCCTTCGGCGTAGTCATCGCGGTGTAGCCGGTCTCCTTCAGGCGCGCGATATTTTCGAACGGGAAGCTGCCTTCGCGATCGTGCTGCTCGGCGCGCGGCGCGAACTCCCTGGCGAGATCCTTGGCAAGAGCGATGATGCGCTGCTGCTCCGGCGTAAGCTCCACAAACATGGTGAACTCCTGAAACGAGACGTGCTCTCTCACGCGCGCGTTATCGCGATCGCCTCGACCTCGATCAGCAGCCCGGGAAAGGCCAGCGCCGCAATCACCACCGCGGTGCTCGCGGGCGGATCGTTGCCGAAAATCTCGCTCCGCACGGCGAGCATGTCCATGAACTTCGATCCGTCGGTGATGTAGGTGTTGATCTTGACGATATCCTTCAAACTGCTGCCGGCGCTCTCGAGCACGCTCCTGATGTTGTCGAAAACCTGGCGGGTCTGCGCTTTCATATCGCCCTCGCCGACCAGCTTGCCGTTTGGATCGTAGGCGACCTGCCCCGAAACATAAATCGTGTTGCCGATCTGTTTGCCCTGCGCGAGCGGCAACCGATCGTCCCACGCCCATCCCGGGTCGACGTTGCGCCGTCGAGCGGGCGGAGAAGACGCCCGGCGAGCCTTGGGCGCACTCGTTTTGCCGCGCCCGCGAGTGACCTGCTTCTTTTTGGCCGCCATATTTCCTCCTGTCTGAATGCTGGAGCAGTGGTGCTATAGAAGAGCGTTATCCTGTAAGTCGAGAAAAAAGGCAAAGCGAGAAAAAACCGATCGAGCGCGCTATTCCCGTGGCATCGGCGCCGCCCCTCTGAAACCGGGACGCCGACCGATGACGCGGGCGGCGCGGGAGGTTTCAGTGAAAATAAAGCTCGCCCACCCGGCTTTGCGGATCGTGCGCGCCGCGTTTTTCGCCGCGTTATTCGCTATGGCCCTGGCGCAGACCTTGCCGTCAACCGCGCTGGCCCAGGCGGGGTCGCAGGGCAATTCGCTCGCGGAGGCGTATCGGATCATCGCCTCGAAGCGGTTCGTCGATCTCACCCACTCCTTCGGCCCGTTGACGCCGGTATGGAAGGGCTTCGGCCCGGCGACTTTCTCGGCAGCCTCGGATCCCGATACGGGACGGCCTTATACCATCGAGAAGGACGGGTTTCGGGTGTTTTTCTACTCGATGGTCGGGCAGTACGGCACCCATGTCGATCCGCCCGCGCACTTCGACCCCGCCGGCGAGACGATGGACCAGATTCCGCTCAAGCAGATGATCCTGCAGCTGGTGGTCTTCGATATGACGCCGATGCTCAAGCGCGATCCCAATCACGCGCTCAGCGTCGAGGACGTCAAGGTATGGGAGCGCCGCCACGGCCGCGTCCCGGCCGGGTCCTTCGCAGCCGTGCGCACCGACATGTACAAGGACTGGGACACCAATCAGCAGCGCTTCAAGCGCGCTCCATTCCCGGCGTGGTCGCTCGACGCGATCCGGTTCCTCTACGAGCAACGCGGGATCGTGGCCAACGGCCACGAGTCGATGGACACGGACGCCACCGACGATCTCAAGTCCGAGGCCTGGGTGCTCAAGCACGGCCACTGGCAGATCGAAGTGATGGCCAACCTGGATAAGGTCCCGGCCACCGGCGCGCTCATCGTGGTAACGTGGCCGAAGCCGGAGCATGGGCTGGGCTTTCCGGCGCGCGCGTTCGCAATTTTGCCGTAGCCGGCGTGCCGCCGCGCTTGGCAAAGGGCTTGGCATGAAGCTAAAAAAGACGATCACAGTTGCAGGAGTCAATTGATATGAAAACGGAAAGTCTCGAGTACCGCGACGGCGACGTCACCCTGCGCGGATTTCTCGCCTACGACGATCGGAAATCGGGCCGGCGGCCGGGAGTGCTCGTGATGCCCGAGGCGTTTGGGCTGGGCGCGCAGGCCAAGCGCCGCGCGGAGCGGCTGGCCGAGCTGGGGTACGTCGCGCTGGCCGGCGATCCGTACGGCGACGGCCTCCAGTTGAGCGATCTGCAGGAAGCAATCAAACGCGCGACCGCGCTGTTCGCGGATCCGGCGAAGTCGCGCGCGCGGGCGCGCGCGGCGCTCGACAAGCTGGCCTCGCTGCCGCAGGTCGATCCGAGCCGTCTCGCCTCGATCGGCTATTGCATGGGCGGCACTTTATCGCTGGAACTCGCGCGCGACGACGCGCCGCTCAAAGGTATCGTGTCGTTTCACGGCGGCCTGCAAACGCAGCGCCCCGCAAACGGCCAGATCAAGGCGAAGATCCTGGTCTGCACCGGCGCCGACGATCCGTTCGTGCCGGTCGCGCAGGTAGCCGCGCTCGCCGAGGAGATGACCAAGGCCAAGGCGGACTGGCAAGTCATCAGCTACGCCGGCACCGTGCACAGCTTCACCAATCCCGAAGCGGACAAGATCGGCGCGCCGGGAATCTCCTACAACAAATCCGCGGACGAGCGTTCGTGGAAGGCGATGACGTCGTTGTTCGAGGAGATTTTCGCGCCGGCGTGAAATGGCAGTCTGATTCTCAACCCGCCGAGCGCTCGCGCGGCGCCGGCGACCAGTTGGAGCAGGCGATGCACTCCTCGGCGAGTTTGCCTTCCGCCGCCGCCGCTTTGTCGTCCTCGGTCTGGTAGGTCGGCTCTTCGGTGCGCTCGGCGCGGTTGTCGCCCTCGCCGGCGCCGGCATGCTTCCAGGAGTGATCGGCGCTCCATTCAAACGGCATCATCTTGATCGAACCCGGCGTACGCATCGTCTCGAACGCGCTCAGCGTTTCGATCATGATCTCGCGCTGGAGACCGCGGTCGAGCGGCTTGCCCGCCGTGTGTCCCAGCGGAAAATCATTGAAGACCGCGCGCGGCGGATTGACCGCGCGCGTGATGTCCAGCGCACTGCTCATCGTCATCGTGGGAAAGCCAGCCGCCTCGGCGTGACGCGCGATCAGTCCAACGGACTGATGACACACGGGTCAAACCGGCACCAGCAGCGCGAGGTCGGCGCGCTCGGCCATCAGCCGTTCGGTAATCGCGGGAGCGACTTCCTCGCGCACGCGCCGCGAAGAATAGATTCCGCCCATGAAGGTAAAAGCGTGTTCGGTCAGCCCGCCGATAAAGCCTTCGCGGACCAGGCCGCGCAGCGTGTCGATCGGAAACACGACGTTGGGGTCCTTACGCGCGTCGGTCTGATCGTAAGCGAAATGCGAGGTGCGCAAATCCTCGGTGCGAACGTCGGTGGGGATGAGCCGCAAGCTGGTGTCGTCCTTGGAATGAAAGGCCGTCTGGCCGTGGCGATAGATTCCGCCCGAGGCGATAAGCGCGACGCGGGATTGCTTTAGCGGCTTGCGCAGCGGCTGCCAGGGCGGCGCGTCGGTGTTGTAAACCCATCCGTAGGGCTTGTAACCGAGCTTGGCGTATTGCCTGGTGATGCTCTTGATGTATTCGACCGGTGCTTCAGCCACTTCTCGCTCTCCTGCAGCGATCATTCTAACCAAACCAGTGCCGGCATGACAGCTGTATGATGGTGACGGGACAGCCGTGCGATCAGCCGCCGCAGGTGAAGGCGGCGCCGCGCCGCTCAATGCCCGGCCGCGAGTTCGCGGAAGATAAGGATCTTTTGCACCTCGTTGGTGCCATCGTAGATCTGAAACACGCGCGCGTCGCGGTAGAATTTCTCGACCGGGTAATCGTTGATGAATCCGTAGCCGCCATGGATCTGAATTGCCGCCGAGCACACCCGCTCGCACATCCGGGAGGCGAACAACTTCGACATCGAGGCCTCCTTGATGCAGCGCGCCTGTTCTTCCTTCAGCTCGGCGGCATGACGGCACATCTGCCGCGCCGCTTCGATCTCGGTCGCCATCTCGGCCAGCTCGAAAGCGATCGCCTGATGCTCGGTCAGTTTCTTGCCGAACGCCTCGCGCTCGCGCGCATAGGCGAAGGCGGCGTCGAACGCGGCGCGCGCGACGCCGATCGATTGCGCGGCGACGCCGATACGTCCGCTGTCGAGGCCGGAAAACGCGACTTTCAATCCGCGTCCGGGATCGCCGAGCAGGTTCTCGGCCGGAACTTCGAGATTCTCGAGCTGGACCTGGCAGGTGTCGTTGCTGCGATGGCCGAGCTTGTGCTCGACTCGGAGCACATGGTAGCCGGGCTCGTCGGTGCGGGTCAGGAACGCGGAGATGCCGCGCTTGCCGGCATCGGGATCGGTAACCGCGATCACCACGGCAACTTTAGCGGAGCGGCCCGACGTTATCAGCGATTTGGTGCCATTGATCACGTAATGGTCGCCGCGGCGCACCGCGCGAGTGCGCAGGTTGGCCGCGTCGGATCCGGCTTGCGGCTCGGTGAGCAGCATGCAGCCGAGCTCGCGGCCGCTCGCCACCGGGCGCAGGAAGCGATCCTTCTGCGCCGGCGTGCCGAAATCGCGGATCTTGAAGCCGTAGGAGTTGCTGGCGCTGACCATGTTGCAGACGCCGGCGTCGCCGTACGCGAGTTCCTCGGTGGCCAGCGCGTAGGAAGTGAAGTCCGCGCCGGCGCCGCCCCATTGTTCCGGGATGCACACGCCGAACAGCCCCAGCGCGCCGATCTTGCGGAGCGTGTCCAGCGGTACTGTCGCGTCGCGGTCCCATTGCGCGGCGAACGGCGTGACTTCCTTGCGGACGAACTCGCGGGTCATGTCGCGAATCGCGACCTGGCGTTCGCTGAGCCGGCTCATAAGGGCATTTCTCGAACTTCCATCTGCATCCCAGCGCTGTAGCAACGTTGATGATGAATTTCAAAGGTGCCCGTGCTGTTGTTAAGCTGCACGGGCGAGGCAAGTGAAATGGGCTTTGAAACCATAGTCGCGCAGCAGGCGGGACCGTCTTTCATCGTCACGCTCAACCGGCCGCATCGGCGCAACGCCGTGGACCTTCAGATGATGGAGGAAATAATCGCGGCGGCGCGCCAGGCCGAGGACGAGCCGACGGTGCGCGCCTTGATTGTTACGGGCGGCAAGGACTACTTTTCCGCCGGCGCCGACCTCAACGACGCGCTCGCGATCAAATCGCCAGCCGCGGGGGCGGAGTACTTCGGCCGCTGGCATCGGCTCAACGCGACCCTGGAGCAGTTGGGCAAGCCGGTAATGGCCGCGATCGAAGGGTTTTGCATGACCGGCGGCTGCGAGATGGCGCTCGCGTGCGACATCCGGGTCGCCGGCGAGGGCGCGAGCTTCGCGATCACCAGCGCGCGCATCGGCACCGTGCCGGGCGCGGGCGGCACTCAGCGCTTGCCGCGTATCGTGGGTATCGCGAAGGCGCTCGAGCTGATGTTTTCGGCCGAGACGATCGGCGCGGCGGAAGCCTATCGCATCGGACTGGTCAATCGTCTCGTACCGGCGGGCGGGGCGCTTGCGGAAGCCTGCGCGATGGCGGCGGTCTATGAAAAGCGTGCACCGCTCAGCCACGCGCTCATCAAGCGGGCCGTGCGCCAGGGAATGCAGATGGACCTCGCCTCCGGGGTGGAGTTCGAGACCTTCGTGGTCACCACTATCTACGGCACCGAGGACAAGCACGAAGGAATTTCCGCTTTCCTGGAAAAGCGCGAGGCCTCGTTCAAAGGCCGTTAGGCAGGGAATGAGCAAATACGATTCACTTCGCGACGGCCGAATCTTTGAATCCGCCGACCCGGTTCAGGTTACGAGCGAGCTTATCGCGGACTTCTGCGCCGCCATCGGCGAGACCAATCCGCTATATACGGATCCCGCGGCCGCCAACGCGGGGCCGCACGGCGGCCTCGTAGCGCCGCCGTCGCTCGCCGCGATCTTCGGCGACGGTGAAAATATCTTCGAGCATTTCCCCGAACTCAATACGCGCCGCCTTCTGGCTGGAATCGACCTGGAATTCGTCACGCCGATCCGAGCCGGAGACTCGATAACCACGATTTCTCGGATCAAGGAGATTTACGAGAAGACCGGCCGCAGCGGCCCGATGGTCTTCATCGTCATAAGTTCGATCTTAAAGAAGCGCAACGGCGAAGTGGCGGCGCGCATCGATTATCGCTACACCAATCCCGCGTAGCGCTTGCCGTCCTAGTCCGCGGCGAGCGATTTTTCCGCGGTTACGGCGACGGCCGGGCTCGCTCCCTGAACTTCAGTCTGGACTGGCGCCTCGACCTCGCTCGGCAGGTACATCACGACGCTGACCCATGCGAGCGGCGGACCCAGCAACAGTGCGCCCGTCGCATACAGCCAGGGCACGAAAAGGGACGGGATGCTACTCACCCGCGCTGCGAGCGCGACTCCCACGAAACAGGCGAAGCCGAAAAAGATTCCCGGGACCAGCGCGAACACCGGAATCCGCGCAAGGTAGAGCAGGCCGAGCGTCATCGCGAAAGCGATCAGGCTGTTGGGAAGCGCGACAAGGCCGATGATCGGATCGATCGTAAGGGCCAGCATGAAGAAGATAGCCCCGGAAATCGTGCCGACGATCAGGGTCGGGTAGAGCTTCCGGATGGCCTCGTTCGGACCGACCAGGAAGGCGCCAGCCCAGGTGACATAGGTCGCCCATACCGGCACGTTGGCGAGGACGAAGAGCGGAATGGTGAGAGCTGCAAGCGTGGCGATGAACCATTCCATCGGAATGAGATTCTTTTGCATCGCGCAATCCTCTCTTCGCTCGACGATTCGCGGCCATCTCTGTGAATGTCAACGGGGCGCCCCGCGACACGCCAGCGCCGCCGATGCTCGCATACCTACGCAGCTGCCCCGGTTGCGTCAAGGGCCGTCACGCCCTCGCGGGCAGCACGCTCGAAACTGTTCGATCCTGATTTCTTCTTTGCACCTATTTCTTCATCGGGCCTATTTTTTCATCGCGGGCCGGGTCATGCTTCCCAGCGCTTGCGCCGCGGTGACTTTGACCGGGTACTGAGAATAATTGGCCTTGAGCTCGATCATGTATTGGTCCGGATCGAGTATGTATAGCGAGGTGCCGAACCCGGTCGCGCCATATAGTTCGCGGACCGGCGAGGCGGTTTCGACCTTGTTCTCCGCCAGGTATTCGACGATTTTGTTCATGTCGCCGCGAATCATCAGGCAGAGATGATCGATCCCCCGCTGCGTGCCCTGGCCTAAAGTGGCACCCGCGGGCAACACGCACAGATCGATCAGGTTGCGGCCGCATCGAAGCTGATAAATGCCGATGTCTTCGATAATCCTTTCCAGGCTGAGCCCCAGTACGTCCACGTAGAAAGCCAGGCTGCGCTTGATGTCCGTCACCCGCAGGACGGCATGATCGATTCCGTCGAATTCAAGAGGACGTGTTGACATGGCGACCTCCACCGATGCTTTTGCGATTTTTTACTTGAGCGCGACGATCAGCTGTTTGGCCCACCCTTCGTCATAAGGAACCGAGAGCCTCAGGTTGACCCGCAAGTGTTTGTATTTCCACTGCCCATTGAGCTTTACGTACTCGTCCTTGTACTGAAGCGCGAGCCATCGCGCCTGCTGCGCCGCGCGAAACTTGAAAGGCCCCATGAAATACCATTCGCCGGTCGCCCGCTCGCCATGAACTTCGATGATCGGGTTCATCACGTTGTGCTGTGAGAATTCGATCAATTTACGGAAGCCCGCGAACAGTTTGCGAATGTCCGCGTGCCCTTTGGCGATCCCAAATTCGGCGCTCTCCCAGATGCCGTCCTCGGCGAACACCGAGGCGATTCTTTCCGGATTGTGGTCGTCGTCGCATATTTCGCAGTATCTGGCCTTGAGCTGTTTGATCGCCTCGATGTCCTCCATCCGGGTCAGCCGCCGCTCGATTCCTTCCAGGTCCATATTTCGATCCTCCGTTGAAGCCGAACTTTTGTCCTGTTTCATACCACAAGCGGCGTCGCGGCTGTGATCGCGATGCGCTCCCCTCTGACGACCCCATGTTCAGGCTCACGTCCGCATCCGCGTCCCGCGGATTTGGAATCCGGATGTCGCTCATGCCATGATAGGCGCGAAGAAAAACCCGGATCTCCCTTAAGACGTGCTTCAACATTCGATTTCACGTTTGCGATTCAACCGGTCGCTGGCTGGACAATACTGCGATGCCTGACGCAGGCTTGATGACCCCCGCGGCAGCGGCAAGCTCCTCGCTGGTCACGCCGCAGCCCGTGGTTGCGCCGCTCACCCGCACCGCAATATTTCTGGTCGTAACGGTGAACCCGGGCGTCGAAAACCTGGCGAGCGTCCGATCTCTGTGTGGAGACCTGCCCAAGCTGCTTCGCGCCGTGGGCTTCCGCGACCTGGACGGAAAGCTGTCCTGTGTTATCGGCTTCGGATCCGACGCCTGGGACCGGCTTTTCGGAGAGTCGCGACCCGCCGAGCTCCATCCGTTCCGCGAGATCCATGCTGGCACCCGGCACGCCGTTGCCACGCCGGGCGATGTGCTTTTTCACATTCGCGCCGAGCGCCCCGATCTCGCCTTCGAGTTGGCGGCCCAGATCATGACGAAGCTGGGCGACGCGGTTGCCACCGCCGACGAGGTTTACGGCTTTCGCTATTTCGATGAACGCGATCTGCTCGGTTTTGTCGATGGCACGGAAAACCCCACGGAGCAGGCGGCGCTTGACGCTGTCCTGATAGGTGAGGAAGACTCCGCATTCGCGGGCGGCAGCTACGTGATCGTACAGAAGTATCTGCACGATCTGGCGGGATGGAACGCGTTGCCCACGGAAGTCCAGGAACGAATCATCGGCCGCACGAAACTCTCCGATATCGAGCTGGACGATGCGGTCAAACCGACCTCCGCGCACAATGCGCTGACGACCATCGTAGAGAACGGCAAGGAGGTCAAGATCGTACGCGAAAACATGGCCTTCGGCCGAGCTGGCCAGGGCGAGTTCGGCACCTATTTCATCGGCTACGCCCGCTCGCCTCGCACCACCGAGCAAATGCTGCGAAACATGTTCATCGGGCGGCCGCCGGGCAATTACGATCGGCTGCTGGACTTCAGCCGTGCGGTCACGGGCGGCCTCTTTTTCGTGCCTTCGGCCTCGCTCCTCGAAACCGTGGCGCCAAACGCGCCCGACGCGGCCGCGGACGCTTCTCCAGACGCCGCGGAGACCGAATCTTCACCTCCCGCTCCGCCAGCGAGCGACGGTTCGCTTGGCATAGGCTCCTTGAAGGGACAATCCCAGGATGGAAAACGATGAATAACCTGCACCGCGAGCTCGCTCCAATCTCCGACGGCGCGTGGGCTCAAATCGAGCAAGAGGCGGCGCGCACCCTGAAGCGCTACCTCGCAGGCCGCCGGGTGGTGGACGTCAAGGAGCCAGGCGGCGTGATGCTGGCCGCCGTCGGCACCGGCCATCTGCACACTATCGAAGCGCCGGGAGCGGGAATCGTCGCTCGCCAGCGCGAGGTTAAGAGCCTGGTGGAGTTGCGCGTGCCGTTCGAACTCGACCGCCAGGCGATCGACGACGTCGATCGCGGCGCCAACGACTCGGATTGGCAGCCGCTCAAGGACGCGGCAAAGCGGATAGCGTTTGCCGAAGACCGCGCCATCTTCGAAGGCTACGCCGCCGGCGGAATCGAGGGCATCCGCCAGGGGACCAGCAATTCCGTCGCGAGTTTGCCCGCTAACGTGCTTGAGTATCCCAACGCGATCGCCGAGGCGCTTAGCCAGTTGCGCCTGGTCGGGGTCAACGGTCCCTACTCGGTAGTCCTGGGAGCGGAAGCCTACACCGCAGTGAGCGAGGCCAGCGATCACGGGTATCCCGTGATTCAGCACATCCAGCGCCTGGTCAGCGAGGAAATTATCTGGGCCCCGGCGATCGCCGGCGCCTTTGTCCTGACCACCCGCGGCGGCGACTTCGACTTACACATCGGCCAGGACGTTTCGATTGGCTACTTGAGGCACTCGGAGACGGCCGTCACGCTGTACCTGCAGGAAACGTTAACCTTTCTCCTGCTGACCGCGGAAGCCGCGGTAGCGCTGACGCCCGCGGCGGGAGCGGCACGGGGAACAGGCGCGCCGCAGAAACCGGCTACGCGATCGCGCTCGGCGGGATGAACATAGTTCGAGCTGGTGTCATACTGAGCGCAGCGAAGCCTCCTCACTCTGCCGCGCGCCAAAATCTCACAAACTCTGAGCCAACGGGCAACAGTTAAAAAAATCACAAACTCTCAGGATGGTACGGGTGACGTCGCCCATCCGCCTTTGGCCCGGATGCTCCTGGCGGGCTTGATTATCTCGTCGCCGAAGCGCTGTATCTGCGCCTCTAGTTCTTCGACCTGGCCGAAGCAGTCGGGGATGAGCACCACCAGCGAATAGCCGGCGTCCGCGAAACGCTGGAGGTCGAATAGCACCTCCTCTGCGGAGCCGGTGCAGATTGGGCGCGGCTTGCGTTCCTGCCGCTCGATGGGAGCCGTAAGGCGTCCCGAGGCGACCGCCATCATGAAGAACTTCGACGGATCGCGGCCAAGGCGGTCGGCCTCGCGTAGAATTTCGTCCTGCAGCGGCGCGTAGCGATTCGGCTCGGCCAGCGGATCGAGAAATATCGGATAAAAGCCGTCGCAGTAGCGGATCGCGCGGCGCGCGCCGGCCGGCACCACGCCGCCAAAGATGATCGGCGGGCGCGGCTTCTGCGCGGGCTTCGGATCCATCGAGACGCGGTCGAAATTGTAGAAGCGGCCGTGAAAATCCACCACCTCCGCGGTCCATGAGCGTTTGAAAATCTCGATACACTCGTTGGCCATCGCGCCGCGTTCGGCGTACGCGAGGCCCAGGACGTCGAATTCCTCCTTCATCCAGCCGGCGCCCACCCCAAGCATCAGACGGCCGTTGGAGAGCAGATCGACGGTGGCGAACTGCCGTGCGTCGCTCAGCGGATTCCGATACGGGACGATCAGCACGCTCGTGCCCAACTTGAGCGTGGAGGTACCGGCCGCCACCGCACCCATCGTGACCGCCGCGTCCAGCATGTTGTGCCGCGCTTCGTATGCGCGCTTTCCGGAGGCGTTCGCGACATGCGCGCTGCTCGACCCGGTCGGCATGCAAACATGGTCGGGAAACCACATCGAATGGAACCCCGCCGCCTCCGCAAGCTGCGCGATTCTTACCGGCCGCATCTCCTGCAACGACGCGCTCTTGAGAAAAAAGTCGTTCTCGTCACGATAGCCGATACCGTGAGTGGTGGCGTAGATTCCGATGTCCATCAATCTTCCCTTTGCAATGTTCGCCTTGCGATTGTTCCCCTTGCGCCGAGCCCCCTGCGCTCAAACCTTGAAGCCGTCGACGAACTGCTTGCGCACCCAGCCGTCCTCGTAGGGCGTGAGAAACAGAATTTTCACCCTGAGATGTTTGAACAACCACTTTCCGCCCGCCCTGACGTAGTCATCGTTATAGACTCCAGCGAGCCACACCGCCTTTCCATCGATCGTGCAGGGCTGAAGCAACTTCCACTCGCCTGTCGCCCGGTCTCCCTGCACCTCGATGATGGGGTTCATGACGTTATGGACCGCAAACTTGAAAGACTTCGAGGCGCCTTTGAAAAACTTCCGGATGGCTTCGCGTCCTTCGAATTTGCCGATCCCCGTGCCCTCCCAAATCGCGTCTTCCGTATAGAGGGCCGCAATCCCGTCCGCGTCATAGTTGGCATCGCAGTAGTGGCAGTATTGATGCTTCAACTTTTTGATCGCTTCCACGTCCTCAACCAATTGAACCCGCGTGGCCAAATCGTCGACGTTCATTTCATCTGCCTCCTTGGCTGAGCTGATTGGCCGATTATGCACCGCCTGGCGCGGCCGATGCCAATGCCACTCCACGCGCTCGCGGCGTTAAGGTTGTCGGACGAACTGCGTTTCGCCCGGAGTGCGCGAAAACGCGCACTATGCTATGGCGGGTTTCACGAGATATCGACGGGAGATCACCGACAGGAGATCATCAGTATGACTGACGCCGCATCGGTAAAGTCTCCAGGGTTTGCCGCCGAAACGGGAGCCAACGGCGCTCGGTGCGTTGGCACGCGCGAGGAGCTGGTACGGCGCGCGCAAGCATTGATCCCGACGCTCCGGGCGCGCGCCGCGGAGGCCGACGCGCTCCGCCGCCTTCCGGCGCAAACCGCGCGCGACCTGAAAGCCTCCGGCATCGCCCGCATCCTGCAACCCGCGCGCTATGGCGGCTGCGAAGCCTCCTTTGCCGGCATGGTCGATATACTCAGAACGATCGCGCGAGGATGCGGCTCGACGGCGTGGTGCCTGGCGCAATACATCGGCCACAACTTCATGGTGGCCCAATGGCCGCCGCAGGCGCAGGAGGCGGTCTGGAGTGACGCACCCGACAATCTCGTGAGTGGCATTCTTATTCCCCTGCTCGGCCGCGCCACGAAAGTCGCCGAAGGCTACCGCCTGACCGGACAGTGGCCCTTCGTGAGCGGGGTCAACAATGCCGACTGGTGCTTTCTTTCGGGCATGGTAGGCAATGCTGACGGTGGCGTGCCCGAGGAGCGCTACTTCCTGGTGCCGCGGCGGCAAATCACGATCGTGCCGACCTGGGATGCGATGGGACTGCATGGCTCCGGCAGCGACGACGTAAAGGTCGAAGATCTGCTGATCCCCGAGCACATGACCCTGCCGATCGGCTACCTCAAGGGCGGCGAAACTCCCGGCAACCGTCTCCATCCGGCGCCGCTCTATCGCTCACCGAGTTACATGTGGTTCGGCATCCTGCTGAACAGCGCATCGCTCGGCATGGCCGAGGGGATGTTGACTGACTATCTGGAGGAAGCGAAGAAACGAGTCGCGCTGATGTCGGGCCAGGAGACGCGCAGCCTGATGAGTCAGCAGATCAAGGTGGCGGAAGCCGTCGCTTCGCTGGAAGCCGCACGGGCCGTCCTCTATGGCATGTGCGGCGAAATCATGGCCCTGCTCGAAGCCGGCATCGTACCGAACGACGAGCAACGCACGCGCTATCGATGCGTCGCTGCGTATGCGGGGAAGCTGGTATTTGCCGGGGCGAATGCAATCTGGGACGCGGAAGGAGCGCGCGGCGTGTACCTGAAGAATCACATTGCGCGGGAGTATCGGAATCTATGTACCGCCACCCGCCATGTCACTCACAACTGGGACGGCAACGCGGCGGCGCACGGGCGGGTGAAACTGGGTCTGCCCCTGGACAACCCGTCTCTGTGACGGTTGCCTATCCTGGATCGCTCACACCAGCCGGGTGGTGAGGACCGGACAGATCGATCGGCGCACCACCTGTTCGGTGACGCTGCCGAGCAGCGTGTGCTTCTTTCCAGTCCGCCCGTGGGTCGACATCACCACCAGGTCGATGGACAATTCCGCTTCGGCCTTGAGCACGCCTGAGACCGGCGCGCCCGTGCGCACGATGATCTCGTAAGGTACCTTGCCCGCTAGCCACTTGCGCGCGACGGTGCGCAAACTGTCCGTTGCGACCTCTTTGATATCGGCGTTGAGGCGCGGCGCGTCCACCTTGGGAATGATGTAGAGGAGATAGACGCGCCCGTTGTGCTGCGTGGCCATGCGCACGGCCAACTCCAGCGCCGGAATTGAGATCCGATCGAAATCGATTGGGCAAAGGATTCTTTGGAACCTCGTCTTCATCGCGCGCCGTCTCCGTTTAGGCCGCATGGGCCTCGTAAGATCGATTGTAGCGCTTGCCGTCGCGGAATTGCATTACTCAGTCAGCGCACTACTGCTCCCCAGGCCGGGAATGATTCTCCCTTCAGGATTCCGTGCGCCAAAGACCGTCCCATCCACACGCTGAGCGCCACGCCATGCCCCGAATAGCCACCTGCGACGAGGATTGCGGGAGCTTGCGGCAAACTACCGATAAGCGGCATGCCGCCCTGCGGAATCCCGATAGGCCCGCCCCAACGATGCGTGATTTGCACATCGCGCAGCGCAGGATGCAACCGGCGAACCCGGGTTTCCAGGCGCGCAAGTGCCGCCGCCGGCTCGGCGACGTCGAGGTCGAGCCGCTCGAGCTCTTCCGGCGCGCGGTAAGTCAGGCCGGCGCCAAAAATCATCCGCCGGTCCTGGGTCTCGCGTCCCCAGAGATACGGAGTATCAACCGTGTAGAATGGGATGGTGCGTGCAAGCCCGAGGTCGTCAAGCGTGGAGTCGCTTAGCGGCTCGGTCGCGCAGGCGAAGGTAAGCGAGCTTTCCACCCGGCGAACGCTCGGGAGCAGATGGCTGGTCCACGCGTTCACCGCAACGATTACGAACCGCGGCCGGATGACCGCGCCTTCCAGTTCGAGCACGGGATGCGGTTCCACGGGGTGTGGTTCAATGATGAGACGCCGAACCTCCGCCTGCTCGTGCAAGACCGCGCCGGCGCCGACCGCAGCCCGCGCGAGTTGCGTGAGCAGCGCCATCGGGTCGACCGTGCCGCCCGCAACGGTCCTCACGATACGCACGCCATGGCCGTCATCTTTCCACGGCAGCGCCTCGCCCGCCGGATCGTCGCGATGCGCTATCTCCCAACATCCCGGCAGTTTCAGATCGCAATCGATCGCCGCCTCTCTGACCAATTCCGCCAACAAGGGAACGCATCGATCGGCACCCGCAACAATCCCCCTGGCAGTTCCTTCGAGAACGATTCCGCCGGTTCGTCCGCTGGCGCCGTCGCCCACGCGCGCCGCCTCGAGCACCACCGGCCGGAGGCCGCTGCGCGCAAGATGGTAGGCGGCCGCGACGCCGGTTAATCCGCCCCCGATGATCGCGACTTCCGGCGTCGAGTTCTCGAGCGGACGCGCCGGAACTTCGATCCGGCGCCATGGCGGTTCACCCCACGATCGCATTTTTTTAATCTTACTGTGCGGCCGCGATCAGCTTTGCGTCGAGAGCAAACCGAGCCGCATCCGGCCGTACAGTTCACCGGAAGTGTCGAAATCGATGCTGGCGTGCTGAGCGCCGACGTTCACGTTGCGAAATGCGGCCTGCAGCGGCGAGGAATCGTAGACCGCGTGGGCTCCCGAGCCCGAGAACAGGCGCACGAGAGCGCGCCGGCAAAGCTCGGCCGCATACGCCGCCTGCCATTTGACCCGCGCGCGATACGCCATTTCGGTCGCGCCCTGTCCCGACTGCGCCACCCTGCCCATCAGTTCCGCCGTGTCGTGGACGAAGAACTGCGCGCATTCCACTTCCGCCATCGATTCGGCCAGCCGCAATTGAGTCGGTCCATGCTCGGCCTTGCGCGCGCCGGTGACGATCGCGCGGCGCTCCCTGGTGCGCTCGACGAATTTCTCCAGCGCGAATTTCGCCGAGCCCAGGATCGCCGCCGGCACCGACCCCGACAGGATCGAATCCGCCGAAACGCGGTAGACGTTGGTTGCGTGTTGCAAGGTGTGGGGCGACGAGCCTTTCATCAGCTCGCGGGTGTCGATCGCGCGATGCGCGGGCACGAAGATATCCTTCGCCAGCACGTCCTTGCTGCCGGTGCCCTCCATGCCGAGCACGTGCCAGGTGTCGTCCACGATGATCTGTTGGCGGGGCACGACGACGTGCACGCCGGGGCCGCCGCTTTCCGCATCCGCGCATCCGAGGATCACCCACTCCGCGCGATCGACACCGCTGCAAAACTGCCACCGCCCGTCGACTCGATAACCGCCCTCCGCCTTGCGCGCCTTGCCCTGCCAGGCCAGGGTGCCCGAGACCAGCCCGTCGCGCCCCTCGCCGAAGACCTCCTCCTGACCGCGCGCGGGCCAGGAGCCGAGGCAGAAGTGATGCGCCCCCATCACCATCAGAATCCATCCGCTGGAAGGACACGCCTGCGAGACCGCGGTCACCGTATCGTACTGGATACGGAGGCTGAGCTCGTAGCCGCCAACCCGGGCGGGTTGGCAAATTTTGAACAGCCCCGCCTCGACCATCGCCTTCATGCTCTCGGGAACGACACTGCGGGCCTGGACGCAGGCCTCGGCGTTGGC
The DNA here is from genome assembly GCA_963773975.1 of uncultured delta proteobacterium. Lineage (GTDB taxonomy): Bacteria > Desulfobacterota > Binatia > Binatales > Binataceae > JAKAVN01. Next base: position 20,277 of record CAVZDJ010000013.1, read on the forward strand.
GGCGAGGCCGGGCGCAATCGCGTCGACACGCCGAGCGATCTCTTCCGCGGATGGTTTCATGGCTCTCCTTGGTTTGCGCCCGCGCCAGGAACGAGCGGCCCTCGGGATGCGGCGAGTAGTCTACGGTCCGCCACTTAACGGCGGGAACACGCGCCGAACACGCTTCATTCTCTAACGTAAGCGGTCGGCCAACACCACCGTCGCTTCGAGGGACACCGAAGCGTTGCCCGCACAAACGAGGATTTCGATTCCGCTCATCAGCAAGTCGTCGAACCGTAGAAAGGATAGGTTTACCGATAGGATCGTCGAAACGGAGTCGCGGGCGCCGGCACGAGCGGCGCACGTGCCGGCTTCCCGCAGCTGCGCCGCTTAGACCTGGATCAGTTCGATCACCGTGCCATCCGGGTCGGTTGTGCAAACGAAACCGGCCTCGGTGCCTTGCGCCTGGAACATCTGCGGCTCCGAGAGAAATTGCACGCCGCGTCCCTTGAGCTCCGCGTAATCGGCGCGCAGAGTTTTGGTGCGCAGCGCGATCCGGCAGGCGCCGGCGTGGAACAGATGCGGATAGGGACGGCCCTCGGTCGGCGGAACCTTCCATTCGATAAGGTCCAGGCGGGTCGAATGCAAATCGTCGCCAAGGATCATCAGCACCGCGCGGCCGCGGCATTCCTTCGCGCCGAGTCCGCGCGCCAGCGGTGGGTCGCCAAATTCGCCGAAGTCGCGCACCACGTGGAAGCCGAGCATCTCGTAGAATTTCAGCGAGCGCTCGAAATTCGTGACATTGACGTTTATGTGAAAGATCGACTTGATGTTCGGCATCGATATGTCCTCGCGGGTACGCGCTACATTTATAGATCGGACTCATCGAGCGGCCAACACGAAGCCCTGGCGATTGGGGGGGAGCCGCTCGCACCGGGCCGCGAAAAGAATCGGCGATGCGTCGCTAACTCAGCCGAATCGCGCCGCCAGCACCCCAACTCCCGAGGGCTCGAGCCGGCATATCTGCGTTCCCGGCGCCGGGACAAGCCGCATTTCCGGCGAAACGTCCTCGACTCCGCCCGCGCCTGCGAACAGAGAGCCGAGCCGTGCGAGATCGCAGAGCTGCGCATTTTTGCGATCCTTGTTGAGGATCACGAGCGCCCGCTCGGAGCGATCGCGCGACGATTTGAGAAACGCGAACAGCGCCGGATTGCCGGAGTCGATCGCGTCGACCGGCCCTTCCTCGTTGAATGCGCGACGCGACGCCTTGAGCAGGTTGACCGCGGCGATAGACCCGCCGAGGTCCCACGCCGGCTGCTCCCAATCCTGCGGCCGTGTTTTGACCACGTTCAGGCGGCGGTGGAAACCGTACTCGAAGCCCATCGGCATCATCACGCCGGTCGAGAACAGGGCCGAAAACGCATAGCGCATCTTGACCGCTTCGCGATCGCCGCCGAGTTCGGCAGCCAGGCGCTCGGTGTCGTGGGACTCGGCGAAGCTTATTGAAGGAATGGCCGCGCCGCTTTCGCGGTACTGCTTCAGGCACCAGGGCGCGGTGAAGTCCCACCACTTGGAACTGTTGAAAAGGAAATCGAAGCCGGCGCGTCCGAGCTTGAGCACGTCGTCGAACGGACATCCCAGCGACTCGGCGAAGAACATCGCGCCCGGCGCGGAATGCTTGACCTCTCCTATAAGCCGCTGCCACAACAGGTCGGGCACTTTGTACGCCGCGTCGCAACGAAAGCCGTCGAACCCGCACGCGGCGCACATTTTCGCGAGATCGATCCAGTAGCGCCACAGGCGCTCGCGATCGGGGCTCGTCTCGTTGTCGATTTCGTAGAGGTCGCCCCACGTCACCCAGCGGTCGCCGTCCTGGGTTCCCGGATGGAGCGGCTGGCCATCGGGACCGCGCCGGTACCATTGCGGATGTTCGCGCACGAGCGGCGAGTCGATAGCGGTATGGTTGATCACGAGATCCAGCATCAAGCGCATTCCCGCGCTATGCACCGCCCCAATCATCGCGCGCAATTGATCCTGGGGCGCCGCGCCCGCCGGATCGACCATCCGCGCGTCGATCGCGTAATGGTCTTTTATGGAATAGAGACTCCCCGAAAAGCCGGATTGCTGGATAGGGTTGATAAATAGCCAGTTGAATCCCATCGCGCGAGCGCGCGTGATATGCGCACTCCATTGCGGTATCGGACCGGCCAGCAACGGAAACAGATTATAGATTCGCGGCCCTTCATCCCAACCCTGCTGGCCCATTTTGTCACCGCTGCTTGCGCCGCCGCCGGGTTGCGCGCTTGGGAGGTTCGGCCGCACCGGCGGGCCAGAGGAACACCAGCAAATCCTTAAGATGCGCGCGCCAACTGGTCCAGTTATGCCCGCCTGCGAGCTCCTGAAAAAAACATCGGCAGCCGCGAACCTTCAGCGCTTCGACCAGCAACACGTGCGACGGTATGAAGCGCTGCTCGTACTTGCCGACATCGAAGCAGAATGATTGCGCGGCGCGCGCCTTACGGGCCAGGTCGAGGATTCGATCCTGGGCCAGCAGAAACGCGCCCGACTGGCTTGCGGCCTTGCAAAACAGATCCGGCCGGGCGAGCGCGAGATAAACCGAGATCAGTCCGCCCAGCGACGCGCCCATCACGCCGCGGCCCTCAGAGTTTTTAAGCGTGGAGAAGCGGCCGTCGATATGAGGTATCAACTCGGAGACGACGAAATCCACGTAAGCGTCGTTCAATCTGTACTCGGTCATCCGGTTCACCGGGTCGACCATGACCGCGATCAATGGTGCAATCTCGCCCGCGTGGATCAGATTGTCCAGCACGACCGGCAGGCGCGCGCGGCTGAGATATTCGCCACCGTCGTGAACATAAAGCGCCGGCAATGCCGCGGCGCGCGCGTCGTAACCGGCCGGCAAATAGACATAGACCGCGCGGCGGTTTCGCAGCCGCTCGCTTGCGAACTCGAACTCCTCGACGTGGCCGTGCGGGATGCTCTCGACCACTTCGAGCTCTGGCGGTTCATGGAAATCTCCGACCACGAAGTAGGAGTTCTGGCCGCCGACCCCGTTATCGATGACATTGTGGCACAAGGGATCGAGCATCCATTCCCCATCGACGATGAATTTGTACTCGAGCCGGGACGGCTCGCTGAGATTCAGGGTGTAATGGAATATCCCGCTGTCATCGATCTGCTCCATAATCGCGAGCTCGCCCGTGCGGCTCCACTGGTTGAACTCGCCGGCCACCGCGACACGCCGCGCCTGCGGATCGTGGTAGACGAAGGTGACCGCGGGACCATCGATCATGGGCGAGCCGAGCGTGCGCAGAACTTCAAGGAACCGCGCCACTTCGTCGCCTTCGCCGCGCGGGGCCGCTTCGATGCGGCGGCGCCAGGTCTCGAAGGTAGGAGCAGCCTCTTCACGGGCCATGACTGTTTTGATACCGCCGCGGCGGGCGGCGAGCAGGAAAAAATTTCGTTGCCACAAATGCGCCGCAACACTATTCTAACAACTGCGGGATGGCGGTCCAGCCATTCACCGCAGCTTTACGCATGAGGAAACGTCTATGCACACACGACTGTTTCACGGCGAAATCCAGCCCGGAAAGGAAGAAGAAGCCTGGCAGGTGCTGAACGAGTTCGCGCATCGCGTAAAGCAACACAAGGGATGCATCCTGAACCAGGTCCTGCGCAGCGGCCGTGAGATCGTCGGCGTGACAACTTGGGAAAGCCAGGCGGATCTCGCCGCCTATGCCGACGGCGAGGTCGCGCGCGAGCTGTTCCGCCGGATCACGCCGCTGTTCATGGGGATGCCGACCGCTCGAACTTACGAGGTCAAGCTCAACCTCTGCGATGCCGCCGCGACCCGGCCGGCATAGGAAGCCGAGCGATGTTCCAGCTAGCCAAGGTCTGGATCGACCACGTTCCCAGTAGTCACACGGTCGAGATCCGCTATACGTGGTCGAAGCTCGGCGAGCGGCCACGCTGGGGCGGAGAGGAAGAGGCCGAGGTGATGTCAATGGTGCCGAATACGCAGCCGCCGATGCGCCTGGCGGTGCTGGAAATTCCGCGCTACCTCAATCACCAGCCGAACTATCTTTTGCACTACCGGTTCGGTGGTGGAGGCGAATTTCACGAGGGCTTCAACCACGATTTCACCGAGGAGATCGCCAGCCGCGAGGTCGAGTACGTCGATCACGAGGGCCGTATCACCGAAGTGCGCGTGCTGTGGAGCGTCGGCGGATGGAGCGCGCCGAACTGGTCACAGGCCCGGCTTGAGGGTTTGAACCTCGACGTGCTCGAGCACCAGAGCGATCGCGACGCGGAGGGCGAAGGAATGGCCGACGAGGCCATCTACGAGCTGGTGCAGACCGTACCACTGCCGCGGCGTTTCGTCGCGCGCGTGTGGGGGCCAAAAGGAGCAGAGGTCGAATACGTCTTCCAGCTTTTACGTACCAACTCGCCGCTACCGGATGACGACTTCGCGCGGTGGGACAATAATCAGTCGCAGAACTACCGCGTCGTGCTCTGAAGGAGTGTCGATCGTTTTGAGCGAGGGCGCAAGCGCGAGGCAAGACGTGACCAGGCGGCGCATGCTTGCTTGCGGCGTCTGCGGATGGGTCCATTACGCGATGACCGCGCAAGAGAAGGCGCAAAGCGACCGCGCATTGGAGCGCTACAATCTGAGTGCCGCCGAGAGCCGTGTATATGAATCGTCGTTCCGCCAATGCCTCAGATGCGAAGCCCCGGTCACTGACTTTCGTGAGGCGCGGGAGTCCGAACTGACTCGCGCCGCGGGCCATCTCGTCACCCCGGTGCTGACCGACGGCGCCTAGCGAAGGCGGCCATCCCGGCCCGGTTGTGCCAGTCGAGCGCGCGCCGTTAGGCGTGCGAATTGTCGTTGAGCCGAAAGAGCCGCCGCGCGTTGTCACCCATCACCGCGCGCGCTGCTTGCCGATCAAGAGAACGCACCAGCGCCAGCAATCCGTCGTTGTAGGTCTCTCGCCCCTCGACGTTGGGTGGATGGCGGCAGTAGTGCGACGGCCCATCGATCGAGGCGTCCGAGCCAAATAGCACGCGGTCGGCGCCGACTTCGGCGACCAGCCGTATCACGACGTCCGCGCGGCACCACGACGTTTCGAGATAGAGATTCGCTTGTTCGCGAACGTGCGCGGCCGCCCGCCTGCGTCCCTCCTGCGGCCCCAGGTAGGTGTGGTACATGATAATCGGAACCGAGGGGAAGCGTTCGGCGAGGCGCCGGATGTTGTCGGGGTCTGCTTCGCCGGGCGCGCTGTGGCATGCAACCGGGCATCCGCTCTGCTCCGCTATTGCGATGTACGGATCGAGCGCGGGATCGTCGGCCGGATAGCCATCGACGGTCGGATGGAGTTTGAGCCCTACCGCGCCTGCGTCCAGGCGCCCGCGGACTTCGTCGAGCTCGGTGCCGCCCGGCCGCACCCATACCAGTGGAAAAATCCGCACCGCCGCGCAATCGACCTGATCGAGCGCGCGATTGTCGAGCCACGAGCTTATTCCGCACGCCATTCCGGCCGAGGCCATCGCCGTCGCGAGACTATGTGCGCCGAGCGCGCCCGCACCGCGGCCGCTCAAATGCATGTGCGCGTCGAGCGCGTTGAAGCCCGTCCAGAGCCGATAGTTGACGCCGCCGTTGTTGTCCCATCGCTCCCCGTCGGTCACTGCGCAATCGAGCGCTAGATGCGCGTCGAGCTCCGGCACCTGCGCAATCGCCAGGTCCGGGCCGGCGGATTGGAGCCGCACCTCGCGGATCGGCTCGCGCCATCCGTCGAACCCGTAGTGAAGCCTTAGCTTCGAGCCATTCAGCGCTCCGCGGTAGCGCACGTAACGCGCGCCGCTCGCTTCCTGCCACCATCCGAGCGGACCCACCGCCGCCACCTCGCCTATGCGCGTCATCGGATCTCCCTGCTCCGCCTCCTCGACTTCGGTAGCGCGGCCGTCGCCGCGGCCTGAACGCTTGTGGCTTTGGTGCCGCTATCCATGACTTCGGTATAAATTTGCGAATAGTGCCGGTCGCCACCGCGACAGACTTCGAAGTAGTACAGGAATGTGTAGTCACTAGTCGGCCGGCCGCTGCGCGGATCTACCAGTTGGACTGGCAATTTGAGGCTGAGCCGCCGCATGCCGGGTTCGACCAGCGGCATAAAGCGTGTAACGCGGCCGTGATCCCAGTCGGCCTCGGCGCCGCTGGGGACGCATAGATAGTGAATACTGACCGCCTCGATGTCGTCAGCGAAGTCGCGGTACTCCTTATCGACTATATGATGATTCATCGACGCCTCCGCACAGCGCGGCTACCAGGCGCTTGCAAGCTCGCTTAGAGCGTATGGACCTGGTTCCCCCAATAGTCCTCCCAGCGGTCGGCTGGGTTGGGTTGCCACATGTTACCAACGTGCCATCGCTGAAATACCTGCGCGCCCTTTGGGCCGCGAATCTTACCCACGTAACGGCGGGGCATAGGCAGGGCGGCAAGCATCGCCGAACGAATGCGCGAGAAGTTATCCTTATCGTCAGTGCCGTAAAACTTGTGTGACCGGTATGGGTTGTCCTCGCCGTAGCGTGCGATGAAATTCGGCTCTTCGGTCGGCTGATACTGCGGCGCGTCCCAATCGTAAACGCTCCAGAAGATGCACATCCCGCCGAGGTTGCCCTCATTGTCGACGAACTCAACCTCTTTGCTGACGATCTCCTCGGTGTAGAGCGGACTTACCTCGCGCCTGCCGTGAAGGAAAGCTTCGAAATAGTGATGGAACAGGTAGTTCTCGGTGTAACCACCGGTTCGGGGATCCGCGATCGAGTTCGGCAAACGGATGATCTTGCGGCGCACTCCGTCATCGGGAAGCTGCACGGTTTCGGCTTGGGTCTGAACGTAGTTGCCAGACTCATCGACGGTAGTTCCGCCCATTCCCGAATCAGCACTCCGCCCCGCGGCATCGCGCGGGTCTCGCGATTAGCCTCCCAGTTAGGAAGCTCGCCGAGCAAGCTCCACGTATAGTGGATATTGACCAGTTCGATTCCGGGTACAGTGTCGACAAACGACCGTTTGATGTAGAAGGAGAACATCGTGCGCTGCCTCCTCGGCGCTCGGGATGACGCGGCATGAACGCCGTCTGCCGGGCACGCCTTTCTCGGATTTCACTACCACAGTTCGCAGGCTATGGGCAGCGGAAAAAAAAGGTCACGAACCGCCGGTTCGAATCACTTCAGTATCGAATGTTTGCGGCAGAAGTCAGTGGCCAGCCTGGCGGTCAGCGACGGATCCTCGAACATCGGATAGTGCCCGATACCTTTCAGATAGGCCAGCTCGGCATTTTTCAGAAGCTTGACGGTTTCCTCAACCAGCGGCTTCGGCACCCAGAAATCGTCTTCGCCACATACGACCAGCATCGGACATTCGACCGCGCCGAGCAGAGCGCGCACGTCATGAGAGGCCCAGGCCTCCAGGTCGCCGACCGCGCTGACCTGTGGCCCTCGATGCTGCCAGCGCAGCTCCAAACGCTTTTCCGCCGAACAGTTGCGATTGAGCGACTCGGTCGCCGCCCGCTCGAGCTGATCCTGCCAGCCCGGGCCCCAGGCCGGTTGCGTCAGCCCGGTGGGACTCGGAAAAGTCGGCGAGCGCGACAGGCCCTCCATCGGTATGCCCGCGGCCATCTCGCGCCAATGATGCGCGGCGTAGTCGAGCGTGATGTCGCCGCCGATCGAGCATCCCATGATCACGGGCTTCTTCAGCCCGAGCGTATTTGCGAAGGCGCGAACGAACTCGGCGTGCTCATGGATCGTGCGATGCGGCTTCCAGTTAACCGGGTAAGAGCGGAAGTGACCCGGAAGATCCAACGCATAGGCGTGAAACCCTCGTTCGGCGAGCAGGGGCAGCAGATAGGTATATTCCAGTGAGCATGAGCCGGCGGTATGCACACAGACTATCGGGTAGCCTTCGCCAATCTCATCATAGAAAGTGCGCGTGCCGTTGACTTTGACATAGTGTCCGCGAATATCTTCGGTGCCAGGCATAGTGCTAATCCTTTAACGTGCGCTTCCGCGCGCGCAGTCGCGCAGGACGTAAGCCATTTGGAACATCGCTTCCGTAAGGCGCGCGGCCTCGAGCAGGTTTCCCTCGGTGCGGATTTCGACGTGCGGAGTTCCCGCCGTCGCAAGCGCCGGGTCGTCATCGAAGTACCGCTTGCCGGGAAAGGTGAGATCGGCCCATAGTCTTTGCCCGCTAATGAGCAATTTCCAGGACGCTTCGCTGCCGGAGAATTTGAAGGTGTAGCCGAATGGCGGCACGGCCGGCTGATGGTCGATCACTTTTCCCTTGTAAATCTTGAGCCACAGCAAATCGGTTCCGGCTTCGAGCAAGACCGACCCATCGAACCATTGCGCCTGCTCGTTGAATCCCGGATGCGCGTTGAGCGCGGAGACGAAGCGCTCCTGCAACGCGCGATCAGCCAAAAATGACATGACGCTCCTCCGTTTTAGCGCTGGTCGGGGAGCTAATCCCTCTGACCGAGGCTTCAGTCTCCTGGCGGCGAATCTCGCGCCATACTTCGCGCCGAGCCGAAAGAATGTCAAGTATCCTTACTCGCCACAACATCGCCGAAGGGATATTCTTCGATGCAAGCTGCGGCGGAGGTTTAGATGATGACGAAGCATCCACGCCGTTTGCGTGCGATTGGCCGGCGCGAGTTCATCAGGAGCGGAACCCTGGCGGGTCTTGGAGTTGGGCTCGCGACGCTGACCGGCTCCGCGTCCGCGGCGATTCCGTCCGCACCCGAAGTCCGCCGCTATTCACCGCTGGGACGCACCGGGATGAAAATTTCCGACATCTCGTTCGGCGCGGACCGTCTGTCCCCAGGCCAGGAAGATCTCGTCCGCCACGCCTACGACCGCGGGATCAATTATTTCGATACCGCCGAAACATACAGGGGCGGCGATTCGGAAACCACGCTGGGCAATGCTCTGCGCGGCAGGCGCGACAAGGTGTTCCTTACGTCGAAGACGCTGGCGCAGCCGGATACTCATAGAGACGCGATGATGCAGGCGCTCGAGGGCAGTCTGCGCCGCCTGCAGACCGATCACGTTGACGTGTACTTCAATCACGCGGTCAACGATGTCGCGCGGCTCAAGAACCCCGAGTGGTATGCATTCGCCGAGGCGGCCAAAAAGCAGGGTAAGATTCGCTTCACCGGAATGTCGGGGCACGCGGGGCACCTGATCGAGTGCCTCGACTACGCACTCGACTCGGGCAAGTTCGACGTCATTCTCTGCGCCTACAATTTCGGCCAGGACCCGCGCTTCTACCAGCGCTTCCTGAACGGCTTCGACATGGTGGCGCGTCAGCCCGACCTGCCCCGCGTGATCCAAAAGGCCAACCAACGCGGGGTCGGCGTGGTGGTGATGAAAACCCTGATGGGCGCGCGGCTCAATGACATGCGCCAGTACGAGCGCGATGGCGCGACCTTCGCGCAGGCGGCGTTTCGCTGGGTGCTGTCGAACCGCGACGTCAGCGGGCTTGTCGTCTCGATGACCAGCCGCGCGGCGATCGATGAATACCTGGGTGCATCGGGTTCGGCCTTGGTGGCCGCGGAGGATCTCCCGCTGCTCGAGCGCTATACGCGCGTCAATGGGAGTTCGTACTGCAAACACGCCTGCAATGCTTGTGAAGGCGCGTGTCCGGCGGGAGTCGCGATCGCGGACGTGATGCGCACACGGATGTATGCGGTCGATTACGGCGATTTGCGGATGGCGCGCGACGAGTACGCCATGATCGCGCACAACGCCGAGGCATGTTTGAGCTGCAGCGCCAAGCCGTGCGCGGGCGCTTGTCCGCATGGCCTCAAGATCGACACACTCAGCGCTCCGGCACATCGCCTGCTGACCGCGCGGCGGGACGTGTCCTGAATCTTCTCGCCGGCATAGCCAGGCTGCACGGCACCAGCGTCAGGCTCGCCAGATCCTCGATCGCCAGATGCAGGTTCGACGCGAGCGCCCGCTACACCGCCCGCTCGGTGGCGTCAGCGATCTCGCTCAGGGTTGCAAACCAGGCGCCGCGCTCTCGCATGTGCACGATCAGCTCCTCGAGCCGCGTGATCATGTGCGCCCGCCCGATCGACTGCGGATGGACGACGAAGGCGTAGCAGGCGCCTTCCTCGTTGGCGACCGCGTAGTCGAAGATTGCTTTCCAGCGGTCGAGCAGGTCATGCGCCGGGCGCATCCCCTCCTGGAAGCCGGGGATGAACTCGACCTGCGAAAAATCGGTCAGGTACCACTGTCCGGGAATCTCCAGGATGCGGCTCGGCGGACCGAACACGTTGCCGCGCTCGGCGTGCACCTCGACCGGCCGAATCCAGTAGGGATGAAAGTCATTGGCGAGCAGGCTGCTGTCGATTTCGAAACCATAGCGCTCCAGCAGCCCGAGCGTATTCTCACTGAAATCCCAGTACGGCGCGCGGTAGGTCCGGGGTTTGACGCCAATTCGGGCCAGCGCCTCCAGGCCCAGCTCCATCACCTTGATTTCTTCCTGCAGCTTCAGCGACTGAGGATTTTCATGAGCGTAGCCGTGATGCCCAATCTCGTGACCCGCGGCCGCGACTTCGCGGCACAGCTCGGCCCAGGTGTCGATGGTATGGCCGGGGATGCAGAACGTGCTCCTGACTTTGTACTTGTCGAACAAGCGCATCAGGCGCGGCAACCCGACCTCGGCGCCGAACTCGCCACGCGACATGTAGGCGGGTGAAGTACGGTTGAGGCATAGCCACAGCGACTGGGCGTCGAAGTCGCATCCGAGGTTAACCGCAATCTTTTTGCCCGCGGGAATTTTGACCTTGCCCCATACCTGCGGCATAGAATGCTCCTGTGATTTTTGGGACGCTCAACCTAGCGCGTGAGCCGTCGCCTTACTTCAGCAACCCTGCCTGCCGCAGCACCGCGGCATGATCCCAATAAATCCGTTCGGCCGCCATCTTGCCGTCACGAAACTCGACGAAGATTATGAACGTCACGTCGATCTCTTTGCCCGTCGGAGGCACACCCGGCAGGAACCAATCCATCCGCTGCGTATGATGGAACTGGATGCGAGCTTCTTCGGCAATGCAATTCTCGGTCGCGACGCGATTGAGCAGTGTGTGCCGCCAGTCGGGCGGGATCGACGGGATGAATTCGTCGCGGTAGAGTGGCCCCAGGCTGGCCTTGCCGGTGGCGCCCCATCCGGTGGGCAGCGTATACACCGACGCCCCATCGACCATCGTGGCCAGCGACTCGTGATGGTTCTTGGTCAGAAATTCCCCTCGCAGATGCTCTTCCCACAGATTGATGTTGTCCTCGGCTGACATCGATTTCACCCCGACGGAATTTTCTTCAGCCCTTCAGATAGGCGTCACCAGAAGCGACTGAATCCGGCTCGTATCCGCTATCACGATCCGCTCCTTGAACTTCGGCACATCACCGACAAAGACGATCTTGTCGATATATTCGCCGACGCTGTAGATCTCGGTCGCGCCGTAGTGGATTGGATCGATGGCGGTGCGAAAGACGGAATAGTTGGTCCGCGCCGAAATCACTCCGTCCTGGCGTCCGCCGATTCGCACGCCGCTCATCAGGTGACGGTAAAGATGCGGCGCGAACAGGTTGGCCGTGCGATGGGCCGTCACGCGATCCTGCAGCATCCCGCGGCTGTCGCAGTAGATCACGGCGATGCGCAGGCCCTGATCCGCGTTCTCGCGCGGCAATATCTGGTACAAGCAATCGTCGGTGAAGAAATCAGGCCATTCCTCCAACCGATCGTCGTCCAGGCACTGGCCATACGCATTAATCAGTTCTTCGATTGCCGAGCGAACTTCTCTGTCGTCCATAGTTGCTATCCGCGCAGTGCTCAGTTGAACCCCATCAGTTCGCGGTAGTGCTGCCAGAAGCCGCGGATCGACGATTCGGTCACCAGATGCGCCTGACTGCCGACATCGCGGCCACCCAGTTCGATGAAGGAGCTGGCTTCCCGGTCGCGCACGATCGCCTGCTGCACCAACTCGATCGCGTGCCCGTCTTCCAGCGAGATGAACCCGGCCGGCCCGACCAGGTTGGCCTGCTTGATCCGCATCGCGCGCATCTCCTCGTCGTCATCCTCGTAGCCAAAGAAGGTGAAGATGAGCTCGAACGCATCCGGCCCCTTGGGCACGATCTGCCGGGCCGCGAGCGTGTTCGAGATCTGCTGCACGACCAGACAGGGAAAAATCGCGTGGATCGAAAACGTCAGCGCGATCTCGTACTCCTGCCGCGTTTCCATCAGCGAAGGATCGGCCAGCGCATACTTCGCCTGGTAGGTCTTGATGCCTTCGGCGGTGTACGCCGCGGTTTCGCCTTCCGCCTCCCGTTGATAGCCATGGAGCAGACTATGGCGTCCACGAGCATCGGCAAGCGACCCGCCAATTTGCGAGGAGCGCGCTAGCCGAAACGTCGCGTTGAACAGATGCAACAAACTTGCATGGTAAGGATCTCTGACGTTCTCGTTGTAGAGCTTCCAGTTTCCGCCGATCCATTGCCGCGCATAACCCAACACCTTGACCGGCCGGTTGAATACCCGATCGAGCCACGGCCGCATCACTGGACCGATATAGTCCTCCAGCGGTTCCACCTGCTCGGCAAATGAGACGAAGACCAGCCCATCGTAGGCGGCAATCTTGAGCTTGTGCAGCGAGTGCTGGGTCGCGTCAAAATCGGGCGCATAGCCGCCGTTGCCGTCGATGCCCTTGCGGAAGGGCACGCCAATCAGGTTGCCCTCCAGGTCGTAGCTCCATTGATGATAGATGCACAGATGGCTTAGGCGGTTGCCGCGCAGTTCCCGGCAGACCAGCGCGCCCCGATGGGCGCAGCGGTTGACGAACGCATGCAGCGCGCCGTCCTTGCCCCGGTTGATGACGATCGGAGTCTCGCCCACGAAGGTAGCCTTGAAATCGCCCGGCTTGGGCACCTCGGCTTCCAGCGCTACGTAATTCCACACCGGCCCGCGAAACAGCCGTTCCTGCTCCAGGGCGTAAATCGCGGGATCAAAGAAGACCGGATAGGGAACCCGCGCCACACCTTCTGCGGGCCAGGCAAACTCGTTCAGCGGTTGAGCATTGAACGCCGCCATGTTCGTCCCTCCCTTTCTAGCCGACCAGGCCGGCATGTTGTCTGACCGCGCGCGGTTCGGCGGCGCGATAGCCAAGCTCCGCGGACAACTTCTGCGCCGCGCCGATAACTGCCGCGGCGAGCGTCGCGACGCTGTCATCGGGGATCCGATAAGCCGGCCCAAGGACGCCGAGCGCCGCCGCCACCCGGCCGGAGGGTGCCTGCACGGGCGCTGCGATACATCTGAGGCCGTCCTCGGTCTCTTCATCATCGAGCGCAAACCCGCGCTCGCGCACGCGGCGCAATTCCTCGCGCAATTGCGCGAGCGACGTAATCGTGTTTTGCGTATAGGCCCGCAGCCGGGCTTTGCCGAGCACGGCCGTCAGCCTGCTCTCCGGCGTGTGCGCCAGCAGAACCTTCCCCACCGCCGTGCAATGCGCCGGATTGCGCCAGCCAACGCTGGCGGGAACTCTCACCGCGCGCGTGGATTCGACTCGCTCCAGCACCAGCGCCTCGGCGCCGTCGAGCACGCTCAGGTATGCGGTCTCGCCGGTGCGCGAAACCAACCGCTCCAGGTGCGGCCGCGCGCGTTCCGTCAAATCGAACTGTGCGATCGCCTTGCTTCCGAGCTCGAACAGCTTGAGCCCCAGCCGATAGAGGCCACTCTCCGCGCTCTTTTCGACGAAGCGATGGCCCTCCAGGACCATCAGCAAGCGCATCGTGGTGCTTTTGGGCAGGCCCAGCCTTTTGGACAGCTTGACCAGCGACATCGGCTGCCCCTCGCCGGCCAATACCTCCAATACGCCGAGCGCGCGATCGATAACCTGCACGCGGTAGGAAGGTTCCTTGACTTGAGTCGCGCTCATCGGGTTCGCGTTTATCGGGTTTGCGTTCATCGAGCCGCGTTCCAGCTTGCGGAACTTCGTACCGTATAGCGTAACGAGAGCGCCGGCGTCAAAGGTTCCTTTTCGATCGGCATGCACGGGAAGATTGACCTCCGCGAGAAAGCCGCCTAGCTGTTATGCGGACTCCGATATTCGCTGTCGGAGACTCATATCGCTCCCGCGACGGCTGGATAATGTCGACGGTTCTCAATGCGCAGGTGCTGATTGTCGGCGGTGGACCCGTCGGGCTGATCTTGGCGATGGATCTCGCGGGGCGGGGCATTGACGTAGTCGTCGCCGAAACACGCGCGGCCGGTGAACCACCCAGCGTAAGATGCAACCACGTCGCCGCACGCACGATGGAGATCTTCCGCCGCCTCGGCGTGGTCCGGGCGGTGCGCGAGGCTGGCCTGCCCGCTAACTATCCCAATGACGTCAGCTTCCGCACGACCGCGACCGGGATCGAGCTTTCGCGCATCACGATTCCGTGTCGCGCCGAGCGCTATACGGCGAAGGACGGTCCCGACACCTGGTGGCCGACACCCGAGCCGCCGCATCGAATCAACCAAATTTACCTGGAACCGATCCTGTTCGCGCACGCCGCTGCGACACCTCGGCTTCGAATCCTGAGCCGCACGCGGGTTGTCGACTTCGAGCAGGACGAGAGCGGTGTAGTGGCTACCGCCGAGGATCTCTTTGGCGGCGAGACCCGAAAGATCGCCGCCAAATACCTGATCGGTTGCGATGGCGCCCATTCCGAGATCCGGCGCAGGATCGGCGCGACGATGAGCGGCGATCCGGTAGTGACTACTACGCAATCGACCTATATTCGCGCACCGAAGCTGCTTGGCCTGATGCCCGGGCCGGCCTGGTGCACCAAAACGATGAGCCCGCGGCACAACGCCTCCATTTTCGCCATCGACGGCCGCGAACGATGGCTCATCCACAACTGGCTGAGCCCCGGCCAGGACTTCGCGGCTGTCGACCGCGAACGCTGCATTCGAGAAATCCTGGGCGTGGGGACCTCGTTCGAGTTCGAGGTTCTCGGCCAGGAAGACTGGACCGGGCGCCGCATGATCGCCAACCGTTTTCGCCAACAGCGCGCTTTCCTGTGCGGCGACGCAGCGCATATCTGGGTGCCCGCCGCCGGCTACGGCATGAACGCCGGGATCGCCGACGCCATGAACCTCTCGTGGATGCTCGCCGGCGTACTCGAGGGCTGGGCGGATTCCGCGATCCTCGGCGCATACGAGATCGAACGTCAGCCAATCACCGAGCAGGTTTCGCGCTACGCGATGGGCACCGTCCGAGCGACGGCCGCTTTTCAAAGCGCGATTCCCGAAGGCCTCGAGAAGCCCGGCCCGGAAGGCGACGCCGCTCGCGCGCGCATCGGCCGGGAGGCATACGCATTGAACGTCGGCCAGTTCTGCTGCGGGGGGCTCAACTTCGGCTATTTCTACAAGGACTCCCCGATCATCGCCTATGACGGCGAGGAGGCGCCCGGCTACACCATGTACGACTTCAGCCAATCCACCGTTCCGGGGTGCCGGACGCCTCATTTGTGGTTGCGCGACGGAAGATCGCTCTACGACGCGCTAGGACCGGACTTTACGCTGCTGCGGTTCGATCCTGCGCTCGAGGTCGGCGGCTTGCTGGCGGCGGCGGCGAAACATCGCATACCGATCGCGCTGCTCGACGTGGACGCGAGCGAGGCGGCTGCGCTCTATCCGCGCAAGTTGCTCCTGTCGCGTCCCGATCAGCATGTGGCATGGCGGGGCGATAAGCCGCCGGACGACCCAACCGCCCTGATCGACCGCATACGCGGCGCATTCGTCATGGCGTAGCTTTCGCGCGCCCGACGCCTCCAGCGCGCGCGATCGGCACTAAACGGGTCAGTTGAAAGGCGGCAGGCCGGTATGCGCGGTCAGGCCCCCGTCGACCACGATCGTCGTGCCGGTGATGAACGACGCTTCGTCGGAGGCGAGAAAACATACCGCGTTGGCGATCTCCTCGGGCTCGCCAATCCGGCCTATCGGATTTTGACCGAGCCTGCGCTTGAATCCCTCGACGTCGTTGCCGCCGAGGAGCTGCGCCACGCGGGTATTGATTGCGCCGGGACATACGCAGTTGACGCGAATTCCGTATCGCGCGTTTTCCAGCGCCGCTCCTCGCGCGAGGTTAATCACGCCGGCCTTGGCCGCATTGTAGGCCGACATGCCATAGTCGCCGGCCGTGCCCGAGATCGAGGCGGTGTTGACGATCGATCCGCCGCCCTGTTTGCGCATGATCGGCAGACTATACTTGATACCCAGAAACGCGCTGGTGAGCGTGACGGCGAGTGTCCGGTTCCAGGTCTCGAGCGTCATCGCTTCGAGCGCCTCGACTGTGCCGAGCCCGGCATTGTTGAACATCACGTCGAGCCGCCCCCAGCTATCCATCGCCAGCCGGATCGCCGTCTGCACGCCTTGCGGGTCGGACGCGTCCATCTTGAGCCATCGCGTATTGCCGCCCTCCTCCGCGATCGCGCCTGCGACCGCGGCGGCCCGCGTCCCGCTCAAATCCGCGATCACCACCGACGCCTGCTCGCGAGCGAAGCGGCGCGCGGTCGCCGCGCCGATACCCGAGCCGCCCGCGGTAACCACCGCGACCTTGCCTGCCAATTTGCCTGTCATATATATTTTCTCCCGGCTTATCTTTTTCCGGTCCAATAGCTATATCAGTGCGGTCTGGCCGCAATCACATGCGGAAAACGCCGTAGCGCGAAGTGCCGATCGGCGTGTTGAGGCTCGCCGACAGCGCAATACCCAGTGCGTTGCGGGTATCGATAGGGTCGAGAATGCCGTCGTCCCATAGCTCGGAGGTCGAGTAGTAGGCGCTGGACTGTTCGCGGTAGCTCTCCAGCACCGGGTCGCGAATTTTGGCCACCTGCTCGGCGCTCAGGGTCTCGCCGTGGCGTTCGAGCTGGCGCAACTTTACTTCGCTCAGCACGTTGGCGGCCTGCTCGGCGCCCATCACGGAAATCTGCGACTGCGGCCACATGAACAGCAGGCGCGGATCGTAGGCGCGCCCGGACATCCCGTAGTTTCCCGCGCCATACGACCCGTTGCAGATGACCGTCAGCTTTGGCACTTCCGATCCGACCAGCGCCATGATCATCTTGGCTCCGTCCTTGGTAATCCCGCGCATCTCGTATTCGCGGCCGACCATATAGCCAGTGATGTTCTGCAGGAACACCATCGGGGTGCCGTTCTGATTACATAGCTGCATGAAATGAGCGGCCTTGAGCGAGCTGTCATTGAACAGCACTCCATTGTTGGCCAGGATGCCGACCTGGTAACCCCAGAGATTCGCAAAACCGCAGACCAGCGTGGTGCCATACGCCGGCTGATATTCGTGGAAACGGCTGCCGTCGACGATTCGCGCGATGACCTCGCGCATGTCGAATTGCACCCGGTTGTCGCGCGGGATTATTCCGTAGAGCTCGGCCGGATCATAGTATGGCGGCTCGGACTCCTCGCGTTCGGCGGCCTTTTGCGGGCGCCTCAGGCGGGCCACGATGTCGCGCGCGATCGCGATCGCCTCTTCCTCGCTGTGCGCGGGATAATCCGCGGTGCCGCTTAACCGCGTATGCAGGTCGCATCCGCCCAGGTCGTCGGCGCTGACTTCTTCCCCGGTTGCCGCCTTCACCAGCGGCGGGCCGCCCAGGAAAATCGCTCCCGTGCCGCGCACGATGACCGAATAGTCACTGAGCGCCGGAATATATGCGCCGCCCGCCGTGCAGTGGCCGAGCACGATCGCGACTTGCGGCACACCCATCCGTGACAGCGTGCACTGATTGCGAAAGATGCGCCCGGCGTAATAGCGATCGGCGAAGAAATGCGCCTGTAGCGGCAGAAATCCGCCGGCGCTGTCGCACAGATGAATCACCGGCAGGCGGTTTTCGATCGCGATATCCAGCGTGCGCACGATCTTTTTCACCGACAGCGGATACCACGCGCCGCCCTTGACGCTCGCGTCGTCGGCGTGAAGGATCACTTCGCGGCCGCTGACCACGCCGATACCGCTGACCTGCCCGGCGCTCGGCACTTCGCCGTCGTACGCCTGGTTCGCCGCCAGCGCTGACAACTCCAGAAACGGAGTGCCGGGATCGAGCAGCATCTCGATACGATCGCGAACGAACATCTTCTTTTGCCGCGCGAGCCGATCGAGATCGCGCTGAGGGCGCTCGTAGCGCGCCCGGCGCTCCCGTTCGCGCAACTCCGCGGCCAGCCGCTGGTTGTGCTCCCGGTTGAGCCGGAAAGCTTCCGAGTTCACGTCGAGCTGGCTCTCGATCCGGCGCATCGCGCTTACTCCTCCTCGCCCCTGGCTTCCAACGTCACGAGCGGCGCGGCCCGGTCGAAGGTCTGCCCGGGCGCGACGTGCAGCGTTTTGATCACGCCGTCGCGCCACGCGACGATCGCGGTCTCGAGCTTCATGCTCTCGATCACCATCATGGTCTGGCCGCGCGTCACATTCTCGCCGGCCTTGACCTGCACCGCGATCACCGTGCCGGGCATCGGCGCCTGCGCGATGTCGTCCAGTGATCCGCCTCCCGCCTGCGCGAGCCGGACCAGCGGATCGATCCAGCGCACCGCATGGCACTCGCCATTGAGATCGAAACGAACGAAGGTGTCATCACCCATTCGCGCGATTCGCGCGCGCGTGGTGCGGCCGGCGACCTCGATCTCAACCGCGCCGTCCTCGAGCGCGCGGAGCGCCACCGGGTACTCGCGCCCGCCATGGAGCAGCGCGTAACCGCGGCCTCGCCGCACCAACGAGGCTTCGCTTTTGTCGTCGCCGATCGCGAACAGGTGGTGCATCTCAGTTACGCCAGGCGCCGATCGACGCGTGCGGTTCCGGCACCGCGCGCGCCGCGTCGAGCACCTGCGGCTGACTTAGCGCGGCGGCCGCGAGCAGCGCCAGCATCGTGTCGGAATCGATCGGCGGATTGGCGGCGAGCTCCGGATGAGCGTCGAGGAAGCCGGTATGGATCTCGCCCCGCGCGAACGCCGGATGCGCCAGCAGGCGATCGAGGAAGGCCGCATTGGTCGCGCAGCCGAGCAACACAAAGTGCTCCAGCGCGAAGCGTGCACGCGCAATCGCTTCGCCGCGGCCGGCGCCGTGCGCGATCAGCTTCGCGAGCATCGGGTCGAACGCCGCGGTCACCTGTTGTCCTTCGCGTACGCCGCTGTCGACCCGGATGCCTGGACCCTCCGGCAGACCGAGCCGCAAGAGGCACCCGGTGGCCGGCGCGAAATTGCGCGCCGGTTCCTCGGCGTAGATGCGGAGTTCGATTGCGTGGCCGCTCCGGTGGACGTCATCCTGGCGAAACCCCAATCGCTCACCCATCGCGACCCGAATCTGCTGCGCCACGAGATCGATACCGGTTACCGCCTCGGTCACCGGATGCTCGACCTGCAGGCGCGTATTCATCTCCAGGAAATAAAAAGTGCCGTCATCGCTGTAGATGAACTCGACGGTGCCCGCGTTGCGATAGCCGGCCGCGCGGGCAATCGCGGCCGCGGTCGCGCAGATTTCGCCGCGCTTGGCAGGCTCCAGCGCCGGCGACGGCGTCTCTTCGAGGATCTTTTGAAAGCGGCGCTGCACCGAACATTCACGCTCCCATAGATGGACCACGCTGCCGTGCGCGTCGCCCAGCACCTGCACCTCGATATGGCGCGGCCGTTCGACGTAGCGTTCGACGTAGAGCCGCCCGTCACCGAAGTAGCGCTGTCCTTCGGAACGCGCGCGCGTTATTTCGCCGTCGAGCGCACCCGCCTCGCGCACGATCCGCATCCCCTTGCCACCGCCGCCGGCCGACGGCTTGATCAGGAGCGGAAATCCGACCCTGGCGGCGCGCGCCGCGAAACTCGCGGGGTCGTCATCTTCGATCGCCGAGGGCGCCACCGGAAAACCGCGACGCTCGACGAAGCCGCGCGCCCGCACCTTGTCACCCATCAGGTCGATCGCTTCCGGGGGAGGCCCGATAAAGACCAGGCCCGCATCCGCCACGCGGTGCGCAAAAGCGGCGTTTTCGGAAAGAAAGCCATACCCCGGATGGATTGCGTCGGCCTTGGCTTCCGTGGCCGCGCGCAGAATTTCATCCGCGTCGAGATAGGCGCCCACGGGCGTCGAACCGCTAATCGCAATCGCGAGGTCGGCGGCCGCGACCGCCGGCGCGTCGCGGTCGGCCGCGTGGTAAACCACCGCGCCTCTGAGCCCCATCGCCTGCACGGTGCGCAGCACGCGCATCGCGATCTCCCCGCGATTGGCGACCAGCACGGTGCGAAAAGGCCGGGACATCGCTAAAGTCTCGCGCCCCTGGCTCTATTGCGCCGCGGCGCCTCAATTCCACTCATCACGATGCGCGCCGTTGTCGTTTTCACCCTCACGTTGAGCACCCGATGTACCGCACGCGCCCTTGTATCCGGTATCATTCATTTTTTAAAGTCAAGTTTGCATTCTTTAAAGTCAAGCAATTCTGCATTTTTTAAAGTCAGGACGCTTCTGACGCAAACGAATTTTGAAATCGAGCGCAGCCCGCGGATCGCTCCAGCTTGAATCCGCCGGCAAGGGGAACGCGATGGCCGAACAGGATCTCACCCGGCCGCAACGCAGCGGCGCCGCGGCCTTCGCGCTTAGCGACGAACAGCGGGAAATTCTCGAGCAGGCCGACAGTTACGCCCGCAACGAACTGTTCCCTCTGCAACAGCGAATGGACAACGAGGAATGGTGGCCGCCGCACGTGATGCCCGCGCTTGGGCGCATGGGCTACCTTGGCGTAACCGTGGCGCCCGAATTCGGCGGTAGCGGCGGCGATTTTTTCACCACCGGCCTCATTACGCAGGCCTTCGCGCGCTGGAATCCGGCGATCTCGCTGTCTTACGCGGTGCACGAGAACCTGTGCCTCAACAATATCTACCGCAACGGCAACGACGACATCCGCCGCCGTTACATGCCGCGCATGTGCGACGGCAGCGCGATTGGCGCACTCGGCCTGACCGAGCCCGAGGCGGGCTCCGACGCGCTTGGCGCAATGGGCACGACGGCGCGCCGCTCGGGCGACACTTATCTGCTCAACGGCCGCAAAATGTACATCACCAACGGCCCGATCGCCGAGGTGCTGCTGATCTACGCCAAAACCGACAAGTCCAAGAGGGCCAAGGGGATTTCAGCCTTCGTGGTCGAAAAGAACTTTCCCGGCTTCCAGGTCGCGCAGAAGCTGGACAAGATGGGCTTTCGCGGAAGCACCACCGCGGAGCTGGTTTTCGAGGATTGCGTCGTGCCGGCCGCCAACCTGGTCGGCGAGGAAAACAACGGCGTCGCCGTAGTGATGAGCGGCCTTGACCTCGAGCGCGCGATCATCGCGATGATCAATCTCGGGATGGCCGAGCGCGCTTTCGACCTCGCCTTGGAGTACGCGAGGACGCGCAAGCAGTTCGGGCGCGCGATCGGCGAGTTCCAGATGATCCAGGCCAAGCTCGCCGACATGTACACCGCCGTCGAGACCATCCGCACCTTCTGCTATCGCACGATGGCCGAGGCCAACGGCCTCGAACTCGGTGCCGGCGGCCGCGGCGATATCCACAAGCTCACCGCCGCCTGCATCCTGTACGCGGCGGAGGCTTGCTCGCGGGTGGTTAACGAGGCGGTACAGATCCACGGCGGCGCGGGCTACATGCGCGAAACCGAGATCAATCGGCTCTACCGCGCGGCCAAGCTGCTCGAGATCGGTGCCGGCACGACCGAAATCCGCAAGCTGATCATCGCGGGCGAGCTGATGCGGCCGGCGACCTGACGCATCCGGCACCCTTTTTTCTCTTCGATCTCAGGACGCGCCCTGTTGACAACTCGTCCGCGCGTTCTCGTACAACGCCGTGACGAAAGATACAGTCCCAACATAAAGTTTGGGTGAAGCGATAAAGGCTCCCTTAAGCCGTGACAGGATGTCTCAGCCGATTACGCATGGTGGCAATGACGCCCGCTTGAAGTTCGTAATCAACTTTCAGGCCGCCGAGGCAAAATGAAAAGCGGAGGCTCATCTCCGACGATCTCCTGGATTGGATTTGGCGCGACGATCCTGGCGGGATTTGTGTCAGCTCTATTTGTTATCGCCCTCATCGGAGTAGCGACATACTGGAGTGTCAAAGACCTCACCAGGAGCGGCGATCGAGCCGCGCATGCTCAGCAAATGATTGATCATCTTGAGGCTCTGCATTTCCTGCTCAACGACGCCGAAACCCGAGAACGCGATTACCTCATAACTGGCGATCGGTACAATCTGGAGCTATACGAGGGAGCCACTGCCAAAATCGACAGGGAAGTCCATTCCTTGGGAACGCTAACCAGCAATCAGGAAAATCAGCAACGGCGCCTTAAGGCCCTCGTGCCGTTGATCGACGCCAGGTTATCGGTTTTGAAGGACTCAATCGAGGTCCGGGAGCAACTGGGTTCTGAATCCGCGCTGGAGATGATTCGGTCCAGCAGCAGGCGATCTTTGATGGATGATATTGGCCGGCGCATAGATGACATGATCGATGAACAGCGCCTGCCTTTAACCGATCGCAAGCGCGAAGAAACTCGTACCGCTAAACCCGCTGTTCGTATGATTGTTGGCGGATGCGCTGCCGGTTCCGTACTCTTGTTTCTGACGGCCTTCTATATATTCCGAGGGCTTAGAATATTGCGCGCCAGGCTCTTGCACCTCTCGCAGCGCGATACAGATCTGCAAACCCAATCCCGATTCATGGACGCCGTTCTCGGTAATATGGACGAGGGCGTGATCGTGCTGGATCGCGACATGAAGGTTGTCCATTCCAATCCTGTCGCGGATCAGCTTCTACAAGCGAGCAGGACACAGGTAGTCGAAGAACTCAAAGCCAAACTTGAACCGTCTTCGGCTGGAGATGGATTGACGCTCGCTCTCGAGCATCTTCAAACTGCGCTGCCCGCGATCAGAGATCCCGAAACCGCGCAGTTAAGCATAAGCAACGCGGATAAGCCCGCCCATATCTCGATAGCCGCTAGCGTGAGGGTGCTTCGAGACGATGCGGGCGCGCTGCAGGGGGGCGTGCTGCTCCTGCGAGATATGACCGTGCCTAAACGTATGGAGCGTCAAGTTCAAGCGAACGACGCAGGTCTAATCAATATGTTTCACCACGGGCTGGAGGCAGCGTTCATCACTACTTTAGAAGATTCGCTCTACATAGGAGTAAATGAAGGTTTTCTTACGTTATGTGGCTATTCACGTGAAGAGATTCTTGACCAAACAATCGAGGAATTGAATTTCTGCGAGAGCCCCGCGGAGCTGCTGGACATTCTCGAACAGGTCAGAAGTACGCAAACCGTGTGCGAGCGTGCACTTTGTTTTCGAGCGAAATCCGGAGGCGCGTTTGAAGGGGTGCTTTCCGCCATGCCGATCGAAATTGGTGAGCAAGCCTGTATTCTTTCTGCGCTTCACAACATCACCTGGCGGAAGGTCGAATGGGAAGCCGGACCACGGATTATGGGCAAACTGGTATCGCAGTTGGGATAGGCCGTTACGCCACGCCCTGGTAGCTATCAACGTTCACAAAACTGCCACCAATATGCCTCGATGATGGCTTGGGAATCTCGTCGCGCGCGCATCAGCACGCGAAGCTGCTGATTGACCTCGTGCCGCTCGAAACCGCTCAGGCCGGCAGGCGGAAGGCGCTGCTGTCGGCATGTTCGCCAACGCCCGCACGTGCGATGAGCTGGTCTTCGTGCGGCACCAGTTTCTTGAGCTCGGGCATCACTTCGGCCGCGAACAGCCGCAGGTTCGCTTCGGCCAGGTCGTAGGGCATACCCGCGTAGCTGAAGACTCCATTGAAGGCTTCGGCACCGGTGCGCTCCTGGATATCGACGACCTTTTTGTAGCACTGCTCGGGCGTGCCCCAGACTTGCAGGCCCATGAAGAATTCGATCATCTTTTCCATGCCGCCCGGCGAGCTGGCCATTTCCTGCATCGCCTTGTACGACTCGTATCCGCGCAACTTGGTCAGATGATCGCCGACGATCTCGTAATGCTTCGCGACCGTGAGCCAGTATCCACCGATATACTTTCGCGCCATCTCCTCGGCGCGATCCGCGTTCTCGTCGCAGTAAGTCCATCCACCCACGATCGGCGGAGGCGCGTCGGTGCCATTAACTTCGCGAAAGACCGAGCGATAGTTGCCGAGCTCGGTCATGACTGTCTCCCAGGGCTTTTGCGGGATAATTAGAATTCCAATACCCAGCCGCGCCATGATCTCGGAAGACTCGGGCGAGACTGCGGCCGCGTACGTCCGGCCGCGGAAAGATTTGAACGGGCGCGGACGGAGGTTGCGCCGGGTCTGATGCACGAACTTGCCCTCGAACTCGCAATAGCCTCGCTCGAGGCCCTCGAGAATCATCTGCGCCGACTCGACGAAGATTTCACGCGCATCCTCCTGCTTGACGCCGAAGCCCTCGAACTCGACCCGGCCAAGCCCGCGGCCCAAGCCCAAAATCATCCGGCCGTCGGACATGTGGTCGAGCATAATGATCTGCTCCGCCACCCGAATCGGATCGTGCCAGGGCAGCACGACCACCATCGAGCCGAGCTGAATGTGCCTGGTGCGGCCGGCGAAGTAGGTCAGCATCTGCAGCACGTCGGGGCACATCGTGTAGTCGGTGAAATGGTGCTCGACGCCCCACAAGGACTCGAAGCCGAGCGGCTCGGCCATATCGCCGAAACGCAGTTCGTTGCGATAAACATTGCGATCGGTGCGACCCTCGCCCGACCCCTGAAAAATCACCGCCATTCCGACGTGCATAACCAAGCCTCCTGTGCATTTGAACCATTTATCCCGCATGATTCTTATCGAACTATTTCACCCTGGAAGTCAAAGATGTTCAGATTCACGGACGCATGGTCGCGGCGCGAAATGCGCGCGAGGTGAGGTTGCACCCGCTCCTGATGGCCCCGAGGAATCGAGCTCGGAAGAAATCCGGCAGGAAAATAGGGATCGTTCAGAACTGGCCGGCGGACGACGCAGCCAGGTGGAAACCTATGCGCCAGCTTGCCGGATCGCGTTCAGTACGAAAATGAAGTGCTTGGGTGAAGACACGTCCTCCAGCAGGCTTACCTGTTTGAGGACCTTGAGCTCACCGCGCGTCACGCCATGACGCCTGAGCAGAGCGCGGTTCGAGGTGAACTCTTGCCACGCACTTTTCCCCCGTTTAGCGGCTCCCGCTCTCGCTCCGCCGTCGATCATAAATTGTGCGTCAGGATACAAGAGAAAGAGCAGTTCCCGCCGGTCAAGTGCGAGAACTTGGGCAAGCTTTCGGAGCAGCGGCAACCCGGGCCTGCGCTGGTTGCCCTCGATGTAAGCGATGTGGCTGGCTTTGACGCCCACCGCGGCGGCGAGCCCCCTTTGGGTAAGCCCGAGCGACCCGCGCGCCTCTTTGATCACCGCCCCGAGAGTGGGCTTCTGTTTCATATTTCGTACTCCGCGAGTAATGCCCAGCGTAGACGTATGAAATGTATCATGCCAGCGAGGTATTGCAGGTTTTCTGTTGCCGGAACCCCCCGCTTGAAATCGAACCCTGATACAGAGCGCAGGTGCGCCCTGGCTTTCAAGACCAGACTCTCAATATTCGGAGCGCCGCCAGACTCCCCGAATCCTCGAAACAGACGTTGAGCCACCGGCCTCGGATACACCGCCAGAGCGGACAATATGTCGGCCGCAATCTCCAATGGATTGCCAAGGTGGTCTTCATAGGTCGAACTGAACGATAGCTGCAGCTCCACAGGATGAGAGACATCGAAGGTGCGACTGGTCAAATGATGCCCTAGCTCATGCCAGAACGCGGAGGCTACCGCCACCGGGTGGCAGGCCGTATTCACGCAGATGAGTGGCCCCTTGGAAACATCGGGATCGTCGACGTAAAAGCCCCGCAGGCTCTTGCCCTCCCCTTCGAACCGGCTTGCTCTGAAACGCGCGCCCAAATCAGCGGCCACCGCGGCTAACCGCCGAGGTTCTCGTATCCGAAACACGTCGACGTTCAAGGCGGGAAGCGCACTTCGGAAATCCGCAAAAAGTTCTCGCATCTCCCGTCGATCGAAGAGCGCCCTCAGTTGGGGCGCATAGTCCTGGCGCGCGGCCGATTGAAATTGCTTTTGCACGCGGCCGGCGGCGAGCTTGCTCGAATCCGGAGCCGCTGATTTCAGAATCTCCCCAATAAGAGGGGCAAGCGAATCTCGATGGGTCGTGGTGGCCACTGTTTCTCGTTTCCGTGACCACGAGACTAACATCGCTCACCATGAGTTGGCAAGACGGTGTCCGGGCCTATATAGCCGAACTCTCCGTGAGAAACAAATCGGTGCGCGCAAATCGAGCTAGGGTCCTCAAAACCTTCCTCCCAAAGCGCCAACTCATCGCATTCCGAGCGCGCGCGTGGAGACAAGCGCGAATCGCGCACGTGAGAGCCCGCGCTCCACCGACCGCCTGTCTCTCCCAGTCAACCAATTCTCAACCACAACCCCGGCAACGTGCCCGGAGAAACCCAGGAGCAGCATCAATGGAATTGCGTCAGCTAACGACAGAGAACGAACGCCGAATTTTCGCCGAGTGCCTGACAAAGGCTCGAGCCACGCGCAATTCGGGGTTCAAGGAATGCGCTCGATCGCAACTTGGAAAAACCCATCTTGCGTTCGGAAACCTCTATGCGTTCTACGCATGCGAGATGGACCCGCCGGAGCGGATGCTCGCGGGATTCGTTCTGCACGATCTCGGAACGCTCCCGCAGAGTTATCCGAAACCGGACGTGAGTCATTTACCGCCGCATTCGGTGCTCGAAGGGGGCGAGTTGTGGTCGCTTTCGACTGGTGCGGGCCGTATCGCCCGTAACGTGGGGGCGGCGGTTGCCGGAATGCTTCAGGCGAAAGCGATCCTGCTTTATTCGATACTCAAGCCGATCGATCTAACGGCCTCATACGCGCAGCTTGGATTCGTAAACGCCTGCGAGCCCGTCAAGTGGCCCTACGCCGAGACCCTCGACGGCGGTGAAGTCTGGGTGCAGCCGCTCATCCTGGAAGGCGCACGGCTTGAAGCGTATATCCGCGCGGGATTCGAATACCTATTCCGCGTGTCCGGCGAACGGCGAGTGCTCAAGCTCAATGTTGACTTGCCGTCACGGCCGGAAAGCACGGCGCTGCAGGCCGAGAACGCCGCTAAGGCGCCATCATTCGCAACCGCGCCTGAAACCGGAAATCAACACAACGGACATGCATCGCTTTAGGAGGGGAACAAAGATGAATATCGAGCAAAGCACCCTGCGCGAAATAGAAGAGGTTCGGTCGCCGCTGGAAAGGCTCTACCAGACGATTCCGCGCTCGCGAGATATCGTCGCAGCGGTCAGAGCCGGTGAAACGGAGTTTCAGGATTTTCTTGCCAAGGCCGGCTTGCTTAAGCGCGGCGCCTCGACGAGTTCGGTCCATCCTGATGGCGACATCGCACTTCACGCCTTTGTCCTGGGAATCGTATCCGAAGATCGATGGGACGAAATTCAAACCAAGTCGTTCCTGACTTACGCCTCCCATTGGATAGATGACTTCTTTGACAGCCCCGACAAGGTTGAGGACCCGAACCAACTGTTGCGAGATCGGCGCGATATACGCCGGGCGCTCGCGAATATGGGTCCGGTCGGCGCAGTGGGATTCGCGATGGCCGGCCGCGTGCCGCATCCGGAGGCGATCTACAAAACGTTGCATCGGATGCTCTACGGAGGGCTGGTGCAGCGATGCCACGATTATGCCGAACGAGGGCAACTGGTGCGGGAATACCAGGATGTCGCGACGCGGTTTGTGGATCCTCGCATGATCGAGGCTATCCGTGAATTGCAACCGGAAGCCTACTGGACGACCAACAAAAGCGTTCTGGAGATATCGAACGCGGCGGAACGGGAACTCGACTTCAACACTGCGGAACTCTGGAACCTGGTCTACGCCCCTGCGCTTTATTATCAGGACGCCGAGGAGGAACGCGCGCGAGGCGAGCTAAGTTTCGAGGATGACGATGAACCTAGATTGCCGGAAATGGTCAGGATGGTCAGGCTGGGAGCGAGGGATCTCGCCCGCCTGTACGCGCCGGGCAGTCCACAGATGTGCCAGCTCGAGTTCGTGGCGCGATCCTTTGCCAATCTGCCGGGCGAGATCGTCAGAGAATATCGGTCGCTCCTCGAGAGGCCTCAGTTGGCGAATGATTCGAGTCTTTTGGGTTCACCCAGTTCGGAATCATTGTCGCCTTGAGACTTTGTCGACGCCGGAACAACGCTAACCGCTGCCGCGCGCGGCCACGCTTCCAGCGTGGCCGCGGCGCCGGCAGCAATCATTACTTCGAGCGCTGATTCCAGCGGCCGTCCTGGCGCAGGCGTCCGCAATCGCCCTGCGAACTGACCGGCGCCGCATCATGCTTTCGGCAAACGGACAGTAAAGACGCTGCCCGCGTGCTTCGTGCTGGCTAACGACAGTTCAGCGCCGTTCAGGGCGAGATACCGTTTTGCTAGTGCCAGCCCCAGGCCCATTCCCTCGTAGCGCCGCGCCTGGCCGCCGTCCTCTTGCGAGAATGGCTCGAAGAGTCTTGAGAGGTAGGACGGGGCGATGCCGACCCCGGTGTCCTCGACATTCACACAGACTGTGCCGTCAGTCTCGCGATAAACCCTCACTATGACCCGACCGCGCTCAGTAAATTTAACTGCGTTATCGAGCAGATTCGCCAGAGCATGCCTAAGGCAGTATTCGTCGATCGTGATAGTGATTTCCGGATCTTCGATTTCGCGGGTTACTTCTATTGCGTTCCGCTCGGCCGCTGGTTGAACGTCAAACAGTTGAAGGTCGATCAACTCGGCAAGTTTGATCGTTGCAGGGGCCAGACGGAAACTGCCCGCGTCCAATTTCGATAGATCGAGGATTGCCCGAAAATTCCGTTCGAGCCGGCCGCTCGCCTCGGCGATGGCCTTTGCCGAGCGCCGGATCTCCCGACCTTTCCCGCCGGGCGTAATCGCCTCCATCAAGAGTTCCGCGTGTCCAATTATAGTGTTAAGCGGTGTCCGGATTGCGTGATTTACATTTCTGAGGAACTCTGATTTTAACCGCGTATTTTCATCAAACGCCGTTTGAGATTCGCCGGCAGCGCCCGGTCTTTCAGAATCGTCCTTCACTCGCCTACCGTCCGATGGCGTCAAAAACTCAATCCCCGAGCGATGGAATCCAAAATTCGGGTTGAGTTGACAAAAAGTTATCACAAACCCGCTGATAGTCAAGCAGCTCAAAGCCATTTTACAGCTAATTTAGGATGGCATAGGGTAGGGCGCGTGGCTAATGCTGAAAAGCACGGTCGGCGACACGTCTTGGTTGTGGATGACGACGCGGACACGTGCATAATCCTGTCCGGCTTCCTGCAAGGCGAATTTCAGGTACTGACGGTTCATTCTGCGTCTCAGTGCCTCCAGACTTTGAAGCGAAACCCGGTCGATCTTGTATTACTCGATCTGCTGATGCCCGAAACCGATGGTCTTGCGGCTCTTCGCGAAATCAGGGCGCATCCTGCTTTCGCAAAAATCCCCGTTGTTGTCTTGACGGCGTGGGATGATGCCAACGCGTTGGCCGAGGCGAAGCGTTTGGGCGCCAAAGAGTGTTTGATCAAGCCAGTGTTCCGCCGACGGCTGCTGCGCAGCGTTCGGACACACCTGGGAATTTGCCGTTGATTGAAGACTAACGTCGCGCGTAACCTGCGCGAATCGGTCAACTGGAACGTAGTTCTAGACCAGGAACGCACAGACGAGACCCGCACGGGCGGGAACCGCACCCAGGATCACAATCTCGGCTTCGACTGAAGAAAAGGACCTCAACAGCCGACTGTGAATCGGCGCGCGATTACTTCCTCGCGCTGGCGACTGCGCGAGCGCATTGCGCCACGCCCTCCTGCCACGCGGGCAGCTCGATTCGAGGATCCTGAATTGTCGTCAACACCGAGTATCGCGGACGCGCCGCAGCCGCCGGGAAGTCGAACCGGCTTGCGGCTTGCGGCATTGGGCTCAATCGAAGAAGCCGAAACAGCTCGCAGGTCAGATCGTAGCGGCTGGTCCCGCCGGCGCCCGCCATGTGGTAGGTGCCAAAAGCCCCGGTCGCGATCAGGCGGGCGATTCCCTCGGCCAGATGCGGCGCGTAGGTCGGCGAGCCGTACTGATCGTTCGCCACGCGCAGCCCCGGCGACGCGGCCCGCGCATACATCGAAAGTAAAAAGCTATTGCCGCTTTCCCAAAAAAGCCAAGCGGTGCGCACGACGTAATGACGCCGGTTAAGTGCGCGCACGGCCTCCTCGCCCGCAAGCTTGCTCGCACCATACACCGACAGTGGATTGGGCCGGTCGAATTCATGGTACGGACGCTCGGCGGCGCCGTCGAAGACGTAGTCGGTCGAAACGTGCACGAGCGGAATTCCGCTCGCGGCCGAGGCGACCGCCAGATTGCGCGGGCCAAGCGCGTTGATTGCGTAGGCTTCCTCGCTGCGCGCCTCAGCACCGTCGACGTCGTTGAACGCGCTGGCGTTGATCACCAGCGCGGGACGATGCAGCGCCACGGCGTCGCGCACGGCCTCGAACCGCGTGACGTCGAGCGCCGCACGGCCGAGCGCCGCCAGCTCATGCGCGGCAAGCGCTCGCGCAAGGCATCTCCCGAGCTGGCCCGCGGCGCCGGTGACGAGTATCTTCACACCCGGTTTCCTCTCGCGATACCGGCATCATCCCGGATTGCAGGAGTCGATACCGCTGCTTGTCAGGTGTCCAGTTCGAAGCTTGTATAGGCGACCGTGTCGCTCACGCCTTAGCGGAACACAGAGAATTCAGAAGGTCCGTCAGATAACCGGGGTCGATGGGCTTGGTCAGGTGACGATCGCAGCCTGCCGCCAGTGAGCGCTGCTGATCCTCCTTTTGTCCGTAGCCGGAAGCGGCGATTATGATCAGCCGACCGCCCGCCGTCTGGGCGCGCAACCTGCGGGCAACTTCGTAGCCGTCAATGACTGGCAGGCCGATGTCGAGCAGCACCGCGTCGGGACGGAAATTGGAAGTCAGCTTGATTGCAGCCTCGCCATCGTACGCCAATTGCACATCGAAACCCGACCACTGCAGCAATTGACCAACCGTCTGCGCCACGTCTTGATTGTCATCGACCACTAAAACTCGCCATCCATTGGATGGCGCTTGCGCCACCTTCGGCTGCGCGAATTCAACTGGGGGGAGCGCCTCGTCGCGCAACCATGGCAGTCTGACGACAAACTCACTTCCCTTGTTCGGTCCGGCGCTGAAGACATCCACGCTGCCGCCATGCAAATCGACCAGATGCCGTACCAAGGTCAGTCCGACGCCGAGGCCGTCATGCAGGGAATTGGGTGGACGCTCGCCCTGTGCGAAAAGATCGAAAATATTCGAAAGCATATCGCTCGAGATCCCCGCTCCATTGTCGAGCACGCGGAAAACTACATCATTGTCTTCCTGATTCACCGTCAGAGAGATCGCTCCGCCTTCGGCGGTGTACTTGGCGGCGTTGTTCAGCAAGTTGCCTAGAACCTGAGCGATGCGGCCCGGATCGGCGTTTATCCACAATGGGCGCGCCGGCGCCGAGATGGTGAAATTGTGGCCGCGCGACTCAAGCAGTGGCTTGCTGATCTCGACCGCGGTGCGAATCGCTTCGGAGACTTCCAGGGGTTCTCGATGGAGTTCAATCTTGCCGCGCGTAATCCGCGAGACGTCCAGAAGATCGTCGACCAGGCGCGCGAGATGCTTCACTTGCCGCTCGATAACCCCTTGCGCCCAGTCCAGCCGCTGGGGGTCCGGGCCCACGCGCCGCAGCAACTCAGCGGCATTTCGGATCGGCGTCAACGGATTACGCAGTTCATGGCCCAGCATAGCCAGAAACTCGTTCTTGTGGCGGTCGGCGTCGTGAAGCTGCTGATACAACTGTGCATTGTCCAAAGCGATAGCCGCGCGATCGGTCAAATTCTCCAACAACCACAAATCCGGCTCACTGAATACGCGGCCGACGGAGCCCGCCGCAAAACAAGCCACGCCAACAACGCGTCCTCGGGCGATCAGCGGGAACATCCCTCCCGAACGAAGCCTCGGCACCTCGGCCAACCGATCCGCCCCGGGCTCCGCTTCAAGCGCCGTCCGTCCAAGCAGGAGACTCGACTCATCATGCTCGAAGACTTGCGGCTTGCGGGTCGCGAGCGCCTGTTCGATACCCGGGGCGAGCGCCGCGGGAACGGTCTCGATCGAAGCATTGTCTTGCAGTCCGCCCGCGGTTATCCACGCAAGCTCAGTCCGTTCAAGTCCGCCGCGCGCATTGACTGAGGTAAAGCTGCAAAAGTCGGCCAGCGAGGGAACTACCAGAGAAAACAGATCGTGAACGGTGGTCCAGAAATCAAGCGAACTGAACAGCGCCCGCGTGGCGTCGGCCAGCAGGGTTGAACGCCGGCTGGCCTCCTCCGCGGCCGCGCGCGCGGCCTGCTCGCGCGCCAAGGCTATGCGTTCATCGACCTGCCGCTTGGCGCGTTGCGTCATACAAAACAGATCGACGAACACCTTGACCTTGGTCCGCAATATTTCCGGCACCACCGGCGAGAGAATGTAATCAACCGCTCCCAGCGAGTATCCCTGCATCGTAAGCATTTCGTCGGGATAGGCAGTGATGAAAATAATTGGCGTATGCACCGACTTTCTGCGCTTGCGGATCAGTGCGGCGGTCTCGAGACCATCGAGGCCGGGCATATTCACGTCGAGCAGGACCACCGCGAATTCATGTTCGAGGACCAATTTCAGTGCTTGCTCGCCGGAGCTCGCGGTGATTATCTCCTGCTGTAATTCCTGCAAAATTGTTTCGAAGGCGAGGAGCTTGTCCGGGCGGTCGTCCACCACCAGGATTTTAGCCTCGTCATTCTGAGGATCGTACAACCGGGACCCGCCGCTCATAGCTCCCATACCATCGACCTCGCACGAACTTCAGGCCTGCGCATCGTCCATCGGGCTCAACGATGCAGCCAGGAGCGCAGCACGGCCAGCAGGATATCCGTGTCCACCGGCTTCGACAAATAGTCCCAGGCCCCGGCTTCCATGCACTTTTCACGATCGCCTTTCATCGCCTTGGCAGTTACCGCGACAATCGGCAAATCCTTGCGATGCTGGAGTTTGCGTATTGCCAGCATCGTATCAATCCCGTCCATCTCCGGCATCATAATGTCCATCAAAACGATATCAACCGGGGTTTTTTCCGCCAGCAACCGGATCGCATCGCGGCCGTTATCTGCGGAAGCGACGTTCATCGCGTGTTCTTCGAGCACCGAGGAAAGCGCGAAAATATTGCGCATATCATCGTCGACAATCAGCACATTTTTGCCAGCCAGGATCTCGGTCGAATGATAGAGCGCATCCAACACGTTGTACTGGGCCTCGGGCAGCTTTTCGAGTTTGCGATGAAGGAACAGGCTGACCTGGTCCAGCAAGCGTTCCTTGGAATGGATCGGCCGAATGCCGGAGCCGCCGCTCAAGACATGCAGCGCGCCGCTCCCGCCCCCATTACGATCGTGTTCGGTCAATTCGCTGTAGGTAATAATCGGCAGGTTGGATACTAGCGATTCAGATTCGGAGGATTGCATCAATGCCGCCAGACCGGAGGTTTCCGGGTTGACGATTATGCAGTCGATCAATCTTTCGCGCAGCATCTGGAGCGCGCTCGCTCCGTCCGGAACGCTCGTTATTTGTATATCGTCCGCCTTGAGATACTGCACGACGCGCTCGCGACTGTCTTCTTTTGGCTCAACTACGAGCACGCTTTTGAATTGACGCGTTATATAATCGTTCAGACGCGCCAGGAAGGCATCCAGAATGTCCTTGCTATGGACCGGCTTGGATAAAAACGCGAAAGCCCCACTGGCTAGCGCCCGTTCACGCGAATCGTCGGTCGAAATCACGCAGATCGGGATATGGCGGCTGGTTAGATCGTTTTTGATGCGGTCCAAAACCCGCCAACCGTCGAGATCGGGCAGATAAATATCCAGTGTGACGGCGGAAGGTTTGTATTCCATCGCCAACGCCAAGGCCGAGGCGCCAAGCGAGGTGACGATGCCTTTAAAGCCTTTCTCGCGCGCCGCGTCCAATAAGAAGCCGGCGAAGGCAAGATCGTTTTCCACGATCAACAACACCCGGTCATTCTGCCGGATGCTCGCGCGATCATCACCGACTTCGTCGATGGACCTGACAATTTCTGGAGCGGAAGCCAGCGCCGGAGTTATATGCGCCTCCGGCGTCAGGTTCACGCCTGCGGCGATTTGCTGAAGGCCAGCGGCCTGCGATTCGAGCGCTCGCCCATTTAAACCTTCGCGTTCAAGAGCCACTGACGCAACCGCACTTCCGCCGTTATGGTAACTGGAAACGCTTGGAGTGGGTTTGCGGAAGGTCCGCGGTGAATACGTCTGCGGCAGATACAAGGTGAACGTACTGCCTCTGGCCGGAGTACTTACCAGGCGGATTTCACCGCCCAGCAGCCTTGACAGCTCACGGCTGATTGCCAGCCCCAAACCCGTCCCGCCATATTTGCGGCTGGTGCTCCCGTCCGCCTGCTGGAAGGCTTCGAAAATGATCTGCTGCTTGTCAGCTGAGATGCCGATACCTGTATCGGAAACCGAAAACGCCACCACGTTGCCGGCCCGGTTGAGATCCTCGTGTTCCGGATTCCACCCGCTTTGGACCGCCTCGATCGTCAGCTTTACCTGGCCGCTCTGGGTGAACTTGAACGCGTTGGACAGCAGGTTCTTGATGATCTGCTGCAGCCGCTTGGAGTCGGTCAGCATCGAGGCCGGCAGTCGCGGGTCCAGCCGGGTTATGAAATCGACATTCTTGGCCTCGGCCACGTGACGGAAAGTACGTTCCACGTATTGCTGCAGCTCGTCGAATTCGACGTTGCTCGGATCCACCACGACGGTGCCCGATTCGATCTTTGAAAGATCGAGGATATCGTTGATGAGCATCAGCAGCTCGTTGCCGGAAGAGTGAATCGTCTTGGCAAAGCCGGTCTGCTTGGGGTTGAGATTGCCTTCGGTGTTTTTGCAGAGCTGGTCGGAAAGTATCAACAGGCTATTCAATGGGGTACGCAGCTCGTGCGACATATTGGCCAGGAACTCGGACTTGTACTTGGAGGTCAGCGCGAGCTGTTCGGCCTTTTCCTCCAGCGCCTGACGTGCCTGTTCCACCTCCTGGTTCTTGCGTTCGACCTCCTCGTTCTGATGCACCAGCAGGCGGGCCTTTTCCTGAAGTTCCTGGTTGGTCTGCTGTAATTCCTGCTGGCGGCTCTGCAGCTCTTGAGCAAGCGACTGTGACTGCTTGAGCAAATCCTCGGTCCGCATGTTGGCTTCGATGGTATTGATGACGATTCCAATACTCTCAGTCAGCTGATCCAGGAACGCCTGGTGACTCGAGTTGAAACCTTCCAGCGAAGCCAGCTCCAGGATTCCCCTGACCTGGCCTTCGAATATGACGGGCAGGATCAAAATACTCTGTGGGAGCGAATCGCCGAGCCCCGAGGAAATCCGCACATGATCGTCGGGCACGTTGGTCAGTACAATCTTGTCTTTTTCCAACGCGCACTGGCCGACCAGCCCTTCGCCCAATTCAATATTCTTCCGCGTGCGATTCTGGCCTTCCGCCGCGTAGCTGGCCAGCAAGGTCAGCCGTTGAGCCTCCTTCATCGAGTCGAGCACGTAGAACACCGCGTGTTGGGCCCGGACGACCGGAGCGAGTTCGGAGAGAATCAGCCGCCCGACCGTGTTGAGATCCTTTTGTCCCTGGAGCATGCGGCTGAATTTGGCGAGATTGGTCTTTAGCCAGTCCTGCTCGGTGTTCTTCTGGGTAGTGTCTCTGAGGTTGCGAATCATCTCGTTGATCGTATCTTTGAGCGCTGCGACCTCGCCCTGGGCTTCGACGGTAATCGATCGCGTCAGATCGCCCTGGGTGACCGCGGTAGCAACCTCGGCGATAGCGCGGACCTGAGTGGTCAGATTGGCCGCGAGTTGGTTGACGTTCTCGGTCAATCCTTTCCACGTACCCGCCGCGCCCGGCACTTTCGCCTGTCCGCCCAGCTTGCCTTCGACGCCGACTTCGCGTGCGACCGTGGTGACCTGGTCCGCGAAGGTAGCCAGTGTATCGATCATGCTGTTGATCGTGTCGGAGAGCGCCGCGATCTCGCCCATCGCTTCCACGTTCAGCTTCCGTTTGAGATCGCCGTTGGCGACCGCGGTGACGACCTTCGCGATACCACGAACCTGGCTGGTGAGGTTGCCCGCCATGAAGTTGACGCTGTCGGTCAAATCCTTCCAGGTACCCGAAACGCCCTGGACCCGGGCCTGGCCGCCGAGAATACCCTCGGTGCCGACCTCGCGCGCGACCCGGGTGACTTCCGAGGCGAACGAGCCAAGCTGATCGACCATCGTGTTGATGGTGTTCTTCAGCTCCAGAATTTCGCCCTTGACGTCGACCGTGATCTTCTTCGACAGGTCGCCGTTGGCCACCGCCTTGGTCACGTCGGCGATGTTGCGCACTTGCGCGGTCAGGTTGCCGGCCATCGAATTGACGCTGTCGGTCAGGTCCTTCCAGGTTCCGGCGACACCCTGCACGTCGGCCTGGCCGCCCAACCTTCCCTCGGTACCGACCTCGCGCGCGACCCGCGTGACTTCCGCCGCGAACGAGCGCAACTGATCCACCATCGTGTTGACGGTGTTCTTCAGCTCCAGGATCTCGCCCTTCACGTCGACCGTGATCTTCTTGGACAGGTCGCCGCTGGCGACCGCCGTCGTGACGTCGGCGATGTTGCGCACCTGGCCGGTCAGGTTGCTCGCCATGAAGTTGACGCTGTCGGTGAGGTCCTTCCACGTGCCCGCGACCCCTTTGACGTCGGCCTGTCCGCCCAACCGTCCTTCCGTACCGACTTCGCGCGCGACGCGCGTGACTTCCGAGGCGAATGAGCTTAGCTGATCGACCATCGTGTTGATGGTGTTCTTCAGCTCCAGAATTTCGCCCTTCACGTCGACCGTGATCTTCTTCGACAGGTCGCCGTTGGCCACCGCCGTGGTCACCTGCGCGATGTTGCGCACCTGCGCGGTCAGGTTGCCGGCCATCGAATTGACGCTGTCGGTCAGGTCCTTCCAGGTTCCCGAAACGCCCTCGACTCGCGCCTGGCCGCCGAGCTTGCCCTCGGTGCCGACCTCGCGCGCGACGCGGGTGACCTCGGAGGCGAAGGAGCTCAGCTGATCGACCATCGTGTTGATGGTGTTCTTCAGCTCCAGAATCTCGCCCTTAACGTCGACCGTGATTTTTTTCGACAGGTCGCCCGTCGCGACCGCGGTGGTGACGTCGGCGATGTTGCGGACCTGGCCGGTCAGGTTGCTGGCCATGAAATTGACGCTGTCGGTGAGATCCTTCCAGGTGCCCGAGACCCCTTCGACCTGCGCCTGGCCGCCGAGCTTGCCCTCGGTGCCGACCTCGCGCGCGACGCGCGTGACCTCCGCCGCGAAGGAGCTGAGCTGGTCGACCATGGTGTTGATGGTGTTCTTCAGCTCGAGGATCTCGCCTTTAACGTCGACCGTGATCTTCTTGGACAGGTCGCCCTTTGCGACTGCCGTGGTGACGTCCGCGATGTTACGGACCTGGCCGGTCAGGTTGCTGGCCATGAAATTGACGCTGTCGGTCAGGTCCTTCCAGGTACCCGCAACGCCCTTCACGTCGGCCTGGCCGCCGAGAATACCCTCGGTGCCGACCTCGCGCGCGACCCGCGTGACTTCCGAGGCGAACGAGCCAAGCTGATCGACCATCGTGTTGATGGTGTTCTTCAGCTCCAGAATTTCGCCCTTGACGTCGACCGTGATCTTCTTGGACAAGTCGCCGTTGGCCACCGCCTTGGTCACGTCGGCGATGTTGCGCACTTGCGCGGTCAGGTTGCCGGCCATCGAATTGACGCTGTCGGTCAGGTCCTTCCAGGTTCCGGCGACACCCTGCACGTCGGCCTGGCCGCCCAACCTTCCCTCGGTACCGACCTCGCGCGCGACCCGCGTGACTTCCGCCGCGAACGAGCGCAACTGATCCACCATCGTGTTGACGGTGTTCTTCAGCTCCAGGATCTCGCCCTTCACGTCGACCGTGATCTTCTTGGACAAGTCGCCGCTGGCGACCGCCGTCGTGACGTCGGCGATGTTGCGCACCTGGCCGGTCAGGTTGCTCGCCATGAAGTTGACGCTGTCGGTGAGGTCCTTCCACGTGCCCGCGACCCCTTTGACGTCGGCCTGTCCGCCCAACCGTCCTTCCGTACCGACTTCGCGCGCGACGCGCGTGACTTCCGAGGCGAATGAGCTGAGCTGATCGACCATCGTGTTGATGGTGTTCTTCAGCTCCAGGATTTCGCCCTTCACGTCGACCGTGATCTTCTTCGACAGGTCGCCGTTGGCCACCGCCGTGGTCACCTGCGCGATGTTGCGCACCTGCGCGGTCAGGTTGCCGGCCATCGAATTGACGCTGTCGGTCAGGTCCTTCCAGGTTCCCGAAACGCCCTCGACTCGCGCCTGGCCGCCGAGCTTGCCCTCGGTGCCGACCTCGCGCGCGACGCGGGTGACTTCCGCCGCAAACGAGCGCAGCTGATCGACCATGGTGTTGATGGTGTTTTTCAGTTCGAGGAATTCGCCTTTGACATCGACCGTGATTTTTTTGGACAAGTCGCCGGTCGCGACCGCGGTGGTGACGTCGGCGATGTTGCGGACCTGGCCGGTCAGGTTGCCGGCCATCGAATTGACGCTGTCAGTTAAATCCTTCCAGGTTCCCGCGACGCCTTTCACTTTGGCCTGGCCGCCAAGTTTGCCCTCGGTGCCGACCTCGCGCGCGACGCGCGTGACCTCCGAGGCAAACGAGCCGAGTTGATTGACCATCTTGTTGACGGTCTTCGCGGTGCGCAGGAACTCACCCTGCAACGGCCGGTCGTCGATCTCGAGGGCCATCGTCTGCCCGAGATCGCCTTGGGCCACCGCGCCAATCACGCGCGCGGTCTCGGTTGTAGGATGCACCAGGTCGTCGATAAGACCGTTGACGCACTCGATGGAATCACGCCAAAAACCGCGTACGTATCCGACCGATGCGCGTTTGTTGAGCTTGCCTTCCCGCCCTACTACCCGGCTGAGGCGCTCCAACTCTCCGTACATGCTTTCGTTATGCTCAACTACGTCGTTGAAGGTCTTGGCTATTTTGCCGAACATGCCGGTCCATTCCGCCGGCAAGCGCACCGAGGCGTTGCCGCGCTGCAGCTCAGTGAGCGCGGCCAGGATTACCGACAACTCATTGGCACTCGCGGGCTCCTGTCGCTCCGCTCTTGGGGTCAGTGACTCTTCCGGCATCTGAATCTCCTGCTAACTGATGAGTCCTGGGCAGATTGGTATGACGTTACAAAGACCGGGCGAGATCGAAACTCCAAAATCAATCACCGCGGCAGTAAAGTGAGGCGAACGGTCTGCGTAGCCGGCGGACGAGATCGGCTCGGCGAGCATTAGGGAAGGGTCGTCAAGATGGAGCGGGCGGTTTTCGAGATTTTGCGCGATTTCAGCAGCAAACCCCGGAGAGTCGAGTATATCGTCGAACCGGGCGCCAAATCGAGAAAGATCGCGTCGCACCCCTCCCCCCACGAGAAATCGGCGATCAGCCGCGACGAACTAACGCGAAAATTCGCTCAGGACGGCACGAAGCCGTCCAAGTGAAAGCCAATCACGGTATGCAATTGACATTCCATCTCGAAAGCACTCTTAGTTGCTAATATCGCGTTATAGGAAAGACGCAAACGGCGTAATTTACACTGCCGTTTGCACGATTTACAAGGGACGTCAAAATTTACGAAGCTCGGCTAATGGCCTGTCCTCCCAGATTAGCCCTCGGAGTCCATTAGCGCGGTCAGCATTCGAGCACGATAATGTCGCGGATACTGTTGACCCGTTCGCGACGCCGTGGGGACTGCGCGCGTCGGCGCAATCGATACGACTGAGGCTTGGCGTAAAATCTCTTTGGCTGCGATTTCGAATCTCGCGCGCCCCGAGGGATTTACTTCAAGACCAAGTCCTTCAACCGCTCGCGATCCACGACTGGGGCACGCCCGGCGCCGGGCACCAGCTTCACGCTTCCGGGCTTACGCTCGAAAGGATCGAGCAGGTCTATCTTCTTTGCGTGCGCCTTGAGCGCGGGTATTACCTGCTGGGCGAACAGTCGCATGCTGGTGCGGCGATCGTCATCGGCAACCGGCCCCTGGATACTCAGAATGATGAATATGCCGATACGCAGTACGCTCATGATGGTTTTGATCTTCGGGATGACGCTCTCCGGCGTGCCAGCGATCACCTGCATGTTCTGCTGACCCCGCAGAAGTGCGGCATGCAGCTTGCGGCGAATCTCCGCGTAGTCGATCGCTCCGGTCTCGGAGCCGTGCATCTGCTCTCTCACCTTCTCGCCGCTGATGCCGAGCCACGCGCTGGTCTGTTGTTTGGCGAGTATCCGGATCGCGGCCTTGGAATTGTAGCCCGGCGGCATCGTGTACTGCGGCGCGGAAAACGCATTCTGGCCGCCGCCATACACGAACCCTTCCGCGAGCGCCTGGGCTTTTTCCTCGGTTTCGGCCAGTACGGTCGCGACCATATAGCCGAAGTTTTCGGGTCCCGCCTGGTAGCCATGCTTGGCGGCCTCATCAGCGTAGAAGTCCCACAGGTCGCACGTTGGTGCGAGCGGGGTGCCCAGGCCGATGTACGGATAACGATGCTCGGCGCACCATTGCACGGTTTCGGGACTGAGCGTGCCCGGAATCCACATCGGCGGATGCGGTTTCTGGAAAGGGAGCGCCCACGGATTCACATGGCGATAGTGGAAGTGCTTGCCCTCATAGCGCCACGGGCCAGGCCGGGTCCAGGCCTGCACGATAAAATCGTGCGCCTCGTTGAACATCTCGCGGTTGTAAGCAGGATTGGCATTGTTGAAGAACTGCTCACTGCCCGCGCCGCGCACCCATCCGGTGACCAGGCGTCCGCGCGAGATCAGATCGATCTCGGCCAGCTCCTCGGCCATCCGCAGCGGATGTTTGATTACCGGCAACGGGTTGCCGATTAAAACAAGGCGCACCCGTTTGGTGCGATAGGCCAGCACGGCGGCCTCGACGTTCATCACCGACCCCATACAAATCGGGTTGCCGTGATGCTCGTTGAGCGCGACTACGTCGAAGCCAAGGTCCTCGGCGTAGCAGTTTTCGTCGAGATAGTAATGGTAGTCGTCAGCGGCCCTTTCACGGTCGTATAACCTGTTGGAGACGCCGAAGAACCCGCCGTTTTTGAGAATCTCTTCTTCCGGCAGCCATCGATAGGGCCGCTCGGTAAAATAGCCAACCTGCATCCACGAACTCCTTTGCAAATCGTCCCGTGCGATCTCCCTCGCTCACTGTTTCACTGTTTCACTGTTTCACTTTTCACTGGCTCACGCCGTGAGAAACCCGCGCACGAGGCGATCGAACTCGGCCGGATTTTCGATCTCCGGGCGATGTCCCGCGCCCTCGACCAGCGCGACCCGCGCATCCTCGATCGCAGCGCGATACGCGTCGATACATCCCCGCGGCACGATCCGGTCGCGCGTGCCCCAGACGAGCAGAGTGGGGATCTTCAACCCGCGTAGCAGGTAGGGCAGGCTGGGATTGTGCATGAACGGCTCCCAGCCGAGGCGGGCGGTCGCGGAGCGCGCGTCTTCGAACGCCTCGAACTGCTCGGGCGTCATGTGGGCGCCGTAGGCCTTAGTGAATTCCGCGGTGTTGGCGGCATCGGCGACGGTGGCGAGCAGATGATTGCGCACCGTCAGAGCAAAAATATCCATGATCTCGCCGTCGCTCGGCTTTATGCCCATCGGCGCGACCAGCACCATCCGGGAAAAAATCCGCGGGTCGGCTGCCGCCATTTCCGCCGCGATAAACCCGCCCGCCGAGAAGCCGATCACGTCGATTGGCGCGGCGTCCAGTTCGCGGATGATTTGCGAGTAAAATCCGGCCAGGTCGCGATAGCTGCGAATCCAATCGATCTGTCCGGTCCGGCCGAATCCGGGCTGGAGCGGAATTACCAGCGCACGCTGCTGCGCCAACCGCTCATTCCACGAAAGCCAGCCCGGATAGCCAAGCTCGTCGTGCAGAACGAGCAGCGATTTGCCGGCGCCGCCGCGAATCACGGCGATTGCGGCGCCCGCCGCATGGACGGTTTCCTCGGTCGGGGTCGTCACGATGTCCTCCTCGGGCCTCGTTCGCGCGGTGCGTAGTCTCCCTGGTCACGATCACGGCCGCTGCGTTTCGAGCTATCGACCGACCGTTTCTCACGCCAATCTACCCATCATCTATCGTCCGGAAAAGCTTTCGACATCCGATGGAAACTTCTGACCGCACCCAAGGCTTATCCTGTAAATCCTACCGATCCGAGTCCAGCGTGTGTGGTTAAGCTCCTAACCAGGCGAGTTTTTTTTGCGGCACGGCTATTGCCGCCTTATCCCGCTATATCTCGATTTTCCAGCGAAGGAGTCTCAAAAAGGGTTATGGCAACGACTTACGAAGTGCTGACGCTGAAGGAACTGTGCGATTTGTTGCGCGTCCACCCATCCACGATTTACAAGCTGCTTAGAGAAGGCAAGATTCCAAGCTTCCGAATCGGTAGCGAGTGGCGATTCCGCAGGGACGTTATACTGCAATGGATGTCTGAAAAATCCGAGCGCCTTCAGACAACAAAATTCGCGCAATCCGGGGTGAATGAAGGGATGAATGGAGGAACCCGACGACGTTCGCATGCCACCTCCCACAAGCAGTGAGCTCGCGCCTGGCCGGTATCGAACATCGCCACCAAACAGAGTCCCCAACACCGTATTCGTGCTGCGCTCGCGCCGCGGACCGGCGAAGCCGAGATGCCGATGAAGCGCAGGCCGTGGCAATGGCTCGCGGTAGGCGGGTTGGCGATACTCGCTCTCGGGATAGCAGGATGTCCCGCATTGATCTCGTGGGGTCGACGCTCGGCTCACTGGGCTACGCGGGTTACCAGTACGAGAAGACCGGCAAGCTCCCAGGGATGCCCTCGCAATCGCACC
Source organism: uncultured delta proteobacterium (assembly GCA_963773975.1). Lineage (GTDB taxonomy): Bacteria > Desulfobacterota > Binatia > Binatales > Binataceae > JAKAVN01. Next base: position 63,523 of record CAVZDJ010000013.1, read on the forward strand.
CGAGCGCGAATCCGACGCCCTCGCTGAACGATATCGAGTAGTCATTACGAACGTTGCAAGGGCGGCAGCCAGCGGGCGCCTGCGCTTGCGATCCCACCCTTGCGCAATCTGCGACCGGATCAGGCGTCGTGTTGAATTCTGCCGCGCCAGGCCCCAGTCTCGCTGCTGTTAGACTCGATAAATTCTTTGAAGCGCTCGAGATCTTTTTTCAATCCGCCGGGTAACGATCCCAAGGGCGTCAGCCGCATCTTCCATCATGCCGTCCGGCTGATATTCCATCTGAAGTTGATTCGGGTTTGTCGATCATTGAGGGTATGAAAGATTGATTTTTCGATCGTCGTCATTGTATCTCCTGGTATCTCCTGTTGTTTTTAAATTGAACAAACGCAGAAGCGCGCTTAACGCTTTGGATACCATTCGATATGCAACGAGTCTGCCAAGGGAAGTTTCCTCCCCCGGACCCAGTCAGAGTCAAGAAGCAGGGTACTCACGGATTTGCGATTCGCGCCAGGACATAAAACCCAGTGAACCGGGTTCGGCTGCTCAGATGAGTGCGCGCGAGCAAACCATCAGACGCCTACAGTGGTTCCACGATAGTAATGCTGCAAGATTTCTAGGTAAGTCTTGCCTGCATTTGCCATGACCGCCGCACCGATCTGGCATAGCCCGACACCATGTCCCCAGCCGGCTCCTCGCAAGACAAACCCGCCAGGCGCTTTGCCCACGACAAATGCGGAACTGTATAGATGCGTGCGCGATAAGCTGCGCCGAATTTCCAGTTCCTTGCCGATGATGAAACTGTCGCGCTCGCCGGTTACCTTCAATCGATAGATTCGGCCCGACGGTCACGCGCGAGCGCCTGTACGTCGCGAATCGGACCAAGGTCCACGGCGAGCGTGGATCCTATTAGAGATCGGCGAGTTCGTCGGGCGTATACGCAACCTGCCAGCGATAGAAATCGCGGGTCTCCTGATCGAATCCCGGCAGGATGCGCGAAAGCAACTCCGAATCGTCCGTATTGCAGTATGCCGGCGGGTTGGAGCGTATCCATTCATCGTGGCTGTAAGGACGCGATTGCGGCGGGCCGTCATGGACAGACTCAAGATATGGAATATCTTCGTCTTCCCAGGCGCTCTGGCATAGCGCTCGGTTATTCCGCCGCATGACTTGGAAAATCGCGCGTCGCAGATGGCGCCCTTGTAACGGAGAAACTCGCCGGCGGTCGCGCGAACCGCTTCGGCCGCGGCCGCAGAGAACGCTTTCGTGATGCCCTGGTAGCGCTGGCAGTGATCGTCGGCGCACACGTCGAAATCCGGATGCGCCTCGCGGCCATACCAGCGGAGGATTTCGTGCGAATCGAGACCCTGGCTCCGCCCTTTTCCGGAGCGCGCCGGATTGGCTTTCGGAAACCGCAGCCAGCTGCGCGAAATCACCGCGTGCGCTTTCAGCAGTTCAGGCGGACAGGACGCGCTCATCTCGGATGAAATCACGCTCGTGACGTACTGTTCGAGCGAAACCTCGTTGATCAGCGTGAGGCCGGCCGGCGTTTGCACCAGGCGAAAAGCCCCACAAATACCTGGCGCTCCTTGCGTTCCCAATGGAATCCGATTCCGATCGTGATGCCGTCGAGCGCAAACGCGCACGATGCCGGGTCCGACGGAGTAAGCGTGACTTCGGAAGTAAACCGGTAGCGCCCGGGACTGTAGGTCTTGCCGCTCGGATCGGTAAACCCGCCGCCGGTCAATACCTTCACTTCAACGGCGGATTGTCGTTCAAGCAGCCCTACGCAAACGTTCAACGCTCACTCTCCAGCTTCTCGGCGACCTCCCGAAACTGACCGTCGGGCAAAGTGACCTCGCGAAAAATTGCGGCAATCGCGTCACCCGTGACCTTTTCGAAAATCGTGCGCCAGCGGCACGACAAATATTCCGCACAGATCGATCGATGCCGGGCTGACCGTGAGTTCGCCCGTGTAAAAAACCTCCGGCCGATGCTTTCCGCGCGGGAACAGATACGTGACCCATCGCGCTTTCTCATGAAAGACCGCGATATTGACCAGGGGTTCTGCCGGCTTGCCGGTCGTTGTCGCGAGCAGCTCGAGGGCGCGATCCATTCGATCGATCAAAGCGGATCGATCCCGTCCACGAAATAGAAACACCTTTCTTCCGTAGTTCGCCACGGTACCGTCCGCCAGCCCAGCGGTGTCCTGCTCGATCGGGAACAATCCGCGCGCCCGCCTGAAAGTGCAGATGGTCCGGTGCGGACGCTCCGCATTCCGGGCCATTATAGATGATGAAATATCCTGGCAGAGCCGCCGCAAGGTCCAGCATATTGCCGAACTGGTTTGCGATGCGCTGCGAGCCGTGATCGCGGTGAGCGATCGTGAGGTGACGATCCACGATTGGAAACGGATTGCAGTAAATCGTGAATCCTCGATCAAACCGCATCCCTTCCTCTTCCGCAGGCAGATTTCCCGCACATAAAAAACAGGGGCGTTTCGCGACGGACTCGCGGTCGACAGCCGCCGTGGTACTGCGCACACGATGGGGAATGTGACGGATGAAAATGTCGAACCAATCGATCCGGACCGGGCGTGTCTTTGCCCGCGCGAGGCCTTCAAGGCCTTGTGCAAGCTGCGGCCATGCCCGCGCCTGCCGCTTAAACAGTTCCTCCAGTTCCTGGATCATCTCCGCATTCGCGCCTGAATCTCGATGGTTCGGAGCCAGTCCTTATACGCATCGTATCGATTCGCAGCCTCGAGCGGCAGGGCGCTATCGCTATTGCCTTCCCAACGGCGGCAAAGATAAACCGAGTCGTAGATCCGGGCGATTTCATAGTCGCGGCTGATATGCAGCGCTACGGCGTAATCCTCACCATAGCTGACATTCGGAAATCCAATCCGGCGCAGCACCGACGTATTGAATGCGCGCGGCGCGCCCAGACCGTTTACCCGAAGTGCATTGTTTCTGCCGTTCTGGCGGCTCCACTTGCGACGGTCCATTAGCCCGGGCGGAATTTCCTTCAACGAAAAATCGACCATCGTATACGAACCTATAGCCATCGCATAAGGTCCCGCTTCAAGTTCCGCAACGATCCGGCGCAGCACGCCGTCGTCGATGTAGAGGTCATCGGAATCAAGCTGGATTGCGTATTGTCCGCAGTCCGCGGAGTAAATCGCCTCGTTCCAACATCCGCCGATTCCCATGGTCCCGCGCTGGGGAACGATGTGTTTGACCCGCGAATCGCCGATCCCGCGCAGGATTCCCGTCGTCCGATCGGTCAAATGGTTATCGACGACGAGCAGGTTGAATTCGAAATCGGCCTTCTGGGCCAGCGCGCTTTGAACGGCGTCGCGAATTGTGCGCTCGCGATTCTTAACCGGGATGACGACGCTGGCCTTTAGCGGAAACGTTTCCGCCGCGGCTGGAACTTTCTCGAAACGCGGCTCCAACCAGGCGCCAATTCGTTTGAGATGCGCGGTCGCGATGCGTTCCATTTCGATCTGGTATTCGCGATTGCGCGGATCCACATAGTCGAATTGCCTTTGACCCGTCGGCCGCGCATCGATCGTCGACGCGCTGTACAACGGTTCGGGAATCCGCACCATGGCGTGTTTTTCCGAGATCCTCAACCGCAGGTCGCAGCTCCTCCATTTCCAGGCGCTGTCGACTCCCGCCTCGCGCGCGGCCTCAACGGACACGCCAAGCACCGGGCCGAAGTCGAAACCGTCGCGGATACTCCCCTTCTGATAGTCGATCCGGGGATGACCCGCGGCGTCGGCATAGACCCAGCCGGCGCCGGTTTCACGGATGACCCGCGTCATTCGATCAACATGTGCGGCCCGGGCTCGATGTCCACACGCGGATCACCGAAACAGAGCACCTCGGAATCGGCGCCGTCGACGAGCCCTTGAATGCTCGCGGATGAGTAGTCTTTTGGATAGACGATATTCACCTTACACCCCGCCGCTTCACGCCACCGCTGCGCGGCGCAATGCGTCGCGTAACTCCTTGCGGCCGCAAGACAATGACGCCGGCCATCCGATTTGCCTTGAGAAACTCGCTCAACTGCTGTTCCACGACCAGGCCCTGGCTGCGCGACGCGTGACGAATGACAGGCTTTTGCCCTCGCGCACGATGATTCCGGCATGAAACACGTCGAGATTCTTGCGTGTGGACGCGAAAAAAATAAGATCGCCGCTCTGTAAATGCGGTGCGAGCCGCCGCACCGCCAGCTTCGGTACGCATTTCAAGCGAGTCCGCTGTGTGGCGAGTCCGGGTACGACATTCAGAACGCGTTCCCGGCTGATTATCGGAACCGCCGGCACCGAAACCGGCCTGACTATACCTTCGCGTACGTTGTTGCGAATCCACCGCGTCATATAGTGATTTCGCCGTTCCCATCGAACACGGCCTTGGTCATATCGAATCTTTCGCAGCCATTCGATGAAGTCATCAATGTTCGAAGCGCGCGCGAGCGCCAAAATTGTTTCGATGTACGTGACGCAGTCGATCGATTGAGAGCGGCCGTGAATACTTCGGATGTATCGGCGGTGCCAATCAGCGGATTTGGCTTGTAAGAGTGTCCAAGGAAGCGGCGGAGAGGACGTCGATTCGGCTGCCGGCGGAACGGTCATACTTCGTCTCGGATAAAAGCCGCTCCACGCGCCGACGGCTGAGACCACGTGGTTGGGGGTCCTTCATCAAGTTTACATTTTAGCACTCGACGCCGAACTTCAAGGGGTCGAGCATAACCCCGGGGGGCCTGGCGGGTCGAGCAGCAGGGCGAAGCCATCGGCGTCATGAAAATCCGGTTTGTCGGCTGGATGGCGAAGCGCCCAGTACGAGATCCCGTCGCTCGCCTCGATAACCGCCGAAAGCCCGATACGCAGCGAAGCACAAGGATGGACGTCAGACAGGCTATCGAGCCGGACGACGGCGTCGAGTGCGAGTCGGCTGTCAGTAGAGCGCACGGCAATGTGCGGGGGCATCATTTCGTTCGCGAGCAGACCGCCGTTGCGATAGGCGTCGAAGGCGAAGACGGCCGACTCGCCCGACGGGGCGAAGTTGAATTTGTGGTACGCGGGTTGCCCTGGTACCGCGATAAAGGCCTCGAAACAGGTGTGGCGCCAGAGCTGTGTAGCGATACACGGGGCGCCCGGCGAAGGGACTTGAATCAGCCGAATATCTCCGTCTAGGCGGAAGGTCATCTGGAGTTGAGCGCTCGCCGTTCGGCGTACGCGCACGCCAATGG
>CAVZDJ010000014.1:0-29779 GCA_963773975.1 uncultured delta proteobacterium
CAAGCGTGATCGTGACCCCGCGCGCGGTAAGCTCGCGCCAGCGCCGCTCGGCGCGCACCTCCGCGCTGGCGTCGAGAAAAAATTTGACCTCGGCGTCGGGAAAGACCGCGGTGCCGATATCGCGGCCTTCCATCACCACCCCGCCGCGCGCGCCGGCCGCGCGCTGCAACTCGCGCATCCGCGCCCGCACCACGCCGAGGGTGGAAAGGCGCGACGCGCTCTCGCTCATCTCGGGCGATCCGATCTCGTCGCTCAAGTCCCGGCCGTCGAGCATGATGCGTCCGCCTGAGAAATCGATCCGCGCCGTCTTGAGGAGGGCGTCGAGCTTGCGTGCGGCCTCGGCATCGTCGCCGCCGATTCCCGCGGCGCGCGCCGCCACCGCGACCGCGCGGTACATCGCGCCGGTATTGACGTACTCGAAACCGAGCGCCTCGGCCAGGTGCCGCGCGACGGTCGATTTGCCCGCGCCGACCGGGCCGTCGATTGCCACCACCGGACGTGAGCGCGTCACTTGAGCCCCTCGCGCATCGCGCGTCCGCGGTTGAAAACTTCCTCGAAGCGCGCGACGTCGCCCGCGCCAATCGCGCGCTCGAACTCGTCCAGCGCGCCGCGAAAAAGCCCCAGCGCCGCCAGGATCGCCTCGCGATTGGTCAGCACGATATCGCGCCACATCTCGGCCGAGGACGCCGCGATTCGCGTGGTATCGCCGAGCCCGCCGGCGCCGTAAGCCGCCGCCTCGTGCTCGCCCACCCGCGCGCCGCAAAGCGCCGCCGCGAGCGCGCTTGCGACCACCTGCGGCAGATGGCTTGCGCGCGCGAGGATCTCGTCGTGCTCATCGGGCGCCATCCGCTCCACCTGCGAGCCGGTTGCTCGCCACAGCCGCTCGATCCGTTCGATCGCGTCGGCCGTGCTGCGTGCCGAGGGCGTGATTATCGTGCGCCGACCGATGAACAGGCGCTCGTCCGCGGCGCCCGCGCCGGTGGTCTCCTTGCCGGCCACCGGGTGCACGCCCACCAGCGCCATCCGCGCGCCGAGCAAAGGCTCAAGCGCCCGCACCACCCATCCCTTGACGCTCCCGACGTCGGTTATCACCGCCGCGGGCGGCAGATACGGCGTCATCACGGCCAGCGTCTCGGGCATCGTGCGTATCGGCACCGCCAGGATTACCAGGTCGGCGCCGCGCGCGGCGGCCGCGGGATCGCGCGTCGCGTCGTCGATAATCCCGCGCTTAAGCGCCACGTCGAGGTTCTTTTGCGTGCGGCCCAGGCCGACCACGCGCTTGACCAGGCCCTTTTGCTTGGCGATTAGCGCGAGCGAGCCGCCGATAAGGCCGACTCCGCACACGGTCATTTGCTTGAACAGCGCCGCCATGATCATCAGTTCCAAATGCCCGGCGAAATGTTAGCCAAAACGCTGGGCGCAACGTCGGCCGGGCCGGATCGAGAGTTCAGGAATTGGCGTGTTGGGTAAGTCAAAACGTGGGACGAAACAGCCGCGGACCGCGCCGGGCGACGCCAAAGACTACCACATCGGCCGGGACCTTGCTCGTTTCGACACGTCGAAAATTGTTAATTTTCGGAAAACCGCGCTTAGCCGGGAGCCTGACTCTTGAGCGCGCGTTCGAGCGCCGCCACCATCCGATGGTTCTCTTCCTTGAGCCCGACGCTGACGCGCACGTGCCGTGGCAGCCCGTAGCCATTCATCGGACGGACAATTACCCCCTCTCGCAGGAGCTTTTCGTAAACCGTACGCCCCTCGCCCACCTCGACCAGGATGAAATTCGCCTGGCTCGGCAAAAACCGCAGGCCCAAGCGACGGAACTCGCCCTCCAGATAAGCCATCCCGCTCGCGTTGACCTCGAGTGTCCGCCGCACGTGCTCGTGATCGTCCATCCCGGCCTCCACCGCGACCAGGCCGAGCGAGGTGATGTTGAACGGCTGGCGCACGTTGTTGAGCAGGCGCGTGATGTCCTCGCGCGCGACCGAGTAGCCGACGCGAAGGCCCGCCAGGCCGAAAATCTTCGAGAACGTGCGCAGCGTCACCAGCATCCGCCGCCCGTCGTGATCCTTTATCGAATCGGGATACTCGGGATCGCGCACGAACTCGAAGTAGGCCTCATCGGCGACGATCACCACGCGCTCGGGCACGCGCTTAAGGAATCGATGCCACTGCTCCTTGCGGTAGATGGTGCCGGTCGGATTGTTGGGATTGCCGAGAAACACCAGCCGCGTGTTGTCGTCGATCGCGGCGGCCATCGCGTCGAGGTCGAACACGTAGTCCTCGTCGAGCGGAATCACCTTGGCCGCGCCGCCCGAGGCGGCGATCGCAAGCTGGTAGATCACGAACGAGTGCTCCGCGATAACCGCGTTCAGGCCGGGCCGCAGAAAAAGATAGACCAGCAGGTTGAGGATCTCGCACGAGCCCGAGCCCATGAAAATCCGATCGGGGCTGACCCGATGCTTGGCCGCAATTTTGTGCCGCAGCGTCCAGCTCGAGCCGTCGGGGTAGCGATGGAGGTCGCCGAGCGCCGCGCTAATCGCGGCCACCGCCATCGGCGACGGCCCGACCGGATTCTCGTTGGAGGCGAGCTTGGCCGGCTCGCCGATACCCAGTTCGCGCTGGACTTCCTCGATCGGCTTGCCCGGCTCGTAGGGATGGAGCGCTGCGACCGCGGACAGGACCAGATCGTCGGCTTTTATCATGGGGCGGGCTGCCTGCCCTCAGGATACGATCCCAGTACTTTCAAAAAAAGGGCTTTACGCCCGAGCGCGGCGAGCGCGCGCTTGAGCCCCGGGTCCTCGCGATGGCCGTGGAGGTCGACGAAAAACAGATACTCCCACGGGCGCGAGCGCAGCGGGCGCGATTCGATTTTCGTGATGTTGATCCGGTTGCGGGCGAAGATGTTGAGCGCCTGGTTGAGCGCGCCGACCTCGTCGCGCACCGCGAACAGCGCGCTGGTCTTGTCGGCGCCGCTGCGGCCGGCCGGATTGCGCCCGATCACCAAAAAGCGCGTGGTGTTTTGCGCCGAGTCCTGGATATTGCGCGCGATCACGCTAAGCCCATAGGGCGCCGCCGCCGCCTCCGAGGCGATCGCCGCCGCCTCGGGCTCGCCCGCCGCGCGCGCGGCTCCCGCCGTGTTGGAAGCCATCGCCTCGAGCCGGCAGTGGGGAAAGTTCGCCGCGAGGTAGTTGCGGCACTGCCCGAGCGACTGCTGATGGGCGTAGATCACCGCGATCGCCGCGGCGTCGCCCGCGCGCGACATCAGGGCGTGGCGAATCGGCAGCAGCACTTCGCCGATGATCGCCAGCGGCGTTTCGATCAGCAAATCGAGCGTCAGCGTCACCGAGCCTTCGCTGGAATTCTCGACCGGGACCACGCCGAAGTCGGCGCGCGAGGTGTCGAGCGCCGCGAAGACCGCCGCGATCGACGGTTCGGCGGCGAACTCGGCGCTCGAACCGAAGCGCATCCGCGCCGCCTCGTGCGAGTAGGTGTACTCGGGGCCGAGATAGGCGACGCGCAGCGGATGCTCCAGCGCGGTGCAGGCCGAAATTATCTCGACGAAGATGCGCCGCAGATGCTCGCCGGTAAGCGGCCCGGGGTTAAGCGCCGAGACCTTGTCGAGCACCGCGCGCTCGCGCGCGGGCTGATAGATCGCGGCGCCCCCGGCCTGCTTGAGATGGCCGATCGCCTGGGCGACCTTCGCGCGCCGGTTGAGCAGGCGCACGAGCTTGAGGTTGATCGCGTCGATCTGCGCGCGCAGGCGATCGAGCCCGGCGAGATCGGTTGAACTTGCCGGATTTGTCACGCTTGCCGGATTTGCCTCGCCGACGCGCGCCACCGCGCCACCGGGCGATCCGCCGCTGGGCTCTTTGGATTTTCGCGCCGCGCGCGTTTTAGCGGCCATCTCACGAGCAGCCATATCGGGCGACGCCATATCGGATGATGCCATACGGGAGAATCGGCCCCTACCGGAGAATCGGCAAATGGCTAACCCAACGGGCGCTGATTTTCAACGCGCCGCGCCGAGACGAATACCGAGCCCATCGCCGCGAATTTCTTTTCACGCTCGCGGCGCAACCGAATCGGCGAAAGCCGCGCGAGCCCCGCCAACTGGCGCTCGATCGCGCGGCCCAACTCGCGCGCGGCGCGCGGGAGATCCTGATGCGCTCCGCCCGGCGGCTCCGGCACGACCTCGTCGGCCACGCCCAGCCGCAGCAGGTCGGGCGCCGAGAGCTTTAGCGCCGCGGCCGCGTCGGCCACCCGCTCCGGACCGCCCTCGCGCCACAGAATCGCCGCGCATCCCTCGGGCGTGATCACCGAGTAGCAGGCGTTCTCCTGCATCAGGACGACGTTGGCAACTCCAAGCGCCAGCGCGCCGCCCGAACCGCCCTCGCCGATCACGCAGGCGATGACCGGGACCTCAAGGCGCATCATCAGCTCCAGGTTGGCGGCAATCGCCTCGGCCTGCCCGCGCTCCTCGGCGCCGAGCCCCGGCTCCGCGCCCTGCGTATCGATGAATGTGATGAGCGGAAGGCCCATGCGGCCCGCGAGATCGTACATCCGCGCCGCCTTGCGGTAGCCCTCGGGATGGGGCTTGCCGAAATTGCGCCGAATCCGCTCCTGGGTCGAGCGGCCCCGCTGATGGCCGACGATCGCGACCGCGCGGCGTCCGAAGTAACCCAGGCCGGCGACGATCGCACCGTCGTCGGCGAAACGGCGGTCGCCGTGAATCTCGAAAAAATCGCGCACCAGTTGTTCGACGTAATCCAGAGTCTGCGGACGCGAGGGATTGCGCGCCAGGCGCACGCGCTCGATCGCGCTCAGAGCGGCCGAGACCGGCGCCGCCGCGGCGGCCGAATCCTTCGCAGCCGGATGCCGTCCATCGGCGGCGGATTCGGCCGCGGCGAAATTGCCGACACGGGACTTCGCCGCGCGCGGCCGGGAATTTGTCGACGTCGCCATAATGAGGATGTTCCGGGTTTCAACCGCTCTGCGCCTGCGCGCGCGCGAAAAATACGCCGAGCAACTCGAAAGCTTCCTGTAGCCCGCGCTCCGCGTCAACCCATACGATCTCGGGATCGGCGCGAAACCAGGTGAGCTGGCGCTTGGCCAGCCGGCGCGTATCGCGCTTGGCGAGCTCGATTGCCTCCGCGAGCGTCATCTCGCCGCCGACGGCGGCGGCGATTTGCCGATAGCCAACGGCCTTGAGCGGCGCCTTGCCGGGATCGTATCCGGCCTTAAGCAGCGCGCGCACCTCGTCGACGAGGCCGCGGGCGACCATCTCGTCGAAGCGCCGGTTGATCGACTCGTAAAGCCTCCCGCGCTCCATCGCGAGCCCGATCGTCAGCGTCTCGTACTCGCGCGCGGCAAAACGATGCCTTTGCTGATGGGCGCTTATCGGATAGCCGGTCAGCCGGAAAACCTCGAGCGCGCGTATGATCCGGTAGAGGTCGCGATGACCGATCCGCGCGGCCGAGGGAGCGTCGACTTCGTGCAGGCGCGCGTGCAGATATTCGACTCCGTGCTCAGCGGCGAGCGCCTCCAGTTCGCGGCGCACCTGGGGCGCGGCGGCCGGTCCGGCGAAAATTCCGCCGCGCAGCACGCGTAGATAAAAGCCGCTGCCGCCGACCACGATCACCTTGCGGCCGCGCGCGGCAATCTCGGCGATCGCCGCGCGCGCGAGGTTTAGAAATTCCGCCACGTCGAGCGGTTGGTCGAGCGCGCGAATGTCCAACAGATGATGCGGCACGCGGCGGCGATCCGCGGCGGCGGGCTTGGCCGTGCCGACGTCCATCGCGCGGTAGACCTGGCGCGAGTCGGCATTGACGATTTCCGCATCGAGGCGCTCCGCGAGCACTAGCGCAGCCGCCGACTTGCCGACACCGGTCGGCCCCACGATAAAGCCGACCCGAATCGCGCGCGGCGAAACGGCGGGCTTCGCCGGCGACTCTGGTTCCCTCTTCTTGTCCGAGGAGAAGGTCAGGGAGAGGTCCGACGGTCGATTTTCGTGACCTTGCCGAAATATCTGTGGCACAAGGAAATCCAGACTGATCTCTCCCGCCGCTCGCGATGCTCGCTGCGACCTCTCCTTGGACAAGGAGAGGTTATAAAGAGTCCCGAATTCGCATAAAGCGGTTACCTGCGAAACATCCGTTCGATAAGTCCGCGGCCCCATTGGATATGCACCGGGCGGCCGTGCGGGCAATTGGTCTTGAACTCGGTGCGATCGAGTTCTTCGAGCAGCGCCGAAATCTCCGGCTCCCGCAGTACGCGGCCCACCCGCACCGAGCCGTGACAGGCAAGCTGCTTGAGCAAATCCTCGAACGCCGTGGCACCCCTCAAGCGATAACCGTCTTCGCCCATCGCGTCGATCATCTCGGCCAGCAGCCGCGCGCCGCCCTCGGCGCCGAAAACCGCGGGCGCGCCTTTAAGCAGAAGCGTCGCCGGGCCAAACGGCTCCAGCTCGAAGCCCATCGCGCGAAACTCCCCGAGCGCCTGATGGACCTGCGGGGCGCGCGCCGGATTGAGCTCGATTGGCACCGCCGTGAGCATCGCCTGCACCCGGATACCACCCGCGCGCAGCTCGGCGCGCAGCTTCTCGAACGTGACGCGCTCGTGCGCCGCGTGCTGGTCGACCAGGATAAGGCCGTCGTCGCTCTCGAGCGCGATATACCCGGCGAAGAGCTGGCCGACGACCCGCAGCCGCGAGTACATCGGAATCGGCTTTTCGGAAATTTGTCTGTCGCCCGGATGGACCAGCGGAATAACTTGCGCACCGCCACTGATTGCCGCCGCCGGCGCAGCCATTCCAGATAGGTCATCGCGTGCGGACGCGTCCGGGGCGTCGTAGAGCGCGGCGACCTCGGCCGCCGTGCTCGAATTCCATTTGAGGCCTGGGGCGCCGAGACCCAGCACGCGCTGCTCGGCGCGCGCGGCGGCAGGCGCGTCGGCCACCAGGCGCAGCGCCGGCGGGGTGTCCGAAGGTGCGATCAGCGCGCCCATAGGTTCGGGACGCTGCGCCACGGCGGCCGGCGCGCCGCCAGGCGTCCGGTCGGCGGCATGATCCGAAACCTGGTCGGAAGTCTGGTCGGCGAGTCTTGCGCGCAACGCATGATAGACCGCCTCGAACACCGCGCCCGAGTTGCGAAAACGCACCTCGGTCTTCATCGGATGAACGTTCACGTCGACGTCCTCGGGGCGCATCTCGACGAACACCGCGGTCGCGGGATAGCGTCCGCGCGGGATCAGCGTATCGTAGGCCTGCGCGACCGCGCGCTGGAGCACGCGATCGCGCACCGCGCGCCGATTGACGAAAGTGAAGACCATCCGCGGCGTCGGATAGGAGTCCTGACTTAGAGTCGCCAGCCCGAAGACCCGCGCGCCGGCGTGCTGGGAGTCGAAGGGCAGCATCCGCGAGGCGACCTTCGCCCCGTGCAGCTGGCGCATCCGCTCCAGCACCGAGGCCGCGCGCGCCAGGTCGTAAACCACGCGGCCTTCGGCGGCGAGCTTGAACGCGACCCGCCAGTGGGCAATCGCGAGGCGCGCAATCACCTCGGCCGCGGCGCCCTGCTCGGTCGCGATCGTTTTCAGGAATTTGAGCCGCGCCGGGGTGTTGAAAAAAAGCTCGCGGACTTCGATTCGGGTGCCGGGCGCCGCGGCACATTCGCGGGTGAGCGAGATTTCGCCGCCGTCGGCGGCGATTTCGACTGCCGCGAGATCGGCGGCCCGCCGCGTGATCATTCGAAGACGCGCGACGCTCGCGATCGAGGCCAGCGCCTCGCCGCGAAAGCCCATCGTGCGTATCGCCGCGAGGTCGGCGGCATCGCGAATCTTGGAGGTCGCGTGGCGGCGGAGCGAGAGGATCGCGTCCTCGCGGCCCATTCCGCAGCCGTCGTCGCCAACCGCGATCAGGCCCGCGCCGCCGCGCTCGATCTCGACGCCTATCGAGCGGGCGCCGGCGTCGAGCGAATTCTCGACCAGTTCCTTCAGCGCCGAGGCCGGCCGTTCGACGACCTCGCCCGCCGCAATCTGGCTCGCCACCTGCTCGGGGAGAATATGGATCAGCCGCTCGGCCATCTCCGGCCCCGCGCTTGGCGAAAACTATCAGCAAAAAATGGCCCAAGCATGGCAAAAGAATGGAATGTTTGGGCCGCCGACTCAAGCGCGGCGCCGCCGCTCATTTCGCCATGTATCCACCGTCGACCGACATCGCGTGGCCGGTCACGTACGACGCCGCGTCCGAGCAGAGCCACGCCACCGCCTCGCCAATCTCGGACGGCTCGCCCAGGCGCTTGAGCGGCTCGGCGGAGGCGAAGCGCTGCTCCATCTCGGGACGGCTGCTCAACAAACGCCCGAGCATCGGCGTGCGGATCGGCCCCGGGCATACGCAATTGACCCGGATTTTTTCGCGCCCGTATTCGATCGCCGCCGCGCGCGTCAATCCGACCACGCCGTGTTTGCTCGCGACGTAGGCCGGCAGTCCCGGCGAGCCGGTAAGTCCGGCGGCCGAGGCGGTGTTGACGATCGCGCCGCCGCCCTGGCGGAGCATGTGCGGGATCTCGGCCTTCATGCAGAAGAACACCCCGCTTAAGTTGACCGCGATCGTGCGGTGCCAGTTTTCCTCGGTGCACTCGGTCACCTTGCCCATCCTGCCGTCGATTCCGGCGTTGTTGAACGCGCAATCGATTCGACCCCAGGTCGAAACGACCTTGGCGACGAGCGCCTCGACCTCGGCCAGTTTCGAGACGTCGCTCTTCACGAAGAGCGCCTCGGCGCCCGCCTCCTTGACCATCCGGAGCGTCTCCTCGCCGCCCTCGGCCACGATATCCGAGAGCATCAGCCTGGCACCCTCGCGCGCGAAGATAAGCGCGGCCGCGCGCCCGATACCCGAGCCCGCGCCGGTAATCAGCGCCACCTTGCCGTCCAACAATATAGCCATCGTGCGATGACCTCCTTTTTTCAGTTTTTCAGGTCTTTCAGGAGCGAGCGCCGGGCGGCGGCCTCTTTTATCCCGCCGCTCAAGCGGATACTCTGAGCGTTCGGCTCAAATCCAAGCAATCGACCCAATCAAGCGAAACAGCGGAACCATCGATGCGAACCTGCGAGATTTGCGGCAAACGCCCTTCAGTCGGCAACAACGTAAGCCACGCCAACAATAAGACCAAGCGCCGATGGCAGCCCAACCTGCAGGAGGTGCGCACGGCCGCTGGCGGCGGCGTGAAACGAATCCTGGTTTGCACCCGATGCATCCGTAGCGGCCGGGTCACCAAGGTCGCTCCCGGCGCCCAGGCGCGACACGACGCGAAGGCCGCCGCCGCCGGCGCTAAACCGTCCTAGCTCAGACCGACACGATGTCTTAGCGGACTGGCTCAAAGTCTTAGCGGACTGGCACAGGGTCCTAGCGGGCCAGGCCCAGCAGCGGCAGCATCCGCTCGGGCGGCCGCGCGATCACCGCCTTATCGCCCTTGACGACGATCGGACGCTGCATCAGCTCCGGATACTTCAGCAACAGCGCGACCACGTCCTCGGCCAGGAGGTAGTCGCCGGGCTTCAGCTGCAGTCCTTCAAACCTGCGATCCTTGCGCACCAGTTCCGCGGGCGGTGTATCGAGCATCGCCACGATGCGTTCGAGTGCGGTGCGATGGAGCGGAGTTTTCAGATACTCGACGATGTCGAACTCGACACCTCGCGCGCGCAGCAACTCCAGCGCGCCGCGTGAATTCCCTCAGCCAGGGTTGTGATAGAGCGTCACCTTTTTCATCGCGTGGAGATTCCCCGATGCGCTTTTCCTGCGCGGCGCTTTGATTCAACATAAGTCCAGCATTAGTGCTAGACCGATGCTTCATCAGATACAAACGGGCGGTACGTAGAGTCCGGGCGAAGGTGAAAATTTCAGGCCGACGACCAGGACAACGAGCAGGACGACGACAATGATGGATTCGAAGATGCGCTGGCTGAAGAAGCTGCGCTGGCTGAAAATGATCGCGGCAAAAGTTGCGCGAGCGGCGCTGGTTATCGCCTGCGTCACCACGGCGCTGACGGCAAGGCCCGCGATCGGCGCCGGAGCGGCGAATGCGTTGTCGCACTCCGGCGAGCCCTCCGAGATCGCGCATCGCAACGTGCCGGCCATGGCCTCGCCCGGGGCCGCCACTTGGCAGATGTCCACCCCGGTGACGGGCGTGCTGGCCGCGCCCGAGGCGGGAGAGCCGCTCGCCGGCCATGAGCTGCATTTCCAGGAGCGCATCGGCGGCAACCTCTACACCTTGCGGACCGGGGCCAACGGCGCATTTTCGATCATGCTGCCTCAGGGCGTTTACGATTTGCGCGGGAAGCATGGCGCGGTGATCGCGAGCGCAGTGACGGTCGGGCAAGGCCCGGTCAATTTAGGCCAGGTCAATCCCCCGGCCCCCTACGACGTGTGGCGCCTGTTCCAGCGGCAGGAAGTCGCCCAGTCGATCGTGAAGAGTCCGGCGCCCGCGACCGCTTATGTCCCGAGTCCCGGAGAGGCGCCCCAGGCTATCGCCGTGACGCCGATCGTCAGCCCTCAAGTGATGGGAGCCGGGCCCGCAGGAGCCGCGCTCGCGCCGGCCGAAGTCATGCCGGCCCAGATCCAGGAGCAAACTGAAATTCCCTCGGGTGCCGACGTGCCGGGCCCCGGGATGCCTCCCGCGCAGGACAGGACGCCCGCGCCCAAGGGCGATTACTGAGGAGCCGGTCCGCGACAGGACTCGCGCGGCCTTGTAGCGGGATAAGCATTTACCGCGACAAACTGAATCTTATGCGGGTCCGCTGCCGCTCAGGACGGCTCTGGCCTGCGACAGGAAGCTCTCGATTCGAGCACGCTGTACAACCATCCGGCGATCCGTTCGTTCGATGAAGCGAGCCTGCTCGTACTGGCTCATGTACTCCGAGACCCGCGGCCGCGAGGCTCCCACCAACTCCGCCAGATCGCTATGGCGCACCGAAAGCCCAAGCCGCAAACCATCTTTATAGCGGATTCCGAAATCTTCGCTTAGTTCGATTAAAGCCAGCGCCAGACGCTCTTTGAGGGTGCAACCCAAAAAGTTCGAGCAACGCAATTGGACTAGATTCCAACGTCCCAGATAGTTGTGCGCCATGTGCTTGAAGTCGTTCGATGGGATGCCGAGGGAGATTTTTATGAACGCCTCCAAATCGATCGCTCCGACCTGGCAACCGGTGAGCGCCTCGCAGCGAAAGTCATAGCTGATTCCGTTGACGGGAAGCGGGAACCCGGAGATCATTCCGGGCGCCACGATGAACACCAACCGGCGTTGCCCCTTGCGGTTGCGGCAGGTAATGCGCGCGATACCCGAGAGCAGGATATAGATGGACTCGGGAGCATTTTTCTCATCGAAAATGATCTCGCGTTCTTCCACTGTGCTCACGCTCAGCACACGGGCGAGTTTGTCCGCGCGCTCCGCCGAAAGCCAGGACATGTTTTTAAGCCTCTTCAGGCCTCGGACTTCTGAAATTCGCTTGGCAGACATGGCATCAACAGTCGCAGGAAGATAAATCGATTAGATAGTCTTCATTCAACGATTTTGGTTATCCGCGTGACTAAATCGTGTCTTCTGCGAGTGGACTCGGCACCAACCGCTCGCGCGGGCGAAGATCATCCCGGCGCGGATGCCGGATTCAGCGCGTGGGCTTCGGCTGCGAGCGCTCCACCGTAAGTCCGACATCTGGCCGTAGGAAACCATATGGGCGGCGTCGAGTCTCCAGGCGGGTCTGCGTAGTCACGCCGCCAGCCAGAAGATCGTGGGGGACCAGCAACCCCGCCGCCGTGGTCAGCATCACGCTCGCGATGAGATTCCTCGCTTGTCGCGGGAGCGGCGCACCGAAGCCGCCGCGACGGCGCGCGGCTGTCCGCTGCGTGCCGGGACCGGAGGCCGCCGCAGTTTCCATCGGATTATGTCTTCACGAGCCTGAGCCCGGGACGCGCCGCGATGCCGTCTTCATTATTTTGATCCTGATTTTGATTCTGGCACTGGTCGTGGCGCTGACCCTGGCGCTGGGCCTCGCCCTGGTCCTCGCGCTCGCGGCCGAAGCTCTCAAGCCCATAGCGCGCGAGCATCCGGTAGAGCGTGGTGCGTGAGACGCCTAAAATCCGCGCGGCGCGCAGCCGGTTGCCGCGCGCGTGTTTGAGCGCGCTCACCAGCGCGTCACGGGTGAGCTCGCGCAGCGAGGCGGGTGTGGACCGGACCGGCTCAGAGGCAGGAGCCGGTCCGGCCCCGACCGATTGCGGAGGGGAGGACGCAACCGTCGCGGCGACGCCGGGCCGGGGAGGCATCCGCGCAGCAAGGACGTCGCCAGGGAAACTTTCGAGATCGATACGGTCACAGTCGCTGAGCAGCAGCGCGCGGCGGATCGCGTGTTCCAGCTCGCGCACGTTGCCCGGCCAGTGGTAGGCGAGCAGACGCGCCATCGCACGGCGCGAGATGAACCTGACGCTGGTGCCGAACTCGCGATTGCAGCGTTGCACGAACAGGCTCAGCATCGCGTCGAACGCCTCGAGCCGCTCGCGCAGCGGCGGCACCACCACCGAGGCGACGTTGAGCCGGTAGAACAGGTCGCCGCGAAAGCGTCCCTCTTCCACCGCCTTGCGCAGGTCGCGGTTGGTCGCCGCCACAATCTGCACCCCGACCTTGTAGGTCCGAGTCGAGCCGACCGGCTGGACCTCGCGGTACTCGACCGCGCGCAAAAGCTTGGCCTGCAAACCCATCGGCATCTCGCCGATTTCGTCGAGGAACAGGACCCCGCCCTCGGCCGCCCTGAAGTAGCCCAGCGAATCCTCGCGGGCGTCGGTGAACGCACCCTTGACGTGGCCGAAGAGCTGGGATTCGGCCAGCGTCTCGACCAGGTTGGAACAGTTGAAGGTAACGAAAGCCCCGCGCGGCTCGGCACGCAGGTGCCACACCGCGCGCGCCACCAGCTCCTTGCCGGTACCCGTTTCGCCGTGGATGAGGACGGTCGTGCGATGGGCGCTTAGGCGCGCGAGCGAGCGCATCAGCCCAACCATGCCGGCCGATTCCACGACCATCTCGCCGAACTGTCCCGGGCGACGCATCAGGGTGAGGTCGAGCCAGTCGCCGTCGGCCCCATGGGCGCCCACGCTCGCGGTCAAACGGTCCCTCGTTTCGGCACCTCGCGTTTCGGCCACTTGCGTTTCAGCAGTTCGCACATCGGCAGCCCGCATTTCGGCAACTCGATTCAATCAATCAACCTCTTCGCTTTCGATCGTAATGGCGGCGAGTCCGCCAGACGTGAGTGAGCACGAGCAATGTTCATGCCATAGAAGAAAAAAGCCTAAAAATGCCTGTTAAAGAGAATTTAAGAATAATTTAAGTGACCAAAACTGTGGCAAGTCTAATTTCTCGTGTCGCTCTAATGCAACTCTATTTAGCTAAATGAGGCACATTTGAGCACCTTTCGCGTGCGGGAAAGGCCTTGGCACGGGCGACGATAAGGCTCGCGAGAGTCGTGGGCCTTATTTTTCGGCGGGAGCTTCTCGGCTGCCATCGGGGACGTTCCCGGGTCGGAATCGCGATGTTGCGTCGCGGCAACGGTCGGTTGCGGCTCTGAGCGTCGTGCTAAGGAGAGAATCAGTTAAGTTACTTTTGCGAATTGTACGTGGTGGCACGCGGCATGCTTTACGCACCGCAAGGGCAGCAACGGCGTCGGTCAACCGAGCAAAGCCGGCAGGACTTCTTGCCGTCACACGGGGGAGCGCGTTCCGCAATCGGACGAGCGGCTAAAAATAAGCGTGGATCGTTCGATCTTCAAAAAGCGCCTCTCATTCGCGCGTGCTCCCGACTGGGTGCATTGCGAGCTTTGCCAACGCAATGGTGAGCGTCTGCCGGCCCGTTTCGTGGTCGCGGTGGACGACGAATCGGATCGGCCGCCGCCCATCGAATCGAAAACCCTGCGGCTGCTCTGCATCGATTGTTCGGCCCTGGTCGAGGGCGCGATCGACGCCGCCGAGTGGAAGCGCCGGACCAGCTTCACGGTCGCGGAGTGATCAATCGGGGGTGGAGTGGAAAAAGGTTACGGGGGGGCAGTGGTTAGAAAGGGGGGAGAAAGGGGCCGGCGGAAACGCCGGCCCCTTTGCATTTCATCGCGCGCCTGCCGAAGGACCCGGTTTCCGCGCTCTGCGGGACGATGCGCTGCGACGGCCCTGGCTTGAGCGGCCTGCGGCGATCACACCTCGGACGGGAAAGGCGGCGCGGTGTCGACAAACTCGCGTAGCCGCTCGAACCATACCAGCTTGTGTTTGAAGCCCGGGAAACTCGCGTTGAGGCCGCTTGGGTTTGGCAGCACGAAAACCCTGGCGCCATGTATCAAATCGATTTTGGCGCCGGCGCCGGCGGTTGCGGCTTCAGTGGCGGGCAGGCCTGAAGCCCTTGGCGGAACCTTACCGAAGAACTCACGAAAGATGGTCACGCCGACGAAGGCGACCACCTCGGGCCGCAGACGCCGAATCTTGGCCAGCAGCCGCCCCTTGCCGCGCTCGATCTCCTCACGGCTCAACTCGGCGGCGGCGCGCGTCGCGCGCGGGCAGAGATTGGTGAGCGCGAGGCCGAATTCGGTCAGCCGGCGATCCTCCGTATGGGTCAGCTCGACCGGGACCAGCCGGGCCGCGTATAGCAGACGCCAGAACGGATTGCCGGGTCCGGCGAAGTGATGGCCGACCGCCTCGGAGCGCAAACTCGGATTGATCCCGACGAACAGCACTCGGGGCCTGGGCGTTAGGATATCGCCGAGCGGCACGAAGGCAGGCTCAGCCGCCGATCTGGTACATCGACCTGTCGCGCGTCGAGCGCCCCTCGAGCAGGTGATGCCCGGTCGGCTTGAGCTCGACCGCGCGCACCAGGATCCGCGCCACCGCTTCCATCCCTCCGCCCGTGCGAATGGCCTTGCGCACGTCCATCTCGTCGTCGTTCAGCAGGCAGAGATGGAACTTGCCGTCGGCCGTAAGCCGCATCCGGTTGCAGGTTCCGCAGTAGGGCTCGCTCACCGGGCTGATGAAGCCGACCACGCCGCTCGCGCCCGGCAAGGTGTAGTTGCGCGCCTCGTCGGAGGGATTGTTCGATTCGAACTCCATCAGCGGTCCGAGCGCCACCTCGATCCGCCGCCGGGTCTCGATATTGGAGACGTAGCGCTTGATTGAGAGCGTCGCGCACTCACCGCCGCCAAGCGGCATCAGCTCGATAAACCGCACGTGCCACTCCCGCGCGAGCGTCAGCGCGGCGAGGTCGACCACGTCTTCCTCGTTGTAGCCGGCCGCGACCACCGCGTTGAGCTTGATCGGCACCAGCCCGGCCGCCTCCGCGGCCATGATGCCCTCCCATACGCGCGCGAAGCTGCCCCATCGCATCTGCCGTTCGACGGTGAGCGGATTGAGGCTGTCGAGATGGACGTTGATCCGCTTAAGGCCGGCCGCCCTAAGCGGCATCGCGAGCTTGGGCAACAGCAGGGCGTTGGTGGTAAGCGCGAGGTCGCCGAGTCCGGGCACCGCCGCCAGGCGCTCGACGATCTCGAGCAGGTCGGCGCGAAGCGTCGGCTCGCCGCCGGTCAGGCGAAACTTGCGAAAGCCGACGCTGACGGCCGCGCGCGCCACCAGCTCGATCTCGGCCGGGGTCAGGAGTTCCTCGCGGGGCAGGAAGCGCAAGCCTTCGAGCGGCATGCAGTAAACGCAGCGGAGGTTGCAGTTGTCGATAACCGAGATTCGGAGGTAGTCGATTTCGCGGTTGAACGAATCTTTTGGCATGCTGGTCTGGATGAAGCCGACCGTTTCGATATCTCGCCGGTCTTGCGAAGCTCGCGGCCCCGGGCGGCGCTTTGGGTCGAACCCGTCTTTGGATTGTAGTCGGGCGCGATGCGCGCATTCAACCACGGTTTTCCCGAACTCTTTCCAGGCCTGGGCCGATTGCTGGAAAAATTCGGCTCACTTTGCGAGACTTAAATCTTATGGACGCAAAAGCCAAGGCTGAAATCCTCCACGGTGTGATCCGCAAATTCGGCGCCGGGGGACGCGATATCACCTCCGCGGAGTGGGGCCAATTCGTCGCCGCGCAGAACGACGGCTATCGTACCGGGCCGGAAATCGGAGCGCGCGTGCCCGAGTTCACGCTGCCCGACCAGCACGGCAACAACCGCACCCTCAAGGATCTCACAGGACCGGGCGGCCTGCTGCTGGTCTTCAGCCGCAGCGCCGATTGGTGACCCTACTGCCGCAACCAGCTCGTCGAGCTGCAACAGTCGCTTAAGACTCTACGGGCCGCCGGAATCAACGCCGCGTCGATCACCTACGATTCGCGCGAGATTCTCGCCGCCTTCGGCGAGGCCTACAAGATAGAATATCCGCTGCTGTCGGACGCCGGCAGCAAGGTGATTCGCGCGTTCGGAATCTTCAACACCAACATCCCCGAAGATCACAAGATGATGTACGGGATCCCGTTTCCCGGCGACTACCTCATCACGCCCGACGGTATCGTGCGCGACAAGCGGTTCCTCCCGAGCTACGAATATCGCCCTTCGGCGAGCGGGCTTGCGCTACGCAACGGCGACGGCGCCACGGCCACGAACTCGGTCGAGATCGAGGCCGGCGCGCTCACGGCCACCGTCACGCTCTCGGCCGATGGCTGCTTTCCCGGCCAGGAGCTGGCGACCGCGCTCCATATCCGGTTGCGCCCGGGCTGGCACATTTATGGAAAGCCGCTACCGAGCAGCTATCGGCCAACCGAATTGATTTTCGAAAGCCCGATCGTCGGCGAACAATCGATCGAACTGCCGGCGGCCAAGCCGATGCGGCTCGAGGCGCTCGGCGAAACGCTCCCGGTGTATGAGGGCGAGGTTCGCGCGACCGGCCGGCTCGGGATCAAGTGGAGCCCGCCGATGCCGGCGAAATTCATGGAGCCTTTCGGCAAGACGCTTGCGCCGGGGCCGTACAAGATCGCCGGCACGCTTAAG
This sequence comes from uncultured delta proteobacterium, assembly GCA_963773975.1. Classification (GTDB taxonomy): domain Bacteria; phylum Desulfobacterota; class Binatia; order Binatales; family Binataceae; genus JAKAVN01. The sequence continues at coordinate 16,990 of CAVZDJ010000014.1, forward strand.
TTCCAGCCGTGCAGCGCCACGGTGTGCGAGGCGCCGCAGGCGATAAAGTTCGAGCTCCCGCTCGAGCTCGAGGCCGGAGTGCCGCCGGCGCCGAAAAAGCCTGCCTGAGAGTTTGTGACTTTTCGATCTCTGTGGGCTGGTGTCATCCTGAGAGGTCGTGAATTTTTTGAGCCATGCGAGTCGGCTTCTTCGGAGAGGCTCTTTTCTTCGATCATCCTGAGCGCAGGCTGCCGTAGTCGAAGGATCTTGCGCGGTCCTCCGCGCATCAACCCGAGATAATAGGAGTCCAGCGCATGACCCGAGCGCCACATGGTCGATTCTGACTCATCACCAAAATTCCGAAATCGCGGATTACGCGCGGAGGACCGGGCGAGGTCCTTCGACTCCGCTCGCAGACCCGCTTCGCTCGGGATGACCCGAAGAAATATAAACTCACAAACTCCGGGCGCAGCCGCATCCGCCGGCGCGGCACCTGTTCGGGCGCCCACCTGCAACCGAGTGTCTCATCCCGGATAGTCAGTCTGACGTGTAGTCAGTCTGGCTCGTGTCCAGGCTCAACTGAACTCGCCGCGGATATATTCCTTGGTGTGCTGTTCCCGGGGATTCTCGAAAATCGCCTGGGTCGGCCCGTACTCGACCATATAGCCAGTCCGGCCGCCGGCGGAGGTATCCACGTACAGAAACGCGGTCACGTCCGCGACGCGTTTGGCCTGCTGCAGATTGTGGGTGACGATCGCAATGGTGTACTTCTTTTTCAGCTCCGTCATCAGGTCTTCGATCCGGCGCGTCGCTATCGGATCGAGCGCCGAGCACGGTTCGTCCATCAGCAGCACCGCCGGCTCGGTCGCGACCGCGCGCGCGATACATAGCCGCTGTTGCTGGCCGCCGGAGAGCGCGAGCGCGCTGGTGCGCAGCTTGTCCTTGACTTCGTCCCACAGCGCGGCTTGGCGGAGCGCCGCCTCGACCTTGTCCGCGACCGCGCCCTTGTAGCGGTTCAGGCGCAGTCCGAAGGCGACGTTCCTGAAGATGCTCATCGCGAACGGATTGGGCTGCTGGAATACCATCCCGATATGCCGGCGCACGGCGACCGGGTCGACCCTGGAGGCGTAGATGTCCTGGCCGCGGAAGATAACGTGCCCCTTGAGGCGGAACCCGCGCACCAGGTCGTTCATCCGGTTGAGGCAGCGCAGCACGGTGCTCTTGCCGCATCCCGAGGGCCCGATGAAGGCGGTGATCGTGCCTTTCTTTACCTTCAGCGCGACGTCGCGCACGGCCTTGAACTTGCCATAGTGAAGCTCGGCGATATTGCAATCGATAAGCGTGCCGTCCTGTAACATTTGCTCGGGCGCGCCGTTCGTATGTCCGTTAGTAGTCACCGGTGTAAGTGGCATGCCTGTCTCCATCAGCTAGTCGGCGGATCGTCCGGCCAGGGCCTGGCCGACCACGTTGAACACCAGGACGATCACCACCAGCACCAGCGCGGCGGTCCACGCCATTGCTATTTGGTTCTCGAATGGCGACCCGGAGAAGTTGTATATCATGACCGCCAGCGACGCGGTCGGCTTCATCAGATCACCGATCGTCTTGGGCAGGAAAGCGGGTGCCGTCCGGCTCATCCAGAAATTGCTGAACAGCGCGGTAAACAGCAGCGGCGCGGTTTCCCCGGCGGCGCGCGCCACCGCGAGCATCACGCCGGTCAGCATCGCCGGCGCGGCGGTCGGCACGATCACTTTGGTCACCACTTGGGTCGGCGTTGCGCCCATTCCGATTGCCGCTTCCCGCATCCGCGAGGGCACCCGCTTGATAGCCTCTTCGGCCGTCAGCAGCACCGTCGGGAGCATCAGGAGTGCCAGTGCGACTCCGCCCGCAGGGGCGGAAAACTCCCCCGTCATCACCACGACGACCGCGAAAGCAAAGACCCCCGCCAGGATCGACGGCAGACCGGTCAGCACCTTGGCCGCGAAACGCACCGCCGAGGCGGTCTTGGTGTCAGGGCCGAATTCGGTGATATAGATCGCCGCCAGAATTCCTAACGGTACGCTAACTAGGGTCGCTATAGCAACAATAACGAACGTACCGACGATGGCATTGCCGAAGCCGCCGCCGGCCGTCATCGCGGCCGGCGGAAGATCGCGTAGCGTGCCCAGGCTGAGCGCCGCGGTGCCTCGGACGACCAGCATATAAAGCACCGAAAACAAAGGGAAAAGCGCCGCGAGCGTGGCAGCGCCGGTGAGCAGGCTCATCAGGTAGCTAAAGAGCGTGCGCGGACGGCGGAGTGAGTGCTTCAGGCTCTCGAGATCCACTTCGACGGGCGCAGCCGCCGGGCGTGTTGGCGTCGCCGCCATCAACGCAGCCCCTTAAGGCCCGCGTCGGCGCGCTGCAGAATTAGGGTCCCGATGATGTTGACCACCAGAGTGATCGCGAGCAGCACCAGCGCGACATACATCAGCGCGCCGATCTCGATTTGGTCGGCTTCCGGAAAATGATTTGCGAGCAGCGCCGCGAGCGTGTTGGCCGGCGAGAAGAGCGACCAACTGATTACGTTGGCGTTGCCCGCCAGCATCGCGAGCGCCATCGTCTCGCCCAGCGCGCGGCCGAAGCCGAGGATGATCGCGCCGAAAATTCCGGTGGCCGCGGTCGGCACGAAAACCGCCAGAATAGCCTCCCAGCGCGTCGCCCCCATCCCGAAGGCGGCCTCGCGCAGTTTCGGCGGCACCGCGACCAGCGCGTCGCGCGAAATGGCCGAGATGGTCGGCAGCACCATGATCGCCAGCACGATCGCGGCCGGCAGCAACCCGGGCCCGCTCAGGCTGGTGCCGAACAACGGAATCCATCCGAGATGCGAGTGCAGCCAGTTCGCGGGCGGCCGCACGAATGGAATCACGACGAAGATTCCCCACAGCCCATAAACGACGCTGGGGATCGCCGCGAGCAACTCGACCGTGATTTTCAGCACATTCTCGACCCGGCCGGGTAACGAGCTCAGCCACGAATACTCCGACAGCCGCAGAAAACCGAGCACGGTATCAAGTCCGGAGGAGAGAAACCCTTCGCTCAGAAAAATGGCAATAGCCAGACCAAAGACAGTTCCGATAGCCAATCCAAGTATCGAACTATACAGAGTACCGACGATCGCCGGCAGAATTCCGAACTGCGCACGATTGGAGTCCCAGGTGGTTCCGCCGAGAAAACCCAGACCGTAGCTGCGAATCGACGGCAGCGCCTGCCGTCCGATGCTGAAGACCACGCAGAAGACGAGAATGACCGTGAACCACGCGACGGCGAGCGTGCAGCGGCGAAATGCGCGATCCGCCGCGATCTCGAACGCGGACGGAGGCTGCGATATGTCCATCCCGGCAGACTCTACCACTGCATCTCCTGGGTGCCTGCCGGGGTGGAAAATATCGCGTGCCGCTCCAGCCTCGCCTAGGGTCATGAGATCTGTTGGAGCGCCTTGGTGACCGCGTCCACCACGTTCGCGGGCAGCGGAATGTAGCCGAGATCGACGCTGAACGACTGGCCCTGGGTCAGGCCGTATTGAATCACCGACTTCAGCGTCGCGGCGATATTCGGGTCCTTGTACTTTTTGTAGCATAGCAGCCAGGTGTAAGTGACGATCGGATAGGCGTCGGCGCCGCTGGGATCGGTGATCCAGGCGCGCAGATTGGCCGGCAACTGAACGCTCGCGAGCGCATCCTTGCCGGTCGCCAGATCGGCCTTCACATATTTGCCGCTCTTGTTCTCGATCACCGCCATCGGCATCTTGGTTTGCACCGCGTAACCGTACTCGACGTAGCCGATCGCGCCCGGCGTCTCCTTGATGAGCGCGGTCACACCGGGATTCCCCTTACCCGCCACTGCGGCCGGAAAGTTGACCGACTTGCCCGCACCCGGGCCACTCTTCCACGCGTCGCTGATCGCACTCAAATGCGAGGTGAAGACGAAGGTTGTACCGCTACCGTCCGAGCGCACCACAACGGTTATCTTGGTATTCGGCAGTTTCGCTCCGGGATTGGACTTGGCGATCGCCGGGTCATCCCACTGGGTGATCTTGCCCAGGAAGATTCCCACGTAGGCTTCGCGCGAGAGCTTGAGCTCGCTCGGACCGTCGGGCAGGTTGTAGGCGAGCACGATTGCGCCGGCGGTCATCGGGAGCAGCACGACGCCTTCCGGGACCGCGGCCATCTCCTCGTCCGTCATCGCCGCGTCGCTGGCCCCGAAGTCAACGAGATGCTGCTGAAACTGTTTGATTCCGGCGCCGCTGCCAAGCGCCTGATAGTTAATCTGTACGTCAGGATGCGCTTTGTTGTATTCGGTGAACCACTTCTGGTAGAGCGGCGCCGGGAAAGTCGCCCCGGTACCTTGCAAGGTAGTTGCGGCTTCGGCGTCGATAGCAGCACCGGGGCCAAACCTCGGCTCGAAGCGGCTGCCCAAAGTCACAAGCCCCACGCCGATGGACGACACGGCAATTAGCAGCAATGCGCCTCGCACTATTCTCATACTAAGTCTCTCCTCGCCTGGGAAACCGCCGAGCCAACGAACGTAACTCCGCAGTCTCCATTCAGATCAAACAATTGTTACGGCAATGTGTCCGATAAATGACGGTTTCGTTTCAGGCCGCTTCCCAATCCCACCCGCTACGGACATTCGTCGGCCCCGTCGACCGCAGACGCCGGCGCGAGGTTCGGATTGCCATCGGCCGGGATGAACGCCATCCCGCCCGGATTCTGGAGTCCGTTTACGATCGGAGTGACAAATCCCGTGGTCAGATTGGTTTGCCCGACGAAGGCTCCAACCACCGTCGATCCATTCGGCACCGTGACCGACACGATCGCGGTGTAGGCGGCGCCCGGTGCGAAGTACGGCGCGGTTATCGCATAGACCGCCTCGGCGTTCTTGTCCGCCACCAACAGCGTGCCCTGAGTGGCATTGGCGAACACGGTATCGTCGGCGGTGGTGTCACCCGGGACTGTTCCGTCGGCGAGCGGCGAGGTCAGCGGCACGAGCAGGTTTTTCTGGCATGCGCGTCCGGGATGCTGGACGATAATCAATTCACCGTCGCCTTGGGAGTCGAGCAGCAGCTCTCCGTATGGATCGACTATCATCGAATCCGGATCGGTAAGATTGAGCGTCACGGTTTCGCCGGTGGTCACGTCCGTCGCGGTCGCGTCGTCGTTGAGAATGCCGGTAAGTTCGACCTTCTTGCCCTTGAACTTGAGCCGGGCGATTCCGGGTGCGGTCTCAATCTGGGGGTTTGACGCGCTGACATAGACCGCGTTGCCTTCGAAATCGAGATCGTCGTAACCGCCGCCATGCGGTCCGGTCCCCAGCACAAAGGTTTTCTGCTTGCCCTTGTGCGGATCGATGATGATGAGCGTGGCGTTGGCGTCTTCGTTCTGCAGCGCCCACAGGTCGCCGGTCTGAATGTCGTATCTCAGGCCGTCGTTATGGCCGACCACGGTAAACGTCTTCACCACCGTCCCGTCCATCTTGTACATGACGATCGTGCTCATCGCGCCGCCGGAACCGTCGGGCGCGCCGCCGTTGCCGTAGCCGACGAACACGTTGTGGCGCGAGAACGTGATCGAATCGGGCGCGGTATAGCCGTTCTCGGATACGGCAAAGGTGCTGACCGAATAGGGAGCGACCGGCGACGGGCCCACCGCGTGAGCGGGCGTCGACCGCATCGCGGCCAACAGCATAAGGGAAGCAGCGCGGGCCAGCGCCCTGGCGGCCGCACCTCTTCGACAGGAAGCGATTTTCACCGTTCTGTACCTCCTCGCGTCGTGAACGCGAATATCCTGGATGACCTGTTGAGTGCGCACCGGAGATAGCATGGCTTCGCCGTCGCCGGAATTATCGGACGATTAACGGTGCGTTACATTCCAGCGCGGCGATGTCCCATCTTTATTCTTGCGCGAGCTATTTTGCCCGATTAGTCAGAAGCTCGACGCCGGTTTTTCGCCATAGTGGGTACTGTACTCAGTCGCATTCGACCTGCAACTGAGAATTTTCCGCAACCTCAAATTAACCTTCGCGTTATACGCAATTCATCTGCCTCCGCTAGAAGTGCAACCGTCTTTTTACCCATAACTTTCAGGAGGAGAGGAATCAGATGCGCAAGAAATTGAGGCTGGGCGCCGCGATCGGGGCCCTGGTGCTGGGGACGCTGGCGACGCTGTCGATCCAGCGGAGTTTCGCGGACTCGGACGACATCCACCACGTGCTTTTGATCAGTATCGACGGGTTCCACGCGCTCGATTATCTGAACTGTTCCAAAGGAATCCCGGGCTTCAACGGCGGCAGTCCTTACTGCCCCAACCTGACCGCGCTCGGAACCATGGGCGTGAATTATCTGGATACCTCGACCTCGAAGCCGTCGGATTCGTTCCCCGGCCTGATGGCGCTGGTGACCGGTGGATCGCCGCGCACGATGGGCGTCAATTATGATGTCGCTTACGACCGCGCGCTCAATCCGCCGCAGAGCGATACCGGCAACGGGTTGCTGGGCGGCTCTTGCACGCCCGGCGGAACCCCGTCCGGCACGAGCACCGAATTCGACGAAGGCATCAACATCAATGTCCCGGGCATCGCCAATCAGGAGTTTCTCAACGGCGGCGCGCCGAGCGGCGACGGCGGAGTCAACTCGATCGATCCGACTCGGCTGGAGCGCGACGAGAATTGCAATCCCGTTTATCCGTGGAACTTTGTCCGCGTCAACACGATTTTCGGAGTCATCCACGGTGCGGGAGGCTATACGGCCTGGTCCGACAAGCATCCGTCGTACTCGTCCGTGGGCGGCCCTACCGGTACCTCAACTGACACTAACGTCGACGACTACTTCGGGCCGGAGATCAACTCCGATTCCGCGAATTTCGAGACCGGCGCGACTCCGGCGCTCAACACTTGTAAACCAGCCCTGCCGGACCAGTTCGCCGTGAGCGCGGCCGATGACTACACGGGCAGCTTCCTGAACATCCAGTGCTATGACAGCCTCAAGGTGCAAGCCATCCTCAACGAGATCGACGGCAAGGACCACGACGGCGTCCACAAGAGGCCGGTGCCGACGATCTTCGGCATGAATTTCCAGGCGGTGAGCATCGGGCAAAAGTTGATCTATCAGCACAACGGCGGGGTACCCCCGATGTCTCCGACTTACAGCACCAGGGGCGGTTACCTCGATTCGATTGGAACCCCCAGCCCCTCGCTGTTCCAGGAGATAAAGTATGTCGACGACTCTATCGGGCTGATGCTCTCTGAACTGAAGAACAAGCACCTGCTTCATTCGACGCTATTCATCGTCACCGCGAAGCACGGCCAGTCGCCGGTCGATTCCAGCCGCTACCAGCCGGACGGGTCCAATGATCCGGCCACCATCCTGGGCTCCTGCCTGCCGGCTTCGGAGTCAACCCAGATTGGACCGACCGAGGATGACGTAGCCCTGCTTTGGCTTAAATCTACGTGCGACGTTACTACTGAGGTCAGCGCACTCGAGTCCGCGTCACCCGCGCTGCCGCTGGCCGATAACATCGCGGGCATCGGCGAGATTTTCTCGGGCCCCTCGATTGCCTTGTACTACAATGCCGGAGATTCGCGCGCGCCGGATATTTTGGTTACTCCGAATATTGGCGTGACCTATTCCAGCAGTACGAAGAAGCTCGCGGAGCACGGCGGCTTCTCGCATGACGACACCAACGTCATCCTGCTGGTGTCGAACCCCAACATTCCGGCCAATACCGTCACCACCCCGGTGCAGACCAAACAGGTCGCGCCCACGATCCTGAAGGCGCTAGGCCTCAATCCGCAGAGCCTGAAAGCGGTTCGGTTGGAGCATACCCCGGTTCTGCCGGGACTCCCGCTCCCAGAGTAAGCGTACGCCCAAGGGGGGCGGCGGCGGGCAGACTCTGCCACAAACGCGGCGGGCGTTCCGGTCATCCGGGACGCCCGCCGCTCATTTTGCGGCGGCCCCACAGGGTTTCGTTCCGTCGCGCCGCATCAATATAATCGGTTTTAACTCGAGTTCCGTTTGAGCCCGAGTTCCGCTTAAGTCCGAATTCCGCCCTTGAGGGGGTGAGCATCCCGATGGCGTTTCCAATCAATCGCCCACGGCGGCTGCGGCGCTCCGAGACGCTGCGCCGGATGATCCGGGAGACGCGCCTTGCGCCCGACGACCTGATCCAGCCGTTCTTCGTCTGCCCGGGCCGCGACGTCAAACGTCCAATCGGTTCGATGCCGGGCGTGGCGCAGATGTCGGTCGACCAGGTGGTGCGCGCCGCGCGCGAGACGCACGCGGCCGGCGTCCCCGCGGTAATCCTGTTCGGCATCCCCCAGCGCAAGGACCCCCACGGCAGCGAGGCGTGGAACGACCAGGGCGAGGTCCAGCGCGCGATCCGCGAAATCAAGGAGCAGGTGCCCGGCCTCGCCGTGATAACCGACGTCTGCCTGTGCGAGTACACCGACCATGGCCATTGTGGCGCGGTGGTGGGCAACGACGTCGACAACGACGCGACGCTCGAGCTGCTGGCGCGCGAGGCGCTCTCGCATGCGCGCGCCGGCGCCGACATGGTCGGGCCTTCGGACATGATGGACGGGCGGGTCGGCGCGATCCGCCGGGCGCTCGACGAAAGCGGTTTTATGCACATTCCGATCATGGCTTATTCGGCGAAATTCGCCTCGGCTTTTTACGGACCGTTTCGCGAGGCCGCCGAGTCGGCGCCGCAGTTCGGCGACCGCCGCTCCTATCAGATGGATCCGCCCAACGGCGACGAGGCGATGCGCGAGATCGCGCTCGACCTTGCCGAGGGCGCCGACATCGTGATGGTCAAGCCGGCGCTGGCGTATCTCGACCTGATCTATCGCGCCAAGCACGAGTTCCGCGTGCCCGTGGCAGCCTACAACGTCTCGGGCGAGTACTCGATGCTGCGGGCGGCGGGGCTCAACGGATGGCTTGACGAGGAGCGCGCGGTGATGGAAGTGCTGACGTCGATCAAGCGGGCCGGCGCCGACATGATCCTGAGCTACTTCGCCACCGAGGTCGCAAAACGGCTCAAATGATCGCGCGGCGGCAATGGGTGGATTTTGTGCCGGTCGAATCGGCGTCGTGAATCGGTGAAAAGCACTCGGGGCCCTTGGAAAAGCGAGCGCCCCCCCTCACCCTGCCCTCCCCCCGCGGACGGGGGCGAGGGCAATGTAAAGATGCCGTCTCCGACCGCTAGCTCGACCATCGCGACCGCGCTCACCCGCGCGGCTTAGGTTTGATGTGCGTCTCGTAGTACGGGCGCATCGCGCGCAGCGCGCGCATCTGATGATACGCGAGCTCGTCGTCGGGATAGCGATGCTCCGGGCCGACCACGCATCCAACTCGCGCGTGGCATCGCCCGGCGCAATCCGGCTCGGTCTCGACCCGATGCGTCAGGCATTTCGGCACGTCCCATCCGGCGGGATAGCTCACCGCGCCGACCGGACATGCGCTGATGCAACTGCGCGGGCCGCATCCTGGACACGGATCGAAGCCGCGCGCGTCGCCCGGCGCGTCCAGCATCACCTCGAGCAGCAGCGCCGCGCGAAACGCGATCCACGGACCGTAAATCGGATGCACCACAACGCCGAGGATGCTCGGGCCGGCGATTCCGGCCGCCATGCCCAACTCGACGAAGTTAAGCGTCTTGGCGCCGCCGTGCATGAACGGATGAACGATGGTGTAGCGGAGCGCGGCTTCGCGGAGCGGTCGCGCGACCTCGCGCTCGACCACCTCAAGGGTGAAGTCGTCGAGCGGATTTTCGCGCTCCCACCATCCGGGATTGCGCGCCGCGTGCCGCGTAAACGCCGCCCAGAAATCGCCGCCGCCATTGCCGAGCACCACGATCGAGCGCGCCGCCGGATCGATGAGCGACGCGCGCGCCTCGGGCGGAACCGCGCCATCATATCGTACGAGCGGAATCGCGGCGCACAGGTTGAGCCCGTGGCGCGCGGCGGCCGCACGAACCGCGGCGAGTATCGAGTAGGGGTCAGGCAATTTTGTACGTGACCAGCGCGTCGGCGATAAGCGCGCCCTGGTGGTCGCGGATTTCGACCGCGATGCTGGCGATACGTTTGCCGGCGCGGCGCACCCGGGCCCGCGCGACAAGGTCGCTCTTCACCGCCGGCGCGGCGTAGTTGACGGTCATCGAGATGGTCGCGCTGCTGCGCGTCTCGGGCATCGTCCAGACCGCGGCGCACGCGGCGAAGTCGGCCAGCGCCGCGATCGCGCCGCCGTGAATCGGAACGCCGGGACCGCCGGCATTCAGGAGATGCTCGCCAAACGGCATCCGCACCGTCACGTCGCCCTCGCCGCGCGCTTCGATCTTGAGCCGCAACGCGGCCGAGAACGGTCCCTGCTCGAGTTCGCCGAGCACCGCGTCATGTGCCATCGCTGCCATCGCCGCCGCTCTACGATTTCAGTCCCTTGGGCTCATCTTTACGGTTGGGCGTTGGATCCGGTTTTTGCTGTGGCCCCTGATCTTGCGCGCCCATCCTTGCGCGTTTGCCCTTGCGCGCCTGACGCGCCGCCGCCAGCCGCGCCATCCGAATCGCCTCGCCGACGGCGGCTTCCGGATTGTCGGCGTGCTCGATACCCTCGATTTGCGGCCACGCGCGGAGCGCGACCAGCGGGCGGCCGATCTTGAGCGCAAACCCGATTTCGCTGAGCGTGCCGCCCTCGCCGGTGAGCGCGACCACCGCGTCGGCGCTGCCAATCACGACCGCGTTACGAGCCTCGCCGATCCCGGTCGCGATCGCGAACTCGATATGCGGATTGGCGGCGTTACGATTGTAGCCGGGCAGGATGCCGATCGTATGCGCGCCACGCTCGAGCGCGCCGCGCGCCGCCGCTTCCATCACGCCTCCAAGTCCGCCGCAGATGAGGGTCGCGCCGTGCGCGCCGATCTCGGCGCCGACCTTGTGCGCAAGTTCGAGCACCTCGACGCTGGCGCCGTCGCCGCCGCCGATCACTGCGATTGCCGGACGCCGTAGCATCGTCGGCTCACACGCCCAGCAGCGCGGGAAGCTCCGCGATGTCGGCGACCATGAGATCGGGCTCGGGGATGCCCTCGGGCAGCGCTGCGCTGCGCTTGTTCACCCACGCCACGCGCATCGCGGCCAGCCGCGGGCCGAGCACATCTTCGCGCGGCGTGTCGCCAACGAACAGGATCGCATGCGGCTGCTCGTGCAGCATCGTGAGGATACGCTGATAGATGCGCGGGTTGGGTTTGCGGAGGCCCACCTCGGCCGAGATGATCACCGCCTCGAACAGCTCGGCGACGCCGGTATCGAGCAGGACCTCGCGCCCGCACTGCGCGTCGTCGAAATTGGAAAGCAGGCCGAGGCGGAAACGCGGCGCCAGGCGGCGCACGGCGTCGGAGCGCTCGGGCGGCGCGAACGTGACCTTGCGCACGCCGTCCATGTGGACGCGAGTCACGTGGAAGGCCAGCAGGCTGCGCTCGGCGGGATCCGCGTATCCCAGCCGCGCGAGCGTACGCTCGAAACGCTCCTGGCAGGTTATTTCGATTCCCTCGCGTTCGCGCTCGGCGTTAATCTCGTCGATCACGTCGTGATAGACCGTGAGAAACGTCTCGAGCTCGAAGCGCGAGCCCATTCGCTCCTGGAGCGTCGGCAGTATCCAGGGAAGCGTGCTGTGGGTCGAACGCTCGCGCCAGTGCAGGAGCGGCAAGCGCTCGGGTTCCCATTTGACCAGGGTGTCGAAGAGGTCGAACACCACGGCTTTGATCGCGCCGTTATCCACTGGAGTCACTGGCGCCACTATGCCCCAGGCGTGAGCGCGACGGTGCTGGCGAGCAGCGCCCCCAGGTTAAGCAGCATCACCGCGCCATTGAGCATGACGGAGAGATGATGCAGCCGGTCGAATTCGGCGCGGCGCGCGGGGTCGGGATTGGCCTCCTCGGTCACGGTGCGAATCGCGTCGACCTGCGGCCGCACCACGGCGCCGGCGTAGATGGTCAAGCCCAGTGCAATCGCCAGCGCTAACACCGCTATCGCCCACCACATCCGCGGCATCCGTGTCGCGCAGAGAAAGATTCCAACGATGACCGCGATCGCGCCGCTGATGTAGCCGAACAGGTAATAGCGCGGAAACAGCGCGGCCAGGAACGTGCCCGCCTCGACCTTCGGGAGCGCCGTGAAGGCGGTCTGCGTGACCACGACGAAAAACACCATCGCGCCCAGCCAGCACGCCAGGCTCAGCAGATATACCAACAGCACGGCTACCATCGAGGCTTCGCCTCCGAGCGTCGTCGCGAGAGGATCAAGATGATCAATTCAGGTACGGCTTGTTGACGCCGGGCAGCGGACGGCGGTCGGAGAAGCCGGAGTCGATAGTGTGCCAGGCGATAATCTGGCGCTCACCGGATTGCCAGCACAGAAACACCACGTCGTCCTCGATCTCATATGGGAAGTCGACCAGTCCCTGATCGATATCCTTCAGAAAGCAACCGAGGGCCTCGACCTGCCCCGCCATCTCGGCCATCCGCGCGGCGTATTCCTTGAGTTCGGGATAGCGCTCGATGAGATCGGACAATGGCATCGCGGTGATGGAAGAATCGTGACGGCGAGCGAGTTCGCGGACCTGCGCGCGCAAGGCGTCAGCTTCGACTTGCAAGCCGCGGACCAGAATCTCCATGCGCGGGATGAGGGCGTTGGCTTCCTCTACCGTGAATACTTTCTCGAACTGATGCTTTGCCAAGCTTTTGCCTCGATAACGGGCGCGGGACGTCAATCGTGGTTAGCTTCTACGTCA
>CAVZDJ010000015.1:0-18451 GCA_963773975.1 uncultured delta proteobacterium
AATAACGCTTTTGTCGATCACTATCTCGACGTGCCGTTCGATCTCTCCAAGGTTTTGTTCCTGACTACGGCCAACGTGCTCGATCCGATTCCGCCCGCGCTGCGCGACCGGATGGAAGTGCTGGAGCTGCCCGGCTACACCGAGGAGGAAAAACTCCAGATCGCGGAACGCCACCTGGTGCCCAAGCAGATTTCCGAAAACGGGCTCGGCAGCATCAAGATCGAGTTCACCAAAGAGACCGTGTCTGAAATCATCCGCAGCTATACGCGGGAGGCCGGCCTGCGCAATCTCGAGCGGGAAATCGGCCGCGTGTGCCGCAAAATCGCGCGCGCTCTCACCGAGGGCGAAACTGCCCCCGAGCGCGTCACGCCCGACATGCTGCATCGCTTCCTCGGCCCGCGCAAATTCTTTTCCGAGGCGGCCGAGCGCACCCAGGATCCCGGCGTCGCCACGGGCCTGGCCTGGACGCCCAATGGCGGCGACATCCTGTTTATCGAGAGCACCCGGATGAACGGGCAAAAGGGCGTCACTATCACCGGCTCGCTAGGCGACGTGATGAAGGAGTCGGCGCAGGCAGCGCTCTCCTACGTACGATCGCGCGCGGCGCAACTCGGCATCGCGCCCGACTTCTTCGAAAAATCCGATCTTCATATCCACGTCCCGGCCGGCGCCATTCCCAAGGACGGGCCGTCCGCCGGCGTGACCATCGCGGCCTCACTCGCCTCGCTGCTGAGCGCGCGCCCGGTGCGCTCCGACGTCGCAATGACCGGCGAGATAACGCTGCGCGGCAAGGTCTTGCCGGTCGGCGGAGTCAAGGAGAAGGTGCTGGCGGCGCGGCGCGCGGGAATCAAGACCGTGATCCTGCCGCGGCGCAACGAAAGCGATCTCGAGGATATCCCGGAAGAGGCGCGCAAAGAGATGGAGTTTGTGTTCGTCGACACGGTCGACGAGGTTCTGCGCCACGCGTTGCGCGACGGGGTCGAGCCGCTTCCCGAAGCTGCGCCTGCGCGCGCCGAGCGCACCGTACTGAATTAGCCGCACGGCTTTGGGAATTCGCGAAGCGGTTTTGCCTGGCGCAAGGCCGCCCGTGACGTAAATGAAGGTATCGGGCCGGCGGCCCGCACGATCTCCTTGGGGGAAGGCCGGCCAGATGCCTGATCTGAGGAAAGGACCCGGTCGTAGGACGCTGGGTGATCATGGCCACCGAGCGTGGCAAACGTCCTTCGGATTTCAAATTGAGTCGAGACCAGCGCAAGGGGCCGCCATGCGCGTTTTGAGCCAGGATGGAGCAGATGACGCCGCCCGAGGTGCTCGCCTATCGTGACAATGGCTCACAGCCTAACGGACCGGGATGGCGCGTGCGCGCGGTCAGCAACAAGTTCCACGCCTTGCGTCAGGCCGAATTCCGGCAGTCGTTGTAGTCGTTCTTTGTAGTCGCTCTATAGTCGCTGTATAGTCGTTCTTTTTTTCGCCTCCCCTCTCTGAACTCTCGCCGACGTGACTCGCGGAGACGGGGCAAAAGATCATCGGTGAAAAAGTGAAAATCGCAATTGTCGCCGCCGAGATCACGCCGTGGGCCAAGGCCGGCGGACTCGCCGACGTGATCGGCGCGCTCCCCGCGGCGTTCAAGCAATGCGGCGCCGAGCCCGCGGTCATCCTGCCCGGCTACCGTGGCGTTCTCGACGCGCTCAAAACGGCGCCGGTAGCCGAGAGTCTCTCGGTCCCGTTGGGCGACAGCGCCGAGCGCTTCGACCTGTTGCGGGCCGAGACCCGCGACGGCGTGCCGCTCTATCTGATCAAGCACCCGGATTGCTTCGATCGCGCGGGAGTCTATGGCGAGCGCGGGGTGGATTACCCCGACAATCTGCATCGGTACGCGATGTTCGGCCGCGCCGCCGCGCTCGCCGCCGCGCGCTTCATCCGGCCCGACGTTCTGCACGCCCATGACTGGCACGCGGCGGTGGCGACGATCGTGGCGCGCGCCGACCCCGCGCTCGGCGAAGCGCTCCGCTCCGCGCTGACCGTCTTCACCGTGCATAATCTCGCCTTCCAGGGCATCTGCGAGGCGGCGGATTTCGAGCTGCTCAATATCGACCGTTCCTACTTCTCGGTCGAGTACCTGGAGTTTTGGGGACGCGTCAACCTGATGAAGGGCGCGATCGTGCTGGCCGACGGCGCCTCAACCGTGAGCCCGACCTACGCACGCGAGGTGAGCAGCGATCCGGAGCTGGGCTTCGGACTGGAAGGAGTGTTGCGCAACAAGGGCAGCCGCTTTGTCGGGATCATCAACGGGGCGGACTACACCGAATGGGACCCGGCGATCGATCCGATGATCGCGGCCAAGTACACGCCCGCGCGGCGCGAGGGCAAGGCGGTTTGCCGCCGCGCGCTGCGCCAGCTCGCCGGCCTCTCGGATCGCGACGACGCGCCGATCGTCGGGATGGTCACGCGGATGACTCCGCAAAAAGGTATCAACCTGCTCGGCGAGGCGCTCGACGCGGTGATGGGGCTCGGCGTGCAGCTCGTGATGCTCGCCAGCGGCGATCCGGCGCTGGAGAAACATTTCAAATCCGCCGAGGAACGCTTCCCCGGCGAGTTGCACGTGCAGCTCGCTTTCGACAACGCCTTCGCCCATCAGATCCAGTCCGGCAGCGACATCTTCCTGATGCCCTCGCGGTTCGAGCCGTGCGGGCTGACACAGATGTATGCGCTCAAGTACGGCACGGCGCCGCTGGTGCGCGCAACCGGTGGGCTCAAGGACACGGTCACCGAGTTCGATGCGCGCTCCGGCACCGGCAACGGCTTCATGTTCAGCGAGTATCGCGCCGGCGCGATGGTCGACGCGCTGGCGCGGGCGCGGCGGCTCTTTGCGGACCCCGCGGCATGGCGCCGGCTGATGGACAACTGCTTCGCTGCGGATTTCTCCTGGACTGTGTCGGCGCGCCATTATCTGCGATGGTTCGACGATCTGCGCCGCGCGCGCGGCGTCTAACCCCGGAAGTTGGGAAAATCCGGCCGCGCCCGCCATGTCATCAGCGCCAACCTCATCGCCGATCCTGGTTTACGCCGACGGCTCCTGCGAAGGCAATCCGGGTCCCGGCGGGTGGGGCGTCGTAATCGTCACGGCGGACGGGACGCGCCGGCTTAGCGGCGGCGACTCGCAAACCACCAACAACCGGATGGAAATCATGGCGGCGATCGAGGCGCTGCGCGCCCTCGATCCCGGCGTGCCGGTGATCGTGCGCAGCGATAGCCAGTACCTGGTCAGGACGATGAACGACGGCTGGCGGCGCACGAAGAACCAGGACCTCTGGCAGGAGCTCGATCGCGAGGTCGCGCGGCACAGCGCGCGCTTCGAGTGGGTGCGCGGGCACGCGGGCGACGCGCTCAACGAGGAGGCCGACGCACTGGCGCGCGAAGCGACGCGGAACGCGGCCAAAGGCCGCGCTCCGCGTCGCTTCGGCGCCGTTGCTGGCGCGCCGCCAGGAGCGCCATCCGCTGCGGGACGCGCGGCGCAGGGCGCCGCGCGTCCTGCAGCGGATGCTTCAGCGGCCGCGCGCACGGCTGGCCTCGGCCGGCCGATGCGCGCGGCAGGTGGAGCGCCAGACGCGGCGCCGGCCGCGCCTGACGTTCCACTTGATCGTTATGACGATGAGGAGAAACTGATAAACGAGAAGCTGAGGCCGATGCTCGAAGACGGCGAGCGGATCGCCCGATGCGCCGTGTGCAAGCAGCACTTCGTCGCCCGCGGCGACGAAACCTGCTGCTCGCTTGCCGGCTGCCAGATACAGAAGCGGTGCTAGCGAGCCGCTCGAACGCGGCTCGCCGCCCGCCTGCTAAAGCCCGCAGCGGACGCGCGCGCTAAGCGCGGGCGCGTCCACTGCGGGCCGGACACGGCTTCGCCGATCTGTCAGTTATTCGCGGCCGCCGAGCGCTCCGCGATCAGCTTTTCGACTTCGACGCGCAGGCGCGTCAACACGTCGTCGTAGCGGAAATTGCCCAGCTTGCGATCCTTCTTTTTGAGGTTCACCGTCGTCGGCCCGCACCACAGCCCCAGGTCCGCGTCGTCGGTCTCGCCCGGCCCGTTCACCCGGCATCCCATCACCGCGATCGTGATCCGATGGCGCGACGCGTAGGCCGTAACCTCCTTCACCTGCTGCGCGAGCTCGACGAACTTTTCGTTCTCGACGCGCGAGCACGACGGGCACGAGATGATGTTCATCCCGGTGCCGAAGTCGGGCACCGAGATGAAGCGGCCGTTCGCCACGTCCTTGATGATCTGATGGCCGACCGTGACCTCTTCGTGCTTGCGCTCGTTGGGCAGCGTGAGCGAGACGCGGATGGTATCGCCGACGTGCTGCGCGAGCAGCTTCTCGAACGCGATCCGGGTCTTGATGATGCCGTCGGGCGGGAGCCCGGCCTCGGTGACTCCGAGATGAAGCGGAACGTCGGGCCGGCGCGCGGCAAAGCGCCGGTTGGCCTCCAGCACCTTGGCCGGGTCGGAATCCTTGAGCGAGACCACGAAGCGATCGAATCCCAGATCGTCCATCAGCTCGCAGTGCCACGCCGCCGACTCCACCAGCGCGCTTAGCTGGTCGCCGGGATATTTCTCCAGGAAGGCCGGCGCGACCGAGCCGCAGTTGACCCCGATGCGGATCGCGAGGTTGTGCTCGCGCGCGACCTCGACCAGCCATCGCACCTTCTGCGGCACGGTTTTGGCCTTCTCGATATGGTGCAGGTGGCCCGGGTTGTAGCGAATCTTGTCGACGTGCGGGCCGACCTTGCCGGCGATACGGTAGTTCTCCTGGAGGTCCACCGACAACACGATACCGCGGGTCTGCGCGCGAATTTCCTTGAGCGCCGGAACTTCCTTTTCATTGTCCAGCGCGATTCGCACGATCCCGGCACCCGCGCGGGCGAGCTGATGCGTCTGTGCCACGGTCTGGTCGATATCGACCGTGCGCGTCGCGCACATCGACTGGACGACCACGGGCGCGCCGCCGCCGACCCGCAATGCGCCGATCTCGATTTGCCGCGTCGTGCGGCGGGTTCCTGCCTGTTCCATTAACGACAACTCCGCCTCTTCCGCGCGCTTAGTGATTGTGGCCTTCGTGAGCGTGCACCGGCGCGCCCGCCTTGGCCCGCTGCTCGTCGGTCACCGCCATCGCGATCGACGAGTGGGCAAACGCGGCGCCGGCCGTAAGCGCCATCGCGACGAACGCCGCCTCGGCAATTTCCTCGTCGGTCGCGCCCTGCTTGATCGCGCGCTTGACGTGCTCCTCGATACACCACGGACAGGCCGTAACGTGCGCCGCAGTCACCGCCATCAGTTCCTTGGTCTTGGCCGGAAGCGCGCCGTCCTTGAAGATCATCTCATCCCAATCCATGAACCCCTTGAAGTAATCGGGCTTGAGCTGGCGCAGCTTGCGCAGGCTTTTGATCGTCTCTTTGGCAAAGAAGTCCGCCATCGTTTGTCCTCCGGGAAGCGCTCCAGTCGCGAGGGTTTGTATCCGAACTATAACAGATGGCCGCCGGGCGTCCCTAGTGGAGCGCTGCGCGTCCGGCCGCTTCAAATTCTTGTCACAATGCCGTCATACGCAGCCTGCATATATGATGTAGGTTCGCTTTCTGGAGCGCTTGGTCCATTAGCTGAGCTTGTAAAATAATTTAGCCCGGCAACTCTTGAAATGGTCCGTTGGCATCACTATGGTCGGCTAACCATGCTCTGAGTAATGGGGACGAAGACGGGAGGGAGAGCTGGAAGATACGCGGGCTAACCCGGGGGAGCGTCAAGTCTTGTGCGGCGGTCGCTCGCCCGGACAGGCGGGAGTCGTTAGCTATGCGGCAGCACAACCTTGGCGCGCAAGCGCCGGATTCCTTCACGGCCTCGGACCTTATTCTGCCCAGCCAGTTCTTTGAGCTGGTAGGAAAGAGCCGGTTTACGAGCGAGCAGCGGCTGATGCTCGCCGTGCTGGCCGACGCGATCAACATCCTGCAGGATTGGCGCGGGGCGTTCAGCGCGCGCAAGCGGCGGCTGTTTATCGAGGCCGCGCGATGGGTGATGGCCCGTGGTTTTAATGTGCCGTTCAGCTTCGACAACGTCTGCGACGCGCTCGAGATAAGTTCCGAAGCGCTGCGCCTTCGGCTGAGCACGCTGGCGGCCGGCGCCGACGATTCGCGTCTGCCCTTGGCGCGGCTGCGGTTGAAGGAGGCGGGACGCCTCCAGCACATGACGGTCAATCGCAGCCGCCGCGTCAAACGGCCGAGCGCTCTACCCGCCCGCCGCGCCTGAGAGAGACGGCGTACGCTGACACGCCTCGGTTCAGTCGAAGCGCAACCTGCCCTCCCCAAGCCGCGCGTTTTTCAAGCATGCAATAGCCCAATATAGCTCCTTTTAGCGTCGACGGCGATGTTTCTTTCAAGTTATAAGTGCTTGAAAAGTCAGAGCTTTCTGGGATTTTTCGAGCCTCGATTGACGGCTTTGCCTTCGGCCTTCTATGATCGATGGTTCCTGAATTCCGGAGGTTTTCGTTCCGTGCGAATGATCGTTCCGCCGATCGTCAATCGTAGGGAGATTGACCGCAATCTCGTGCGCTTTTTCCGCCAGCATCGCGCCGGCGCGTTTCGCCGTGCGATTTCCGACTTCTGCCGTTACTACAACGTCAAACGCCCCGCGATCGAATGGTTCGAATACCTCGATTGGGGCAAGACCGCAGGCAAAACCTTCGAGGACGGCCGGATCCATCTCGTCCATCCCGAGAACTGGAAGCGCGGCCGCGTCTACAACAAGGAACGGATGTGGATCGCGATGGTCTATCACGAGATGGGCCATTACCTGTTCTGGACCGACGCCGAGCGCAAGGCCGACGCCTTTGCTTTCAGGATGGTGCGTGGACTGCGCCGGCCCCAGCGGCGTCCGCGGCCGCGCGCGCGGCTACAGGGACGGCTACACGGACGCTTACAGGTGACCGGGCGCACGGCGCGTCGCACCCCCGCCGCTCCTCGGCGCGCGAGCCCTTCACCACGACGCACTGGCTCGGCGATTCGCCAGGTGAGTTCGCCGGCCCGGCGGCGCCGCTCGCGCGTCGGCCGGCGTCTGCGCCGCGTCTAGATCTTTCACCAACCCGTTCTTGCGCCTCCGATGTCGGCGCTATAACAACTGGAACGCGTGGTTACGATGCCTCGCGGTCAGCCCTCACCTGCGCGCTCCCGATTCACCAGCCTTCGCATCGCGCCTCCAAGGCCGCGCCGTCGCGCTCGCTTGAGATGCTGTGCGGCGGCTATGATGTGATCGCGATGGCGCATAAGCCAAATGTCGAAAATCGATGGTGGGTCGAGACCTCGGTCAAGCGGCCGCGCAAGGCCGAACCGCCCGCGCCCGATACGCGCGGCGGCGAGCACGACGCGCCGGCGGAGGCCGGTTCCGACCGGGCGCCGCTGCAACTGGCGATCGTCGAGAACTTCTACGCGGTCGCGCGCGACTACGACCAGGATCGGGCCAAGGAAGACCTGACCGACAACAACCTGCGCATCGCGCGCGCGGCCAATCCGCCGCCCGGCCAATGGGTTTACGTGGCGATGACCGAGGAGCACTATCCCGCTCGCCTGATCAAACGGATCAAGGATGAGTTCCGTCTGCCGCGCGAGGCGCGCGGCGTGATTTTAGATCACGGCCGCGTGGTGCGGCTGCTGATATGCGGCCCGCAGCTCGAGGACTGGATGCTCGACGTGACGCTGAGCGACGAGCCGTCGGTCGACGTCTACGTGTGGAACACGATGCATCGCGAGCGGCTGTTCAAGCGCGCCGAGGAGGCGTTGCGCCAGGCGCGGCGCTGGGCGCTCAGCCTGATCGAGTATCCGCCGGCGCGCGACGAGCCCTTCCGCGGCGCCCTGCTGTAGCGGTGCACCGATCGGTCGACGCAACTCTGCTTGCGGGCTGACGCGGGCTTATGGAAACTCGACGCTCGCGGTGCCGATCACCAGCCGCTCGGCGTCCTCGTTTTCGATCCAGACGTCGATCTCGACCCGTTTCTCGGCCGGTTCGACGTGGGTGACGAAACCGTTGAGCGTAATCGTATGGCCGGGTTGCACCGGCTGCCGGTAAGTCGTCCCCAGCCGCGCCAGGCGCGCGCCGCTTTGCCCGATCCAGTCGGTCACCAGCCGCGAGAGCATCCCCAGGCTCATATTGCCCGGCGCGATCATCCCGGGCAGCCCTTCCGCGCGCGCGCCCTCGTCGTCGGTAAAGCGCGGCACTCCATCCCGCAGGTGCGCGCGTAAGTCCGCACCTGATCCTTGCTGAGGGGGATTTCCTGCGGGCCCAGGGTATCGCCAATCTTGACCGCGTCGAATTTCATGATGGACATTGACGGCAAACCTATCGGCCGGTTCATGAAGCGATGGTCGATGTGCGCGACGACCTCGCCGTTTTGATTTTGCACGGTCGAGCGCACTACCACGAACACCATCGAGCCGCTGCGCCCGGTCTTCTCGTAGATCTCCTTGACGTGCGAGCTGAGCGTTATCTGGTCGCCGGGATGGATCGGCGCGCGAAACTCGACGTCCTTGCCGGCGTCGAAGCCGGCGCGGCCAAATCTCGGCACGTGATTGAAGAAGTGGCGGCCGTTGCGGAAGGTGACCGCGAACGAGGGCGGCGCGACGATACCGCCGTAGGGGCCTTTTTTCGCCGCCGCCTCGTCGGTGTAGAGCGGATTGGTCTCGCCGATGGCGGTGCAGAATTTGGCGATGTCCTCGGCGCTGACGCTGACCGGATCGGTTACTTCGAAGACCTTGCCGATCAGCGCCGGATCGTAATCAACCGCCATTGTGCCTTACCTCGTCCGGGACCGCCGCGGGCACGGGCTTGCGCTTGGGACGGAAATCGACCGGCTCGTACTTGCCCTCTTTGAGTTCCCGCACCAGATCTTCGATCGAACGGATGTCGGCCTCGAAGCGGGTCGCGCAGAGCGCGATCAGACTGACCAGGTGGCTGTCCGATCCGCCCACCGCGCGATAGCCGTAGGTGCGCACCAGTTCCATCGAGCGGTCGTCCTCGCCCTTGCGCGAGCCGCCGTTGAGAACTTCGACCGCGACTACGTTCTTCGAGCGGCGGCTTCGCCGCGTAATGCTCGTACAGGCCGACGGTCGGACGGCCCGGATGGCACGGCATCGCGACTCCGCCCATCCGCGCAACTTCGTCGATCAATTCCTGCGCGTTCAGCCGGACGTTGGCGAAATCGAAGCGCCGCGTCATCTCCTCGGTCACGCCGAAGACCAGCACGTGGCCGTAGTCGGTCTCGACTTCGGAAGCCTTGAGCACCATCAGGCCGAACTTGTCCTCGAGCGCACGGTAGTCGGGGCCGGCGTTGAACTGGCGATGCTCGGTGAGCACGATACCGTCGACGGGGCGCTCCTGGTGGCGCAGTTTGATCCAGTTGAGGTAGGCCTCCAGCGGCGCGCGGCTGTCTTCGGAGGCTTCGCTGTGGCTGTGCAGGTCGAGGATTGTGGCCACTTACACGACGTCCTTACCTCGCCGGGCGAAACTTAAGCAACGTCACTTCAGGCGTGGCGTCCTCGAACACGGCCTCGACGGGCATCCCTATTCTAACCTCATCGGGCTTGCACTCCACAAGGTTGGTCAGCAGCTTGAGCCCCTCGTCGAGTTCGACGTAGGCCATCACGTAGGGCAGCGCTTCGCGAAATCCCGCCGCCTGGTTCTGCATCGTGGCCGTGAAAGTGTAGACCGTACCTTTGCCGGCGCATCGCACCCACTCGGTGCGCGAACTCAGGCAATTCGTGCACAATGCCCTGGGGTAATAGCGCAAGTCGCCACAATCGCGGCACTTCTGAATGTACAGCTCGTGACGCTTGAGCGCCTCCCACCACGGGCGGCTCTCCTCGTCGATGCGCGGCAGCGGCTTGGCGTATTTTTTCTTGTCGGACTTTTCGTCGGCCATGGTTGAGTTCCTGTTCTGCTGCTACCGCGTCCCCGTCAATATGATTGCCCAGGCCGATTGATTGCCCAAGCCTATTGATTGCAAAGGATGAGCGTCGCGCCGGAGTGCCGCGTGCCGAGCGCGCCGCCGGTGCCGTGACACAGCGCGAGCGCACAGTCTTTGACCTGGCGCGGGCCGCATTCGCCGCGCAATTGCTTGACCGCTTCGATCACCAGGAAGATGCCGCGCATCCCCGGATGGTTCGACGACAGCCCGCCGCCGTCGGTGTTGGTCGGGAGCGCGCCGTCGTAACGGAGCCGCCCGCCTGCCACGAACGCTCCGCCTTCGCCGCGTTTGCAGAAGCCGAGATTCTCCAGCGTCATCAGGACCGTGATCGTGAACGAGTCGTAGATCATCGCCATGTCGATATCGGCCGGAGTGACGCCGGCGCGCTCGAAGGCGAGCGGTCCCGATTGCGCCGCCGCCATCTCCATGAAGTCGCGCCGGCCGCGCGCCGGATGGCGCACGGTCTCGGCGCATCCGAGAATGTACGCCGGCTTCTTCTTCAGATCGCGCGCGCGCTCGGCCGAGGTCACCACCAGTGCGCCGCCGCCGTCGCTGATGATGCAGCAGTCGAGCAGATGCAGCGGCGACGAGATGATGCGCGAGGCCATCACGTCCTCGACCGTGATCGGGTCGCGATACTTGGCCGCAGGATTCATCGAGGCGTGGAGGCGCATCGTGACCGCAATTTCCGCGAGCTGCTCAGACGTCGTGCCGTACTCGTACATGTGGCGCTGCGCCATCATCGCATAGGCTCCGACCGTGGTCGGCCCGAACGGCGCCTCGTACTGATCGCACGGGTCGCTGCCGCCGCCCCCGCCGCCCGTTCCGATCGCGAAACGCTGCGAGGCCGCGGTCGATCCGTAAACCACTACCGCGACCTTGCACAGCCCGGCCGCGATCGCGGCGGCGGCATGCGCGGTATGCGCGACGAACGACGAGCCGCCGATCGAGGTCGAGTCGACAAAGTTGGGCGTCAGGTTCAGGTAGTCGCAGAACCCCACGATCCCCATCCCACTCATCCCGATCCCGGTCGTGCATACGCCGTCGACGTCCTGGATCTTGAGCCCGGCGTCGTCGAGCGCGCCGCGCACGCTCTCGGCCATGATTTGGAACATGCTCTTGTTGGGCGCAAAGCGGGCCGGATGCTCGTACACGCCGGCCAGCGCGGTCTTGCGGCTTAGGCTCATCGGACGCTCCCTGGCTACAGTTCGGAGAGAAAACTCTCGATGGCGGAGTTGGCCTCGGCCGGCTGCTCGTTGGGCAGATGATGGGCAGCGTTGGCGATCACACGAAGCTTCGAGCCGCGGATGCGGCCGTGGATAAACTCCGCGTCGGCCGGCGTGGTGATCGGATCGTCGGCGCCGGCCAGGATAAACGCCGGCTTTTCGATCCGCGCGATCTGCTCGCGCAGGTCGCATCGCGTGCACGCCACCATGTCGGTGTAACGCACCCGCGGATCGGTCTGAATCTGCTCCATCCAGCCCTCGCGCACCACCTCGAAGCGCTCCTTCACCGTCGCCGGCGAAAAGCCGTCGGTCACGAAGGCCTGCGGCGCGCGGCCCATCGCGACCCCGCGCAGCGCCTCGATCCGTTCGGGCGGGATGTTGAACCGGGCCGCGGTCACCACCGGCACGATCGCCTCGACCCGCTTCGGATAGCGCAACGCCATGTCCATCGCGATCGCCCCGCCCATCGAGCGCCCCGCGATCACCGCCGAGCCGATACCAAGTACGTCGAGAAACGCGACCACGAAGTCGCTGTACTCCTGGACCGTCATGAGCCCGTCGACGCCCGCGGAGCGGCCGTGCGCCGGCAAATCGATCGCGAGCGGGCTGTGGGCGTGGCCGAGATGGCCGACCTGGTTGTGCCAGCTATGGCCGTTGGAGCCCGCGCCGTGCACCATGAGTACTTTGCGGCCGCGCGAAAAATCGGGCACCACGTCGGGCAGCGTGGTTTGTCCCGCATAGTAGTAGTAGGTGGCGCAGCCCTGCACTTCCACGTACTTGGTCGGCATCGTTGTAGGCACTCTCCGGCGGCGTGTTTGAGGTTAGCTATTCGGAATAACGGGCGCTTGTCAATGCGCCCATCTGACGCATGGGCGAAGCTCTTTTGTCTTCGTCATCCTGAACGAAGTGAAGGATCAACGCGAAGCGATTTTTGTGTTTATCGAGACGCTTCTTGCTGGAGCCGTTCACGAACGGCCCCTACAACAAGCTTTGAGGCCGACCGGGTCGGGTCGCCGAGAATTTCATTCAACGAACGTGGGACGCGCCACAAAGTGGCACGCGTCTCCCCCTAGCGGCGGCGCCGGCCGGCGCGGCGATGGCGCGGCGGACTTGCGGCTTCACGCCCGGCCTGGTCGCGCTCCCACTGTTCGATCGCCTCACGGCTGAATCGCCAGTTGCTGCCGACGCGGAAGCCGGGTAACCGCCCCTGCCTGAGCAGGCGGTAGATCGTCGTCGGATGCACTCGCAGATGTTCCGACAATTCCTTGATGGTGAAAATCTGATCGCTTTGAGCTGCTTGAGCCATATTTTGGGTGGGGTCGCCTGGGGGCGATGGTTTCGGGAACGCTCGGTTCGGAGGCGGCGGTTTCCGAGGCATTCCTTTTTTTTGATCCCTGCGGCGGTCGGATGCGCGATTTCAATTCTCAGCCTCTGTCGTGGTCGTAGCCGAGTCAAGGCACTTTGTGCAAATACAGGTTGAAGCTGCGCGCGAGCGCTCGCAAGAGCATCAAGATGCCATGGGCAATCTGCTTTCTATGCAAGTTTTAGCGCAGTTTAAGTGAATCTGTCATTCGCTCCGCACCCCGCGAAAAAAACCGCCGGATCATTTCCTCCGACTGCTTTTCGACCTCACACTCGTCGCTCGCCGATTGGCGCAAACGCCGCCGGTTCGGTTAAGTTGGGACGCGCGCGCGGACCGCCGCGGCCCGCGCCCGACTCAAGCGATAACAGGCAGGACCACACGCGATGGCATACGAAGCGCTCGAGCTGAAACAGGACGGAGCTATTGCCTGGCTTACACTCAACCGCCCGCATGTGCTCAACGCGCTCAACTCGACGATGGTGTCCGAGTTGCACGACTACTTTGATCGGCTCGCTTCCGACCGCACGACCCGGGTGGTGGTCGTGCGCGGCGCCGGCCGCGCGTTTTGCGCCGGGCTCGACCTCAAGGAGCACAGCGGCGCCCGCCCCGGCGACGATACGCTCGGCGGTTCGACCAGCGCGACGCTCGAGATCCAACGCCACATCAGCGGTCTCGTGATCGCGATGCGCCGCCTGCCGCAACCCTTTATCGCGGCCGTGCACGGACCGGCGAGCGGCGGCGGTTTCGCGCTGGCGCTGGCCTGCGACGTGCGGCTGGCCGGCGCTTCGGCGCGCTTCAACGCCGCCTTCATCCGGATCGGACTCACCGGCTGCGACATGGGCATCAGCTACACGCTGCCGCGCGCGGTTGGCACCTCGATCGCCTACGAATTGCTGCTCACCGGCCGCTTCGTCGACGCCCCGCGCGCGCTCGCCACCCAGATGGTCTCCGAGGTCGTCGCAGATGCGGAACTCGACGCGGCGGCGGGCAAGCTTGCGCGCGAGATGGTCGAGGCCTCGCCGCTCGGGCTTAGCCTGACCAAGGAATGCATCAGCGCCAATATCGACGCGGCCAGTATCGAGAACGCGATCGCGATGGAGGATCGCAACCAGGCGCTGTGCGTCCGCAGCGGCTACCTGGCCGAGGGCGCGCGCGCCTTTGCCGAGAAGCGCAAGCCGCACTTCGCCGCCCGCGCCTAGCGCGGCGCAACTACTTCGGCATGCGCTATGAACCCGCGAGCCCGGCGCCGCTCTCTGTTGCTCGCGACGCTCGCGTGCGCCGCGCTGTTCTTCGCAGGCGCACAAGCCTCACGCGCCGCACGGGTTTCATCGGGCGCGATCGAAGTTCATCCGATCGAAGTTCACCCGATCGAAGTCAACCCGATCGAAATCCACCAGGGACAGTTCGAGTCCGACGGCAAGCCGGTGGAGGATTGCTACTGCGTGCCGCGCGCACCCGGAGCGCATCCGGCGGTCATCCTGCTGCATGGCGCCGTAAAGCGAGGCGTTGGAAATCAAATGTTCGCCGAGCAGTGCCGCAAGCTGGCCGCCGCCGGCTACTACGCGATGTTCGTGGAATACTACAGTCAGGCGGGGCCGGCCCGGCCGGGCGATCCTCCTGTGACCGGAAAGGGTTTCGCGGCCTGGGTCAATGGAAACTTTCCGATTTGGACACGTGAGATCGCGAGCGCAATCGACGCGCTGGGGCGCAATCCCGAGGTCGAGCGCGATCGAATCGCGCTGATAGGACATTCGCTGGGCGCCTTTCTGGCGCTGGCCGTGGGCGCGTCGGAGGGCGGCCGGGTGGCCGCGGTGATCGAATACTACGGAGTGTTGACCCACACCGCGCCGCCGATGGTCGCGAACATGCCGCCCACACTTATTCTGCATGGCAGCGCCGACGCCACCATCCCGGTGCGCCACGCGTATGAACTCGACGCGCTGCTCACGAGCTACAATCGCCCTCACGAGATGAAAATCTATCCCGGCGCGGGCCATGGCCTGGACCCGGCAGACGGCGCCGACGCCTGGCAAAGGAGCCTCGATTTTTTGCGGCGCTACCTCGGCCGTTAAATGACGCGCCGGTCCACCCGACCGGCCAACGCAACGAGCAGACAGGGAGCCAACCCGATGGCGGACAAACCACTATCGCTCAAAGAGGCCGACGCAGTCGAAATAACCACGGTGCTCGACAACACCTGCGACATGCTGCTGCCCTCCAGCACCACGGTGCGGCGCGCCTCGCTCGGGACGCGGCTGGGACGCACGGCGCTGCGCGCCGAGCACGGGTTCGCGGCGGCCGTAAAGGTCAGCGGCGCGGAAACCTCGGAGTCGCTGTTGTTCGACGCCGGGCTAAGCCGCGACGGCCTGATGCACAACCTCGACGTGCTCGAGCTCAAGCCGCACGAGATGCACGCGATCGCGCTCAGCCACGGCCACGCCGACCACACCAACGGGCTGGGCGGGATGCTGCGGCGACTGGGTGGACGCCGGATGCCCCTGCTGCTGCATCCCGACGCGCTCCTTCAGCGCAAGGTCGTGCTGCCCGACGGCCACGAGATGAAGCTGCCGCCGCCCGACGCGCGCGTGCTGCGCCACGACGGGGTCGAGCTGGTCGAGGAACGCGGGCCGTCATACCTGCTCGGCAACCTGGTGATGATCACCGGGCAAATCCATCGCACGACCGATTTCGAAACCGGCTTTCCGATCCACTTCGCGCGGATCGGCAAGCAATGGCAGCCCGACCCATATATCCACGACGACCAGGCGCTGGTGGTCAATCTGCGCGGCAAGGGGCTGGTGGTGCTGACCGGATGCGGCCATGCCGGCGTGATCAACACGGTGCGCCAGGCGCGCGCGCTCTCGGGCGTGGAGCGCGTGCACGCGATCATCGGCGGGTTTCATCTCTCGGGACCGCTGTTCGAGCCGGTTATCGCACCCACCGTGGCTGCGCTGCGCGAGATCGCGCCGGAGATGATCGTGCCGGCGCATTGCACGGGATGGCGCGCGACCCATCTGATCGCGCGCGAGTTCCCCGGCGCCTTTGTGCAGAACAGCGTCGGCACGCGCTTCGTGCTGTAAAAAGGCGCTGACATCGGACGCGGCATTTTTGCTAGGATGATGAGGGCGTCGAGACCCAGCGCCGACAGGAGATCTACAATTCGGCACGCAGCGAGGTTGGCCTCTGAGCTTTTCCCATAGCCCTACCATCGAGGAGGCGGAACGCGCCGTCCTGGTCGGAGTCGAACTGGCCGGTTCCAACGGCGCGATCACCAGCGAAGACTCGCTCGGTGAACTCGACGCCCTGGCCGAAAGCGCGGGCGCGCGGATCGCCGCCACCGTCAGCCAGAAACTCAAACGTCCCGACCCGCGCACCTTTATCGGCCGCGGCAAGGTTCAAGAGGTGCGCGCCCTCGCCCGCGAGCACGGCGTCACGCTGGCGATCTTCGACGACGCGCTCAGCCCCGCGCAGGCGCGCAACCTGGAGAAGGAACTCGAGCTGCGCGTGATCGATCGGAGCCAGCTCATCCTCGACATCTTCGCCCAGCGCGCGCGCACGCTGGAGGGCAAGCTCCAGGTCGAGATCGCGCAGCTAAGCTACCTGGCCCCACGCCTGACGCGCCAATGGGCCCATCTTTCGCGCCAGGCCGGCGGCGGCGGCGCCTCGGGCGGCCGTATCGGCATCCGCGGCCCCGGTGAAACCCAACTCGAAGTCGACCGCCGGCGCGTGCGCGAGCGACTGACCCGGCTGCGCCAGCGCCTGGGCGAGGTAGAACGCACGCGCACGATCCAGCGCCAGCGCCGGCTCGCGGTGCCCTATCCCACCGTGGCGCTGGTCGGCTATACCAACTCCGGGAAATCGACCCTGATGAACGCGCTTACGCAAGCCGGCGTTGAAACCGCGGACCGCCCGTTTTCGACGCTCGACCCGACCATCCGCCGCCTGCGCCTGCCCGGCAAGGTGACGGTGATGCTGGCCGATACGGTCGGCTTTATCCATCGGCTGCCCCATATGCTGGTCGAGGCCTTCAAGGCCACGCTAGAGGAAGTACGCACCGCCGATCTGCTGCTCCACGTGGTCGACGCGAGTTCGCCGCTGGCGGCCGAGCGGATGGAAATCGTCGACCGGGTCCTGGAGGAAATCGGCGCGGGCGCGGCGTCGCGCATCGTGGTGATGAACAAGCTCGACCTCGTGCCGGCCGACGGGATGCGGCTTGCGACCGCCTCCGACACGGTCGCGATCTCGGCGCTCAAGAATCGCGGGCTCGACGAACTGCTTGGCGCGATGGCGCGATGGTTCAGCGCCTGGCGCGAGGAAGTGACAGTGATGCTGCCGGCCGGGCGCGGCGACCTGGTCGCGATGGCGCGGCGCGACGGTGAGGTGTTGGGCGAGGAGTACAGCGACGGCACCGTTTCGCTGCGGGCGCGGGTCAGCGCGCCAGTGGCCGGGCGGCTGCGCAAGGCGGCGATCGTCTAAGCCGCGAGCGACTCACAGATGGGCGCGCACATCTCCAATCCTTCGCCTAATCCTTCGTCGCCAAGGCCTGTCGGCATCATACCCGCAGCGGTCGGCCGCGTGCGCCTCGGCCATCTGCTCAAGCTCCCCAACATCATCTCGCTCTGCCGCATCGGGATGGTCCCGATTTTCCTGGTCCTGCTGAGCAAGGACCGTTTCACCGAGGCGCTGTACGTATTCGTGCTGGCGGCGGTGACCGACGCGCTCGATGGCGCGGTCGCGCGATGGTTCGATATCCGCACTGAGCTGGGCGCGATTCTCGACCCATTTGCCGACAAACTGATGCTGCTGAGCGCGCTGGTCGTGTTGACCTTCGAGCACGCGCTTCCGGTGTGGCTTTTGATTTTGACTGCGATCCGCGACATCGTGCTGGTGCTCGGCTACCTGATGATCTCGTTCGCCGCGGGCGAACGCTTCCCGGTGCGGCCGAGCGTG
The DNA here is from genome assembly GCA_963773975.1 of uncultured delta proteobacterium. GTDB lineage: Bacteria > Desulfobacterota > Binatia > Binatales > Binataceae > JAKAVN01. The sequence goes on from CAVZDJ010000015.1 coordinate 17,538, forward strand.
TTCGGCAAAATGACCACGGTGTTGCTCATCGTGTGCGTGATTGGCACGCTGACGGCGCATCTCGGCCTGGGCCAGAGCGCGTGGTATGCGGTGCTGTACCTGACCGGCATGGTGCTGGTGGTATCGGGAATTCACTACCTCTATCAGGCGCTGGTCTACCTCAGCCAGCACGTCCCCGAACTGTTTTCCTAACGCCAATTGGCTGAACTGCGGCCCATGGCGCGGGGGGAATCGAAAACACCGTACCGGAGCTTATCGCGGTCTGACGGTTGTGACGATCGTGGGCGCCGCCCGTCTTGCGCCTTCGTACCCGTCATGTAACCCCTCGCAATCCGAGTCGGGCGCAAGGCTATCTGACCGAACGGATCCGACCAAGCGTCGCAGGCGACCCCGCCACCTCCACGGCGCCATCGGCATTGCTCACTTCGACTCCGCAGGCGGGCACACTTTGCACCGAAGTGCCGAGCACCGCGACGCCGCCGTTGTCGCCGCCACAACCGAACTGCGTCGCCGCGATCAAAAGAAACATCGCGGAGAACCAACGCATCCGCCGCCGGTTGGCGCCGGGCACCAGAACTAACCCGAGGCCGATCGATATTCGGATGATTGCCCGCGATCGCGGCGGTCCCCTCCTGAACCGTCGCGTGCGACACTCGCGGCGACATTAGCAAAGCCGCCGCAGTCAAGACGGTAACCGCGGTCAGCGGTTTTTGTAACTCATAAAGGACGAGACGCTTACTTACCAAGCCGAATCTGTTGACCGATCACGGTAAAGCCGGCGTACCGGCCGCAGCGCGTTGGTTCTCCGCGTAGGATTCGGACGCGCTTCAAACCTGGACCACGCTTCTAGCTGTTGATGACCTTGGAGTTGCGCAACTCCTCGATCGTCGATCGCTCGACCCCGAGTTCGCGGA
>CAVZDJ010000016.1:0-36337 GCA_963773975.1 uncultured delta proteobacterium
TGGCGCGCGTAACCAGAAGGCGATAACCAGGAAGGCTAAGCGACCGGAGGGGTCATGGCTTATTCAGACAAGGTACTCGAGCACTATAACAATCCGCGCAACGTCGGCAGTTTTGCCAAGGACGATCCCGGCGTCGGCACCGGCGTGGTCGGCGCGCCCGAGTGCGGCGACGTGATGAAGCTGCAGCTTCGGATAAGCGAGGACGGCGTGATCGAGGACGCGCGCTTCAAGACTTTCGGCTGTGGCAGCGCGATCGCGTCGTCCAGCTACGTGACCGAACTGGTCAAGGGCAAGCATATCGACGAGGCGATGGCGATCAAGAACACGGTGATCGTGAAGGAACTCAATCTGCCGCCGGTTAAAATTCACTGCTCGGTGCTGGCCGAAGATGCTATAAAGGCGGCGATCACCGACTGGCGCAGCCGCAAGGGCGCAACCGCGGCCGGCGAGGCCGACGCGAATGGTGCGCAGGCAACCCATGCCGCTCAGGGCAAATCCTCGTAGGCCTGCGGCGCATAAGTAGTTAGGCAAAATGATTTCGCTGTCTGAAAACGCGGTCTCCAAGATCAAGCAGCTCTCGTCCGAGAAGCCCGGCAAGGGCTTGCGGGTAAAAGTTGTCGGCGGCGGATGCTCGGGCTTGCAGTACCGGATGGAGCTCGACGATCCCAAGGAACGCGACAAGATTTTCGAGCGCGACGGCGCACAGCTCATCGTTGATAAAAAAAGTTTTCTCTACCTCAACGGATCGGAACTCGATTACTCCGAGGAGCTGATGGCCTCGGGCTTCAAGGTGGTCAATCCTAACGCCAAGCGGACGTGTGGATGCGGAGAGTCGTTCGTCGTATGACGACGCGGGAATCAAGGCGTAGCGATGGTGCAATGCCCTTCATGCGCGCGGCCAAGCGAGCCGCGTTTGACCTGCCCCGACTGCGGGGCGCCGCTCGGCGCTGAGCTCGATCTGTTCGCCGCGCTCGGCCTGCCGCACAAGCTCGCCCTCGATCCGAGCGCCCTCGAACGTGTCTATCATGATGCCGGTCGCCGGATTCACCCCGATCGTTTCGCGACGGCGACACCGGCAGTGAGGCAGGCTAGCCTCAAGAGCACGGCGCTCCTGACTCGGAGCTATCGCACGCTGCGCGACCCGGTGAGCCGCGGGCGTTACTGGCTGGAGCTGCTCGGCGAGAAGCTCGCCGAGCACAACAAAGGCGTGCCGTCCGAGCTGGCGGAAATGGTATTCGAAGTACAGGAGCAGCTGAGCGAGCTGCGCACAGCGCATAACGGGAGCGGCCGGACGCTCGGCGCCGCGATCAAGCAGCGGCGCGTGGAGCTTGAAGCATTGGTGGCCGCGACGCAGGCGGAGCTGGAGCGCAATTTCGCGCGCTGGGACGAGGGAGCGGGGGAGCGTCAGGAACTGGTCAACGAATTGAAATCCGCACTTTCCAAGATGGCCTACCTGCGGACCCTCACCCGCGACGTCGACCGCGCGCTCGAGAGCGCGACGGCCGTTTGAGGAAATAAAGCGCACACCGCGTCGCGGAATGCGCGGCGGACGCGGCGCAAGATTAATTATGTCTCGTATATTCGGCATCGATCTCGGAACCACCAACAGCCTCATCGCGGTTATGCAAGAGGAGCGTCCGCAAATCGTCGCCGACCTTGATACCGCTAACCCATTGCTGCCGTCGGTGGTCGCGATAACGCCCAAGGGCGAGGTTTTCGTGGGCGAGCGCGCGATCGCGATGGAACCGCATCTCACGGCCGAGCGCGACGGGCGCATCCACGCCATCGGGCTCGAGGGTGGCGAGGCGGGCGCCGTGGTGCGCTCGGTCAAGCGCTACATGGGGTTGGGCGGTGACGAGGTCGCCGCCGAGGACCGCCATCGCTACAGCTTCGGCGACTTCAGCGGTCCGGTCGTGCGCTTCGCGATCGGTAATCGTGCTTACACGCCGTCGCAGATTTCCGCCGAAATTCTGCGCGCGCTCAAGGCCCGCGCCGAAGCCGCGCTCGGCGAGAAGGTCGAGCGCGTGGTGGTCACCGTTCCGGCCTACTTCAACGACGGCCAGCGCCAGGCGACCAAGGACGCCGGGCGGCTTGCGGGGCTCGACGTCGTGCGCCTGGTCAACGAACCGACCGCTGCCTCGCTCGCCTACGGGCTGCATCAGATGGCCGAGGGGCGGGTCGCGGTTTATGACCTTGGCGGCGGCACGTTCGATATCTCGATCCTCAACATCAAGGGCGGGATTTTCGAAGTGCTCGCGACCAACGGCGACACGCATCTGGGCGGCGACGATTTCGACCGCCTGCTGGTCGACCTGCTGCTTGATGCCGTTGCGCCACAACTGAGGCTGGATCGCCACATCTGGAACAGCGCGCGGCTGGCCGCCGAGGCGGCCAAGAAGCGCCTTAGCGACCACGGCGAAGCCGAGATGACCCTGGCGCTGCCCGATCGCGAGGTGCGCAAAACCATCAGCCGCGCCGAATTCGAGCGGATGGCCGATGCGCTGGTCGGCCGCTCGCTCGAGCGCTGCCGGATCGCGCTCGCCGACGCCCAGCTTGCGCCGGCCGAGGTCGACGCGGTGGTGCTGGTGGGCGGCGCGACCCGCATGCCGCTGGTGCGCCGGCGGGTGGCGGAACTCTTCGGGCGCGAGCCGCTGTGCTCGCTCGATCCCGACCAGGTGGTCGCGCTTGGAGCCGCAGTGCAGGCGGGCGTGCTGATGGGCTCGCGGGGCGACATGCTGCTGCTCGACGTAGTTCCGCTGTCGCTGGGCATCGAAACCATGGGCGGAGTGATGGAACGTCTGATCCATCGCAATACCACCATCCCGACCAGCGTGACGGAGGGTTTCACGACCGCGGTCGATAACCAGACTCATGTCGATATCCATGTGGTCCAGGGCGAGCGCGAGCTGGCCGCGGATTGCCGCTCGCTTGCGCGTTTCAAGCTGGGACCGATCGAATCGCAGCCGGCGGGCCTGCCGCGGATCGAGGTCACGTTTCTTATCGACGCCAATGGGATTCTGAATGTCGCGGCACGCGACCAGCGCACCGGGCGGGAACACTCGATCGACATTAAACCCAGCTATGGGCTGACCGACGAAGAAATTGAACGGATGCTTGAAGAATCGATCGATCTGGGTGAGCAGGATCTCGAGCAGCGGATGCTGATTGTGGCGCGCAATGATGCTGCCCAACTGTTAGGCGCATTGACCAAGCAGCTTGGGGAATACGGCACGCTGATCCCTGCGGAAGAGCGGGCGCAGGTGGAGAAATGCGCATCTAAGCTGGAGCAAGCTCGAAATGGTACGGATCGTGCTTATATTTCAGCTTTGGTCGAGGAGCTTAATCAGCTCAGCAGCCCATTTGCCGAGAGAATTATGGATTATGCGATAGGCCGCGCGCTCGAAAAGAAGTCAGTCGAGGAACTGTCGTAGCATCGAGTGCGTTGATTTCTAAGGCACCTGCAAGCATTTTTCAGCCGGGTTTTGGCCGGGTTCGGCCGGGCCTCAGATGAAGAGAGGGGCAAATGGGTTTGAAATGGGATCAGGCGCAGGAGATCGCCGAGGTACTTACGGAAAACCACCCCGGTATTAACCCACTTCAGGTGCGTTTCACTGATTTGAGGCAGTGGGTGGTTGATTTAGATGAGTTTGGCGACGATCCGGCCGGTTCCAGCGAGGCGAAGCTGGAGGCTATCCAGATGGCGTGGAATGAGATTTACGAAGAAAACAATGAAGACGAATAACTGCCGCAATGTTTGGCTGCCAAAACACGGATGACCCAAAAGGTGGGGTGCTGAAACGGAAGAGCTGAAACGGAAGATGTGAATAGGACGTCCTGTAATGGCGTCCATAACAAGGAGGACGGGGGGTGGGAGCACAAGATTTGGTGAGGCAGGAGCAAGGAGCGAAGATGCAGGAAAAGGAAACACTGGACGAAAAGCTGCCGGGATTGTTTGAGCCCGACACGCTTTTGCCGATCCAATACTTTGAGGCGATGCGCCGCAAGCATCTGCTTGAGGGCGAAAAGCGCCTGGTGCTGAGTGTGCTCGAGGATGCGGTCGAATGCTTTATGAAATGCATCGACTCGTCCACCAACAAGGGCCAGCGCCTGTTCCGCGACGCCGAGGAGTGGATCAACCTGGAAGACAAAAAGTGGGTGTTCTCCTTCGATAACGTCTGCGAGATGCTGGACGTCAATCCGGAATATCTGCGCCGCGGGCTGCGCGAATGGAAGGTGCGCAAGCTCGACGCGATCGAGCGGGCGCGCATCGCGCGAGCCGAACAGGCGGCGTTGGCGGCTTCACAGCCGGTCATCGAGGACCTAGCAGCGCCGCAGGATGTGGTTAAGGCGGACGTCGAGAAGCCGGCAGTCACGAAGGCGGCCGTTACGAAGCCGGTCACGAGCGCGAGCCGTTCACTGCGCAAGGGCGCGCCATCCGATCGGCGGGCCAAGCTGCGCAAAGCGCGCGCCTGATTACGGGGGGCAGTTCTTCTCGATCGCCGCTGCACTTGCTTCGGCGGGCGATTCCTTCGCTCGCTTTGCCGAGATTCGTGCTGCCGATATTAGATTGAGCGCCAAAGGACGGGCCCCGGCGTCCGTCCGATGGCGCTGTCCGATCAAATCGAACCCTCCTTGAGGCGTGGGCTCAAGTCTGACGACTGCTCGCCTGGCGTCGGTATTTCTGAGCGACGACGCCCGCAGAACCCACCGAAAGCGGAAACCCGGACGAGCCGAATACGTATCGGAAATCTGGAGGTTCCCAATATGAACGTCTCCTCCGACCGAAAAGCGGTCTCGCGCCGGATTCTCTCCGGCGTTGCTGGATTAATTCTGATCACGGTGCCGCTTATGGTGACGGCCGCGGCGGCTGACCCTTACAATACTCCCGACGACGTCGCCGCCTATCAGGCGTATACGGGGCATGGCCAGTACGGCCAGCCGATGCCGCCGCCCGGTCAATACCCTCCCCTCAACTATGGCCAGCGCAATCAGTTGGAGGCGCAACTCAACTATGCCGAGGCGCAGTACAGTCGGGCGCAGCAGGCGGGCGATTGGGCCGCGGCGAAGCACTGGAAGAAGCAAATCAAGCACTTGAGACGCGAGCTTTCGGGTGGCGGTCGCCAGGAAGGCCCAGGCTATGGCTCCGGTTATGGAGCGCCAGGTTACCTGCCGCCTCAGGAGCCGTCCTACGCGCCGCCAGGGTCAGCCTATGCACCGCCGATGCAGGGATATCCTCCATCGGGCGTAGGGCAGGCGTACGGGCAGCCCTACCCGCCGGTCGGTTACCCGCCCACGGGCTACCCGAACGCTGGACCTGCATATCAATACGGTGCTCCAGGCGCTCCGGGACAGGCGGGCTCGACGGGCGGTCTGAGCTCGCTACTTGGTCCATTGTTCGGCGGCGGGGGAGCGCCCTCGGGGGCGCCTGGCTATCCGCAGGCCGGATATCCGAACGCGACGGCCGGCTCGTCCTATGGTGCTCCCGGCAGTTCTGGACAGATGGGCGCGATGGGCGGTTTGGGATCGCTGCTCGGTCCGTTGCTCGGCGGACGAACGACTCCCTGAGCAGGCGCGGTTGATCTAGTCACATCATGCGCGCGCGCCACGCTCTTGGACGGGAGCAGTGGCGCGCGCGTTTTTTGTTTGTTTGGCGTCGTGTAGGCGCTGCACGTGAGCGGCTATGGGAGCGGCGATCCGGCGGTCTTGCATGCCTACAGCTTTAGCCTGGCGGGGCTTTACAGCAGCGCGGCCGCGCCGCCTCACGCGATACCGCAGGGCCTGCGGTCAAGTTCACCGTGCCGACCGTGGCCAACGGCAAGGTCTACGTCGTCACGCAGACCGAATTCGACGTCTACGGACTGTTGCCGGCGACTCCTTAGCCGGCCGCTGCCGCGCTCCGGCAGACCCCCAAAGCTTGGGATCGTCCGCTCCGCTATGGCATAAGCATCGGTACGGCTCGCCGCGAGCCCAAGGGGTAATGCTATGAGCATCACATCGAAGACCTTGAGTGTGACCGCCGCCGACGGCGGCGTCTTCAATGCCTACCTCGCACTACCCGAAGGCGGCCGCGGGCCGGCGCTCGTGCTGCTGCAGGAAATCTTCGGCATCAACCGCCATCTCCGCGAACTCGCCGACCGCTATGCCGAGGAGGGTTACGTCACGATCGCACCCGACCTGTTCTGGCGGATTCAGCCGGGGATCAAGTTGGACTATTCGGAGGCCGAGATCAAGGCGGCGTTCGATCTCTACGGCCGTTTCGACGCCGACCAGGCGATCAAAGACGTCGCCGATACGATAAGCGCATTGCGCGCGATGCCCGAGTGCAATGGCAAGGTCGGTGCGCTCGGCTTTTGCCTGGGCGGGATGCTCGCCTACCTGACGGCCGCGCGATGCAATATCGAGGCGGCGGTCAGTTACTATGGTGTCGGAATCGAAAAGCGGCTCAACGAGGCGGGGGCGGTGCGCTGCCCGATGGTGGTGCACTTCGGAGAATTGGACAAGTTCGTGCCGGCCGCCGCGCGCGACGCGGTCGCCGCGGCCTTCAAAGATCGCGACGACGTCGAAGTCTACGTCTACCCGGGCGCCGATCATGCCTTCAACAACCCCGCACGTCCGGCCTACGATCGTTTTGCCGCTTCGCTCGCCCACTCGCGCACGATCGGGATGCTGCGTCACGCTATCGGCCCGCGCTTCGACCTGAGCGCGCTTTGGGAGCGGCACGCCGATCTTGAATTCAAGTACCACGACGCCGACGGCACGATGGCCACGATGGTCGATCGGCCCTACGTCAATCACATACCGACGCTGACCGGCGGCCTCGGGCAGCAGGAGCTTCACCGCTTTTATAAACATCACTTCATTCCCACCCTGCCCAAGGACCTGAAGTTCGTTCCGGTCTCGCGCACGGTCGGAGCCGACCGCGTGGTCGACGAGTTTCTGCTCTGCTTCACCCACGACATCGAGGTCGACTTCCTGCTGCCCGGGCTTGCGCCCACCGGCAAGTACCTCGAGATCCCGACCGTGGCGATCGTGCAGTTCCGCGGCGGCAAGCTGGTGCACGAGCATATCCACTGGGACCAGGCGACCGCGTTGGTCCAGCTCGGCCTGCTCGATCCGAAGAACCTGCCCACGGCCGGGCGCGAGACCGCGGAGAAACTGATCGACGAGACGCGGCCCTCGAACACGCTGATGAAGCGCTGGAAGGAGAGCGAGCCCGGGCGTTGACGCGGGCGGGCGGCGGGCGTTCCTTAGTTGGCGGCCTCGCGCACGGGTTGTACGGCCTCGCCCTCGCGCGCCGATTGCCCGACGTTGAGTGCGACCATCGCGTCGGGATCGACGCCGGTCGCAATCTCGACCGCGATTCCGTTGTCGTAGCCGAGCCGCACTTGCACCAGGTGGAGCACGTTGTCTTTCACCACCGGCACGAACACCTTGCCGTCGCGGAAGATCAGTGCGTCGTCGGGGACCAGCGGCGCGCCCTCCGGAACCGACACGACGAACTCCGCAGTGCCGTACATTCCCGGCCACAGCGCCTCGTCGGTATTGGGCAGATCGATCTCCACCAGCATCGTGCGCGAATCCGGCGCGAGCGCCTCCGGATGGCGCGTGATGGTGCCGGTGAATTTTCGCTGCGGAAATTCATTGACCGTGATCGCGGCGCGGTCGCCGTTGCGGATGAACAGCGCGATATTCTGCGGGACGTAGGTGTACACGCGGAGCGGTTTGGTGCGCGAGACGCTCATGATCGCGTCGGAAACGGCGGTCGAGCTGGTGGCCTCGGGAATCAGATGGCCGGGATCGACATCGCGCGCGGTCACGATTGCGTCGAACGGCGCGGTCACCCGCTCGTACGCTTGCAGCGCGACCGACTGCGCCAGGGTGGCCTTCGCCTGCGACATCGCGGCGTGCGATTCGTCGGCGGTTTGCTGAGAGATCACGTTCTGGCTGACGAGAATCTGGTTGCGGTCGTCGGTGAGCTTGGCGATCCGGTAGGCGGCCAGCGCGTTGCGCACCTGCTGATCGGTCTCGGGCGAGTCGATCAGCGCGAGCAATTCACCGGCGTGAACGTGGTCGCCCTTATCGACCCGGATCGATTTAATATAGCCGGGCACCTTGGCGTAGATTTCAGTTTCGTCGAAACCGCGCGTGGTCGCGGGCAGCTTGACGTCGCGCGTGGCGGGGGTGCGGCCGACTTGCGCGACCAGCACGTGCGGTCCGACCGCGGCCTGATGCGCCAGCTCGGTGGTCTGGCGGCCAACCCATAGTTCGCGCGCGAGCACCAGCCCGGCCGTGGCAATTACCACGATCGCGATCGCGCCGATCCATCCGGCCACGAATAATTTTCCGGATGGCTTGGCCGTATACTGCCTGGGGTCGTCGTCCATCGGTCGCTATCGCTCACGCGTGAGGCTGCGTGAGCGCTTCGATCTCCGCGTCGCGCTGGTGTTTGCCGATCATGTTGCGGCTGAATATCGAATAGACCGCCGGCACCACGAACAAGGTTGATACGGTCGCCACGAATAGCCCTCCGATCACCGCGCGTCCCAACGGAGCGTTCTGCTCGGAGCCCGAACCCAGGCTGAGCGCCATCGGGAGCATCCCCAGGATCATCGCGAGCGCGGTCATGATGATCGGGCGGAAGCGGATGCGTCCGGCCTCGATCGCCGCGGCGACCGGGTCGTAGCCGTCCTCACGCAGCTCGTTGGCGAACGTGATGAGCAGGTTGCTGTTGGCGACGCCGACGCCGACCGCCATGATCGCGCCCATCATCGACTCGACGTTGATCGTCGTGCCGGTCAGCACCAGCATCCAGATCACGCCGGCGAGCGCGCCCGGGACCGCCATCATTATGATGAAGGGTTCGAGCCACGATTGGAAGTTTGCGACCATCAGCAGGTAGACCAGGATGATCGCCAGGATCAGGCCTTCGCCGAGCGTCACGAACGACGTGCTCATCGCCTGGCTCTGGCCGCGAATCACGACCTGGGTGCCGGGAGGAAGTTTGCCCAGGTGGCTGATTTCTCTTCGTACGGCGGAAGTGACTGCGCCGAGGTCGCGGCCCGCGACCGCGCAATCGACGTCCACCACGCGCTGCACGGTGTAGTGCGCGACTACGGCGGGGTCCCAGCTGTGGCTGACGGTCGCCAGGTTGCCGAGCAATTGCGGCTGCCCGGGGGTTGCGGGCGTGCCGGTGCCGGACGCACCGGCGGTTATGCTGGTCGACGAGGCTGGGGTCGTGCTCAGAGGGATGTTTTGCAGCGCGCTTATCGAGTCGAACAGGTGCTGGCGCGCCTGCGTGATGACGTTGTAGTTAACTCCGGAAACCGGATCGAGCCAGAAGTTCGGCTGCAGGAGCTGTGCGCCGGAGAGCGAGGAGAGCACGCTGGAAGCGACCTCCTGCTGGGTGATGCCGAACTGGAGCGCCTTGGTGCGGTCGACCTCGACCTTGAGGCTCGGGTAGTCGAGCGGCTCGGCGATGCGCATGTCGACCACGCCGGGAATGCGCGCCATCCGCTCCTTGAGCCGCAGCGCGATGTCGTAGTCGCTCTGGAGGCTGTTGCCGTTTATTTGCGCGTCGATAGCGGAGGGCAGACCGAAGTTCAGGATCTGGCTGATGATGTCGGCGGCCTGGAAATACGCGGTCACTTGCGGATACTTCGCCGCCAGCGCATCGCGGATCCGCTGTTCGTAGGCCGCAGTCGGCCGATGTTTGGGTTTGAGCTGGATCAGTACGTCGGCATCCTGCGGGCCGATACTGTCGGTCTGATAGAAGGCCAGGTCGTAGGAAATCGGCAGGCCGATATTATCGCTGATGCTCTCGAGCTCGGCGGCCGGAATGATCGTGCGAATGGTACGGTCGATTTGGTCGATCAGGTATTCGGTGTGTTCGATCCGGGTACCGGTGGGCGCGCGCACGTGCAGCCGCATCATGCCGGCATCGACCACCGGGAAAAAATCCTCGCCGACGATCGGCAGCAGGCCGAGCGACAGCACGATCAGTATCGCGACGCAGATTAGCGCCAGGCCGCGCCGTCCGATGAAGGTCGCCAGCGCGACCCGGTAGCGCTCCTTGAGGCGCTCGAAGCGGCGGTCGAACGCGCGCACCAGCCTGGCCCATCGGCCACGCCCCAGATGATCTTCATGATCGTCAGGGAGCAGGTAACGCGCCATCGAGGGCACCAGAGTGCGCGACAGCAGATACGACGTCAGCATCGCGAATACCACCGCCAGCGCGAGCGGCGTGAACAGGAACTTCGCGACCCCGGTCAGCAGCACGACCGGAAAAAACACGATGCAGATCGAGAGCGTGCCAACGAAGGTCGGCGTCGCGATCTGCGAGGCGCCGTCGAGAATAGCGGCCAGCAACGGCTTGTTCAGCGCGTGGTTGCGATGGATATTTTCGATTTCCACCGTGGCGTCATCGACCAGCATCCCGACCGCGAGCGCGATTCCGCCGAGCGTCATCGTGTTGATCGTCTGGCCGGTCAGCTTGAGCGCGATGATCGCGGTCAGAATCGACAGCGGGATCGAGGTGATGACGATCAGCATGCTGCGCGGCGAACCGAGGAACAAAAGCACCATCAACGCGACCAGGGTCGCGGCGATCACGGCCTCCTGCACCACGTCCCACAACGCCGCGCGCACGAACTGCGATTGATCGAAGCTGAGCGAGACGTTCAGCCCCTTGGGCGCGGTGACGCGGATGAGCGGCATCTTGGCCCTGACCGCGTCGACCACGGTGAGCGTCGAGGCGTCGGCGTGCTTGATGACCATCAGGTAGGTCGCCTGCCGGCCATCGACTCGCACCACGTTGGTTTGCGGCTGATGAGTGTCGGTCACCGGCGCGATATCGCCCAGGAAAACCGGCGCGCCGTTGACATACTTTACCGGCAGCCGGTCGAAATCCTTGACCCTGGGCACGCTCATGTTGAGATCGACGTTGTACTCGTAGTTGCCGATCTTTTCGGTGCCCGACGGGATGACCACGTTGGTCGAGGCCAGCGCGTTGCCGAGGTCGGCCGCCGACATCCCGTTGGCGTAGAGCGAGGTCGGATCGATATTGACCATGACCGTGCGCTGCACGCCGCCCAGCGGCGCGGGTGAGGAGAAGCCGGGAATCGTGAAGAGCTGAATCCGGATGAAGTTGAGGCCGTAGTCGAACAGCCGGCCGGTCGAGAGCGTGTCGCTGAAGATGTTCAACTGGGCGACCGGCACGTTGCTCGCGTTGTAGGAGATGATTTGCGGTGGCTCGGTGCCGCGCGGCAAAATCGTCAGGATAGTCTCCGAGACCGCGTCCATCTGCGCGATCGCCGAGCCGAGGTCGCTGCCGGGCTGAAAATAGACCTTTAGAATCCCCAGCCCGTTGATCGATTCCGACTCGATATGTTCGATGCCGTTGACGGTGGTCGAGTAAGCGCGTTCGCTGATAAACACCATCCGCCGTTCGACGTCAAAGGCCGACAGCCCCGGATAGTTCCAGACCACCAGCACCACGGGCAGGTTGATGGCTGGAAAGATGTCGACGTTCATCAGCTCGAACGACAACGTGCCGAGCACGAGCATCAGCAGCGCCATCACCGCAACCGAAAGAGGCCGGCGCAGGGCAAGACGAACTATCCACATAGCGGCAAGGAACGACTACGACAAATCCCTACGGGCGGTTTCAAAAAGCTGCGCCCTCAGATGGGCGCTCGACCCTAGCTGCAAGAATAAGGCAGAGCGTGGCAGGCTGGCAAGCTTCGCCTCCGCGCCAGCGTACCTTTGCCGCCGATGCGGTTTCAGGCCGCCGAAGCCTCTTCAACCGGCCGATAGCGCCCGGGCGCGCCCGCCCGCTACAATAGTGGCTCCGCCGCGAGGGCTCGGTTGCTCCGGGGGCTGGAACGTGTCAAAAAAGATGGTTCGGCGGGGTCGTAGTTCAGCCCGGTTAGAACGCCGGCCTGTCACGTCGGAAGTCGTGGGTTCAAATCCCATCGGCCCCGCCAAAATTCGTTGCGCCAGGGCTTTGCCCGATGGCTCGCCGGGGGCCTCGCCAGCTGTTTCGCGACGACGGACGGGCGTGGCCGGCCCGGCACGAGGTTGAAGAGTTGAAACTGAGTGAACAGACCAGAAGCATTTCGCATGAGAACGCGCTGCGCGATCGGCGCTGGGTGCTGATCGACGCCAGCGAACGGCCGCTCGGCCGGGTCGCGACGCGCGCGGCCAGCGTGCTCCGCGGCAAGCATCGCCCCGACTTCACGCCGCACCAGGACGCCGGCGATTTCGTCATCATCATCAATGCCGGCAAGGTGCGCCTTACCGGAGCCAAGCTCGAGGGCAAAGTCTACAGCCGCCACACTGGCTATCCCGGCGGTGTGCGCAAGACCACCGCGGCACGCCTGATGGAGACGCGGCCCGAGCGGCTGCTCGAGGCGGCGGTGCGCGGGATGCTGCCCAAGAATCGTCTCGGGCGGCGGCTCTTCACCAAGCTCAAGATTTATCGCGGGGCGGATCATCCGCACGCCGCCCAGCAGCCCCAGCAGGTCGAGCTCTAAAAGGTCGAGCTCTAAACGAGCGGCCACGCAGCGGGCAAAGCTCCTGGAGGGAATGAGGCGAGATGGCAGACAAGAAGGCGGAAATCTGGACGGTCGGCAAACGCAAGAGCGCGATCGCGCGGGTGCGGCTCGCGCCCGGCAGCGGCGCGATCAGCGTCAACGAACGCGCGCTCGAGGTCTATTTTCCGCGTGACACCTCGCGCATGAAGATCATGGAACCGTTCGAACTCACCGAGACCAAAGGCCATTACGACGTGATCGTCAGCGTCCGCGGCGGCGGTATCGCGGCGCAGGCCGAGGCCGTGCGCCATGGAATCTCGCGCGCGCTGGTGGTCGCTTCCGAGGCGCTGCGCCCGGCGCTGCGCAAGGGCGGGATGCTGACGCGCGATCCGCGCGAGGTCGAGCGCAAAAAGTACGGTCGCCACAAGGCTCGTAAGCGTCCGCAATACTCCAAACGCTAAATTGCGCATCGGCGCGTCCGCGCGGGATATGGTTTTCCAGGCCAGGCGCACGGCCGCTCTGGGCTGCGTGCGCACGGACATAACTGGCCCGCGCCGCACGTTAGTGCTAGGTCGTTAGGCAGCCGCTTGATGCATCGGCCGCGCGTTATCCAGGCACGGCGAACAGGGTGAGGGAATTCCGATGGCGTCGCGCAACAAGGTCAGGGTGGCGGTGCTGGGAGCGTCCGGCTATTCGGGCATCGAGGCCGTGCGCATCCTCGCCGGGCATCCGTTCGTCGAGTTGAGCGTGCTCACCTCCGAGCACTACGCCGGCCGCGAAGTGACCGACGTCTACCGCCACCTCGCCGGGATCGATCTGCCTCCGTTCGAGGAACTGCGCGCCGATCTCGTCGCCGGGCGCGCCGAGGTCGTGATGTCGTGTCTGCCGGAGCGTGTCGGCGCGGCGCTGCTCGCGGAGCTGGCCGCGGCGGGGCTCAAGATCCTCGACCTCTCGGCGGACTTCCGTTTGAAGGATCCCGCGCAATATCGGCAGACCTACGGCGCCGAGCATCCGGCGCCCGCGCTGCTCAAGGAAGCGGTATACGGCCTCGCCGAGTTCCATCGCCATGAACTGCGTGAGGCGCGGGTGGTGGCGGTGCCGGGATGCTTTCCGACGGGCGCGCTGCTCGGCGTCCTGCCGCTCATCCGGCGCGACCTGGTCGACCCGGCGTCGATCGTGATCGATTCCAAGTCGGGCACGACGGGCGCGCGGCGCGCGGCGCAAATCGAGCAGCTCTTCGCCGAAGTCAACGAAAACTTTCGCGCCTACAAGGTCGGCAACCATCGCCATGTGCCCGAGATGGAGCAGGAGATCGGCGTCGCGCTGGGACGCGAGGTCGCGGTGATGTTCGTGCCGCATCTGTTGCCGGTCACGCGCGGCATCTTGAGTTCGATCTTCATGCGCCCGCGCGCCGGCACCACCGAGGAAGACGTGCGCGCGGCGTTCGAGGCGTCGTTTGCCAAGTCGCCCTTTGTGCGGCTGCTCAAGGCGGGCGAGTTGCCCGAGTTGAAAAACGTCCGCGCCACCAATTTCTGCGAACTCGGCTTCGTGCTCGAGCGGCGCTCGCAAACTCTGCTCGTGCTCACCGCGATCGACAACCTCGGCAAGGGCGCGGCCGGCCAGGCAGTGCAGGATCTCAACCTGATGCTGGGGCACGACGAGGCGGCGGGGTTGCTGAGCGTGGCGCCTGTGCCGTGAGGGAGGAGAGCGCGTTCCGCTCGCAAAAGCGCGAGTCCCACCATCTGCAAAAAGACGAGCGCAGCGTTGGGCGGCGTGAACTTCTAAGCGCCGCGCTGATGCTCGGTGCAGCGGCCGCGACGCGCGGAATCGCTCGCGCCGCC
Source organism: uncultured delta proteobacterium (assembly GCA_963773975.1). GTDB lineage: Bacteria > Desulfobacterota > Binatia > Binatales > Binataceae > JAKAVN01. The sequence continues at coordinate 14,372 of CAVZDJ010000016.1, forward strand.
ACTGCCGCACTGCTGGGGCCGCCGCCGGAGAGCGGGCTTAGCAGCGAAGGCCTGCTCAAGGGCGAAGCGGGCTTTCAGCCGCGCCGCCCGATGGCGTTGCCGCATCCGGAGATCTTCGGCTTTCTCTCGCACGATCAGCTCGCGCAAAACTACCAGGCCTACCGCCACGACTTCGAACGCCTGGTGGTGGCCGAGCGAGTGCTTGCGAAGATGCCGCGCGACGCCGCCCACGGCAACGACTACGGACTAATCCGCCGCCAACAGATCGAAGCGGCGAACTCAGTGCTGCTGCATGAATTCTATTTCCGCAACCTCGCGGTCAAACCGATGAAGCCGTCGGGCTACGTGCTCGACAACCTGAACGAGCACATGGGCTCGTTCGAGAGTCTGGCGCGCGGACTTTGTCGAGTGCGCGCGAATCGCGCCCGCCTGGGCGATTCTGGCGTACGATCCCTACGACGATCGATGGCACAATCTGCCGGCGGGCGAGGAGGACGCCGGCGGATGGGCGGGAGCGAATCCGCTGGTGGTATGCGACGTCGCTTCGCATGCGTACCTGCTCAACTATGCCGAGCGCTCGCAGTATGTCGCGCGGTTCATCGAGCATATCGATTGGGAGGTGGTGGCGGCGCGCTACCGCGCCGTCGATCGGCATTGATTTGCGGCACCAAGCCGCGGCATAAAGCTATCGCACAGCGCTACGCGTCAACCCTGGCCGGCCTTGCGGCGGCGATACTTCTCGACCATGTAGGCGCCGGCCGCGACCGAGCCTCCGTCGACCACCAGGGTCGCTCCGGAGATGTAGCCCGATTCGGGCGAGGCCAGGAACAGCGCGGCGTGCGCGATCTCGCTCGTCTTGCCGAGGCGGCGAATCGGCAGATGGTTGGCGCGCTCTTCAAGCGCTTCCTTGCTCCAGGCTGCGCGCACCATTTCAGTGTCGATCGGTCCGGGTGCGATCGCATTGGCGGTGATCCCGTAATCGGCAAGCTCCAGGGCCATCGCGCGCGTCAATCCGATGATCCCGGATTTGGCCACACCATACGGCGCAAGGTCGATTGGCCCCATCAAACCGGCCACCGAGGCGAGCGAAACGATCCGTCCGTACTTGCGCTTGGCCATCTCGCGCGCCGCCGCCTGCGAACAATAAAAGGCGCCGAAAAGATGGATCCGCAGATGGTTCTCCCAGTTCTCGGGCGTGATCTCCAGGAAGGGCTGCGGCTTGGCGATACCGGCGTTGTTGATCAACACGTCGATTCGGCCGAGTTCGCGCATCGCACCCGCGACGAATTGCTGGACCTGGTTGTAGTCACTCACATCGGCGCGGCTGAAAAAAACGCGGCGCCCGAGCTTTTTGATCTCAGCGGCCGTTGCGTTCGCCGTTTCCTCGTTGACGTCGGCGAAGCCGACATCGGCGCCTTCGCGCGCGAAGCTGAGCGCTATCTCCTTGCCGATTCCGCGTCCCGCTCCGCTTACCAGTACGACTTGATTCTCGAACTCCATGGCTCGACCTCCTGCACTGGGAATGCCCGCTTTATTCGAGCGAAAATTGACAGGAGTGCGCCGAAAAGGAAAGCAATACGCCATCTGTCGCGCGGCGACGGCCGCGCGCCCGTTGAATCCCGCGCGACACGATCGCCAGGCGCGTGCGAAGCGTAGTTCAGGACGCGGGGACCTGACGGCTGCAGGGTTAGCATGATCGCTCCACCGACTGCCGGCAGCCATCTCATTTAATTTGGATTCCGCCGAAATTGCTGAAGACAACGGGCGGCTTCCAGACTTGGCTTTGCGGTTCGACGTTTTGTGTATTTAAAAGATATTTTTGATGTCTCATAGATGCGCGATAGATTTGAATAACAAAGCTTACTTAAGACTATGATTTAGAGAGGTTAAGGGATGGCGATTTGACTTTTCGAAGTTTTCTCCCAACTATCTTCTTATAAGAGACGACAATAGGGACTAGTTAGAATTGTGAGACATTTTTACGCGATCATAAAGCCCGGGTTAGCCCAGGAGGATTTTTGCGATGAAAGAACTTCAGGGGGGACGTTCTGGTCAGATTTTGATGCTGGCTACCATTGCGATGGTCGTCCTGCTCGGCTTCAGCGCTTTGGCAGTTGATATCGGCCTGCTCTATTCCACACGGCGCCGCATGCAGACGGCCGCCGATGGGGCGGCAATCGCCGGCGCCTCGGCGCTACGCGATGGGCAGAGTTACATCAAAGCTGCCGACGATGTTGCTTCATTCAACGGCTTCACCAATTCGCAGAGCAATGTGACGGTGGCAGTTAGCGAACCTACCCTGCCGTCCCCCTATCCAAGCGATGTGACCTACGTCGAGGTCACAATCAGCCAGTCAGTACCCACCTATTTCCTGCGCGCGCTGGGCTACAAGTCGATGAACGTGGCTGCGCGGGCGATCAGTGGTGCGGTGGCCGGACCCGCTTGTATCTACGCACTTGATCCATCTGACTCTGCCACGTTTTCCTTGACTGGCAACTCCAGCATGACCGCGCAGTGTGGCGTAATCGATGACTCGACTTCCTCCTCCGGGCTCTCGCTTAACGGCAACATCACGCTGAAGGCCACATCCATCGGAGTGGTCGGTAGCAGCTTTTCCGAGTCGGGCAACGTTACCATTTCTCCGCAGCCTGTCGAGAAGCTCGCGGCGTTACCTGACCCGCTCGCCGGCCGGGCCAAGAGCATCGCGCCCAGCGCTGGCACCTGCACGCAAGCGGGAGGCGCAAAATCCGGCACTTATACTCTGTCGGGCAATATTCCGACACAGACCGTTGGCCCTCTTTTGTATTCGGGGGGCATCTCTGTCAACGGCAACGTCAGCTCCCTAACTTTTGCGGCAGGAACCTACGGCAATACTATCGATTTCGATGGAAACGGTGGCAACCTTGTTTTCAATCCGGGCCAGTACCAGAACGGGGGCAGCGGGAACAGCATCACGCTAAATGGGAATACCGCGACGACCTTCAATGCCGGGACATACACGTTCTGCGGCGCCGTTGACATCATCGGAAACAGCTCAGTTACCCTGCAGCCTGGAACGTATTTCGGCGGAATCCAGATCACAGGTAACGCCAATGTAACCTTCAGTCCCGGTACCTATATTCTGGCGGGCGGCGGACTGACGGTTACCGGCAACTCCACTCTGAACGGCACCGGCGTGACCTTCTATGTCACAAGCGCCACTGGCTATGCGTATGCGCCGATTGACTTGACCGGCAATGAAACGGCCAATCTGAGTGCTCCGACCTCGGGCACTTTTGAAGGCTTCCTCTTCTTCCAGGACCCGTCGGTTGCGGTCGGCTCCGCCGGCACCACCATCGTTGGCAACTCATCGTCGACTTTTAATGGCATCGTCTACTTTCCTGCGACCACGCTCACATACGTGGGCAATTCTGGCGGCTCCGGCTACACGATCCTGGTCGCTTACGACATCAGCATCACCGGCAACTCCTCGTTTACCATCGGCAACAATTATTCCTCGCTCGCCGACGGAGCACCGATAAAGTCGAGCGCACTCTATGAATAGCCGTCGCTGGGGCAAAAAAACTTCCGGTACGCGCCGGCCTTGTTGGGCCACGCCTGGCCAGAGCTATGTCGAACTGGCCTTCGCGCTTCCTGTGCTGGCGATGATTCTGGTGATTGCGGCGGACTTTGGAAGGCTCTTCTATACCTACGTCGAAGTGATCGATGCCGCGCGCGCGGCGGCGCAATACGGGTCGAGTAGCGTGGTTACCGCCGCCGATTCGACCGGGATGGCGGCAGCGGCCCAGCAGGATGGAGCCAACGTCGCCAATCTGACCGTCACCGCCAGTCAGTGCACGTGTGGAACCGCGACCGCATCCGTTCCCGCCTGTGCGTCGAATTACTGCACCGACGATCCGCAGGGAAACTACGTTGTCGTTGACGCGCAAACCGCTTTCAAAACCATCATAAAATACCCTGGAGTTCCTTTCCCGGTTAAACTTACAAGCCAGGCCGTGATGCAAGTGCAACAGCAATGAAAAAGCGGATCATTTCCCTTCTCGCGAAGCGTTCTCTCGGCACCGGTGTGGTTGAGTTTGCGATGGGAGCTACGATCTTCCTCATGCTGATGTTCGCGATCATCGAGTTGGCGATGGTCGTGTACTCGTATAACACCATCAGCCATGCCGCGCGCGAATGTGTGCGCTATGCGATCGTCCATTCGCCGACCGGTCCCAATCCCGCGACCATCGCGCAGATCAAGAACGTCGCGGTCAGCTATGCCGGTTTGCCCGCGCCAAATCAGCTAACAGCAAGCGACGTTACGGTAACCTGGCCGGCCGACCCTAACCTGCCGTCATCCGACGATGCGCAGTGCACCATCGCCTTGAACTACAGCCTGCGCATACCCTTTTTGCCATCAAAGACGCTGCCCTTGACCACGACCGCGCGGATGCTCGTTTCGCAGTAGTCGCCTCCCCAAGAGGCGAGGTCACGCGCGTGCGCGATTTCTCTCGGCGGCATGTAGGACGTGCGCCGCTACACCACGCGGCGCATAAACTCCAAGATGTCGTAGCCGGTGATCGCGCGGCTCTTCTCGGACCATTCCTTGAGCTCTTTTTCGCTGACGATCCCGGCCTGCGCGCCCTTGGCCAGGTCCATCAGCGCAATCTTGATCGTCGCTTCGTCGATCATCTCGCCGCTCTTGGGATCCGCCATCGATCCGCCCCCCTTCTCATGGTAGAGCGTGACCACGCGGCGCGCGTCCTCGACCTGCTCGGCGCTTGGCGTGTAGCAAGCGTTGGCAATTTCGGCCTGCTGGGGATGGATAACCCAGGTGCCGTCCATCCCGAGGTTGGCGGCGCCGACGTTTTTCTCGCGGAGCCCGCGCTGCAGCTCGGCGACCTTCGCCGGCGAATCCTCCTTGCGCCACAGCCTTAGGTAGACGTTGTCGATCGCGTGCAAGCCGGCGGCCTTGGCCGCGACCACCATCGATTGCTTGGCATAGTGGAAGTTCTGGTTCTGGTTCTCGACGATCTCGCGCACGCCGAGGTTGGCGGCGAAGTCGGCGATGCCGAAGACCAGGCCGCACATGCGGTCGGAGGCCTTCGCGATCTCGAAGGCCTTGACCAGAGCCTGCGGCGTCTCGACCAGCGATTCGATTTGAATCTTGTACTTCCACCCGGCGCGCTGCTCGAGGTCGTCGAGCAGGCGGGCGACCTCGCGGATTTCCTCCGGCCCGCGCGTCTTGGGCAGCATGATGCCGTGGAAGCGGTTGGGCGCGCCCAGCACGACAGCTTCCATATCCCCCTTGAAAAACGGCGAATGGATGTTGTTGGGACGCACCGTGACCACCTTGCGGCCGAAGTCGAGCGTGTTGAGCGCCTCGACCATCACCTTGTGACTCCTGGGGCCCTTGAACTCGTAGGGGCAGGCGTCCTCGAAATCCGCCATCACATGGTCGACGGGCGCTTTGACGGCGTCGGCGGCCGTCTGATGGAGCTTCATGTTGTGGCCGGGATAAGTCATCTCCGTGCGCGGGATGACGAAGCGGGTTCCATTATCGAGTACGTACATCGTTAGTTCTCTCCATCGACAACGAATTTTACCTTTTTACTTGCTTAGCCTTAAGTTTGCGGCGGCATTGGTGCGTATTGGCACAAAGGCGCAAATAGGCGTCGAGAAAAAGAGCCCTCTCCATTTGGCATCGCAATTGCTGTTCCACTGCCCAGAGGTCGAGTATGAATGAGCGCCTGAGCAGCAGGGACGGGCCTAATTGCCAAAATGGCGGCTTTCAACCAAAGCCGCAAAAACCGCCCGATTCGCGGATGGGGTTTTACGGGATTGATAAACCGTCGTCAACCGAGGGGGAGAAGACCGCAGCCGTTCAGGCGCGCGGTTGCGAAGACTTCTCTAAACGTATAGCTAATTGCGCACGCCCGCACGCGCGCGGAGCGAATCGCGCGCGGAGCGAATAGGGAAGCACAAATCTAATGAAAGCCATTGTTTTCGAGCGCAACGGGGGCCTCGAGGTCTTACAGTACAAGGATATTCCGGAACCCAAGCCGGGCCCCAACGAGGTCGTCCTCAAGGTCAAGGCTTCGGCGTGCAATTTCAACGACATCTGGGCTCGCCGCGGATTGCCCGGAATGAAAATTCCGCTGCCGCATATTTCGGGCTCCGACGCGGCCGGGGTGGTGGTGGCTCGCGGGAGCGAGGTCCACGACGTCGCGCTCGGCGACGAAGTGGTGGTCCATTGCGGCATCGCCTGCCGCCACTGCTACTACTGCACCCGCGGCGAAGAGTTTTTCTGCCATGACTTCAAGATCTGGGGCTTTCAGACCGGCCCGCTCGACGGCGCGCATGGCGAGTATTGCAAGGTGCCGGCGGTCAACGTGATCGCCAAACCGAAAAACCTGACCTGGGAGGAAGCGGCCTCGATGCCGCTGGTGCTGGTCACGGTGTGGCGGATGCTAGTGTCGCGGGCGCACGTGCAGGCCGGCGACTTCGTGCTGGTCTGGGGGGCGAGCGGCGGATTGGGCGTGATGGCGATCCAGGTCGCCAGGCTCTTCAACGCGCGGCCGATCGCGGTCGCCTCCAGCGACGAGAAACTCGAGCTGGCGCGCAAGCTCGGCGCTGAATTCGGGCTCAACCGCACGCGCGACGACATTTTCTCCGAGGTCCGCCGCGTCACCGACGGCCGCCGTGCCGATATCGTGTTCGAGCACACCGGCGCCGACACCTGGCCGATCTCGATGCAGTGCCTGAAGTGGGGCGGCACGATCGTCACCTGCGGCGCCACCTCCGGCTTCGACGCCCACATGGACATCCGGCTGTTGTGGAACAAGCAGCAGAACTACCTGGGCTCGCATCTCGGCAACAAGGGCGAGCTGATCGAGGCGATGCGCTTCGTCGAGCGCGGCCTGATCAAGCCGGTTGTCGACCGCACGATGGAGCTCAAGGAACTCGCCCGCGCTCAGGACCTGATGGAAACCAACGCGGTCGCGGGCAAGATCGTCATGCTGCCGGCGTAGGAAAGGCGTCGCGGATCGGCCGCGCGAATTCCGAACATCCGAATCGCGCCGATCCGAGAAACATATCCGTACGAGCGGCCGCGAGCGCCCTCGCGCTATTTCTCGCGCAGCGATCCACGCGACGCGTTACCGGCCCGCCCATGTGATCAACTACAATTGCGCCGTGCCCGGGCCGCCTGCCAGGCGCTCCTTCATTATGACTGTGCCGCAAACGCTATGGGATGAACTCCGCCGCTCGATCGACGGCGAGGTGCGCGCCGACAACGCGGCGCTCGCGCTCTACGCCGCCGACGCCTCGATCTATCGGCAAGTCCCGCTGGGGGTCGTGATACCGCGCCACGAGGGCGACGTGATGCGCACGCTCGCGCTGGCGCGCGAGAGCCGTCTCCCGATTCTCGCGCGTGGCGGCGGCACGGCGCTCGCCGGCCAGGCCTGCAACGCGGCGATCGTGCTCGATTTCTCCAAGTATATGAATTCGATTCGCCGTATCGACGCCAAACGTGGCCTCGCGGTGGTCGAGCCGGGCGTGGTGCAGGCGCAGCTCAACGCGGCGGTGGCGCCGGAGGGTTTGTTCTTCGCGCCCGATCCTTCCACGAAAGACCGCTGCACGATCGGCGGGATGATTGGCAACAACTCCTGCGGCGCTCACTCGGCCGCGCACGGCAAGACCGTCGACAACGTCGAGGCGCTCGAAGTCGCCCTCTACGACGGCACCCGGCTCGCGCCCGGCGCAGGCGGCGAGGGCGAAATCTTCGCCGCCGCGGTGCGTGGCGGGCGCGAGGGCGAGATCTATACGGCGACGCGCGCGCTCGCCGAGCGCTCGGCCGACGAGATTCGACGTCGCTATCCGAAAATTCCGCGCCGCGTCTCAGGCTACAATCTCGACGAGCTTTTGCCCGAGCGCGGGCACAACCTGGCGCGAGCGCTGGTCGGCTCGGAGGGGACGCTTGGCGTCACGCTCGCTGCGACGCTCAGGCTCGTACCGCGCCCGCGGCGGCTCGCGCTGGTGGTGCTCGGTTTCGACGATGTTTACCTCGCCGCCGACCAGGTGCCATGGATTTTGGAGCATCGCCCGCAAGCGCTGGAGGGCTTCGACCATCATCTGCCCGACTTCGCGCGCGCCAAGGGGCTCGACGCGGTGCGGCTGCTGCCCAACGGCCGCGCATTTCTGATCGTCGAGCTTGGCGCCGACAGCGCCGACGACGCGCTGGCGGCGGCCGAGCGGCTGACGACCGAGGCGCGGCGGGTGCGCGCCTGCGCCGGAGTCGCCCCGCTCTTCGCCGCCGCGGAGCAGCGCGCGGTCTGGAGCCTGCGCGAGTCGGGGCTCGGCGCCGGCGCGCTCATCCCGGGCCATCCGCGCACCTGGCCGGGCGCCGAGGACACCGCGGTGCCGCCGGCGCGGCTAGGCGATTATCTGCGCCGCTTCGTGCGGCTGCTCGACCGGCACAATCTCGCGGCGGCGACGTACTACGGCCACTTCGGCGAAGGCTGCGTCCACTGCCGGGTGAATTTCGATTTCACCACGACCAAAGGGCTTGAGACGTTTCGTGCCGCGATGCTCGAGATCGGCGACCTGGTGACCGAGTTTGGCGGCTCGCTCTCGGGCGAGCATGGCGACGGTCTTGCGCGCTCGGAACTTTTGCCCAGGATGTTCGGGACGCAGATGATCGAGACGTTCGCGGAGTTCAAGCGCATCTTCGATCCGGACTCGATGATGAATCCGGGCGTGATCGTGGCGCCCCATCCGCTCGATTCCCATCTGCGGGTGACGCCGTCCTATCGCCCGGCCGAGCCCGAGACCCATTTCGATTTCGCCGCCGAGGGCGGGCTTGCGGGCGCGGCGCTCAAGTGCGTGGGGATTGGCAAATGCCGCAAGAGCGACGCCGGCACGATGTGCCCGTCGTACATGGCGACCCGTGAGGAGATGCATTCGACCCGCGGCCGCGCGCATCTGCTGTGGGAGGCGCTGAGCGGCAACGGATTGCTCGCGGGCGGGCTTACCGCTCCGGCACTTAAAGAAACACTTGAGCTTTGCCTTTCGTGCAAAGCGTGCAAGACCGAGTGCCCCGCGGCGCTCGATATGGCGGCGTACAAGGCGGAGTTTTTCGCGCAGTATTATCAGCACAATCGCCGCCCGCGCGACGTGCGCTTTTTTGCGCGCATCCACGAGCTCGCAAGGATCGGCGCCCTCGCCCCGCATCTGGCCAACGCGCTCTCGCATGCGCCCGGACTTGGAGCGATCGCGCGGCGCACGCTGAAAGTTCATCCCGCCCGCGACCTGCCGCGCTTTGCCGCGCGGACATTTCGTTCGTGGTTCGCCCGGCGCGCCGGCGCCGCGGACGGGCGCGGCGGGGTGGTCGATACGAATCCGCGCGAGGTCGTACTCTTTCCCGACACCTTCAACAATTTTTTCGAGCCCGAGGTCGCGATCGCGGCGACCGAGGTGCTGGAGCGCGCGGGCTTCCGGGTCGTGATTCCGCCGGACGATCTGTGCTGCGGGCGGCCCTTGTATGACGCCGGGATGTTCGATCGCGCACGCTGGCGTCTGGAGCAGGCGCGGGACACGCTGGCGCCGATGCTCGAGCGCGGGGCGGTGCTGGTCGGGCTCGAGCCGAGTTGCCTGCTCACCTTTCGCGACGAGTTGCCGAGTCTCTTTCCCGCCGACCCGCGCGCCGCCACGCTCGCGGCTCGCGCGCTGCTGCTCGACGAGTTTCTCGCGCGCGAAGCGCCGGGCTTCGCCGCACCGATGCTTAAGGGGCGCGCGCTGGTGCATGGGCACTGTCATCAGAAATCGCTCGCCGGGATGAAGGGCGAGATGGCTATACTGGGCGGGATCGGCGGGCTCAAAATCGAAGCGCCGGACGCGGGATGCTGCGGGATGGCGGGTCCGTTCGGTTACGGCGCGGAGCGCTTCGAGGTGTCGCGCGCGATCGCGGAGCGGGTGCTGATTCCGGCGGTGCGCCAGAGCCCGCCCGACACGATGATCGTCGCCGATGGCTTTGCCTGCCGCACCCAGATTCGCCATTTTTGCCCCGAGCGCCGGCCGCTCCATCTCGCACAGTTGCTGAACCGCAAGCCATAGGCGGCACAGGAATCGGAGACTCGCGATGGAACGCAAGGAACTGAAGATGTACTCGGACTACAAGAGTCCCTTCGCGTACCTCGCCTTCGATCCCGCGTTCGCGCTCCAGGAGCGGTTCGCCGTGCGCGTGCGATGGATTCCGTTCCAGCTCCGAATCAAGGATCGCGGCCAGCGCAGCGTCTACTCCGACTACAAGGCGAAGTACTCCTACCTCGACGCGCGCCGCTGGGCCAAGCCGCGCGGAATTCTGATCCGCGCGCCGCAAAAGGTTTACGACACGGCGCCCGCGCTTATCGGCGGCCTGTTCGCCGAATCGAAGGGTTTGCTGCTGGAATATAGCCGCAAGGCTTACGAATTATTCTTCCGCCGCGAGTTCGAGGCCGACCATCCCGAGGCGGTTGCCGCGCTGCTCGCGACCCTGGGGCTTTCCGATGTCGAGTATCGCGAATACTTAAGTGGCGAGGGCGCGCGGGCCTACGCGGCGGCTCAGCAAGAGGCGGCGGCCGACAACGTTTTCGGCGTGCCGCTGTTCTTTTTCGAGCGCGAGCCGTTTTGGGGCCATGATCGGCTGCCAATACTCGAGCGGCGGCTCGTCGAGGCGGGGTTGTCGATTACCGGCTAAAGCGCACGAGCATCGATGGGCTCATCCGACGGCCCGCGGCGGGGTTTGCGCTCGCGCCGAAACATTGTACATAAGGCTCATACATAAACCTTCGCGTCGATCGGCGCTCGGCGTCCGGTCCCACACAAAGAGAGAGAGAGGTGCGTCAATGAAATTCGGAATCATGTTCGACACCCACATCGATAAGTGGGAGCTGATCCGTTACGCGGAAGAGCTTGGCTACGACACCGGCTGGGTCCCCGATTCGCAGATGATCTGGTCGGATTGCTACGCGACCCTGGCGCTGGCGGCGGTCAATACCAAGCGCATCAGGATCGGTACCGGGGTCGCAATTCCTGGCACCCGGATAGCGCCGGTGACCGCGCATTCCATCGCAAGCATCGCGCAGCTCGCGCCGGGCCGCGTCTTTCTGGGCATCGGCACCGGCCATACCGCGATGCGCGTGATGGGGCAGGATCCGATGCCGCCGCGCGAGTTCCGCGAGTACCTGCGCGTGGTGCGCGCGCTGCTCGAGGGCAAGGAAGTCGACTACACTTACGCCGGCAAAACGCGCGAGATAAAGTTTCTCCATCGCGACCGCTACTTCATCAATCTCGACCACCCCATCCCGATCTACATCGCGGCCAATGGCCCCAAGGCGTTGCGCGCGACCGGCGAGTACGGCGACGGCTGGATCACGGTGACCGGCAGCCCCGAGGATTTTCGCCGCTCGATGCAGTTGGTCGAGGCCGGCGCGAAAGAAGCCGGGCGCAAAATCGGTCCGGACTTTTACACCAGTTGCGTGACCACCGCGTGCGTCCTGCGGCCCGGCGAGAAGCTGAGCGACGAACGAGTCGTCAACGAGACCGGCTCGCAGGTGGCATGCACCATCCATTTCGCCTACGAGATCTGGAAACAGCGCGGCGAAAAGGACGAACTGATTCCGCCGTTCTTCACCAACATTTGGGATGACTACGTCAAGCGCGTGAAGAACTATAGCCTGCCCGAAAACGCGCGGTTCCGGCAGATCCATGAGGGGCACTGCACCTTCCTGGTGCCCGAGGAGCGGCGCTTCATCACGCCCGAGGCGATCGCGGGAGTCTGTATCGTGGGCACGCCCGAAGAAATCATCCATCGCGTACGCGAGCTGGAGAAGGCCGGAATCAAGGAAATCACGATGCTGCCGCCGGCGGATTACCAGCGCAAGGTGTTCCGCGACATGGCGGAGATGGTGATTCCGGCGTTTCGCTAGCCGGCGTTTCGCCAAGCGCCGCGCCGGGCGGACGCGCTCAGTCGGTCCCGTAGCGCTTGCGCTTGCGCCAGAGCGTGGTCACGTTGATGCCGAGCGTCGCCGCGGCCTCGTCCAGCGTTGCGCTCTGGGCCAGCACGCGCATGATGTGCTCGCGCTCGACCTTTTCGAGGCTCGCGGGGTGCGCCGCTCCGCCCGCGCCGCTTTCCGGCGCATCGCGGAAGATCGAGTCGGGCAGATCGTCGGGCGTGATGATGTTGCTGCGGCAGAGCACGGCGGCGCGCTCCAGGGCGTTGCGCAGCTCGCGCACGTTGCCCGGCCAGTTGTAGTTTTTGAGCGCGGCGGCCGCCTCGGGCGCAAGCTCCATCGGCGTGCGCCGGTTGCGTACGCTGGCCGCGGTGAGCATCCACAACGCCAGCGGCAAAATGTCCTCGCGGCGCTCGCGCAGCGGCGGTACCGAGAGCGTGATGACGTTGAGCCGGTAGAACAGGTCCTCGCGGAAGCGGCGCGCGGCGACTTCCGAGCGCAGATCGCGGTTGGAGGCGGCGATGATGCGGATGTCGACGCGGATGGTGCGATCGCCGCCCACCCGCTCGAAGCTCTGTTCCTGCACGAAGCGCAGAAACTTGGTTTGCAGCGCGCTCGAGAGGTCGGCGATCTCGTCGAGAAAGACCGTGCCGCCGTCGGCCGCCTCGAGGCGCCCCGGCTTGTCCTTGATCGCGCCGGTGAATGCGCCGCGGACGTGGCCGAACAGTTCGCTCTCGAGCAGTTCCTCGGAGAGCGTGGTGCAGTTGACGACCACGAACGGGCGGTCCTGGCGCGGACTCCATCGATGGATCTGGCGCGCCAGCACATTTTTGCCGGTGCCGCTTTCGCCGCTCAGCAGTACGGTCGCCTCGCTCGCCGCGGCCTGGCGCGCGGTATCCATCAGCCGGACCATCGCGGAGCTGCTCGACTCCAACAGCGGAGTCTCGTCGATCGCGTTGCGTAACGCGCGATTCTCGGCCCGCAGCCCCTGGAGCTGCAACGCGCGTTCGGCCACGTGCTGGATCTGCTCGAGCGAGAACGGCTTGGTCACGTAGTCGAAGGCTCCGGCCTTCATCGCGGCGACCGCGTTTTCGACCGTGCCGTAGGCCGTCATCAGGATCACCAGGGTCTCGGGGCGGCGCCTCTTGATCTCGCTCAGCAACTCGAGCCCATTCATCTCGGCCATCCTGAAATCCGTCAGCACCAGGTCGAACGGAGCCGCCTCGATCATGGCGCGCGCCTGGCGGCCGCTTTCGGCGGTCTCGGCCTCGTGGCCGAGCGATTCGAAGAACGACGCCAGGTTGGCGCGGATATTCTTCTCGTCGTCGACTATCAGCAGCCGGGCCATCAAGCCTCCCGCGACGCCGGTAGCTGGACCACGAAACGGCTGCCCACCGGCGCGTTGCCGGTCACGAAGATCCGTCCGCCATGGGCGACCACGATGTCCTTGACGATCGCCAGTCCCAGCCCGGCCGATCCTTTATCGGCGCCGTCGCCATACTGCGCGAAGCGTTCGAACACGTAGTCGCGCAGCTCGGGGGCGATGCCCGGGCCGGAATCGGCAACTTCCAGCCGCACCGTGTCATCCGCGGAACCGGTCATGACCTCGATCCGTCCCCCTGTCGGAGTATAGCGCAGCGCGTTGCCGATCAGGTTCGACACCACCCACGAAAGCTTGACCGGATCGCCGCTGACGAGCGGGACTTCCACGATGTTGCGCTCCAGCGCGACGTGCTTTTCCTCGGCCTGGAGGCGGAAGCGTCCCGCGACGTCCTCGGCCACGCGCGCGAGGTCGATGCGTTCGCGCTGGAGCGAAATCGACGCCATTTCGCCGCGCGCGAGATTGAGCAGGCTGTCCGTAAGCTGCTTCATCCGCGCGCATTCTTCGAGAATCGTGCGCAAAAGCTCACGCTGCTTGGGCTCGAGCGTCGCCTCTTCGCGTTGCAGCAGTTGCGCGGAGAGCGCCAGCGAGGTGAGCGGCGTGCGCAGCTCGTGCGAGAGCGTTTCCACCAGGTTGCTGCGCGCCCGGTCATGGTCGCGCAGGTAGGTGACGTCCTGCAAAATGAGCAGGGTGCCGAACGCGGTGCCCTCGGTGCGATGGAGCGGGATGGGCTTCAGCACGTAAGAATGATCGCGCCCGCGCACGTGCAACTGCACCTCGGTGCGCGGTCCGTCGGGCGCCGCGCGCCGCAGCCCGCGCAGCGCGTCGCGCACGCGGCGGTAGTGCGGAGAGTTGCTGCTGAGATCGTCGAACGGGCTGCCTAGCGCGTCGGTGGGCTCGATGTCCATGATCAGCGCGGCGATTTCATTGATATGGGTGACGATCCCAGCCGAATCGATCAGCACCACGCCATCCTCGAGACTTTCGATGATCGCTTCGGTCTTGCGCTTCTCGTACAGCAGGCGCTCGACGTTGAGCTTCTCGTACTGCTCGAGCTGCTCGGCCATCTGGTTGAACTCGCGCGCCACCGCGTCCAGCTCGGCGAGCGGCTGCGGCCCCAGGCGCACCTGGGTATGGCGCTGGCTGAGCCCGCGCAGCCGCTCGGCCAGCTCCGTGAGCGGCCGCGCGAGAGCCCATCCAAGTCCCCACGAGAGCGCGGTACCCGTCACCAGCAGCGCGAGCAGGCCGCCGGCAAATTCGTAGGTGAGGCGCCTGCCGAGCCCGGCCGCGCGGCTGTCCGCGCGCCACATCGCGGCCTGGTTCATCGCGATCAGATCGTTCAGACGCGCGTGCAGCTCGTCGAACTCGCGATCGTGGCGCGCTTGCGGCGGTGCGGCCGCGATCTCATCGAACAGCCGCCGTCCGCGGCCCTCGATATCGTGCGCGAGCTCGGGCTCGCCGAGCTCGGTGAAGTCATGGTCCTCGATATCCATCCAATGCATGAAGGTGGCGCGGGAGTTCGGAAGGGCGTCGCGCGCGTGGCCATCGCGCTCGGCCAGTTGCAGCACCCGCAACGCGTCGTGCATGTGCTGTGCGGCCTCGATGCTGATGTAGTTCCGATAGAGGGTGTCGCGAATCGAAGTGCCCAGCCGGTAAACGCGAGGCAGGGCGTACAGACCGAGCCCGATAACCAGCACCACCAGCAGCAGGCTGACGTTGCGGATACGCGTGCGCAGCGAAGGCGTGCTCATGACTCCTTATCCGATTCGTCGGCGTTGTCGCCGCCTACGACCTCGACGTCGAAATCGATCGCCGCGGTGAGCAGCCGCTTGGTCACATCACCTTTGAGCAGGCGGCGCCACAATGGCTGATGAGTGCGGCCGAGCACGATCTTGGTGATCCCATGCTCGCGCGCGAATTCCAGCAGGGCGGCAACGATGTCATCCGATTTCAGCCACACGGTTTCGGCGCCGAGGTCGCCGGCCAGGTTGATATTGTCGAGCAGCTTGACGAAGTCGCGAGTGCTGACGCGGCTGACGGCTTCGGACGGCGTTTCGACGTGCACCGCGTACCAATCGGCGCCGAGCTGTCCCGCGATGCGGCAGGCCTTGCGCAGGAGCATCCCGCGATCGTGCGCATTGGAGGACAGCCCAACCATCACGCGCTCGGTCGGCAGCGTGCGCCGCCCGCCTTCGCGCTGGAGCGCTTCGCGATCCTCGCGCTGGCGGCTGAGTCCGCGCGCGACCTCGCGCAGCGCCACCTCGCGCAGCGAAGCGAGGTTGGCCGGTTTGAAAAAGTTTTTCAGTGCGTGCTCGATCTGCGCCGACGGATAGATTTTGCCCTCGCGCAGCCGCTCGCGCAGCGCCTCGACGGTGACGTCGACGTTGACGATCTGGTCGGCGCGCGCGAGAAAGGAGTCGGGCACGGTTTCGCGCACGTCCACGCCCGTGAGCCGCTTCATCATCGGGTTGAGGCTCTCGACGTGCTGGATATTCATCGCGGTGATCACGTTGATTCCCGCTGCGAGCAGTTCCTCGATGTCCTGGTAGCGCTTCTCATGCTTGGAGCCGGCGACATTGGTGTGCGCGAGTTCGTCGACCACCGCGACCTCGGGCTTGCGCGCCAGGATCGCGTCAACGTCCATCTCTTCCATCGCCACGCCGCGGTAGTCGAGCTTGCGGCGCGGGACCACTTCCAGGTCTCCCACCATGTCCTCGGTGTCCGTGCGTCGGTGGGTTTCGATGAAACCGAGCACCAGGTCGACACCTTTGTTGCGAAGCTCATGTGCCTCTTCGAGCATCCGCCAGGTCTTGCCCACGCCGGCCGCGGCGCCGACGTAAATCTTGAGCCGGCCCTTGCGCTTCTCGGCGACCAGGTCGAGGAATGATTCGGGCGCGGGGCGCTCCTCAGTCATACTGGCAGAGTATATACGCCCGATGCCGCGCGATCTCAGTGCGCCGGCGCGCCCATCCCGTCCAAGGCCAGGTTGAGGTCGAGGACATTGACGCCCGGCTCGCCGAAGATGCCGACAAAGCGCGGCCTCACGTTGTCACGCAGCACGCCGCGCACCGCGTCCTCGCTGAGCCCGCGCGCTTTCGCCACCCGCGTCACCTGGAGTTCCGCCGAGGCCGGCGAGATTTCCGGGTCCAAACCGCTGCCAGAAGCGGTTACCAGGTCGATCGGCACCTGCGCGGCCGAGGCTCCCGGGTTTTCCCCGAGCACCTTATGCAGCGCGGCCTTGGTCGCATCGATGAGCTTGCGGTTGGTGGGGCCCAGGTTGGAGCCGCCCGAGTTGCTCGCGTCGTAGCCCTTGTCACCGGCGGCGGACGGCCGAGGATGGAAATATCGCGCGGCGGCGAAATTCTGTCCGATAAGTTCGGAGCCGACGACGTGTCCGTCGCGCACCACCAGGCCGCCGTTCGCCTGCCAGGGGAAGAGCACCTGCGCGATTCCCCAGACCACTATCGGGTACACGATCCCGGTCAACAGGGTCAGCGCGATGGTCATCGCGATTGCGGTTGTCAACGTGCGCATTGGTTTCACTTCACCCTTCACGTCCTCACGCGAGATGGAACGCGGCCACGAAAAGATCGATGACCTTGATCCCGATGAACGGCACGATCACGCCGCCCAGCCCATAGATAAGCAGGTTGCGGGACAAGATCGCGGCGGCGCCGAGCGGCCGGTATGCCACACCGCGCAGCGCCAGCGGAATCAGCGCGACGATGATCAGCGCGTTGAAGATGACGGCCGAGAGGATGGCGCTTTCCGGGGTCGCCAGATGCATCACGTTAAGCTTCTGCAGTTCGGGGTAGCCGATCACGAACATCGCGGGAATGATCGCGAAGTACTTGGCCACGTCGTTGGCGATCGAAAAAGTGGTCAGCGCGCCGCGCGTGATCAGCAGTTGCTTGCCGATCTCCACCACCTCCATGATCTTAGTCGGATTCGAGTCGAGATCGACCATGTTGCCGGCCTCGCGCGCGGCCTGGGTGCCGGCGTTCATCGCGATCCCGACGTCGGCTTGGGCAAGCGCCGGCGCGTCGTTGGTGCCGTCGCCGATCATCGCCACCAGCTTGCCCTGCGCCTGCTCTTCGCGGATCAACGCGAGCTTGGTTTCGGGTGTGGCCTCGGCGCGAAAATCGTCGACGCCGGCCTCGTGAGCGATCGCCGCGGCAGTCAATGGATTGTCGCCGGTGATCATGACCGTGCGCAGGCCCATCGCGCGCAGCCGCGCGAAACGCTCGCGGATGCCCTCCTTGATGATGTCCTTGAGATGGATCACGCCGAAAATCTGCGCATTGTCGGCGACCACCAGCGGGGTTCCGCCGCTGCGGGCGATACGTTCGACTATGCCGGCCAGTTCGGCCGGCGCCTGGCCGCCGTTCTCGCGCACGAACTTGATCACCTGGTCGGCGGCGCCCTTGCGAATCCGCCGTCCGTTGAGGTCGACGCCGCTCATTCGGGTCTGCGCCGAAAACGGGATGAATTGCGCATCCTTTTCCGCCAGTTCGCGGCCGCGCAAGTTATACTCGCGTTTCGCCAGCACCACGATCGAGCGGCCCTCGGGCGTCTCATCGGCGAGCGACGCCAGTTGCGCCGCGTCGGCAAGCATCTCCACCTGCACGTCAAGCATCGGCAGGAACTCGGTCGCCATCCGGTTGCCCAGCGTGATGGTGCCGGTCTTATCGAGCAGCAGCGTATCGACGTCGCCGGCGGCCTCGACCGCGCGGCCCGACATCGCGAGCACGTTGTGCTGGACGAGGCGATCCATCCCGGCAATGCCGATGGCCGAGAGCAATCCGCCAATGGTGGTTGGAATCAGGCACACCAGTAGGGCCACCAGCACCGGCAGCGAGAGCATCGTGCCGCCATAGCGCGCGTACGGATAGAGGCTGACGCAGACCAGCATGAAGATAATTGTCAGGCCGGCGAGCAGGATGCTGAGCGCGATTTCGTTGGGCGTCTTCTGGCGCTGCGCGCCTTCGACCAGCGCGATCATGCGGTCGAGAAAAGTCTCGCCCGGGTTGGCGGTGATACGCACCTTGATGTGGTCGGAGATGACCGTGGTGCCGCCGGTGACGGCGCTGCGGTCGCCGCCGCTTTCGCGAATGACCGGGGCGGACTCGCCGGTTATCGCGGCCTCGTTGACCGCGGCGATGCCTTCGATTACTTCGCCGTCGCCGGGAATGATGTCGCCGGCCTCGACCATCACCACGTCCCCGCGTTTGAGTTTCGTCGCCGCGACCAGCTCGATACCGCCGCTGGCGGTGACCAGCTTGGCCAGGGTTTCGGTGCGGGTCTTGCGCAGGTTGTCGGCCTGGGCCTTGCCGCGTCCCTCGGCCATGGCCTCGGCGAAGTTGGCGAACAGCACCGTGAACCACAGCCACAGCGCGATCTGAAATTCGAAAGCGGCAAGCGCGCCGCGCCCAAGGAAGAAGTCGCGGAACAGAATTATGGTTACGGCGAGCGCGGTCACTTCGACCACGAACATCACCGGGTTGCGGGCCTGGATACGGGGGTCAAACTTGCGCAGCGAATCAACCAGCGCGCCCTTGACGATCTGGCCATCCCACAGCGCCGTTGCCTTGCGCTCAGCCATCGAAATCCACTCCTTCGCTAGTAGAGCTTGCCCTGCATCATCGCGAGATGCTCGACGATCGGGCCCAGCGCGTCGGCCGGGAAAAAAGTCAGCGCCGCGACGATCAGGATCACGCCGATCAAAAGCACCACGAAAATCCCGCCGTTGGTCGGAAAAGTGCCGGCGCTTGGCGGCGCAACTTTCTTGCCCGCCAGCGAGCCGGCCAGCGCGAGCACCGGAATCTTCATCATGAAGCGGCCAAACAGCATCACGAACGCGAGCGTCGTGTTGTAGAAGAAGCTGTTCGCGTTCAGTCCGGCGAAGGCCGAGCCGTTATTGGCCGAGGCTTCAGTGTATGCATACAGAACCTGCGAGAAGCCATGCGGGCCGGGATTGGTGATGCCCGCCAGCCCGGATTTCGTCACGATCGCAATCGCGGCCGGCAGCAGGATCACCGTGGGGAAGATCAGAATGAAGAGCATTGCCAGCTTCATCTCGCGGCCTTCGATCTTCTTGCCCAGATACTCGGGCGTCCGCCCGACCATCAGCCCCGCGATGAATACCGACAGCACCGCCATCACCAGCATCCCATAAAGCCCCGAGCCGACGCCGCCGAAAATGATCTCGCCAATCTGCATGTTGACCAGCGGTACGAGTCCGCCCAGCGGCGTAAAGCTGTCGTGCATCGCGTTGACCGCGCCGCACGAGGTGTCGGTGGTGACGGTCGCCCACAGCGCCGAATCAATAATGCCGAAGCGAGTCTCCTTGCCCTCCATGTTGCCGCCGGCCAGGCCGGCGGTGGCGTGTTGATGGAGGCCGAGCGCGGCAAACTGCGGATTACCGCGATGCTCGGCCCAAATGGCCGGCGTGACGCCCACCAAGAACATGATTGCCATCACTACGAACAGCGCCCAGCCCTGGCGGCGATCGCCCGCCATCTGACCGAACGTATGCGTCAGGGCGGCGCCGATCACGAATATGGCCAGCATCTCGATGAGGTTGGTCAGCGGAGTCGGATTTTCATACGGATGCGCGGAATTGGCGTTGAAGAAGCCGCCGCCGTTGGTGCCGAGTTCCTTGATGATCTCCTGCGAGGCGACCGGGCCTTGGGCAATTACCTGCTGGGCGCCCTCCACCGTCTTGACCTGCGTGTAAGGGCTGAAATTCTGCGGCACGCCCTGCCACACCAGCACCAGCGCGAACACGACCGAGATCGGCAGCAGCACCCACAGCGTCGCGCGGGTCAGGTCGACCCAGAAATTCCCCAGCGTCTTGGCGGTGCGGCGCACGAAACCGCGAATCACCGCGATCGCAATCGCGATCCCGGCCGCGGCCGAGACGAAATTGTGAAAGGCGAGCCCGGCCATCTGCGTGAGATAGCTCATGGTCGACTCGCCGCCATAGGCCTGCCAGTTGGTGTTGGTGGTGAAGCTCGCGGCCGTGTTAAACGCGAGGTCAGGCGCCACGCCCGCGAATTTCTGCGGATTAAGCGGCAGGAAGGCCTGGAGGCGCTGCATCGCGTACAGCACAATCATCCCGACCATGCTGAAGAGCAGCATCGCGACCGCGTACTCGCCCCACGTCATCTCGCTGCCGGGCCGCACCCGGCAGACGCGATAGATGAGCCGCTCGATTGGCGCGAGCACCGGGTCGAGCAAAGTCGGCTCGTGCGCGAAGACTCGTGCCATATAAAGCCCGAGCGGCACGCTGAGCGCGGTAACGATGGCCAGAAAAATCCCTACCTGGAAAACTGCGTTCCAGAACATCTGCGATCCCTCGAAGAGGATGGGCCCCTAGAATCGCTCGGGGCGCAACAATGCGTAGACGAGGTACGCGGTCAGGAGTACAGCGCCGGCGGATCCCAGGATCAATTCCCAGGTGCTCATAACCGCTGACATCCTTCCACGTAGGCGAGGCTCACGGCGAAGAAAGCTACCGTTGCCAGAATGAAGATCAGGTCCCACATGGCGTTTGCACTACGCACGACACATGCCAGAGCGAAGATAGCGGAAAATGGAGATCATTCACATTACAAGGTCTCATGTGATTGCAGTTTGCATTGATGTGAAACCTGCACTTAGCAATGATTTAGGCGAAGACCGAGCGCAACGCTGACGTTGCCGATTGAAATTTCTCAAGCGAAGTACTCAGCACCTTCGGCGGTGCGTTAGCATGGAACGGTGAGCACGCGCTAGAGGCGCGGGTGGCGTGCTTTTCAAGGCAGGATTGGTCTGCTAGTTTTCGCCGCGCGACCAGAGGCCTCAGCCAACGCACCCGGCCCGCTGCAAAAGAGTAGATTCCGAAGCATCTTCATGTATCAACCGTCCGAGACCGAATTGCGTGCGCGCCTGACCAGCTTCATCGAGAAGCAGACGGGCGGGCCGGTCACCATTGGCGAGCTGACCCGCTACTCTGTCGGATTCTCGTGGCTGACCTACGGCTTCGAGGCGACGTGGGAGGAGGACGGCCAGCGTCAACATCGCAAGCTGATCGCGCGCATCGGTCCGCCCGACGGGGTTTTTGGGCCCTACAGCGCGATTCCCCAATTCGTCGCGCTCAAGGCGCTCGAGCATAGCGGCGTCCCGGTGCCGCGCGTTTACTGGTATACCGATTCGCCTGAGGTCCTCGGTGCGCCGTTCTTCCTGATGGAGAAGGTCGAGGGTGAGGCGCCACTGCCATGGGTGCCGGGGGGAGGCGCCGCCTTTGACGACACCACCCGCGCGGCGCTCGGGGAGCAGTTCGTCGCCGGGCTCGCACGCCTGCATACGTTCGAGTGGCGGGGCACGCTGGCCGAACAGCTCGACGGCGCCCGGGAGGTGGCGCTGGCGGCGGCCGCGCAGATCGATTTCTGGGAACGATACCTGAGGCGGCACGCGCGCCGGCCGTACCCGATTCTGGAGTGGGGGCTCCTGTGGCTGCGAGCCAATAGCCCGCGTGCGCCGCGCATCAGCGTGATTCACGGCGATTACCGAATTGGCAACTTCCTGGTGCTCGACGGGCGCATCAGCGCGATACTGGATTGGGAGCTGGTG
>CAVZDJ010000017.1:0-35756 GCA_963773975.1 uncultured delta proteobacterium
ACTGGTGCGCCGCAAAGACGTCGACGCGGTGGTGATAATCGGCACCGTGATCAAGGGCGACACCGGGCACGACGAGGTCGTCGCGCACGCGGCCGCGCGCGCGGCCGCCGACCTGGCGCTGCAGTTCGACAAGCCGGTCGCGCTCGGGATGACCGGGCCGGGGATGACGCGCGAACAGGCTTTCGACCGTATCGACAACGCGCGCAATGCGGTCGAGGCGGCGGTCCGGATGGTGCGCACGCTCAAGGAAATCGGAGAATAGCCCGCCCGAATCGTAGCGTTCAATTCGATTCACGGTCGGCCGCGCGTGCGTGAACGTCGCGCCGCCCCGGTGGCTCCCGGTTCTGCCGACAACCTCTCAACAGGGCGCTGTTAAAAGATCGCCGTGTCCGGCGTTGAGACGCCGCGGACTAGTTTTTATACTCGGCCCGTGGTGGGGACGTTGGACGATGCGGCGGTAAGGCGCGCGCACACTTTTTCGACGCGCGCGGCGGCGCGTATTCTCGCCATCTCGCCCGACCGGATTCGCTACTGGGTCAAACGCTCGCTGGTGCGGCCGCTGACGCGCGGCCGCCAGATGCGTTTCGGCTTCGACGATCTGCTGGTGATGCGCCTGGCCAAGGAACTGCTTCCGACGCGCCATCATCTGGACCCGGTGCGCCGATGCCTGGAGCGGGTGCGCGGGATGTTCGGCCCGACGCGGCCGGTGACTTCGCTCAGGCTCGCCAACTACGACGGCCAGATCGTGGTACGCGACGGGCACGTGGTCGTCGAGGCGATGAGCGGGCAGATCCTGCTCAACTTCGAGGCGCCGCCCGCGCCGGGTAAGGTCGAGGAGCGTTTCGGCCCGGCCCGCGTGCGCGAGCGCTTCGAGGAGGCGCGTCGGCTGGCCGAGAGCGACCCGCTGCGCGCGCTGACGCTGTATAGCGAACTGCTCGGACGCGAGCCGGGCAATTTCGAGGCGCATATCGATCTCGCCAGCCTGCTGGAACGCGAGGGCAATCTCGCCGGCTCGCTGCGCGCGTTGCTGGGCGCCGCGGCGATCGTTCCCACCAATGCCGACGTCTACGTCCGCCTGGGCCTGCTCTACCGCCGCCGCGACGAGTTGCAAAACGCGCTCGGAAGTTTTTTGCGCGCGAGCGAATGCGATCCGCTCTCGCTCGCGGCGCATCGCAACCTTGCCGAGTTGTACGAATCGATGGGCCGCAAGCGCGAGGCGCTGCGCCATCTCGGCATGGTCCATCGCCTGACCCGCAATTAGCTCTGCCCCTGACTTCCTCCGCCGTGCCTTGGGGGAAGGATGGGGTGGGGTCGAGTGAGGAAGCGCCGATGTTGTTTTTTGTGGCGCTTCCTCGTTTTGTTTCTTGCCGCTGAATTAGTTCGTGCCCCGTTGGTCTCCTTAAATTCCGCGTTTGAACTGACCCGCGCGGCGGCGATAAGCTTTCAAGTGATGCCCGACAAGACTTTGAAGCAAATCGACGTGTTGCGCCATGAACTCAAGGCGCTGCGCTATATCCTCGACAATTTCCATGCCGGCAAACTCCTGCCCGCGGCGCTGCCGCCGCGCGAGGACTTTCTCTCCGCGCAGGCGCGCGAGATTTACGAGATTATCCTGAAAGCCCCCACCCGCGACGCGGCCGAGGCGCGAATTGCCGAGATCCGCCTGGACGACGTCGACGTCACGTCGTTCCTGCGCCTAAGCGGCGATCACTACTACACCTATCCCGCGCTGGTGCACGAGCGCGCCGAGGCCCTGCGCGCCGGCCGGCTGAGAATCGAGGCGGCTTGAACGCGCTTGCCGCAAAGGAACTGCATCTGTTGCTCGACTCCGCGGGCGCGCTGATCGTTTACCAGGAAGAGGGCACGCATTGGGCCGGCGTGCTGGGGTTCTCGAGCGAAGCGCGCGCGCGCGAGTTCGTCGCCGCAAGTCATCTCGACGCCGCCGAGACCGCCGCAATCGACCCGGCCGATCCGGCCCAGGTCGCCTCGCTGGTCAACGCGGTCAAGCAGCGCGCGGTCCGCTACCTGCTGCTCGATCTCGACTGGCGAAGCGGCGATTGCGTCCAAGTCGAATTCGAGGGCGATTCCTTCGGCACGTCGCGCGAGCGCCGCTTCACGCCCCATCAGCATCAGCACTGAGCCGCGGGCGGGCGATGCGGACGCGAGCAAAGTGAGCGCCGAAGAAAGTGAGAACCTCCGAGAGCGTCACAATCGAAGACCTCGAGCGTGCGCGCGAGCGCCTGGCGGGAATCGTCAAGCCGACTCCGCTCATCCATAGCGCGACGCTGTCACAGATGATCGGCGCGGAGATTTATCTCAAGCCCGAGAACCTGCAGAAGACCGGCTCGTTCAAAATTCGCGGGGCATACAACCGGGTCGCGGTGCTTTCGCCCGCCGAGGCGGCGCGCGGCGTGGTTGCCGCGTCGGCCGGCAATCATGGCCAGGCGCTGGCGTGGGCCGCTTCGCGCGCGGGCGTGCGCGCGACGATCGTGATGCCGACGACCGCCGCGATCGCCAAGATCGACGCGACCCGCAGCTACGGCCAGACGGTCGAGCTTGCGGGTATCGACTATCTCGAAGCGCATCGCGCGGCCGAGGAGATCTGCGCGCGCACCGGCGCCGTATTCGTCGACGCTTATGACGATCCGTTCGTGATCGCCGGCCAGGGCACGGTCGGCCTGGAGATAGCCGCCGAGTTCGCGCCCGACTTCGTGCTGGTGCCGGTCGGCGGCGGCGGCCTTATCGCCGGCATAGCGCTCGCGCTCGCCACGCGCGTCCCGCTCGCGAAGGTGATCGGCGTCGAGGCGGCGGGCTCCGCGCAACTGAGCCTCAGCCTCGGCCAGGGCGTGCCCTCCACCGTACCGACCGCGGTCGACACCATCGCCGACGGCCTTGCGACCGGACGCGTCGGACGCCTCGCGTTCGAGATCGTGCGCAACCGCCTCGAGCGCGTGGTGACGGTCGACGATTTCGAGATCGGCGAGGCGGTGCTGCTGATGCTCGAGCGGATGAAGCTGCTCGCCGAGGGCGCGGGCGCGGCGGCGCTCGCGGGTGCGCTGAAGCTGGGCGCCGCGATCGCCGGGCGGCGCGTGGTGATCGTGGTGAGCGGCGGCAATATCGACGTCAACCTGCTCGACCGAATCATCGCGCATGGACTCGCCAAGGCGGGACGGCTGATGCGGCTGGTGGTGGAGATGCGGGATCGGCCGGGAGAATTGGGACGGCTGCTCGCCGTGATCGCCGAGCAGGGCGCCAACGTGCATGCGATTCGGCACGACCGCACGCGGCGCGACGTCCGAATCGGCGGCGCGCGCGTGACGCTCGAGCTTGAAACGCGCGGCCATGACCATATCGAACGCATCCGCGAGGCGCTCGCCGCCAACGGCCACCAGGTGTTGATCCAGAATTGAGAGAGCCCTGGTGAAAAATTGAAAAGGTCTTCGTAGGAAATTGCCCGGCTGCTCGGCGAAAACGATATGGAAACGATTCTCGACGCGCATTGCCATCTCGCCGATCCGCGGCTCTATCCGGATCTCGACGGCGCGCTCGCACGCGCGGCCGACGCCGCGGTGGGCACGATCGTCGCGGTCGGCGCGATCGACACGATCGAGACCGACCGCCTGACCGTCGAAATTGCCGAGCGCCATCCGCGAGTCTTCGCGGCCGTCGGAGTCCATCCGCATAACGCCGCCGATTGCGACGAGCCGCGGATCGCGGCGCTGGCCGCGCTCGCGCGCTCGCCGAAGGTGGTCGCGATCGGCGAGACTGGGCTGGACTTTCACTACATGCACTCGCCGGCCGCCGCACAGGAGCGTGCGCTTAGAAGGCATCTGGAACTCGCGCGCGCGCTCGATCGTCCAGTGATGATTCATTGCCGCGACGCCGAGCGCCGCCTTTGCGAAATCGTTCGCGAAACGGGCCTGCCGCCGGCCGGCGGGATGATCCATTGCTTTACCGGCGACGCCGATGCGGCGCGGGAGTTCGTCGAACTCGGTTTCTACATGTCGTTTTCGGGAATCCTCACGTTCAAAAAGGCTGGCGCGTTGCGGACGGCCGCGATGGTAGTGCCGGAGGACCGGCTGCTGATCGAGACCGACGCACCCTATCTCGCGCCCGAGCCCTATCGCGGGAGATCCAACGAGCCCGCTTACGTGCGCCGCACTTTCGAGGCGATGGTTGCGCTGCGCGGCGCCAACCCCTCCGCGCTCGCCGCGCGGATTTGCGACAATGCGGACCGCCTCTTCAAATTGCCCGCGCGCCAGTGTGACGGTTTGTCTTTGTAGGGGACGGTCGCGAACGGCCCTATCTGATCCGCTTTTCGATCGTTGGAATCAGGAATTTTTAAGAGACCCTCACCTACCCTCCTCCGCGAACAAATCGCGGGCGAGGGCATGAAAAGAATCGCAGGCAAAGGGGACGCGCCCTAACCCAGCGGATGGCCGCCGAAGGCCCATGGATGTATCGCGACCAGCACGACCGTTAACGCCGTGCCGATCAGAATCGCGAGCCACGGCACGTCCTCGGCGGGAGCGAAGTACTGCTGTCCACCGAGCAACGCTGCGCCCGGCATGAAGGAGGTCTGCGCGACGAAACGGCGGTAGCGCTCGCCCATCGAGCGCAGCTTGCGATGGTCCTGATGCAAGCCGCCGAAAATGCCCAGGGCCGGAAACGTGCCGAAGAACACCACGTCGCCGGCCCATCCATTCATCAGCATGTGCGCGACGCCGAAGATCGTGAACGCGACGAAGCCCGGATGGCGCGTCAGCTTCAGGATGCCGCGCGGCGTGAGCGGGGTTAGATTGTCCGGCGCGCCGAGCGCCCCCGGATTGGGAGTTATCAGCGACGCGACCCACATGATCAGCGCGACGAGCATCATCAACCACACCAGCCAGCGTATCGGCGCGACATTCCGCAGGTACCAGAGCATCGCGCCCGCATGCTTGTGATGGCCGAACACATAGATGAGCGGGATAAACGTTCCGAGCGCGACCAGCGAGTAGATGCCGCGAAAAGGTTGCTCGCCAACTGCTCCGGCGATCGTTCCGCGCACCCCCTGCGAGGACAGAATGAAATGGCCGGCCAGGAATAGTGCGGCCCAAAGCGCAATCAGCCCGACGGCTCCCATAATTTTCTCCCGCAAAGGGCGGCGGCCCGAATCGACCCCGAATCGACAACCATTGCGTCAACTCTAATCGCGGTGCGCTCGGCAAGGTAGAGGATGCTGTACGCCGCGGCTGGCGGACGTGGGCGACAACGACCGATTCACGCCGGGCCCCAAGCGGGGTTATAACCTGCGCCATGGAAGCCACGGCAAAAAAACTCACGTTGCCGCCTCCGTTCGAGGAGGCGCTCGGCCGCCACGAGCGCGAGATCATGCGTTTTCTTTTGCGCATGACCCGCGATCAGAACGACGCGCTCGATCTCTTTCAGGAAACCTGGCTACGCGCCTACCGCGCCTATCCGCACCTCGATTCGGAGCAGGGCCTGCGGCCGTGGTTGTATCGAATCGCAACCAATCTCTGCCGCAACCGGGCGCGCGACAACATGCGGCGCTCGCGCGTGATAAGCAACGGCAGCGATCCCAGCGACGGCGATCATAACCCGATGTTCGCGTCCACCGGCCGTGGCGGACACGAAGGGGTGATTCATCTCCGGCGCGCGATCGCGGGACTGCCGCACAAGCAGGGCCAGGCGCTGGTGATGCGCAAGTTCGCGGGACTTGAATACGACGAAATCGGCGTGGCGCTCGAGTGCTCGGCGGACAGCGCGCGGGCCAGCGTTTACCAGGCGTTGAAGAAGCTCAAGGCGATCCGATAGGCGGGCAAGGCGATGAGCAAGGCGATCAGATCGATCAGATCGATGAGGTCGATGAGATTCGGGACGGTGAACATCATGAATCAAACGCTCAAGGACGAAATACTGATGCGCGAGATGCTCGACGATGACGGGCCGCTCGGGACGGACAGCGCGCCCGACGACGCAGCGGTCGATGCGGCGTTGCGGGCGGTGCGTCCAAAGCTGGCGCGGACGCTTGGCCGTGCGCGCAGGCCGCTCGCGCGTATCGGCGTGATCGACTCGCCGGTCGGCCGCTTGCTGGTGGCTGAGAGCGCGCGAGGTCTGCTCGCAGTGCAGTTTCTCGACGTTGCCGAGGCGCCTGACGCGCTCGCGGCGTTGCGGGAGGGTTTCGACCCGGTCGAAGACGCGGGCGTCGCCGCGCGTATCGCGCGCGAGATCGAGCGTTACCTAAACGGCGACATGCATGCGCTCGACCGCCCGGTCGACCTCAGCCTGGTGCGGACCGATTTTCAGCGGCGCGCGCTCCTGCGCCTGCGCCGGACGGTACCACCCGGCTCCGTCATCACCTACCAGGCGCTGGCGGCGGCGGTCGGCGCACCGTCGGGCCAACGCGCGGTCGGCAACACGATGGCCACCAATCCGGTGCCGCTCTACGTCCCGTGCCATCGCGTGATTCGCTCCGACGGCACGATCGGCAACTACGGCGGCGGCGTGGCGCGCAAGATCAAATTGCTGCGCGCCGAGGGCTTCAGCGTGGCGCGCGATCATCGATTGCCGGCCGGCAGCGTGATGGGCCATCTGGTGACGCACATCTTCTGCCGCCCGCAATGCCATGCGGCCATGCGGGCCGACCGCGCAAAATCGGTCATCTTTGCCAATTCGGGGCGCGCGCGCAGCGCAGGGCTGCGTGCTTGCAAGCTGTGCCATCCGGCCTAACGCGACCCCTCGAGTAGCGAAGCAAAAAACGCGCGCGGCGCGGAGCCCATTTCGGGCGCCGCGCCGCGCGTCGTTCATTGCTCTCGCGTCGGCGCGCTCGCTATTCGGTCTGCTGTTGCTGCTGAAGCTGCTGGATCTGGAGGCGCTGGCTCTCGAGCTGTTGCTGCTGGGTCTGAATCTGTCCTTCCTGCTGTTGTGTCGCGTTCTGCTGATTCTGCATCGAACTGCCCACGACGTAGCCGGTGCCTGCGCCGAGCGCACCGCCGATAGCCGCGCCGGCGAGCGGATGCCCCACTGCCGCGCCGACCAGCGCGCCGGCGCCGCCGCCCAACACGCCACCGCCCAGCGTCCCTTCGGTGGTCGTGGACATCCCCTGCGGGCCGCATCCGGCGAGCGCCATCGCGACCACCAGCGAGAGCGCCGTCATCGCGATCATCGTCCCACGAGAATTGGTCGCGCGAGAATTGGCTTTATCCGGTTTGCCCATATGAATACCCCCCTGCATCGTGCCCGTCGCTCGCGTTTGCCGGTCACTCGTACTTCGGTTCATTCGGTTTGCTGCTGTTGCTTGAGCTGCTCGATCTGCTGACGCTGCTGCTCGAGTTCCTGCTGCTGTTGCTGTAGCTGACCCTGAGTCTGTGCCTGCGCGTTCTGGCTGTTTTGCATCGAGTTGCCGACTACGTAGCCGGTACCCAGGCCAAGCGCGCCGCCGATCGCCGCGCCGGCGGCCGGATGGCCAACCGCGGCGCCGATTATTGCTCCGGTACCGGCGCCCAGCACGCCACCGCCGAGCGTTCCTTCCTCGCGGGTCGATAGCGGCTGCCCGCTACATCCGGCGAGGGCAAAGGCCGCTGCCAACACGAACGCCACTGTGGCCAACATGCCCTTGTTTGGATGTCTGCGATACTTCATCGGTTTCCCCTCGTCTAACGATTATTCGATCTCTTGCGATTACTCAGTCTCTTGCTGCTGCTTGAGTTGCTGGATCTGTTGACGCTGCTGCTCGAGCTGTTGTTGCTGCTGCTGGATTTGGCCCTGGGTCTGCGCCTGGGCGTTTTCGTTGTTCTGCATCGAATTGCCTACGGCAAACCCACCGATGCCGCCGATTGCACCGCCGATAGCTGCGCCCGCGCCAGGAGCGCCCACTGCGGCACCAATAATCGCACCAGTCGCCGCACCCAATCCGCCACCGATAAGCGTGCCCTTTTCACGAGTCGATAACGGGTCCCCGGAACAGCCCGCAACCAAAAGAGCCGCAGCCACCGCCACTAAGATTGTCGTGACTACGCCTTTGCGCATCGCCTGCCCCCTCCTGTCTACGTAAAACAACCTTTCCGGTTTCGTACCTTCCATCCGCCGATAGTGCTTCATTGGCCCGCCAAGTCGCCATCTGGAGACAAGCCCGATTTATCCGAGCAGCTTTCATGCCGACGGCGAACATTTTCGATGTTATCTTTTTTTCGAGTCTTTTACTTCCACCTGCGAGCCTCAGTGGTGACGATGCAGCCGCTTTTAGTGCATCCTTGGATACACTTTGCGGCTGCCGTGCGTCACAGTGCCCCCATGGCGCTGCGAACAGCGGCGGGTCGATCTTATCTCTGAGGAGCGGGATTCCGCGCGTGAATCCCTACGGGAGCACCGCGAAAATACGTGCTGGCGCCCCCGTTCCCTTGTCGATCTTCATCGGAATGCAAAAGATCGTCGCGCCACTGAACGGAATTTTATCCGCATTCGCAAGGTTTTCAAATCCTACTCGATTAGCCCCGAGCCACATCCGATGCACCGGAAAATCCTTGGAACTGCCGGGGTCGAGGCTGGCGGTATCGATCGCCAGTGCCATTACGTTCCGGTCAGTCAGTAAAAATTTCACTGCTTCGGGGGAAAAGCCGGGAAAATGTAGATTCGCGACGTCGCCCGGCTTGTCGCTGCCGAGATAATGCTTCTTGTCCGGCCAGAAGCGGCCCCATCCCGAACGCCCAATTACGATCGCGCCGGAGGGAATCTCGCCGTGGGTTCTTTCGTAGGCGTGGATGTCCTCGACGATTAGCGTGGCGTCGGGGTAGTTGAGCGAGCGAGCGGAGAAGTCGATCACCACCGCCGGCCCCACGAAGTAGCTCATCGGTACCTGGTCGGCCGACATCCCGTCGCGGTTGAAATGCAATGGCGCGTCCATGTGCGTGCCGCCGTGCTCGGCCGCGGCGAACCTGGCCGAAGAGTAGAAGTAGCCGCCCGGCTGCATACCGAACTTTTCGAACTTGTGCTCGAAGCCGCCCTCGGTGGGCCAGTAGATAGTCGAGGCGTCGAAGCTGTAGGTCAGGTCGACGATTTTGGCCGGGTCGCTGGTGGCGCCGGCGATTCGCGCCGGATTGAACAGCTCGATCTGCGCCCGTGCGTTCCCGGCCGCGATCGCCAAGAGCATAGCGATTGCCGCCGCCATCGCCGCTGCCGCATTGCCAATGGTGATCGCACGCGTTGTCATGCCACGCGTCCTCCGTGTCGCTACGCCACTTTTAGCTACCTGCCCTCTACCAGCCGATCGCCTGCGCCGGCATCAGCGCCGCAATCTGTCCGCGCGGATCGGCGCCGGCGGCGAGTTGCCCGCGCGCGCCGTCGAGCGCCACCGCGAGCACGTTGCCGTCGCACCACGGCGGGCGCGTCTCGACCTTGTGGCCGCGCGCGGCAAGCTCCTCACGCACGCGCTCGTCGATCCTGCTCTCCAGGCGCACCAGCCCCGGCGCGGCGTCGTGCGGATAAAACGAGGAGGGGGCATGCATGCACGAGTAGCGCGGGGCCTCGATCGCCTGCTGCAGGTTCATTCCGAAATCGGCCACGTTGAGGAAAAACTGCAGCGTCCACTGATCCTGCTGGTCGCCGCCCTGGGTGCCGAACGCGATCCAGCGGCCGTCGCGCGTCGTTGCGATCGACGGAGTGAGCGTGGTGCGCGGGCGCTTGCGTGGCGCGAGCGCATTGGGATGGCGCTCGTCGAGGTAAAAGGTCTGCAATCGCGTGCCGAGCGGAAAGCCCAGCGCGTCGGCGACCGGCGAGCTGCGCAGCCACGCGCCGCTCGGCGTGATCGCGATCAGGTTGCCCCCGCGATCGGCCGCGTCAACGTGCGTAGTGCCGGCGCCCCACGAGCGCGCCTTTGTCGGCGCGCCCAGCTCGGCGCGCATCGCGCGCGGATCGCCCGGCCGCAAGTCCATCGAGGCGCGCCTGGGATCGACCAGCGCCCGGCGCAGCGCCGCATAGCGCTCCGAAAACAACTCGTTCAGCGGGACCTCGACGAACTCCGGATCGGCGTAGTAGGTTTCGCGGTCGGCGAACGCAAGCTTGGCCGACTCGACCAGCGTATGCAGGTAGGCGGCCGAGTTATGACCCATCGCGGCGAGATCGAAACCCTCCAGCAGCGCGAGCTGTTGCAGAAAGACCGGGCCCTGCGACCACGGTCCGCACTTGAAGACGGTTGCGCCACGGTAGGTGCGGCTCGCCGGCTCTTCGATCCGGGTCGTGAACGCGGCGAGGTCCTCGAGCGCCAGCAGTCCGCCGTTAGCGTCGGAGTGCGCCACTATCTCGCGCGCGATGTCACCGCGGTAAAAGCGCTCGACCGCGGCGTGCAATCCGGCCGCACGCCCGCCCTTGCGCGCGCCGGCTTCGGCCTCGAGCAGGCGGCGGAAAAGGTTCGCCAGGGCGGGATTCCGGATGAGATCGCCCGAGCGCGGAAGTTCGCCGCCGGGCATGTAGACGCGGGCGGTTGACGGCCATCGGGTGGCATATAACCCGGCATTGGCGCGGATCGAGCCTAGGCCAAGGCCCGGAACGTCGATCGAATCGTCATCGCCGCACAGCCCCGGATGCATCGGGAAGCCGTCTTCGCACAGCGCCAGCGCCGGGCCCGCGACCTCGGCGAGCGATTTGGTGCCGAAGTTCTCCAGTGCACAGGCAAATGCGCCGAAAGCCGCAGGCACTCCTGCCGCGAGCAATCCTTCACCCGGCACGAGATCCAGTCCGAGTGCCCGGTAATGAGCGATCGTCGCGCGCGCGGGCGCCATCGTATTGCCGTTGATCGAAACCACCCGGTGGGTTGACCCCAGCCGGACGAGCATCGGTGCCTCGCCGCCGATTGTGTGCATGTGAGGGTTGACGACCCCTTCGACCAGGGCGGCGGCGACGGCGGCGTCGATAGCGTTGCCGCCACGGTCGAAGACGCGGGCTCCGGCGGCTGCCGAGAGGTAGTGCTCGGTGGAGACCATCGCCTCACGGCCCATAATCAAGGGGTATAGCGTTGACATGGCATCTATAACGAGTATCCTGGAGCTTGGGCGTCTGTTAGCGGTAAATGCTGCTAGTAATGACGAGGCGGTGCTGCGGTGCGGAAATTGTCACCTTCGACCGGTCCATCCCAAATCAATCCCACTTTTACCTGACGCGATTTAAGCCGCAAATCAAGAGCGCGCAACGCACCCGCCAAACTTTGCGAATAGCCTAGGGTTGAGAATTTCGTAAAGCGCCCGAGTTGTTTGGCGTTTTCAATAAGGTGTGGATGAGAATCAAAGTAGGCGAAAAAGCGTCTAATCAGTAGGCGCGATCATTGCTACTGTACCGTGGCGAGGCATGACCCAGAACGCGGGCGGGGAGTTTGGCGGGTGGAAGGAACAGTGATCAACATGGAAAGTACAAATTTCGAGGCGGTGGTTGGGCGGCGTTGTCGTTTGCTCAAGCCTGTACGAGACCATGAAGGGCTTAGCAGATATAGCGAAAAACCTCGCATTTTGCGCTCGGTGGACAACCTCGGGCGTCATATGCTGCTGGTACAATTCGAAGACGGCGCAACCACCTTCTTGTTTCCGGACGAAGTGACCGTCGAATAGCCGGCTGCCTGATTCGTGGGCGACCGCGTAATTTGCGGTCACCGCCAGATTCCGGTTTTGCAAGTTTGAGGAACGGGCAGGCGCCCTGAGTTCCGCCTGCGTGCAATCTCCGCTAATCAGGCTTCGTTCCTCACCTCCGGGATTTTGCCAACCGTCGCCAGGCGCGCCCTGGAGCGTTCACACCAGGCGCGCTCACCCGCCGTTCACTTTGCCTGCGCCAAAAAATCGCGCGCGCGCAGCAGCGCGACGATCGACTTCGCATCGACCATTTCGCCGCGCACGATCATCGCTAACGCCTCATCTAAAGCCACTGGCTTCACACTGATCACTTCGTCATGGTCAAGCTCGCCCGGCGCGGCATCGAGTTCGCGCGCCAGGTAAAGCTCGATCCGCTCGTCGCAGAAGCTCGGGATCGTGACGATCCCTCCAAGATGGTCCCAGCGGCGCGCGCCTAGGCCGGCCTCTTCGCTCAGCTCGCGCTTGGCGCACGCCTGTGCGCTCTCGCCCGCGCGGCGGCATCCGGCCGGAATCTCCCACATCCAGCCGCTTATCGCATGACGCCACTGGCGAATGAGCGTGACGCGGCGACGCTCGTCGAGCGCCACGATCGCGCTCGCGCCCGGATGGCGAATGACCGCCAGGTCAACCGTCACGCCGTTGGGCAGTTCCGCTTTCTCGACGCCGAGATCGACCACGCCGAGCTTCAGCACGTCGCGCCTTTCTGTCGCCATGGACCAGCATTGCGGCCGCGACCGGGGCGAGGCAAGCGGCGCGGCGCGCGGCCCAATTGCCCGCCGCTTCGCAAGAGGCCAATATTTGAACCGAGAAGACGATGCCGCAAATCGTGATCCCGATTTATTTCGATTACGCCTCGACGCTCTGCTACGTTGCGTGGCGTATCGTCGGCGAGCT
Organism: uncultured delta proteobacterium; assembly: GCA_963773975.1. Taxonomy (GTDB): domain Bacteria; phylum Desulfobacterota; class Binatia; order Binatales; family Binataceae; genus JAKAVN01. The sequence goes on from CAVZDJ010000017.1 coordinate 12,510, forward strand.
CGAACGCGAGCTCGGCTTCACCGCATTATGGAAGGGCGTGCCGATCGCGCTGCGCAACTATCGCACGCGGCCCGGATTGCCGCTCGGCCCGCTCGAGCTGGACAAGATCCGCAATGTCGCGGCCGAGACCGGCATCGCGGTCGAGCCGCCCGCGCGATGGCTCGATTCGGACAGGGCGCTCCAGGGCTCGGAACTCGCGCGCGCGGCGGGCGCGTTCGCGGCCTACCATGACGCGGTCTTTCGCGCCGCCTTCGAGCAGCGCGCCGACATCGGCGACCTCGAGGTGCTGAGCGCGATCGCCGCGGACGCCGGGATGCAACCCGCGCAGTTTCGCGACGAAGTCGAGCGGGGCCGGATGGCGGCGCGGATCGCCGCGAACAAGGGTGAGGCGGACCGCTTTTGCGCGCTCGGCTATCCGAGTTTCATCCTTGGCGATTTCCCGCTCACCGGAATCCAGCCCATCGATACGATGCGCAAGCTGCTCGCGCGCTTCATCGAGCGCCGCGCCGCGGAGCCGCAGGCGTGAGCGCCGCGCCCGGCGTCGCGACAACGCGGCGGCGATCGCCGGCAGCGCCGCGAAGCCGCGCCCTGCCGTCCAGTGACCCTGCGAGTCCGCGGCCGCCGCTCAAATGGGCCGGGGGCAAGCGATGGCTGGTGCCGCACGTCGCTCCGCTATGGCAGCGGTTTCGCGGCCGAAGGCTGGTCGAGCCGTTTTGCGGCGGGATGGCGGTCGCGCTGGGCCTGATGCCGGCGCGGGCCTCGCTCAGCGATATCAATCCGCACGTGGTTAACTTCTATCGATGGCTCAAGCGCGGGCTGCGGGCCGAAATTGCGATGCGCAACGAGCAGGCGCTTTTCTACCGCCATCGCGAACGCTTCAATCGCCTGGTCGCGTCCGGCGACGGCGAGGGCGCGGAGGCGGCCGCGCTTTTCTACTATCTCAATCGCACCGGATATAACGGCCTTTGCCGCTTCAACCGCAAGGGCGAATTCAACGTGCCCTTCGGCCGCTACCGCCGGATCAATTATACGACCGATTTCTCGGCGTACCGCACGGTGTTCAAGGGCTGGGACTTTTCGGCCGGTGATTTCGCGGCGCTGGAACTCGAGGCGCGCGACTTCATTTATGCCGATCCGCCCTACGACGTCGAGTTTACGCAGTATTCGAAGGAGCAATTCGGCTGGGACGAGCAGGTGCGGCTGGCGGAGTTTCTCGCGCGCCATCGCGGCCCGGTGGTGCTGTCGAACCAGGCCACGGCGCGGATTCTGCGGCTCTATCGCAAACTCGGATTCTCGATACAACGCCTGCGGGCGCCGCGGATGATCAGTTGTACGGGCAATCGCACGCCCGCAGCCGAAGTGCTGGCGACGCGCGGGATCTGAATCCGCGCGCCGCCAGCAGATTGATTCGCACGGGCGCCGGTGCGTCGTAGGCGCGCCGGCACCGTGTAGCCGCAGCCGCTATTGGTTCGGCACCAGTTCGACTCGGCGGTTCTGGGCCCGTCCTTCGGCCGTCTTGTTGGTGGCGACGAAGTCCGTCTTCCCGTAACCGTGCGGGCTCATGCGCCCTTCCGCCACCCCGTGATCTGACAGGTACCTCACGACCGCGTTGGACCGGCGCTCGGAGAGCCGCAGGTTGTACCTGACCGAGCCGATCGCGTCGCAGTAGCCGTTGACGTTGACCGTCACGTTCGGATGCGACTTCAGGGTTTCCGCCGCTTCGTCGAGCACAGCGGCATCCTGCGGACGGATGTTTGACCTATCGAAGTCGAAGTGGACGCCACGCAGAATGATCTTCTCTGGCGGCGGTGGTGGCGGCGGAGGAGGCGGTGGTGGTGGCGGCGGTGGAGGAGGAGGTGGTGGTGGTGGCGGCGCTTCCTTGTACGCCAAACATCCTATAACCCCGCCGACGATCGCACCGGCAGCAGCGCCGGCCGGAACGCCGATCTCCCAGGATTTCGAATGGCCATGGCCATCGGCGATCGCGGCTGCGGCAATGCCGCCGCCGGCAAGCGCGCCAAGGCCCGCGCCGACCAGGCAGTACTGGGTGCGGCTAGCGGTCGACGAACAGCCTGCGGCTCCGCCCGCGACTGCAACGCACAGTAGATAGGTCCCGAGTTTTTTTAACACCTTTCGCGTCTCCCCTTTATCGCCGCCGTGGCCCCGGCCGTCTTATGCGCAATCGCTAACGCCCACCAACGGGCGCCGAGCGCATCAACCGATCGCGCACCCAACTAAAACAGCTTTTGACGTTATGCTGCACGCGAAATTCTGTCAACCAAGGAACAATTGGCCACCAGCCGATCTTGCGCCTCTAGCGGGACAGGAATACCGGGCAGGGGGCGTTGCGCAGCACGTACTCGGTCGTCGAACCCAGCACCATCTCGATTATCCGGCTGTGCCCGTATGCGCCGATGAACAGCAGGTCGGTCTCGCTTTCGCCGAGGAAGCGCACGATCTCCTCGTGCGCATGGCCGCTCAGCAGCTTGAAGGAAGCGCCGACGCGGTACGGTTCGAGGTAGTGGCGCGCCTCGCCGATAACCCGCTCGCCCATCCTGGCGTCGCGTGCGACGGTTATCACGGTGAGCGGCGCTCCGAGTTCGGTGGCGAACTCCGCCGCGGCGTGCATCGCCTTGGACGCCCGCTCGCTGCCGTCGTAAGCGAGCGCCAGGCGCTTGATCTCGCGCAGGCGTTTGGGCGAGACAAACAGCGGCCGCGGACTCTTGCGCGCCACGCTTTCCGCGGTCGAGCCCAACAGTCCGGTCGAAAAGCGCTCGTGGACGCCGCGATGCCCGATCATCACCAGGTCGGCGGCCTTGGCCCGCTCGCAGATTCTGATTGGCCACCACGCCCATGTCGACCAGCGGTTGCGCCGCAAGCTTCTCGCGTTCCGCGGCCGCGCAGAACTCGTCCACCACGGCTCGTCCGCGCGCGGTCAGAACTTCGCGCATCCGGGAGGAGAAGTCGAGATAGGGTTCTAGTCCGAGTGAACCTGAGATATCATGGAAGAATGAACCTTCGATTGAAACGATGTCGACGACGTGCAATCCGATGAGGGTGGCGCCCAGGCGGCGCGCCAGCGCGAAGGCGTAGGCCTGGGCCACGCGGGAATGCTCGGAGGTATCGATGCCGACCAGAATGCGCTTGATCATCGGCCCGGCCTTCAAAGTACAATTCCGCGAATATCACGCGTATGGGGCAGTCACAAGGGGCTTTTTGAAATGGGCGAGTTAAAAGGCAGCGCGCGAATCGCATCCTTGGTCGAGGAGCTGGCGCAAGCGGCCGAACGCGTCGGCCTGCAGGTCAGGCGCGAGCGCTTGCTGCGCGAGGTCGGCTATCGCGCGCGCGGCGGCGCCTGCCGGCTGCGCGAAAAAGACCTCGTCATCATCGATTCCGCCCAGCCCCCCGCCGAACAGCTCGAGGTGCTGCTCGAGGCGCTGCGCCCGCGCGATCTCGAATCGCTCTATCTCTCGCCGGCCGCGCGGCGCCTGTTGGAAATCCCGAGCGAAACATCCAGCGGGGCCGGCCCGGGCGATCTGTCCGGCCCCGCCGGGCAGGCCGGACACGGTTGAACCCTGCGCTCTCCCATGCCACGCGCTGAGGAAAGCATCGTCCGCACGGCCGTCGGCAATCCGATATCCGGCGAGACCGACGAGCGGATGGCCGAGTTCCACACCCGCCTCAAGGAGCGCGGGCTCAAGTCGACCGGCCAGCGCGACGACATCGCGCGTGTCTTCTTCGCACTCGGCCGCCATATCAGCGCCGAGGAACTCTACGCCGAAGTCAAGAAAGTCAATCCGCACGTCGGCTACGCCACAATTTACCGGACGCTTCGACTGCTCAAGGAATGCGATTTGCTTTTCGAGCGCCATTTCGACGAGGGCCAGGCGCGCTATGAAGTCGCCGGCGAGCATCATCACGACCACTTCATCTGCGAGCGCTGCGGGCGCATCATCGAATTCGAGAACGAGACGATCGAGCAACTCCAGCAGACGGTTGCACGCGAACTCGGCGTGACGCTGAGTCATCACAAGATGGAGCTCTACGGGCTCTGCCCCGAGTGCCGCGCGCGCACCAGCCGCTAGTCAGACCGCGCTTTACGCCAATTCGGAAGGGGACCATTACATGACACAGCAGCAGCCGCAGATGCTCGAGGGTTTCCACGTGCTCGATTTCACCCACTACGTGGCGGGCCCCACCTGCACGCGCATCCTGGGCGAACTCGGCGCCGACGTGATCAAGGTCGAGCGCTCGCTCGACGGTGACCATGTGCGCCAGCTCGGTATCGTCAAGGACGGCATGAGCAGCTACTACTTCCAGCACAACCACTGCAAACGCAGCCTGGCGGTCGATCTGCGCAAGCCGCGCGGCCGCGAGCTGCTGCTCGCGATGGTCCCGAAGATCGACGTGGTAGTGGAGAATTTCGCGCCCGGCGTGATCGCCGACATGGGCTTCGGCTACGAGGCGCTCGCGAAGATCAATCCGCGCCTGGTGATGTGCTCGATTTCGGCTGCCGGACAGAGCGGGCCGCTCAGCCGTCGCCCCGGCTACGACTATATCGGCTCGGCGCTGGCCGGGGTCACCGACCAGCTCGGCGAGCCCGACCGCGCGCCGATCGTACCGTCGATGGCGATCGGCGACATCTCGACCGGCGTGGCGGCCGCGATGGCGGTCGGTTTCGCGCTGCTCTCGCGCGAGCGCACCGGCAAGGGCCAGTACCTCGACGCCTCGCTGATGGACACCTACTTCCATATGCACGAGCTGTTCGTCCCGGTGCTCTCGCTGCGTCCCGGCCGCTACCATCCCAAGCGCAGCGGCTCGATGCATCCGGCGGGCAGTCCGTGCGGCGTGTACAAGGCCAACGGCGGCCATATCATGCTGATCGCGCAACAGCACGAGATGCCGCGGCTGCTGCGTGCGATGGGCCAGCCCGACCTGCTTAAGGACGAACGCTTTTCCACCAACGGGCGCAGGGTCAAGAACAACGCCGCGCTGCGCGAGCTTATCGAGGGATGGCTCGCGACTTTTCCCGACCGCGACTCCGCTATCGCCGCGCTCGACCGCGAGCGCGTGCCGTGCGCCCCGGTGCTCAAGCTGGAAGAGGCGATGGAGCATCCGCATCTGCGCGGCCGCAAGACCGTCAGGCGCGTGCGCGACGAGGCGCTCGGCGAATTCGACGTTCCAGGGATGCCGGTCAAGTTCTCCGACTGGCCCGACCGCACCGACGTCAAGGCCTCGCGCGTCGGCGAGAATAACGACGCGGTGCTGCGCGAAATGCTCGCGCTTCCCGAGAACGAACTCGCCGCGCTCTACGCCGAGGGCGTGCTGATGCGCGGCGGAGCGGCCGATGAGGCCAAAGTGACCGCCGGCAACGTGGTGATCGAGCCGCATCAGGGCTGACAGCGGCGCGACCGTGCCAAACGGCGTGGAGAAAAATCGAAATATCGATGAAGCACGCCGGGCCGCGAGCGCTCGAGACGATAGAGCCGTTGCTCGAAAAGTTGCGGAAGATTCCGGGGCCTCGTCGAACGCAGGCGCGGCGTCTTCTATCGCGGCGCGACCGCCTTCTTACATTTCCATGAGGACCCCGCGGGGTTGTTCGCGGATTTAAGAAGCGGCGACGACTTCGAGCGCTACGCCGTGAACACTAAGGACGAAATCGCACGCCTGCTCCATGCCGCCAAGGCCCAGGCCTCCACGCCGGGCAGCAAGCCGCGGCCGAATCCCCGCTCCTGGCATCCCGGCCCGTGACCCGGCGCGTCGCCACCGTTGCGCCCCTGGCGAGGGCGGGCGAACCCGCGTCCACATCCCCGCGGGTCGATGGGCTCGTTTAAGTCCAAGCCACCTGAATAGCCGTTAGGGCCGGAACTTTTACCCTCGGCGGGGAGTTTAAACCACGGGGTAGCCTACGGCCGCGCTGCCATGAACAACGCAAGCAAATATCGCATGTTCTGGTTTGCTTTAATTGCGCCGAAGGACTAGACGGATTTAGTTCGAGTAATTCAAGACGTTGTCTGCCTTTGTCGATGGAGGTCGCGGTGACTCCGAGCAAGGCCGGTCAGGCGTTGGTAGCGAGAGGCGCGAGTGCTCTGAGGCAGTGCCCAGAGACGCGCATACTCGTGTGGGTAGCGGTGGCGCTCATCGTAGCGACCGCAGGCATACGCCGGCTCGACACGTTGTTTCGCCCCCCTTCCGCGTTAACCATCATTGATCCTTCCTCCGATCCGTCGATGACCGTGATCAGCGCCATGGTCGAGCGCGGCGATCTATGGGGAGCGACCGCCCGGGTCGGAAGCTCCTACCGATTGGACAAACCGTCAGGCCTGGTGGCGCTGCGCTCGTTTTCGATGCTCGTGCTGCGCCGCGGTCTTCAGGAGTACGACCCGTACGAGCGCTGCTACGCCACGAGTGCTTTGGCCGCGGCCGGCGATCGGGACAAGATTGCGCAACTGGTAAAAATCTTTGAGGGCACCAGGAAGCCCGGCCTTCAAATGGCCGTCGCGGATGGGCTGGGAGACGTCGGCGACGCGGATGCCGTCGAGGCGCTGGGGCAGCTTTATAGTTGGACGCAGCCCTCTTTCCGGCGGATCGTCGTGAATGGAGCAGCGGAAGCCCACGATCCCGGCGCCATCGAATTGCTGAGCCGCGCCCTGACCGTGTCAGACCGGACGACGCGCCTGACCGCGGCGAGGGGACTCGGCCAGATCGGGAGCCGCGGCGCGATCGGCGTCCTGAGACAGTTCCTGGCTGCCGCGCAGGATCCCTTCGAAGAGGCCACGGCCGCTTATTCGCTATTGCGCCTGGGCGATCGTTCCGCCGAGGGGATCGCCGAATCGATTTTGCGGAGCCACGTCGATGACAATGCCCGGGCGATGGCGGCCGTGGCGCTGGGTCGGGCCCGCGACCCGCGCGTAAGCGGCCTGCTGAGAGAGTCGCTTGCGGATCGCAATATCGACGCGCGGATCGGCGCCGCAGTGGCGCTAACACATTACGGCGATCCCTCCGGCGTCGAATACCTCAAGGCGGCCATGCGCGACGACGACTCGATGACGCGGCTGCACGTCGGTCAACTCCTGGACGAGGTGGAGTTTCACAACGCGCGCGAAGTCTTGCTGGCGGCGGCCTCCTCGCCCGACCCCGAACTGTCGATGTTGGGGATTCGCGCGATCGGCTTGTCAGGCGGCGCCGACGAAGTCGACCTGCTCGTCAAGCTGGCGGACCAGGCCGCGGATCCAATCGCGCGCGCCGAGGTGGCGTGGGCGTTGGGCAGAATTGGCAGTCGCGGCTCGGTCGCGCCGCTGATCGCGATGGTATCGGAGCTTGATCATACCGTCCGTTACACGGCTGCCGACGCGCTCGACCGCACGGCGATACGGCTGTTGCAGGGCGAATCGGCCCGCGGCGCGTGAATTAAGGGAAGCAGTAGGAGGAAATTAGTTGCAGAGTTGAGAAATCTCGAAACGAGAACGTAGGGAGGACAGCGAAAAGGTTATGTCGATCAAAGCGAGGATGACTGGGGCGGCGGGACGCAAGTACATGACGCTGGCAGGGCTGTTAATTGCCGGTGCCTTGCTTTGCGGGCGTCCCGCTATGGCGCAAGACGTCAAGAGTTATACCAGGGCCACCTTTGACCAGTGGCTGGCCAAGTACAAGGATGCCAAGCCCGACTTCAAGGTGGGCGACGTACTCACCGCGAAGGATCTGGAGCGGATGCGGCCCTTTATCTTTCCGGGCTACCTCGAACAGCTCAACTTTCCTGAATTCAAGGCGCCGATAGCAGCGCCCGTGGACCACACTCCGCGCCAGGACTACATGGCTTGCACGGAAAAGTACCAGTCGCAAGTCAGGCTGCTCCCCGACAAGACTGTGGGCAATTATGTATGCGGGCAGCCCTTCCCCAACTCAACGATCAAAGAGGGCGATCCGGACTCCGGCTGGAGGGCGGTGTGGAATTACGAGTATAGATGGCAGAACTTTGGCTTCTCATGCATGGCCCCGGCCACTTGGGACCGCTTTGGCGGCACGCACGACGTTCCTCAGTGGGAGCTGCCTCCGACCGACTGGATGGCCAGCGCGGGTTGGATGGAGTCGGGGGTCCATCCGGCGCTCCCGTCCGCAGACGTGTTGAAGTTGATGTATGGTGGCGGCGGAAACTTCCAGCGCACGCTGGACGCGTTCTACCGCAAGGTTTTCTATACCCACCTCGCGATGCTCGAAAACCATACGCTGCCGGTGCCTGGCGCCGCGAATTTCGAGTTCAAGGAGTTCACGGGCTTCTACTCGCCCTTTGATATCCGCGGCACCGCGTTCATCATCTACCGTTACGCCGACCCGCATCGCGAAGACGACGGCTGGGCCTATATCCCCAACCTGCGTCGCGTGCGCCGTATTTCGGCCGAGGTCAAGTCGGACTCGCTGCTGGGCACCGACCACACGCTGGAGGATTTCTACAGCTTCTCCGGCCGTGAGCTCGAGTGGCACTGGCGCTTCCTCGGATGGAAGGACCAGCTGGCGGTTGTCGATTCCGTGCACGCGTATACCTATTTGTACGGACCCAACGGGATCATCCCGAATGACACGTGGACGATGCGCCGCTTCGCGGTCATGGAGCGCACGCCGCTCAGCGAGCGTCATCCGTACAAGAGCGTCGTCGAAGACTGGGATTCGCAGAATTACGACGCCTGGCTGATGGAAGCCTTCGACCACAAGGACAAACTCTGGAAGGTCTGGGAATTCCAGAAGAAGTGGAGCGAGAGCTTCGAAAAGGGCGACTGGATGGAGCCCATCAACAAGGGCGCCTTCTCGACCGAATTCCAGTCGGTGCAGGTGCTCGACGTCCAGAACGATCGTGGAACCATCTGGATTGTGCCGGGCGGATTCCCGAACTTGAAGGGACCCGAAGCCGAGAAGCTCTACGACATCAACAAGCTCGAACAGATCCATCGCTAGCTTCGAGCGCTAGCTTCGAGTGAACGAACCTCGCCCTGCCGGGCCGTCTGAGTGGCCCGGCAGGGCGTCTAATCATTCGTCCGGCGCAATGCGCTCAGTTACCCTTGTCCTGCCCCAAGGCGAACTCGCGAAAGAACTGCCACATCTGATCATTGGCGCTGATGACCGTCGTGCTCCGCCCAAGCCATGACGGAGCATGTGAGGTGCCCGGCCATACGTGACCCGAGCCGGCGAGTTTCCACAGCACGATCTTACTGCCACCGGCGCACGGCCTCCATTCGTACCTGGTCGCGGAATTGTCCGCGTCCGCCGAGCCCGCCGCACCCCTGAGCGTCGGCCCGACCGCCGCCCTGGCCGGGCAGCCGTCGAATCCGCGCCATCGCGCGATCTCTTCGTCAACAGGCGGATACGGTGTTACATGAGCGATGCGCCCCAGCCGTCCGAAGCGGCCCTCATAAGGAACGTAGCGATCATCGACGCTATTGAAGAGCATCAGGGGCATCGGACGCCCGGGTTTTGAGGGCTCGACCATCAGCGCGCCCTCCACGGGCGCAATCGCCGCGATACGGTCCGAAGCCTCGACGCCGAGCCGAAACGCCATCATGCCGCCATTCGAGATGCCGGTCGCATAGACTCGCGTTCGATCGATGCGAACGCGCGACGCGAGGTCGTCGAGCAGCGCGCGCGTGAAACCGACGTCGTCGATCTTGTTATGTGCGGCATACGCGCAGCATCCGCCGGCGTTCCAGGTGAGCGCCCGCGCTCCGCGCCCCGTGCCGTTGGGATAGACGGCGACGAAACCGTCGCGGTCGGCCGCCGCGTCCATTCCAGAGTACCGCTCCTCCTGTACGGCGTTACTGCCCGCGCCATGGAAATTCAGGATCACGGGCAGGGGGCTCGCGCCGGAGGCCTGTGGCGGCACGTGAACGACGTAACTTCGGTCAAGGCCGCCATACTGGATATCGATTCGATGGCTTCCCGGCCCGAGCGTTTCGCCGCCCGCGCTGGCGCGTGCGATCGCGAACACGGCGAGTAAGACAAACGAAAAATCTCTGCGCGCGCGATTCACGCGGTCGCGCCGGCCGGCACTGCTCAGAGCAATCCTTCCTTCAGCGCCTCTTCGAGCGCGCCGATATTCATATAGTGGCCCTTGGCCATCACCGCGAGGAACGCGCGCAGCCCGGGGTCCGCGATGGTGGCGAGGTTCTCCTCGATCTTGCGGATCACCCATCGCTGGCCGCGGTTGAGCAGCTCGAGCTTGCCGCGAAAGCCGTCCACCGCGCGCACCTTCTCGACGAAGTCGCCGGTCTTAGTGGACGGGACACCGCCGAGTCGGCGGACATGGGCGGAAAGTTCGCCGGCGTAGTAGCCCTCGTCGTGGCCGGCCTTCTTGAGCAGTTCGCGAAGCTCGAGCGAGCCGGCCTCCGCGGTCAATTCGTGCAGGACGCGGCCGCCCGCGCGTTCGGCCTCGCCCAGGGTGTTGAGAAATCCTTCAAGCTGCGCGTCCATCATGGCTTCTCCTGTGTAGATATTCTCAGCGCATATCAGATCACGGGCGTCACCGGACAGAGCACCGCCCGAAGCCATCCGCCGTGCGCGCCGGCGGCCGCGTCGAAGATCCAGAGCAAGGCGCGCAACTGCGCCGAGACGCCGGATCCGAACGCGGCGGCCGCGCCCATCTTGCCCTTCATCAGGCTCGTCAGCAGGCCGGGCGGCGTCGGCAACTCGAGCAATCCGAGCTTGGTATCCTCCGGCACCTTGGCCAGTTCCCGGGCGGCCTTGATCGCCTCGTCGAGCCCGCCGGTTCCGTCGACCAGCTTGAGCTTGAGCGCGTCGGCGCCGGTCCATACGCGGCCCTGCGCAATCTGGTCGACGCGCGCCGGAGTAAGGCCGCGCCGGCGCGCCACCAGGTTCACGAAATGCTGGTAGGTCTCGCCCAGGATCTGATCGCGGAACTGCTGTTGCTGGGCGGGCGTGAAATCGTTGAACGCGTCGAACATCGTGGCGTTGGCGCCGTGCGAGATGGCGGCGGTGTGGACCCCGATCGAGGTCATCAGCGGCGTAATATTGAACTTGCCGCCGAGCACGCCGATCGATCCCGTGATGGTCGCGGGCTCGGCGAAAATCTTCGCCGCCGGCATCGCGATCCAGTAGCCGCCAGAAGCCGCGTAACCCGACATGCTGACCACCAGCGGCTTGTCCTTGGCCAGCAGTTCGGCCGCGCGCCGGATGAGCTCCGACGCGATCACCGAACCGCCGGGCGAGTTGATCCGCAGGACCACGGCGCGCACCGAATCGTCATCGCGGGCCTGGTCCAGCGCCTCGACCATGTCGTCCGAACCCACCCCGTTGCCGCTAGGCGAGAGCAGCGGATCGAATCCGCCTTGCCCATGCTGAATCGCGCCGTCGGCGTAGATCACCGCGAGACGGTCGCGATGGCCGAGGTGCGGGAACAACGAGACATGCTGGTAGTCGGAGTACTTGATGACCTTATGGTCGTGACCGCGGTAGTGTTTTACCCGATCGGTGAATTCATCGCCGTATTCGATGCGGTCGATGAGATGGGCCTTGAGTCCTGCCTTGGCGCTGAGCGGCGCCTGATCGATCAGTGCGCGAAGCTGCGCGGCCTCGAGATGGCGCTCATTCGCGGCGGTGGTGACGAGCTGGTTGAACAGGCCGCCAGCCAGCGCTTCGTCCTCCTCGCGCTGCGAGGGCGTGAAATCCTTCTCGGTGAAGATGTTGGCGGCGCTCTTATACTTGCCGATCGCGGCGAAGTTGGGCTCAATCCCCATCCTGTCGAGCAGACCGCGCGCGAACAGCTCCTGGAGCCGCACGCCCGCCAGGTTGATTTCGCCTTCGGGCATCATCGAGACCTCGCCGGCCGCGCCCGCGACCAGGTAGGGCAGATTGCCCGAACCGAAGTCACCCGCGCTTTCGAGATACGCGGTGGTCCACTTGTGCCGCGTCGCGAAATCGCCGATGAGGGCGCTCAGTTCCTGGGCTTGCGCGAACTCCATCTCGGGGTCGCTGATACGGATCGCCAGTCCCACGATCCGCGGATCTTCGGCCGCCTGGCGCAACGCGCGGCGCGCCACATTGAGCGGGGTCTGGTTGTCGTCGACCAATCCGCGCCAGCCGTCGCTGCTCCGTTCGATTACCGGGCCCTTCAGCACCAGCTCGATCACCGAGCCGGGCGCGACGCGATGCGACCACCAATTGACGATATGTGTGATGATGGCAATCACGATCACGATCGCTATCGTCCGCAACAGCCATCGCAGCGTCCGCTTGATCATTGCATACCTCCTTAATCCTGCGGCGCGGCGTGCGCCCCGAGGCCGTCGCGGTCTCTCTTGAAAACCGGCGAGCCAAACCCCGATGATAGCCAACCACAACGTCGCTACCGGGACCAGTGGCGGCGGGACCAGCACAGGTTGACAGCGATGCAACGGCAGAGCGAACACGCCGATACGGCACGCGGTACGACGTATCCGGAGCCGCGATGAGCGGAACCGGCCCAGACGTTCGCGCCGCCGCGGTCCTTGGGCGCGCGCCGCTGCTGAGCGAGCAGCCGATGGGCTGGCCGCACTACCGTATCGTCGCGCTCTGCTTCCTCGCCTGGATTTTCGATTTCTACGACCTCATCCTCTACTCGTTCCTGATGGTCCCGATGGCGCACGACCTGCATTTGGGCCGGCTCGAGGCGTCGTTTGCGCTGGGCCTGTCGCTCCTGATGACGGCGCTCGGCGGGCTCCTGTTCGGTTTCCTCGGCGATCGCTTCGGGCGGCGTCCGACGATCATCGCGACCGTCCTCATCTATGGATTAGGCACGCTGCTCTGCGCACTCAGCCTCAACCTGACGCATCTGCTGATCTTTCGCTCGCTCACCGGGATCGGAATCGGCGGCGAGTGGGCCGCGGGCCAAAGCCTCGTGGCCGAGACCGTGCCGCCTGAACGCCGCGCGCGCTATGCCGCCTACGTGCAGGTGGGAGCGCCGCTCGGCGTGTTTATCGCCGCGTTCCTGGCGGGCTACGTCACCCCGGCGATAGGATGGCGCGCGACGTTCGCGCTCTCGTCACTGCCGGCGCTGCTGGTGGCGATCGCGGTCTGGCGATGGCTTCCGGAGAGCGACGTCTGGCGGCGGCGGATGGGCGGCGGCAAGTGGCTGACGCGCGAAGAATTCCGCGCGCTTAGACCGTACGCCGGCATCATGATGCTGTTGTTCCTGGTCATCTGGGTGAACTCGGAGGCCTACTGGTTCACCTATAGTTGGATGCCCGGTTATCTGAAGCTGACGCGCAACCTGGGCGACCGCGCGGCGAGCCACCTGATGATGGGCATGCAAATCGGCGCGGTCGTCGGCTACGCGAGCTTCGGCCTGCTCGCCGATCGCTTCGGGCGGCGTCCGGTGTACTCGGCCTTCGCCGCGATGATGGCGATCGGGCTGCTGCCCCCGACCATCCTGTGGCCGTGGGCGGCCGGCGTGCGGGGGCTGATCGCGGGTGCGATGGTGTTGGCGGGATTCGGCACCGGCATCTGGTCGGGCACCGGGCCGATCGTCTCGGAACTGCTGCCGACCAAGGTGCGCAATACGGCGCTCGGCCTGCTGCTCAATGTCACGCGCGGCCTGCAGTTTTTCACCCCGATGGCGATCGCGGTGCTGAGCCGCTCGATCGGCTTCGGCGCGGCGTTGTCGATCGGCGCGGCGTTCTCGGCAATCGGCTCGATGCTGATTTGGCTGATCCCCGAAACCTGCGGTCGCGTGCTCACGAGACTCGACGACGATTTGGTCGCGCAGGCCGCCGATCCGGCGCGCGTCACTTCGATTTCATAGGCGGCCTCTGTTGGTACTCGACGCCGTCGAGATACGACCATCGGCGCTGCCCCACGTTCAACACCGAGAAATCCAGGATGGTTGTCGCCTCCGTAGCCGACAGCGTGCGGCTGACGGTGAGCCGCGACGTACTCGACCTGCCATTGAATTGATGGCCGGCGAGCGCCTCGTCGAGCGGGCGGCCGTCGGAGTTTGCTTCGTCTCCGGACGCGAGATCCATCACGCGCGCGATCGTCGTTCGCAGGTCGAGATTGCCGCTCGGATACTGGTCGACGAAATGACGGCGGAAGTCCGGACCGGCCGCCGCGCAGAAGTTCTGTAGCTCGCGCGCGCCCGCCGCCGCATGCATCCCGAGGCCGGTGGCAAATCCGCCCCAGCCGCCGGCATCGGCGTACATCACGCCCTTGACCGGCACGACCAGCGGGCCGGAACTATTGCCGGTGCCGCCGCGCTGCTCGCCATGCTCGGCGATGACGTAGGTCGGCGCGCCCGGGCCGGTGAGCCCGCGATTATCGGCGTCGGGCAATTCGCGGAACGAGACCACCAGGTCGGGCGCGTCGAAATAATTGTTGCGGCCAATCATCCCGAGGCTGTCGAGGCCGAAGGTTCCCGCGATCCAGCCTGACCCCGAATCGGCGCGCGCTGCGACCTTCGTGGCCGACTCCGCCGGCCCGCCAAGGAACGCGCGTTCCTCGCCGACGCTGCGCGTGAAGAGCGGCCCCGACCAGGGTTGCGACTCGACGAAGTCGGTTATTTTCTGCAGGATCGCGCGCCGCGCCTCGAGCGTGGGAAATGCCGCGCGCGAGAGATCGATCAGGTCGATGCCGCCGTTGGCCACCACCGTAATGTCATCGCTGGTGGCCGATTGCTTAATTCCCTTGGCAACCAGCAGTTGCGCGAGCGGAACCAGCGCGCGAATGGTTGCGAACCCGTGATCGGAGACCACCATCAGGTCGGTGCGGTCGGCGATCCCGAGTTTCGCGATCGTATCGCGGATGCTCGCGAGGTTCGCGTCGCTTACCTTCAGCGCGTCGAGGTTGGCCTGCGTGCCGAGGCCGCGATGATGCTGCGTCACGTCGGGATTATGCTGCCAGAAAACGACCAGCGCGGGACGGCCGCCGAGCGCCGCCGCCTTGGCCGCCGGCAGTGCGCGCCCGGTCACGATTTGCGCGAAGTAAGTGTCACGCGCCCCATAGATGGCGCTCTCGCTCGGCGGCCTGGGCGGCACCGGTGCGAGTTCACTCTTGAGCGGGGGCGGCGCGACGAGATCGTCGCTGACGAAGATGAAATTGCCCGCGGCGATCGGCCCGCCTATCGCAGGATCGCCAGTCACGCTGTCGTCGAAAGTGAAGGCCGGCCCCTTCTTACCGATGATCGCCAGATAGCCGCCCGCGCGCCGGACCTGCTGCCCAATCGATTCGGCGCCGAGCAGCGCGCCGTTGAAAAATTTGGGCCCGTTGAGCGCGGCGAGCGCGACCGAGTTTTCGAGATTGACCGGTTGATTCGCCCACGAATCCTTGGGCGCAACCGTGATTTGGTGCGCGCTCAGCCGCGGCACGAGAGATACCGCATCACCCAAGATCGTTGTGTTACCGGGCGGCGCGCCGGTCGCGAGCGTTGCCGCGTTGACCATCGTGATCGTCGGAAAGACCGAATGATGCCGCGCGAAGCGCACGCCCGCGTTTTCCATCGCGAACAAATTGGGCGTCCACTCGGCGGTTACGAAATCGGGGCGGAGCCCATCCCATACCATCAGGACGAAAATCCGCGCCGGACGGCGCGGCGAATCCGCGCTCGCCAGATGGGCCGGCGCAATCACGAGCGCAAGCGACAAGGCGAGCGCGCAACCGAGCGACGGGAGTATCGCGAGCGGCGCGGGACGGCGTCCGCCCGCGAACAAGGTGAACTTCATCGCAGCGCCCACTAAACTGGCCGCAGCCGCCGCTGTCAATCCGCCCGGAAAATGCTCGGCGCGCCGAGTCCGCTGGTCGCATCGATGTAGAGAACGCCCGACTTGCTGCTCATGACGTAGACGTAGTAGCTCACCGCCTTAGCGCGCGGAGGACCGCGCGAGATCCTTCACTTCGTTCAGGATGACGGAGCGTCAGGCTGAGAGCCGCGCGCGCGGTCAGCGCAGCAGATGCGTCACGAACCAGTCGCGCGCTGGGTTCGCCGCCTTCTCGAAATCGCCGACGTAGGCGTCGAAGTGGCCGCCCTCCAGCAGGACAAGCCGTTTCGGTTCCAGTGCGTCGTTGAAGGCCGCTACCGCCAGGTCGGCTACCGCCAGGGTGTCGCCCACGGCGACGACCATCATCAGCGGCGTCGGACTTATCTTGGCGATATAGCTGCCGGGCTCGTACTCCATCAGCATCTCGAGCGTGCGCAAGGTGACCTCGTTGCGCCACGACTTTGCGCGCTCGCGGCCGGTCGCGGTGAACCACTGGTAGGAGTCGGGCGTCGGCAGCGCCGAGGGCGCCTGCGGATCGGGAGCGACCACCGGTATCATCGCGGGCGCTTCGCCGCGGAAACGCGCTTCGCGGTCGGCGTCGAGTTGGGCGCGCAGCGGTCCGAGAAAGTCGGGCCGCACCAGGCGCTGGATATTGCGATAGCCGCTGATCAGCGGCACCTGCGAGACCACGCACTTGACGCGCCGATCGATCGCGCCAACCACCAGCGCATGGCCGCCGGAGTAACTCGAGCCCCATACGCCGATTCGCTCGGGATTGACCTCGCGCTGCGCGCGCGTCCACGTGATCGCGTGGCGATAGTCGCGCACCTGCGTCCACGGATCGATTTCCTGGCGCGGCTGGCCGTCGCTGGCGCCGAAGTTGCGGTTGTCGAACACCACCGCGGCCAGCCCGGCCGCGCAGAAATGCTCGGCGAAGCGGTCGAGGTACATCTCCTTGACCGCCGAGAAGCCGTGCGCCATCACGATCGCCGGCGCTTTGCCGCTTAGCCGATCGGGGGTGTAAAACCAGCCGCGCAAAATCGTACCCTCGGCGTTGATCTCGATGTCTTTACGCATTGATCTCTCTCCTGCGCGCGATCGCTGTCGCGGTTTTTTGTGCGGTGCGGATCCGTCCTGCGGCCGGCTAGTCTCGATTGAAATTGGGCTTGCGCTTTTCGACGAACGCGCGGGCGGCCTCGCGATGGTCTTCGGTGGTGAAGGTCACCATCTCGTAGGCGAGCGACGCGTCGAGGATCAGATTGGCCTGTTGCTTGAGCCACTTGTTGACCGCGAGCTTGCTCCATCGGATCGCATAAGTCGGCCCGTCGGCCAGCTCCTGCGCCAACTCGCGCGCTTTCGCCATCACCTGCTCGGGCGCGACCGCGTAATTTACCATCCCCATCTTGAAAGCGTCGGCGCCATTGACGAAGTGCCCGCGCATCAGGAATTCCTTGGCCCGCGCCGGGCCGATCAGCAGCGGCCAGATTACCGCGCCGCCGTCGCCCGCCACGACACCGACTTTGACGTGGGTGTCGGCGAAGCGCGCCTTCTCGGAGGCCACGATGATGTCGCACAACAGCGCGATCGTCGCGCCGAGGCCGACCGCGTCGCCGTTGATTGCGCCGATGATCGGCTGCTCGACGTCGAGCATGTTCTGCACGATTCGCCGTCCCTCGGCGGCGGTGATCCGTTCCGCCTTGCCGCCGCTCGCGCTGGCCAGCGTTCCCGAGGCCATCCCTTTGACGTCGCCGCCGGCGCAGAACGCGCGGCCCGCCCCGGTCAGGATGATCGCATTGACCTCGCGGTCCTCGGCGAGGTCGTTCCAGATGGTCATCAACTCGTGATGCAGCCCCGGGTTGACGGCGTTGAGCCGGTCGGGACGGTTGAGCGTGACCGTGGCGACGCGCTCGGCCTTTTCGACCTTGATGAATTCGTAACGGCTGTAGTCCGGCATCGCGATTCCTCCCGCCGTGTGGTTTTTTCGCCCCACCTATACAACGGGAACGCCCGCGCACGCCAACCCGCCGGCGCTGTGGACGAAGGCGTCTTGCGCGATAGCCCCGGCGCGTGCCAGCCGGCGGTGTATTTGGTAGCGTGCGATTTGGTGGCGAGCGATTGATTAGCGTGGGTCCAGTGGCGGCGGAGGTTTAAAGCGGTGCGTATCGCGCTCATCGGACAGGCGGCGTTTGCCGAGCGCGCCCTGGAGGTGCTCCATTCGCGCGGCGAGGAGATCGTCCACGTCTTCGCGCCGCCAGACCTCCCCGGCGGCCGCCCCGACCCGCTGAAGGCCAAGGCGCTGGCACTGGGCGTGACGCTCAGCCAGCCCGCGACCTTCAAGAGCGACGCGGCCTTCGAGCAGTTCCGCGCGCTCGACGCTGAATTGCTGGTGATGGCGTTCGTGACGCTGATCGTGCCCGAACGCATCCTCTACGCGCCGCGCCACAAGGCGATCTGCTTTCATCCCTCGCTCCTGCCGCGCCATCGCGGCGCCAGCGCTATCAACTGGACGCTCATCATGGGCGACGCGAGCGCGGGGGTGACCTGGTTCTGGCCCGACAAGGGAATCGATACCGGGCCGATTCTGCTGCAACGCGCCGAGCCGATCCGAGACGAGGACACGGTCGGCTCACTCTATTTCAACCGCCTCTTCCCGCTCGGCATCCAGACCATGACCGAGGCGATCGAACTCATCAAGGCGGGACGCGCGCCGGCCATCGCGCAGGACGAGAGCCTCGCTACTTACGAGCCGCCGTGCCGCGACGAACACGCCAAGGTCGATTTCGCGCGGAGCGCGCGCGAAGTGTTCAACCTGGTGCGTGGATGCGATCCGCAGCCGGGCGCGCATGCGCAGGCGGGCGGCGAGCGGTTGCGGCTTTACGAACCGATCCTCGAAAACCGGCGCAGCGAGAGCCCGCCGGGCACGATCGTCTCGATCGACACGGCCGGGATGCGGGTCGCGCTTAAGGACTCCACGATGATGGTGCGGCGGGTGCGCTTCGATTCGAATCCCAAGAAAGTGGCGCCGCAGGAACTTGCGGCGGGCGGCCGGCTGCAGACTTCGATACTTCTCACGTAGCTAAAGCTCAAGCCGGACAAAAGAAAGCAAGGGTCGGGGAGGTTTGGCAACCGGCTTTAGATGCTTTTGCGGCGCGAGCGCCATAGGATTGGAACCTACGGTTCGCAAGGGGAGGGGGGAGATGAAAGTCTGCGTAGGTACGTCGAAGGGGATCGTGGTACTCGACGCCGAGCGCAAGGGCAAGCCGCTGATGGTGCTCGCGGATCCGCCGTCGGTGTGGTGCATGGCACAGGACTGCCGTGACCTGGGGACGATTTATGCCGGCTCGATCGACCACGCCCACATGGGCAGCACGCGCGGCCGGGTGACGCTCGCGCGATCGAATGACAGCGGCCGGACTTGGGCCGATATCACGCCCGGGATTGCGCGCAACGAGGACGTATGGGCGATCGCGGCGCCGCCGGACGGGCCCGGCGAGGTTTTTGTCGGCACCTCGCACGCGCGGCTGCTGCATAGCCTCGATCACGGCCGCACGTTTCGCGAGTGCGCCGGGTTCCTCAAGCTGCCGGGCCGTGAGCGCTGGAGTTTTCCGCCGCCGCCGCACATCCCGCACGTCCGCTCGATCGTCTTCGACCCGCACGACCCGATGACCCTCTACGTTGGCGTCGAAGAAGGCGGCGTCGCGCGCTCGCACGACCGCGGCGAGAGTTTCGAGCTGCTCAACAGCGGACTCTACGAGGACGTCCACTGCGTCGCGGTCGATCCGCAAAGTCGCAAACGTCTTTACGCGACGACGGGTGCGGGCTTTTACGTCTCGGAGAACCGCGGCGGCTCGTGGAGCAAGATCAAGCGCGGGCTCTGCCGCAGCTACGCCGTGCCGCTATTCGTCGCGCCCGGAGAATCGAGCCGGGTCTTCACCGCCGCTGCGGCTGGGCCGCCGCCGTTCTGGTCGACCGGACCGGCCGGCGCCGACGCGGTGATGTTCCGTAGCCTCGACGCGGGCCAGAGTTTCGAGGCGCTCGGCGACGACATCCTGCCCGAGCGCGGGATGGTGATGCGGCTTAAGGCTGATCCGGAGAGCGAAGGCGATTTTTTCGCCGTCACGACCGACGGCTCGGTGATTCGCACGCACGCGATGGGCGGGACCGCCACGCTGGTTGGCGAGCGATTGCCGCCCGCCTACGACCTGGTCACGCTGCCTTAGCCACTGTCACAGTCGGCGCGTCGCGGCTAGTGACCGCTGCCCAAGCGCGCGTTCAATCCGCCGTGGCGCCCCTTGGCCGTGGAAGTCAGCGTCAGCACCGCGCAGTGCGCTCTGCGGACGACCTGCTCCGCCACGCTGCCCATGATGAAATGCGCGAGGCCGCTCCGCCCGTGAGTCTTGAGCACGATAAGGTCGGTATCGAGCTCAGTGGCCACCTGGAGCACGGCCCCAGCGGTTTCGCCCGGCCTGGCGATCCGCGTGACGACCTCGGACTTCAGCCCCGCCAATCTCTCGGCGGCCAGCGCCTGAAGGCGCAGGCGAGCAGCGTCGTCGGCTTGCGTGTTCGCGGCTACGGTGGTGTCAGGCGCGTCAACGGCCAAAATCGGCACGACGTGCAACAAGTAGACCGTCGCGTCCATGTCCTTGGCCAGATGTGAGGCGAGGTCAAGCGAGACCTGCTCGGAATCGTCGAACTGTACCGGACAGAGAATTTTCTTGAACGGATAAGACATTGGCAATCTCCAACGCGCGCGCGACCGCTCGTCCTTCTCGTTATTGCCACTATAGCGCTTCAGTCAACCTCCAGCGCTCCGGAGCTCCGCAATCGTCATCGATATCGGTGACGTCAAAAGTTCATCGCTCGAGTAGGATTACACGTTCTATGTTAACTTTAATGTCTTTGAAATATCCTTAATCGTGTGTTACGATTCTTCCAGTCAGCCCGGTCGTGGCTGGCGACGAGGCCCGCAGGTTGAGTTGACTTCCCTGCGGGTCTCACTATTTTTGCCACCCGCGATTCCGGTCTCATGCCCTGCTTCGTCCAGCCATGCCTTGACGTATAGCGAAGAAAGAGCGAAAATAATCGAATGAAATTCGCATCAGCGGCGCTCTTCGAGGAGCCCATCAACGACGCCGCCGCCGCGCTCGCGCCGCTGCGCGACGTCGAGTTCCTTGAGATGCCCGTGCGCACGATACTTAATCGCTGCGAGAATCCGCGGCTGCCGTTTCGATGGACGATCAACCCGTATCGCGGATGCGAGTTCGGATGCGTCTATTGTTACGCGCGCTACACGCACGAGTTCCTGGAGTTGCGCGACCCGATGGATTTCGAGCGGCGCATCTTCGTCAAGAGGATGGCCGCGCAGGTGCTGTCGCACACGCTCGCGCGCACGCCGCTCGGCTCGGACGCGATCGCGATTGGTACGGCGACCGACCCCTATCAGCCGGCCGAGCGCAAGTACGGGCTCACGCGTTCGATGCTCGAGGTGTTCGCGCAACTGGGCGGACTCGACCTTTCGATCACGACCAAGTCCGCGCTGGTCGTGCGCGACCTCGACCTGCTAAGCGCGATCAACTTGCGCTCGAAGCTCAGCGTCAACTTCTCGCTGATGACGCTCAACCGCCGCCTCCAGCGCACGCTCGAGCCGCGAGCGCCGCGCCCGGAACTGCGCCTGCGCGCGCTGGCCGAGCTAAGCCGCGCGGGCATCCGCTGCAACGTCCTGATGATGCCGGTGATTCCCGGACTGACCGACGCGCCGGCGGCGATCGAGAGCGTGGTGCGGGCGGCGCGGCGCGCGGGCGCAAGCGCGGTATGGTGGCGCTCGCTGTTCCTCAAACCCTCGGCGGCTCGCCGCTTCATCCCGTTCATCAAGGAGCACTTCCCCGAAGTGGCGGGGCGGATCGACGAGTTCTATGCCCGCGCGGTGTATGCGCCGCGCGGCTACGACGAACGGCTCGGCGCGATCTTCGACCGGATGCGCGCGAAGTACGGCTTCACGGTGGATCATCGTGACCGGCGCGACCGCCGCGAACCGGCCCGCGCCGCCGCGCCCGCGATGGCGCCGGGCACGCAACTGTCGCTCGGCGCGCGCTAGCCCGGGAACCTAAACCGTGATTGGGATTTGCGCTGCTGGTAAGTGACTACTGGTGCGCGGGGCGGGACTTGAACCCGCACGGTATTTCTACCACGAGCCCCTCAAACTCGCGTGTCTGCCGTTCCACCACCCGCGCCTTCTTATTGATGGCCGCGCTCAAGCGCGGCTTTAACAGATCGCGAAATTATCCAGCCTCACCCCGCCTCGCCTACGGCCCCGGCTTCGGCGCAACCGGCTTGGCGTGGTTGGCCGGAGCGGCCGGCATCACCGGCGCCGTCATCGGGGCCGGCGCTGCCGGGACCATCGGCACCGCCGACTTGGGCGGCACGACGACCCTGCGGCTCACGCCGCCGCCGGACCCGAAGATACTGCCGGTGAAACGCCGCGTCGAGGCATAGGCGAGGAAAATCGAGGTCGCGAAAAACATCGCGGCCATCGCCCACGTGGTCTTGGTCAACACATTGCCGGCGCCGCTCGCACCGAACACGGTCTGGCTCGAGCCGCCGAACACGGCGCCGATCTCCGCGCCCTTGCCCTGCTGGAGCAAGATCACGATGACCAGCGCGAGGCAGATCACGACATGAATCGCGACAATGATCGTAACCATCTTGGTACTATAGCCTTGTAAGCCTCAGCCCGCCCGCGCACGCACGATCCGGGCGAACGAGTCAGCCTTTAAGCTTGCCCCGCCGACCAAAGCCCCGTCAATATCGTGGCTCGTGATAAGTCCGTCGACGTTTTCGGGCGTGACGCTGCCGCCATAAAGGATTCGTACCGCCGCCGCGCACTCCGGACCGAAGGCGTCTCCAATCGCTTCACGAATCACGCCGTGGGCGAGCGAGGCCTGCGCGGGGGTGGCCGTGCGGCCGGTGCCGATGGCCCATACCGGCTCGTAGGCGATGATGGCGCGCGCGGCCTCGCGCCCGTCGAGCCCCGCAAGACCGTTTTGCGTCTGGCGCAGGATGACCGCGGTAGTATGGCCGCCGTCGTACTCCTGCTGGGTCTCTCCGACGCACAGGATGGGCACGAGGCGATGCTTGACCGCGGCGCGGACCTTGCGATTTATCAGTTCATCGTTCTCGCCGAAGACGTGACGGCGCTCGGAGTGGCCGAGGATTACGTGGGTGACGCCAATCGCCTTGAGCATCGGCGCGGAGACCTCGCCGGTGAACGCGCCCTTGTCCTCGTAATGCATGTTCTGCGCGGCGAGCGCGATGTTCGATCCGGCGAGTCCTGCGCGGCCGCCGCGAGCGCGACAGCGGCCGGCGCGACCAGCACGTCGCGGTCGCGCGCGAGCGTCGCCGCTTCGGGATCGATCTCCGCCGAGCGCGCGGATGAGCTGGCGCGCCTCCAGCGGCGTGAGGTTCATCTTCCAGTTTCCGGCGAGCATCTTCCTGCGCATCGCGCTGTCTCCGTCAGTTA
>CAVZDJ010000018.1:0-34148 GCA_963773975.1 uncultured delta proteobacterium
GACGCCCGCCGAAAACCGCGTGATCGCCGATGCGCCCGCGGCGCCGGGCGCGCTGGTGCGGACCGAGGGCCTCAGCAAGGAATTTCCCGCCGGCTCGCTCGACCTGCTCGGGCGCAAGCGCTTGGTGGTGCACGCGGTCGACGGCGTTGACCTGGCGATCATGCCCGGCGAGACGCTGGGACTGGTGGGTGAATCGGGATCGGGCAAGTCGACGCTGGGACGGCTGGTGCTGAAGCTGCTCGAGCCCACGGCCGGGCGCGTGTTCTTTGACGGGCGCGACCTGGCAGGGGTTTCGCGCCGCGATCTGCGCGCGTTGCGCCGCCAGATGCAACTCGTCTTCCAGGACCCGTACGCCTCGCTCAACCCGCGCATGCGGGTGCGCTCGATCGTCGGCGAGGGAATCGAGATTCACAAGCTCGCGCGCGGCCAGGAGAAGGAGCAGCGGATCGTCGGCCTGCTCGAGATGGTGGGGATGGGCGCCGACGCGCTCGAGCGCTACCCGCACGAATTTTCCGGCGGGCAGCGCCAACGGATCGGAATTGCCCGCGCCCTCGCCGTGAACCCGCGCTTCCTGGTGCTCGACGAGCCGGTCTCCGCGCTCGACGTCTCGATCCAGGCACAGATCATCAACCTGCTGCAGGACTTGCAGGAGCGGCTCCATCTCACGTACCTGTTCATCGCGCATGACCTCCGCGTGGTCGAGCACATCAGCCAGCGCACGGCGATCATGTACCTGGGCAAGATCGTGGAGTTGGCTGATCGTGACGAAATCTACGCCAACCCGCGCCATCCCTATACTCGCGCGCTGCTCTCGGCGATTCCGGCGCTGCACGGCGCCGCCGCCGGCGAACGGATCAAGCTGCCAGGCGAAATGCCGAGCCCGCTCCATCCGCCGTCCGGCTGCAGCTTCCATCCGCGATGCCCTTATGCGAAAGATATCTGCCGGACCGTCGAGCCGCGGCTCGAAACCGGCCGGGGCGGGCATGCGGTTGCCTGCCATGTTTTTCCCGCGCCCTAAGCGCGGTTTGATGCCGGATTCATGGCCAAATTGAGTACCTCGGACTACGTTCGCACGGGCGCCGACACGCCGGACTTTGCCGCGCAGCCAACCAGCGCGATTCCGCCGATGCCCGGTGCGGCGTGGGTTGAGGAACGCACGCGGGTCGCGGTCGCCCGCAACATCAACGTCTCGGGACGCCTGGTGTTCCAGGAGCCGGTGCGGATCGAGGGCAGTTTTCGCGGCGAGGTCAGCTGCAGCGAGCTGGTGGTGATTTCAGATCACGGCATGATCGAGGGCCGCGTGCGCACCCCCCGCCTGCTGGTGTTGGGCGAACTGCGGGGCGATATCACCGACTCGCGCCTGGTCGTGCTTGGCCCCCGCGCGCGGGTCTTCGGACGAATCGAAGCGGACAGCCTGCGGGTTTGCGAAGGCGCACTGCTCGAAGGCGACGTGCGGGTGCCATGCGCCGGCGCGGCGTCGCGCTAACGCGCGCCCAACGGCTCCGGCGGCGGAGCGCATGAAAAAAACGCCGGAGCGGTTCGCTCCGGCGCACTTCGTTCAATTCCGGCGTGGGTGGCGCGGGCTTCAGGCCGAAGCGACACGGGCGGCCTTGCCCGACAGATCGCGCAGATAGTATAGCCGCGCACGGCGCACGCGGCCACGGCTTAGCACCTGGATCTTTTCAAGGCGCGGCGAGTGCAGCGGAAAGATGCGTTCGACGCCGATTCCGTAGGAGACCTTGCGCACAGTGAAGGCGGCGCGGTTGCCTCCGCGGTTCATCTTGATGACCACGCCCTCGAACGACTGGATGCGCTCTTTTTCGCCTTCGACCACTTTGACCTGCAGGCGTACCGTGTCGCCGACGCGGAAGTCGGGGAGGTCCTTGCGCAGTTCACGGTCTTCGAGTTTCTGGATGATTGCGTTCATGAGTCCCTCTGAGTCGAACGGGAAAGGCTACCGGAACGATGATGTGATATCAATATTGTGGATCAGTTTCCTCGATCATTTCCGTACATAATCCTGATTGAATCTATCTATCGATTGAAGTCGAAACTTTTATCCACAGAATGCCAGGATCTACTTTGCATCGCATCCTCCAAACGGGTACAAATTAACCGCTCTTCTGAGCGTATCTCAGAGGCAATTTACCTCAAAAAGGGGGACGCGGTTATGTTAGGTTCTACTTCAAACAAAATGGATGTATTTACAGCGATCTCACGGTTATTTCGCACAACACGAGTTTATGGATGGCAATCGGCACTGCTCGGCGCCATATCTTTCATCGCACTAGCGCCATCGGGGGCTCATGCGACTACCTGCGCGCTATCGATTCCGACCTGCGGCTGCACTATTAACTCACCAGGCACCTACACTCTCACCGGCAGCAATCCAATGAACTCTACGGGCACTTGCGTCGATATCGCAGCTAGTCATGTCAGTCTCATAGGCGGTCCGACAATTGTAGGTCCGGGAAGCACGACCCCGACTTTCGGGGTTCACGTCGAACCCACCGCTAACAGGGTGATCTTGGAAAGCGTAACTGCTGAAAGCTTTGGCCAGGGAGTCCGCGTGGATGGCCCAAACGCCAGCCTCATAGCAGTCACGACCGAACTTAACAACAAGGGCGTCGTTATTACAGGCCCTAACGCATACCTTATAGAAGTGTTCTCGGTCGGGGATGATCTTGTTGGTATCCAGGTCAACCCCACAGCGACCAATATGGTCGGGGTAATTGTGGTTGCGGAGAATGATATCGAAGCGGGTATTAAGCTCGCGGGCGCCAACGGAGCGTATTTCAACGAGGCAGTCGCAGTGGGTTGCGGTACATTTGGCATCTGGCTCCAAAGCGCATCATATAACGTATTTTCTGGCTTTGAGTCCGAAGATAACGGCGTTGCAGGCGTCTATTTGGGATGTAACCCAGCTGGACCCACAGGCACGGCTTGCCCTACAGGCGTACCTTCCAGTAACGGCAACTCGTTTATGGGCTCCGTCTACGGCTCGACGAACAGTCTCGTAAGTAATACGGGAAGTCCGCTTAACCAGGGTTTCGGAATTGCGGTCGGGCTCGGTAATTTGCATAACCATTTCCTCACGGTCACGGGTACCGGCAATGTCAGCCAAGACGCGCTAGATGAAAATCCGAATTGTGGCAGCAACCGATGGTTCGCTGATACTTTCACGACTAGCAGCCCCGCCAAAAACACGTCGTTGTTCTGCCTCAACTAAGGTCGAAGATGCTGTGAGAGCGAAGAATCACCGACAACGTTAGATGCGCGTTTCGCGTGCGCGTGATTCCTGAACACCGGACCCTCGATCGAGATCGGGGGTCCGTTTTTTTCCGCGACCGCCTCCTCGTCAGAACTATCCGAGGTCCCGCGTGACCGGGTTCATTTTGACTCGACATTTGGCTGGCCGCCGCCGATTACGCTCCGCCTGACGACCGCGAAGAATTAGTATAGTCGCTGACGTCCCGGTGATACCGTCGTCACCTCCGCGCAGTCCTCATGGCGGTGCCGGTTACGTTGTTACGGAAGCGGTACATTGCCGAAATACGCGAAATCACCGCTGCGCGCGTGGTATGCCGCATCATCGGACAGCGCGGCGTGCCCGGTGCATTGGCGCGGCCGTGCGCTTGGCGCTTTGCTCGCTGCGATCGCCGCCGCTGCGCCGGTTCCGGCGCGCGCGATGAACACCTGCACCAATCCGATCGCCGCCTGTCCGTGCGCGATTCAAGCGGCGGGCGCTTACACGGTATCGGGTCCTGGCCTACTCGCGGCGCCGCCGGGCGACTGCATCCACGTCAACGTGCCCGGAGTCACGCTGGACCTTGGCAGCGCGACCATTTCATCCTCTCCCTCCGCCATCGCCGATATCGGCGTGTGGGTGCGGGCGAATGCGGCGGGCGCGGTGGTGAAGGGGACTTTGAATGCGCCCGCGACCGTGACCGGTTTCACCGACGGAATCCGGATCGATGCGCCGAGCGTGACGTTCGAGAACCTGGTCGCGCAAAGCAACACCGTTGGAATTCGGATCACCGGTGGATCGGCCTACGGCAGCGCGCTTGCCGTACACGACAGTTCGCAAACCGGTATTCTAATCAGCGGCCCTGCCCCGGGCGCCTATCTGAGCGGCGTCAGCGTGGACAGCACGTTGGGCTTCGCGGGTATCGAACTCAACGGCGTGCACGGCGCGTTTCTGACCAACCTGACGGTTACCACCAGCGCAACTTACGGCGTATGGCTGTTGGCTTCTTCGCGCAATGTGATCGCCAATTTCAACGTCTCGCGCAATACCACTGCCGGAATCTATCTCGGATGCTTTCGCAACGGCGGAATCCTGGGCAGGGCCTGCACGAGCGTGCCGCCGCCGCCGCCCAGCAACGGCAATATCCTGACCTCGGTGGGCGATCCCAGCAGCGCCGACGGGCCGAGTCAGCCCGACCAGGCTTACGGAGTGGCGATCGCCGCGGGCAACGTAGGCAACCGCATCGTCGGCATCCAAGGCTCGGGCAATGGCAATGGCAGCTTCGGGGTCGACGCGCTCGACGGCAATCCGAATTGCGGGTCCAATGTATGGACCGGGAATCAGTTTGCGATCGTGAGCCCGTCCACCTGCATCCACTAGCCGAGCTTCTGCCACATCGGTTAGCTGCTGCGCGAGGCCGGCGGCGCGGGCGTCTCGCGCTGGAGCCGGCGGCGGCGGTTCAGCAACATCCCGCTAACCAGCACCGTCGTACCAATCATCGAGACCAGCACGCCGAGCGGCGCGCCCACCGTGGCCGGCGCGCTGGCCGAGCTGATTACGAGGTCGGTCCCGAACGTCAGCAGGATTGCGCCAATCACGATCATCAGGTCGGCTGCCAGGCTCATCGTTAGACTATCTCCCGCGATCCTCTCGCGCGCTTGCGGCGCGTCCTGCTCAGCGGCCGCATAGGCGGTCGAGAATGATGCTCGCGGCCGCGCGCACCGAAAGATGATTGTAATCTCCCACGCCGCGAATCGCCTCCAACGCGAGGTCGGCCCGCTCGCGCGCCGCGGGCGCGAGACCAAAGCCGGTGCCGAGCAGGATCAGGACCGGCGCCGCGTCCTTTGCCGCCATCCGCTCGCGCATCGCGGCGAAGCTCATCCCCTGCGCTTCGCGCGCGGAGGTGTGCACGATCTCCGGCCGCCGGCCCGCGGCGCGCTCGGCCGCGGCGATCGCTTCGTCGAGGCCGGCCACGACCTCGATCAGGTCGAGCGCCTCGACCCGGCGCGAGTCGAAGCTGCGGCCGTAACCGATACGCCAATGGTCGATCACGCTGCGCGCAAACTCGCGCTGTCCGGGAACCGGATGGACCACGTAGAACGCGCGCACGCCGTAAGTGCGCGAGGAGCGCGCGAGGTCGTGAAGATCGAGCGAGGTGATGGCCGAGGTGATGATGCGGCCGTTGCGATCGACGACCGGATGATGGACGAGTGCGAGGAAGATTTGAGCCAAGTTGTCAGCCAAGGTGCGCGCCCCAGGGATGGGCTACGGGTGGCGGCGCTTAAGCAGATCGGGCCGCCGGCGCGCGGTGCGCTTGAGCGCTTCGGCCTTGCGCCACTCGTGGATTTTCCGATGGTCGCCGCTCAGCAGCACCTCGGGCACGCGCATCCCGCGAAACTCCTCGGGGCGCGTGTAGTGCGGATACTCGAGCAGGCCGTCGGCGAACGATTCTTCCTCGAGCGAGGAGGGATTGCCGAGCACGCCCGGAACCAGGCGCGCCACCGCCTCGATCAGCACCATCGCGGGCAACTCGCCGCCGCTCAGCACGTAATCGCCGATCGAGATTTCCTGGTCGATCGCGCTGCGCACGCGCTCGTCGACGCCTTCGTAGCGTCCCGCGACCAGCAGCAGCCCGGGCCGCCGCGCGCTCAGTTCGCGCACCGCCGATTGGTCAAGCGGCTCGCCCTGCGGTGTCAGCAGCACGCGCCACAATCCCGGATGCGCGCCGAGCGTGCTTTCGATCGCGGCGAACAGCGGCTCCGGCCGCAGCACCATCCCGCTGCCGCCGCCGTACGGCGTGTCGTCGACCTGGCGGTAGTTGCCGAGCCCATGTTCGCGCAGCGCGTGCGGCTCGACGCTGATGAGGTCCGCCTTGAGCGCGCGCCCGACCATCCCGGGCCAGTTGGAGGCGGCGAACAGTTCGGGGAACAGCGTGATGACGTGGAATTCCATCGTTGGCGAATCCTGGCGAATCCTGGCGCCGAGCTAATCCAGCAGCCCCGGCACCGCTTCGATCGTAACCCGCCGCGCCGCGAGATCCATCGTCTTCACCACGTCGCTGATCACCGGCACCAGCACCTCGCGCTCGCCCTCGCGCACCACCCATACGTCGTGCGCGCCGGTGGACACGATGTCCTCGATAGTGCCCAGGCGCCGCCCATCGGTCAGCATCACCTCCGCGCCGGCGAGCTGGAAGTAATAGAATTCGCCCTCGCCAAGCGGTGGCAGGTCCGCCGCCGCGACCATCACGGCGCCGCCGCGCAAGGCCTCGGCCGCGTCGGCGTCGCCGATACCCTCGAGCATGACCCGCTGATTGCCGGCGCTAAGCGGGCTCGCGTCCAAGACCTTAAATTCGCGGACCTTGTATTTCCCCGGCTCTTCCGCGGTCTCGACGAACACCCGCTTGAGCGTGAAGAGCGTGGTCGAGCCGGGATCGTCGGTGCGCACGCGCAGTGCACCGTGCAGTCCGTGGCTACCGGCGACGTAGCCGATGCGCAAGAGCCCGTCGGCGTTTGGTCCGGCGAGCGGCCGCCGCCGCGAGGTGCCCGACACCGTCGTCGTCGCCGAACGCCTGTCGTTTATCGGGCGCGCTCGGCGATTGGCCATCTGAATTGGCTTGCTGAATTGGCCTGCGGATCTTGTACGGCTATTTGTCTTCGATGATTTCGAGGACAACCTTACGACTGGTCCGCGAGGCTACCGCGTTTAGAATCGTGCGGATCGATTTGGCGGTGCGCCCCTGCTTGCCGATTACCCGCCCCAGATCTTCCTTCGCCACCCGCAGCTCGAGCACCGAGGCGGTATCGCCCTGGGTCTCCTTCACTTCGACCGCGTCGGGGTTGTTGACCAACTGCTGCGCCAGGAACTGTACGAGCTCCTTCATGGCTGGCTCCTAGACCGGGAGGTTAGGCAGTGCTGGCTACTTGCAACATCAGCTTCCTTACCGTTGCGGAGGGCATCGCACCCGATCCAATCCATCGCTGGGCCTGGTCTTTTTGCAATTGGACCTTCGGCGGATCGAACGACGGGTCATAGGTTCCTATCTGGGCCACACAGCGGCCGTCACGCGGCGACCGGCTATCGGCGACCACGATACGGTAGAAAGGTCTCTTGCGGCTGCCATGACGGCGCAAGCGGATCACAAGTGCCATAAACGGTAAATTCTCCTACAGCTATTCTAGCTCCCAATGCCCAGGCCGCGCATCATGCCACGGCCCGCGCCACCGGTGAACTTTTTCATCATTTTGCGGGTCTGCTCGAACTGCTTCACGAAGCGGTTGACCTCCTGGACCGAGGTCCCGCTGCCGCTCGCGATACGCGCGCGCCGCCGTCCATTCAGTACCAGGTGGTTGTTCCGCTCCTGCACGGTCATCGAGTCGATGATCGCCTGGATCCGCACCAGCTCGCGCTTGGCTTCCTCGGAGTCGGCCTGGCCGGCGATCTTTTTGAGCCCCGGAATCATCCCCAACAGCTCGCCTAGCGAGCCCATCTTGCGCAGCGTGCGCAACTGCTCGGCGAAGTCGGTGATGGTGAATTCGTTCTTTTTGAACTTGCGCTCGAGTTCCTTGGCCTTGGTCTGATCGAAGCTCTGTTGCGCCTTTTCGATCAGGCTGAGCACGTCGCCCATCCCCAGGATGCGCGAGGCCAGGCGGTCGGGATGAAAAACCTCGAGCGCCGCGAGCTTCTCACCGGTCCCCGCGAACAGGATCGGCGCGCCCGTGACCGCGCGCACCGAGAGCGCCGCGCCGCCGCGCGCGTCGCTATCGAGCTTGGTCAGGACCACGCCCGAAATCTTGAGCTGGTCATGGAAGCCCTGTGCGACGTTGACCGCGTCCTGGCCGGTCATCGCGTCGGCGACCAGCAGGATGTGATGGGGCAGCGTGGCGGCGCGCAGGCGTCCCAGCTCGTCCATCAATTCCTCGTCGATCTGCAAGCGCCCGGCGGTATCGAAGATGATCGCGTCGTAGCCGGCGGTCTCGGCGCGGGCGAGCGCGCGGCTGCCGATCTCGATCGGGTCCTCGGTCTCCCGCGTCTCGAGCACCGGCACCCCGACCTGAGCGCCCAGCACGCGCAACTGTTCCATCGCGGCCGGCCGCCGCACGTCGGTCGAGACCAGCAGCGGATGCCGCTTGCGTTCCTCTTTGAGAAACCGCGCGAGCTTCGCCGCCGAAGTCGTTTTGCCCGAGCCCTGCAGTCCGACCAGCATGACCTTGACCGGCGGCTTGACCTTGAGGTCGAGCTCGCGCGTGCTGCCGCCCATCATTTCGCGCAGCTCGATCGCGACGAAGCGGATGAAATGCTGCTCGGGCGTCAGCGACGCCAGCACTTCCTGGCCGAGCGCCTTGTGCTTGACGTGCTCGATAAAGTCGCGGACTACGCGGATATTGACGTCGGCTTCGAGCAGGGCGAGCCGGACCTCGCGCAGCGCCTCTTCGATATTGCGCTCGCTGACCCGGCCCTGGCCCCGAAGCCTTTTGAAAACCCCTTCGAGGCGATCGCTTAGTGTGTCAAACATGGAGGAGGCTGATGAAGTGCCGTCGGCGGAATTGGATTTGTTACGATCGCTCGGTCCGATTAAAGAAAGTTAAGCCACCGTCCGGGTCAAGTCAACAAAAGGGCCAAAAACACGCTATCGCGCGGTTTTTTGTTTTCCAGCGGACCGAGTAAGGCCGCGTGGCCGACGGGTTTCGCGGTTAAATTCAGTCTTTGGCCGGCGTCCACGTTTCAAATTCGCAATGGTTTAACGAAGCTACGAGACACTCTCGTATGGAATTTTCCTTCGCTGCGAGCACAAGGCCGGGCCGACGTCATACACCACGCTGAAAGCCATATGAGAGACGGCGGCCAATTCGCCGCCGTTCCTCAACGCTTGATACGATCGCTAGCGGGATCAGTTCCGCTCGGCTCTCCACAATTGCTGCCACCATGGTGCCGGGCGATCCTCGGGACTAAGGCCGGCCTGTTTGAGCACGCCCGCGAGATCCCATCCGGTCAGATCGGCGAGCGTGGAGGCGTCGGTTTCGTGCCGGCGTTTGAGCTCCGCGAAATATGCGGGCGCGGCCGCGCACGCGTCGGGCGATCCGGTCCAGGGATGGCGGACGACATAGCGCGCCTGGAAATTTTCCTGGTCCTGGGTCTGCTGGAACGTCAGATCCTCGGGAAAAGTCGCGGCCGAGTAGCGCACGTGCAGGCGGGTCAGGATCACCAGGGTCGGGCCGGGTGCTGGGATGGGGAAGATTGGCGGATTCGTCATCGGCTGGTTCATCATCGGGGGGTTCATCGTGCGCATTCCGGGCTGCGGCCCGCCCGGCGAATTATCGTCGAGCCAGAAGACGCCGAGCGTGCGCAACTCGTCGCGGCTGAGCGGCGGCGCGGCGCACGGATCGCACCATCCCATGTTCCACACGTACTCGGTGAACACGGTGCGCATCTCGTCGCGTTTGACCTGCCGATCGAACATCGCCTGGTAGAACTTGCCGAACTCGCTCTCCACGAACTCGGGCACGTCCATCCCGCTCGGCAGTTTCACCGTGCGATAGTCGGTGGTTTCGACCCGGCCCTCGCGCGAAAGCACGTATACGATGAGGTCCTGCGGTCCGTTCGCGTTAATCATCCCCAACCGAATCGGCAGCATGAACTTGGGCGACTCGAAGGCGAACTGAATCGGCCGCAGGTAGCTGAGCCCGGTGCGCTGATGCTCCTTGAGATTCACTCGCGCGACGAAAAACTTCATTCCCTGACGGATATAGGGCGCGAGCGCCGCCGCGAGGCCTTGCGGGATGTGGTAGCCGGTCTGCTGCAGCCAGGTCTCGAGCCCATCGGATTGCGTGGCCGAGAGAATCACGATGTCGTACTCGCCGACCGTATATTGCGCCTCGACCGTCACGCCGAGCGCCTTCGCGTCATCCTTTTTCGCGAGCGCATCGGCCGGCGCACCCGCGACCGCCGCCATATTCATCTCCCTTTGCATTTGGGACATCGGCAACGGACACGGGCTCGGATCATAGTACTCGACCAGGCGCGGCGCGCTGTAGCTGTCGAGCCGCTGGAACAGCTCGCGATCTCCGATATGGATCTGGCCCTGTTGCAGGACCGCCGGCACGGGTATCACCAGCGCGAACTCCGCGGGCTCACCCTGGTAGTCGTTCATCAGGCTGAGCACGGTGCGATCGCCGTCATGCACCATCACGACCTGGGAGGCGTGATTGTAAAGCTGGGAGTCGGCGCGGCCCACGTAGAAGCCGCAAAACGCCTGCGCTTCAGCCGGCGGCCACCACGTCAAGATTGCGGCCACCAGCGCTCCCAGCGCCAGCGTCAGCGATGGAACTCGCGCCGCGGTCTGTCGAAGCCGCGGCCGATTTGCGGATGTCATCGATACCATTGATGCCTCCGTGGTCCTGTGTTGGTTGCGTCGAGATCGACGTCCAGGCGAATTTGGGCGCCGGCCAAATCACGTCCCAAACCGCCGCCATCGGGGCCGCCGCGAACAGCGCCCACAGCACCGCGTTGGTGCGAAACAGGCCGAAGCCCCACGCGTACGCGATCGCGGCGACCATCGCGGCGTGCGCGGCGCGGCCCTTGGGATGGCTCGGCGTGGTCATCGGATCAGAAATCATGAAGAACGCGAACAGCAGCAGCGCCCCGCTGCTGAGCTGATGGGTCCAGACCGCCCATCGCTGGCCGAGCCAGGCGACGCGCGCGGCCAGCGCGCCGAGATAAAACAACAGGAAGAGCCAGCTGATATCCGCGCGCCGCGCGCGGCTTGCGACCGTCGCGCCCAGCACGACCAGCCATCCCGCGAGCGCGACGTCGCTGCCCCACTGGCCGGGCGAAATCCACGTGCCCGGCAGTATCAGCAGCGCCGCGCCGACGCCGAAATTGGCCGGGTTGAACAGATGCTTGCCGTGCACGCGCAACGCGAACTTGGAGGCGATCGCAAAAACGGCGGCGGCCGGCAGTGCCCACCCGTTGTCCGCGCGCAAAAGCAGCGTCAGGCTGAGCGCGGTGATCGTGGCGCTGCGCAGGGTAGGCGTGGGCTTGCGCGTTAGCCGGTCGAGCACGCGCTGGGCGCCGAGCGCCGCGGCGAAGGTAAGCGCGATCTGCATCGGGCGCAGGCTGAAGTCGCGCAAGTACGCGCCGGCCGCCAGCAGCGTTCCCAAAAACGCGATCTGAAGAATCCGCGGATCGTGCCGTATCAGCGTCCGCGCCCGCGCGGCCAGTGCGATCCGCGTCGACGAGGGCAACCCGGCTCTCGAATCAGCGCAAATTCCGATCGCGCGCGCTTGCATCTTCCCGTTCCTCGCTACTTGGAACGGATGAGGGCGCGATCCTTTGCAGGATTTTTTTGCGCGAGGCTTCTTTGGTTGGGGTTTACGCCGCGAAAAGCGTCGCGCGGCGAGCGGCTTAGTTCGCCTTTTCCCAGTTGCTGCCGCCGTCGAAGGTACTGTAGTTGACGCCGCCCGCGGTGAAGATGGTCGCCACGTCCTTGCTCGCGGCGACGATCCCAGTCACGTCGGACGCGGTGGGCGAGTTCACCCGCTCCCAGTGCACTCCGTCCACGGTCAGCAGGATGACGCCCTTGCGGCCGACCGCCCAGCAGACCGTGTTCGTCGGAGCCATCCCGGCCAAAAACTCGGCCCGCACGCCGGTGGACTCTGGAATCCAGCTCTTGCGATCGTTGGTGCGATAGATGAGCCCGGAATTCTGCAGCGACCAGTAGACCGAATGATCCGATGTTGAGATCAGGAGCGCGTGGGGGGCAACCGGGATGCCGGGCGCGACCTCCGCGACGATCGGCGCGCTGTATATCGGAGGCTCTGCTCTCGCGGTAGGGTTGCCGGCGCTTACGCCACCGAGCGCACGCTGCGATTGAGGCGGAGCGGATGCGATCTGCATCTTGGTCGAGGCTGAGTCATTGGGCGGCGGAGTTATGGAGGAGGCAGGTCGCGCTTGCGCCTGGAGATTCGCCAGTTCCAATTTCCGTTTCAGATCCGCGTCCCGCTTTGCCTGCGCGGCCTTTCGCGCCAGCTCCACTTTCCGGGTCATCTCCGCCTCGCGCCTTTTCTCCGCGAGTTGGTCCCGCGCGAGTTGCTGCTCGGCGAATCGTTGTTGGGCGAGCTGCTGCTGGGTGAGTTGTTCCTTTGCGAGTTGTTGCTCTGCCCGTTGCCTGGCCAGCGCCGCTGCGTCCGCGGCCGCAGCCGGTTCATTCACGCTCGCCGCTTGGCGAGAGCCTCTCTGCGAGCGTCGGCTGCGACGCTTTCGCCGGCCCCTGGGTTACAGCTGCGAACTGTTGCAGCCTGGGGGGCGGCGCCTTCGAGAGTTTGGCGAGTTGCTGTGGCTTTTCGCTTAGCGTGACCGGCGCGGCAGGCGCTGCCGCAGGTGACGCGCCTTCCGAAGCGGGCGGCGCGGCCGCGGCCACGGAAGCCGCCGCAGCCGGCGCGGCGACCGATGGCGCCGCGGCGGACGGCGCTGCGGCAACCGACGGAGCAGCCGACGTTGAGTGCGCGGGGGCGGCCGCAGGCGCAGGCGTGACGGCCAACGCGCCGAGCGCGGCGGCCGCCTGAGCGGCGCTTTCCGGGGCGGCTTCATTCTGCTCCGCATGGGGCGGCGCGATCTCTTCGGCCGGAGCGCCGGGCTCGCCGGATACGCCGGCAGGCGCAGTCGAGGAAGCGCCGGGTGCGCCGGCGGCTGCCGAGGGCGCATTCGCTGCCCTCGGCTCGGCGGGCGCGGCCGGAATCGCCGATTTGTTGGCCGACTTCTTATCGTTGAGCGCGATCTCGGCGCCGCTAAAAGAGTTAGAGTTCGAACCACCAAGTGCGGGATGCGACGGCTGGCGATGGTGACCGGCCGGCGCCGAGATCAAGGCGGCTACCTGCTCACTTTCCTGCCCGAATCGACCCTGGTAGACGTGGACGGCGGCGACAACCACGACCGCAAGTATCGCTGTGGCCGCCGCGGTTACGCCCGCGGTGCGCCAGGCGGGCCGGATTTCGAACCAGCGCTCGCGGATGCCGGCCGACTCGGCCGCCGCTCTACGCGCCGCCGCCGCCGCGGACCCGCCCGCTTCGGTGGAGGTATCGACTGCCGGTGCCGTGCGCAGCAGCGCGGCCAGCGTGCCCTGGCATCGCGCGCATCCGGAGAAGTGCGCCTCGAGCCGCGCGCGTTCGACCCGGTTGAGCGCGCACTCGTAGTACGCCGCAATCATGTCGGACGACGGGCACTCGAGGCCAGCGTCCGACTGGTCGCCGCCCGAAGTGGGCGAGGTGCCAAGCGCCAGCTTGACCGCCGTCGCAAACCGCTCGTCTAAATCATCAAGCGCCAAGCCAGAAACTCCCCGGAAAGTTCGCCAGAAATTCCGCCACAATCTTCGCCGGACATTCCGTTTTCATAGGACCGGAAAATTCTACGAATCGAGCCTCCAGTGATTGGAACGGACCAACCGCCAAAACGTGCAAGATGCGCGGCCTCATTTCGACTCCGAAAGCGCGCGTGCCAAATCGTACGGCCATTGCTCGGTTGCATAATCATAGCACAGGCGGATTTGTTCTTCGCTCAAATGCTGCTCGCGGCGCAAAGATCGTTCCACACGGCGCTTGAGCTCGCCGCGGGTCTGCTGCAGCCTCCGCGACACGCTGGAAGGATGCTCGCTGAGCAGCCGGGCGATCTCCCGCAGCGTCAGGTTTTCCAAGTAGTAGTAGCCCAGGCGCAGCCGGTCGCGCGGCTCGAGCGCGCCGAGCGCCTCGCTCAGCGCCGTGCCAAGCGCGCTCAGGTAACGAAACCGATCGGGGTCGGCCGGGTCACCCTCCGTCGCGGGTTCATGCGGACGGCTCTCCAGCGGCTTAACTCGTACCGCCGCGCGCGTCAAGTCAACGAAGCGCTGCGCGAGCACCGCGTGCAGCCAGGTCCCCAGCGAACTGCGTCCACCGTAGTAGCCGAGCAGCGAGCGCCGCTCGCCCGCGCGCGTGTCCATCCCGTACAGGTCCGCCCATAGCGAATCCGCAAGGTCGCGCGCGTCCGCTTCGTCGTGAGTCAGCGCCTGCGCCGCCGCGTACAGCACGGGACGGTACTTTTCGATGAAACCCTCCCAGGCGCGCTCGTGCCCATGGGCGCAGGCGACCGCGAGCACGAAGTCGTCGGCGCGCAGCTTGTCGAGGTATTCGTCGATCGCCGCGGGCTTGGCCTCGGCGTCCCACGCGCGCACGCTTCGATGCAACGCCATACCGAGGTCGGCCGGGGTGAGATCGAAGCCGTCGGCATTGCCGCGCTGATGCAGTCGCACGATCGCTCCGGCGTGCGAGATCAGAAATTCGGCTAACGGATCGGTTGGCATCTCTCGCCACTGCAAAGCGCCGACGGTGCGCCTCGCCAGTGGTCTAAGCAGGTATAGCGAAAAGTGCGGCGATCGCGAAAAGCCGCTCGACCGTCTCGAAGCCGACGGATGGCGCTGCATGCCGCGGGTTATCCGCCAAAAGTTCCCTCTGGATACTCCGGATAGCAGGCGATGTTCTCCGGGAGCTTGAGCCACTGCTGCCCGCTGGAGCACCAAACGCTGAAGGTGGGCTTGATCGTGGTCCTGTCGTCCAGCGTTCCACCCATCATCGAGCGGATCTCAGGGTATCGATCGAGCGTAATCGACACGGCCGATCCGCAGACGGGGCAAAAATGGCGCTGCAACGCCTGGCCACTCACCGTGGCCTCGTAACTTGCCAACCTGCCTTGGATAGCTACCGCCTTTTTTGGGAATACAACTCCGATAAGGAATGCTGACCCCGATTGGCGTTGGCAGCGCTCACACTGGCATAGGCCGATCGCGGTCGGCTCGCCTTGGTACCGGTAGCGGACGGCTCCGCAAAGACAACCGCCTGTTCCACCCGCTGTCGTTTCCGTCATAGCGTTTCCGTCGGTCGAGCGGCGGGTCTTCGCGGATCTTCGGGGATCTGCGAGGATCTTCGGGCAGGCATCGCGATACGCCCGCACACATCCCGCCGGCCTTGCAGTTTGGAAAAAGCGCGCGTTGCGCCTAGCGGAAGTGCGGCATGATCTCTCTTGCGAAAAGCTCGAAGGATTGGGTTGATTTTTTCGGATCCATCCCCGGGAAATGACTCGTGACGACGAAGTGCGTACAGGAATACTCCTTGCAAAACCGCTCCAGCTTTTTGGCGCACTCCTCGGGCGTTCCGATCAGCAGCCCCTCGGCATATTTGGAATTGCGCAGCTCGCGGGCGTCGCGCAGATCCCATACGTTCTCGTCCCCCGGCGCATCCTTGGCTTCGCCGCCCAACCATTTGGCATAATGCCCATCATGTAGTGGATATGTTCCTGGGTATCGTCCCAGGCCTGGCCGGAGCTCTTCGCGACGTAGACCATGCGGAGTTGCGCGATCGAATAGTCGGCGGGATTGCGGCCGAATTCCTTCAGCGCGGCGCCGTATGGAATTGCCGGGTCGGGCCCAATCGTGGCCATCAGGTTGTAGCCGCGCTCCGCCGCTCGGCGCACTGCCTTTTCCGTCCGCGCCCCGATCCAGATCGGCGGCCGCGGCTTCTGCGCCGGCCTGGGGCTGATCGTGATGTTTCTAACCCGGTTGAATTTGCCCTCGAAGGTGACGTTTTCCTCTGTCCACAGCCGGTCGACCAGCGCAATGCCTTCAGCCATGCGCGCCGTCCGTTCGGGGCGGGACATGCAGAAGCCGGAAAATTCGTCGATCCGATAGCCCTGTCCGACTCCAAGCTCCAGGCGTCCGTTGGACCAGTTGTCGACGCAGGCGCCGTCCTCGGCGATCCGCAACGGATCCTGAAACGGCATCAGCATCACGAAAGAACCGATCCGAATGCGCTCGGTGCGCACGGCAATCGCCGCCAACGCGGTCATTACGGAGGGATTGTAATCGTCCTCGACAAAGTGATGCTCGGTGACCCAGACGTTGTCGTACCCCATGCGCTCGACCGCAACGATTTGGTCGAGCAACTCCCGCAGTAGCTTCGGGTACGGCTTCCACCACGCGCCGCGCGGATTACGGAAGTCATACATCACGCCGAATTTCATGGTCGCTCCTCGTCGTCTCAGGCAGCCAGCGCTCGGACCGCGTGTTGGCAAGGGCCGATAGGCGTACGCCGCGACAATTGGCGCACGCCCGTCGGCCAGAAACGGTGGAGGGGAATAAGCCAACCCTCCGTTGCCTTTGATCGTCTAGCGATGAACCTCTTCCAGCGAATTGATATCGAACCGTTTCTGGTACATCGGCAGGTTGGAGCTCACGTCGGGGAAGCCATCACCAAAGGCATTTATGATGGTGCCCCGCTTGTTCTGCACATCCATGTCATTGACCGCCTGCCAGGTAACGGTGGTGACGCCATTGTTGTACTTATCCCACGGCGGCGGGATCGTCTCCGTCCACTTCCACTGCCACTGGAAGATCTTCCACAGCTTTCCCGAGTGATCGAAGGCGACGTGGAACGAGTCGTACCAGATTTGCGGATCGATGAACATGATCGCGCTACTGTACGGATGGCGCGGGTTCTTGGGGATGCGTTCGAGCACGATTTGCCTGCGCAGTTCCCAGTCCTCGTTCGCAATATACAGCTCGGTTCCATCCACCTGCCCGTAAACCTGCGCTTTGTACTGGCCGTCACTGGCAGGAGTGAGCGCCGCGAAGACCTCCTCAAATTCCTCGAACGGGACAAACAGAGGCTCCTGCTGATCGTCCCAGCAAAGGCAGATGACGCCGTTGTGCCCTTCAAGCAATTGAAGGTCGACCTTACGCAGGCCGAAAAACGTACGATTCCCAGGGTGCTTTCTCGAGTATCGGAAGTACAATCGCGCCTTACCATCGGCAATTTCAAAAAGCGACTCACCGTTCTCCAGCTTGCGAGGCACGCCAAACCGTCGTCTTACGTTCTCAACAAAGGCGAGTTTTACCGAATTCGGCATGGGAGTTACAGCGACTTCAACGCAGGGGGAGCGGAAGTGCCTCGTCGCTTTTGCCTCCCGTCGGGTGAAAGCATTCGTTCCTGTATGAACCCGATGAGGTCGTACTCACGCTCCGAGTGAGGCGATTCCCGCTGGGCAAAGACGTGCGTCTCTCGGAGTCGTCGCTCGACCAGTCATCAGGTGCAGAATGATCCTACGGGGCGGGGCGGTCGAGCGAGCGGTATTGGATCGCCTCGCTCACGTGGCGCGCTTCGATCGGGCCCCCGCCGTCGAGGTCGGCCGCGGTCCGCGCGACCTTCAGGATGCGCGTGTAGGCGCGCGCGCTCAGCCCCAGCCGGTTGATCGCGAGTTCGAGCAGCCGCTCGCCCGCGGCCTCGACCTGGCAGTGGCCGTGCAACTCGCGCGCGCCCATCTGGGCATTGCAAAAGACCCGCGTGCCGGCGAAACGCTCGAGCTGGACCCCGCGCGCGCGGTTGACCCGCTCGCGAATCGCCGCCGAGGTCTCGCCCGGCGTGCGTGCGGTCAGCTCGCGATACTTGACCGCCGGAACCTCGACGTGGATGTCGATGCGGTCGAGCAGCGGGCCCGAGATGCGCGAGCGGTAGCGCTGGATCATCAGCGGCATGCAGGTGCATTCGTGCTGGGTGTCGGTGTAGAAGCCGCACGGGCACGGATTCATCGCCGCCACCAGCATCACGCTGGCCGGAAAGGTCATCGTGCCCATCACGCGCGCGATCGTGATGCGGTTGTCCTCCAGGGGCTGGCGCAGGACCTCGATTACGTTCTTGCGGAACTCGGGCAGCTCGTCGAGGAACAGCACGCCATTGTGCGCGAGACTGACCTCGCCCGGACGCGGCACCGTGCCGCCGCCGATCAAACCCGCATCCGAAATCGTGTGATGCGGCGCGCGAAAGGGCCGCGTCGCGATCAACGCCCGCCCGTCCATCAGGCCCGCCACGCTATGCACCTTGGAGGTTTCGATCGCTTCCTCGAAGGTCATCGCCGGCAGGATGGTCGGCAACCGCTTCGCCAGCATCGTCTTGCCCGAACCCGGCGGCCCGACCATCAGGACGTTGTGGCCGCCGGCGGCGGCGACTTCGAGCGCGCGCTTGGCCTGCTCCTGGCCGCGCACTTCGCTGAAGTCGACGTCGTACTGGCTGGCGGCAGTGAACAAATCGCCGACGTTGGAGGCGTACGGCTCGATCTCGCGCAGGCCCTCGAGAAAATCGACCGTGTCGCGCAGCGTTTCGACTCCCAGCACCGCCGTGCCGTTGCTCGCCACCGAAGCCTCGGCGGCATTTTCGCGCGGCAGGATGATCCCGGCGTAATGTTTCGCGCGCGCGAGCAGCGCGCTCGGCAGCGCGCCGCGGATTCCCTTGATCCGGCCGTCGAGCGCAAGCTCGCCCTGGATCAGGTAATTGTGCATCCGCTCGGCGCTGAGCGCACCGGTGCTGGCGGCCAGGATCGCGAGCGCGATCGGCAGGTCGAACGACGAGCCCTCCTTGCGGGTATCGGCCGGCGCGAGGTTGATCGTTATCTTGCGATTGGGAAACTCGTAGCCGGAATTCTTGATCGCCGCCTTGACCCGCTCCTGGGCCTCGCGCACGGCGCCTTCGGCGAGACCGACGGTCCTGAGCTGCGGCACTCCGCCCGAGATGTCAACCTCGACTTCGACCGGAAAGGCATCCACCCCGGCAAGCGCGCTTGAGAGAACGCTGGCTGACACTCGCTAACCGCACACTCCGATGCTCCACTGTTTTGCAGTGGCTAACGACGATGCCTAAGTACATGCCGATGGCGGCGCGGGCGCAATAGCGTTTTTGGCCACGGGGCGAGCGGGTTGGTGAATTTGCACTGATTCACCGATTCACCGATTCGCTGACTCGTCGCCGCGCCGTCGCGCGCGCCGCACAAGGCCGGCCAGGGTGTCAGCCCCAGACCACGCCCTCCGCGATCAGTTCCGCGCGTTCGGCGCGTCCGAGCCCCAGCAGCTCGCCCAGGATGTAGTCGTTGTCTTCGCCGAGTTCGGGCGCCACCGTGCGGATCGATCCAGGGGTCGCCGAAAGCCACATCGGCACGCCCGTCACGCGAGTGGAACCGTTGTCGGGAAGTTTGACCGGCGCGAAAAAGCCGCGCTCGGCGAACTGCGGATCGGTGGCGAGGTCGGCGCCGTTGAGCGCGACGCCGGCGGCGATTCCCGCGCCTTGCAGCAGCGCCATCGCGGCCTCGGCGTCTTGCGTCGCGGCCCATCGCGCGACCTGCGCGTCGAGTTTCTCGCGATTGCGCATCCGGAGATAGAGCGTGCGGAATTTCGAATCCATGGTCCATTCAGCATTGCCGAGCGCGCGCGCGAAGCGCTCCCACTCGGCCTGCGAGCGCACCGCGATCACGATCCAGCGGTCGTCGTCGCCGCCGCGCGGACGGCATCGGTACACGCCATGCGGCGCGGCGGGCGCTTCCTGCGAGCGCCATCCGGGAGCTTCCTGCGTGCGGCCATTGACCGCGATGTCGAGCAACGCCGGCCCGGCCAGGCTCGCCAGCGCCTCGAATTGCGAGAGATCGACGAACTGCCCGCGCCCGGTGCGTTTGCGATGCCACAGCGCGATCAGCGCCGCCAGCGCGCCACTGTAACCGCCGGCCATGTCGGCGTAGGAATAGCCATAGCCGGCGGGCTCGCCGCGCGCGTCGGTCATCAGGCGCGTGAAGCCCGCGAGCGCGTGCAGCGTCGGCCCGTAACTGACGTAGTTGGATCGCGGCCCGGTATGCCCGAGCCCGGACATACTGATGCTGATGATGTCGGGTTTGATTTTCGCCAGGCTCGCGTAGTCCATGCCCCACATCCGCATCACGCGCGCCGAGAAGTTGTCCATCACCAGGTCGCTCATCGCGGCCAGCCGGCGCGCCAGCTCGACGCCGCGCGGCATGGTCATGTTGATCGCGGCCGAGCGCTTGTTGCGATGCAGTTCGCCCTGCAGTCCGATCCGCCGCGGACCGAGCACGCTCATCACGTTTTCGCCGCCGCGCTCGATCTTGATCACCTCGGCGCCCTGGTCGGCGAGAATCCGCGTCGCCACGGGTCCGGCGACGACCCAGGTGAAGTCGAGGATTCGCACGCCCTCAAGCGC
Source organism: uncultured delta proteobacterium (assembly GCA_963773975.1). Taxonomy (GTDB): domain Bacteria; phylum Desulfobacterota; class Binatia; order Binatales; family Binataceae; genus JAKAVN01. The sequence continues at coordinate 20,299 of CAVZDJ010000018.1, forward strand.
CATCCGCGCCATCGTCAGATCACTCCCTCGGCGGCCAGCGCTTCGAGTTCCTCCGCGCTCATCCCGAGCTCGCCGCGAAGGATTTCGCCGGTATGCTCGCCCATGAGCGGCGGCCGCCGCGTCACTTGCCACGGCGAACCGGTGAAGAGGTAGGGCGCGCCGGGATAGCGGAAGGTGCGGCCGAGTTCGGGATGCTCAACCTCGCGGAAATAGCCCCGCGCGATCAGTTGCTCATCGTCGAACAGATCCTCGGGATTGCGCACCGAGGCATAGGGCAGGCGCAACAGTTGCGCGCGCTCCAGCAACTCGTCGCGCGAGTAGTCCTTGACCCATTGGTCGAGCACGTCGAACAGATGCTCGGCCTCCTGGCGCCGCTTGGCCACGTCCTCCCACTCGGGAGCGGTCAGGTCCGCGGCCTTGCCGTCGCCGTTGACCCATTCGAGCAGCGAGGTCCAATCGCCCAGCGTGCAATGCAACACGTGCCCGTCGCGGCATCGCCCGATGCGAAAGAAGCGGCTCCAGTGAAGCGAGCCGCGCCGCCGCTCAATCTCGCCCGTGCCGAAGAAAGTGGCCGCGGCGTGCTCGACCGCGGACGCCGTCGCTTCCTGCATGCTCAGGTCGATCCATTGACCCTCGCCCGACGAATCGCGGGCCAACAGCGCGCACATCGTGGCGATCGCGGCGTAGTACGACGCCGAGTGATATGCCTGCAGGCCGAGCGGACGCACCGGCGCGGCGTCCGGAAAGCCGTTGACGTAGAGCATCCCCGAGAGCGCCGTCAGCACGCTGTCGTCGGCCTCGTAGTCGCGATACGGCCCGCTCTGCCCGAACGGCGCTATCGAGCACAGGATCAGCGTCGGATTAAGGTCGTGCAACACGTCCCATCCAAAGCCACGGCGCGCCATCTCGCCCGGCTTGAAGCTTTCGATTACGACGTCGGCGCCCTCCGCGAGGCGGCGCAGGATGGCCGCGCCCTCGGGATGGCCCAGGTCGAGTGTCAAGGAGCGCTTGTTGAGGTTGTAGAACCAGAAGAACAGGCTGCGGTCGCGATGCGGCAGGTCATCGACGAATGGCCGGATCCGCCGCGCCGAGTCGCCGCCCGGCGGCTCGATTTTGATCACGTCGGCGCCCATGTCGGCCAGCAGGCGGGCGCACAGATGCCCTTTGAGGTCGGTCAGATCGAGAACGCGCAGACCGGCCAGCGCGCCGCGCTCGCTCATCATTTGTCCACCTTGGCCGTCGCCTGGCCGGGGCGGTCGAATAGGATGACTTTTCCAGGTGCCATGTCCAAAAGGAGCGCCGGAAGCCGCAAAGGAGGAGCGATGATAAGGCAGGGGTAGTAAGTTTTCAAGCCGCAAGCTCCGGCGTTATTCGCTTTACGTTGCTTGGGAAGTGCGGCTGTTGGCACGAGTTTACCAACATGGTTTCAAATCCAAATCCTGCGCGAAGAGACGCTTCAGAGCCAATTAGATGTAACTTCGTATCGAAGCTGCTATCGTTGGCATATAAGATGTGTTGGCGCGGGGGATCAGCAGAATTTACAGCTGCGCGCGTCAACATCGCCGGACGAGGTTGGGGTCATGTCCGACAATATGGGCTTCAGAGTCGACAGGCTCGGCAGCGTCGACGCCAGGACTGCCGGTAAGGTCGATCGGATCTTCACGATCCTGGATTTTCCATGGATCGCAATCTGGATGAGCCCGCGGGAGACGATTAAAAAGATCGTCAATCGGGATCCAACTCATCAGGTGATCATGCTGGGCGCGCTGGCGGGCGGCCTGTCGATGCTCAATTTTTTTCTCAGTGCGGCGCTCGACTTTACTCCGACTCCGCCGCCCGCGCGCCTGGTTCCGTATCTGCCGATTCTGACTCTTGCAAGTCCATTTCTGGGTGCGGCGTTGGGGCTTCTGGCGCTTTACATCGGCGCGTTCCTGATGGACTGGAGCGGCCGTGCGCTGGGCGGCAAGGGTAACGCGGTCATGGTGCGGGCGGCAGTGGCCTGGTCCCAGGTGCCGCAGATCTGCTTGTCCGCCGCGATGTTGCTAATCCTGCTGGGCATCGGGGTCTGGCAGACATTCATCCCTTTGCTGCCCGATCCCAATGCCGCTACCCGAGCCGCGGCAAATCAGTTCACGCTGACGCGCGGCGTCGAGTCGATCATCTCAATCTGGTCATTCATCCTTATGCTGCACTGCGTGGGCGAGGTGCATCGTTTTTCGGCTTGGCGCGCGCTGGGGGCATTCCTGCTGCCGGGAGCGCTCTTTATCGGGATCGCGGTCGTGGTCAAAATCGCCCTGACCTAGGTGTGATCTGACCGCGCACCTCCCTCAGCCGACCCCGCGCGGCTGTACCTCGCGCTCGATTTGGGCGAGGTTGCGGTCCTCCGCCACGTCCAGATCGTACTGCGCCCGCAGGTTCATCCAGAAAGCCGCGGTCGTTCCCAGATGCCGTGCCAGACGCAGTGCAGTGTCCGCGGTGACCGAGCGTTCGCCCTTGACGATCTCGGCCACGCGCGTGACCGGCACGTGAAGATCGAGCGCGAGCCGATTGATACTGGTGGCGGTAGATTTCATGAAATCCTGGTAGAGCACTTCGTCTGGACGAATCGGCGCCAGCTTTTTCGCTTTGCTCATCGCGCTTCCTCCTTAACCATAGTAGGCGCGCCGTCGGCGCGGGCCGATGCCGCCGCGAGCGGGCCCGCGGCCCATACTCGCACGCGCCCATCGGTTACGTTAATCTCTGTGCGCGGCCCTCGACGCGGCGCGCAACCTTGTACGATATGACGATACGCGGAGGGGCCGGCGCGCATCCTTTGGACGCCGGCCGTTTTGCCTGTGGCCGAGACCGAGCACAAAACGACTGACTACAAAACGACCCTGAAACTTCCCCGCACGGACTTCCCGATGAAGGCGAATCTGCCCAAGCGAGAGCCCGAGATGCTCAAGCACTGGGAAGAAATCCGGCTCTACGAAACCCTGGTTGCCGCGCGCAAGGACGCGACCGCCTGGATCCTGCATGACGGACCGCCCTACGCCAACGGCCGCGTGCACATGGGCACCGCGCTCAACAAGGTGCTCAAGGATTTCGTCGTGCGCTCGCGCGCGATGATGGGGTTCCGCACGCCGTTCGTGCCGGGATGGGACTGCCACGGGATGCCGATCGAATTCAAGGTCTCGCGCGATCTCGGGGAGAAGGCACGCGCGATGCCCAAGCTCGAGCTGCGGCGGCTGTGCCGCATCGAGGCCGAGAAGTGGATCGATCTCCAGCGCAAGGATTTCATGCGCCTGGGATGTATCGGCGACTGGTTTCACCCCTACATCACGATGGATCCTTCGTACGACGCGGCCGAGATCGGCGTGCTGCGCAACCTGGTCGAGCGCGGCTACGTCTATCGCGGCCTGCGCCCGGTACACTGGTGCTTCGCCGATCGCACGGCGCTGGCCGAGGCCGAGGTCGAGTATCGCGAGCACGTCTCGCCCTCGATTTACGTCGCGTTCGCCTTCAACCAGCATCTGCGTGACGCGGCCGCGCTCGCCGCGAACGCCTCCGATCGCGCGGAGCTCGCCGCCGCGCACCAGGGCGGCAAGCTCTCTGCCGTAATCTGGACCACCACGCCGTGGACGCTGCCCGCCAACCTGGGAATCAGCCTCAACCCGACGTTCGATTACGTCGCGCTCAAGGCGGGCGATCGCTACTACGTGGTCGCCGCGCGGCTGGCCGAGGCGGTCGCGAAGGAATGCTCGCTCACGGTCGAAAAAAGTATCGCGCTCGATCGCGAAGCGCTGAAGTCGCTCGACGGGCAGGATATTTTCCGCCATCCGTTTGTCGCTCGCGACGCCAAGCTGATGTACGGCGACCATGTCACCGCTGACGCCGGAACCGGCCTCGTCCATACCGCGCCGGGACATGGCTATGAAGACTTCGTGGCCGGTTCCCAGTACGGGCTCCAGCCATTCACGCCGGTCGATACGGCGGGCCTGTTCACGGCCGAGGGCGGGGAGTGGGCGGGGCAGAATGTTTTCAAGGCCAACGATTCGATCGTCGAAAAATTGCGCGCGAACGGCGCGCTGCTCCATGCGCACAAGTTCTCGCACAGCTATCCGCATTGCTGGCGCTGCAAGAATCCGCTGATTTTCCTCGCCGCCGAGCAATGGTTCATGCGGATCGATCACGACGGACTGCGCCGGCGCGTGATCGGGGAAATCGACGCCGTGCAATGGATCCCACTGTGGTCACGCGACCGTATCCGCAACATGACCGAGACGCGGCCCGACTGGTGTCTGTCGCGCCAGCGCGCGTGGGGCGTGCCAATCCCGGCGCTTAGGTGCGGCGCCTGCGGCCACGTCGGTTTGTACGACGAAGTGATGGCCGCGGCGGAGCGAATTTTCGAGCGCGAGGGCTCGGATGCGTGGTTCAATCGTCCGGTGGGCGATTTCGTCACGTCCGATCTCAAGTGCGAGCAGTGTCAGGGCGCGTCATTCGAGAAGGAAGAGGACGTGCTCGACGTGTGGTTCGATTCGGGCTCGTCGCAGGCCGCGGTACTCGGCAAGCGGCCCGAGCTGAGCTGGCCGGCCGACGCCTACCTCGAAGCCGTCGAGCAGGCGCGCGGATGGTTCGGTTCCTCGCTCGCATGCGCGGTGGCCGAGCGCGGCCACGCGCCATTTCGCACCGTGGTAAGCCACGGGCTCACGGTCGACGAGCAGGGGCGCAAGATGTCGAAGTCGCTCGGCAATTCCGAAGACGCGGCCGACGCGGTAAACCGGATTGGCGCCGACGTTCTGCGCCTGGTGTATGCCTCGCTCGACTACACCACCGAAATCGCCCTCGGCGACACGGTTTACACCGCGGTCTCGGAAGCCTACCGCAAGATTCGCAATACCTGCCGCTACATCCTGGGCAATCTTGCCGACTTCGATCCGGCGCGCGACACGGCGCCGCTTGGCCGGATGACCGAGTTCGACCGTTACATCCTGGCCCGCCTGGAGCGCTTGAAGGCCGACGTGCTGCGCGCCTTCGAGGAGTACGACTTCCAGGCCGCGTACCACGCGATCATCAACTTCGTCGTTGTCGACCTGAGCTCGCTCTATATCGACGTCGCGCGCGACCGGCTGTATTGCGCGGCCGCGGCTTCGCCCGAGCGCCGCTCGGTGCAGACCGCGCTCTACCATGTGATCGACGCGCTGGTGCGGATGCTCGCGACGCTAATCCCGTTCACCGCCGACGAGATTTACTCTCACATGCCCGGCGAGCGCGCGGCGAGCGTGCATCTGCTGACCCTCGCTTTGCGCGTCCCCGAGCGGCGCGACGCGGAACTGGAAGCGCATTGGGAGCGCTTGCTCAAGGTCCGCGCCGAGGCGCTCAAGCTGCTCGAGACGATGCGCCAGGCGGGGACGATCGGCGCACCGCTTGAAGCCGCGATGGAAATCGGCGTGGTCGGCGCCGACGACGGCGCTTTGGCCGAGACGCTCGCGAGCTATCGCGACGCGCTTAAGGAGCTGTTCATCGTCTCGGCGGTCGCGCCTCTGGCCGCGCGCGAGGCCGAAGATCTGCGCCGCAAAGCCAACGGCGCCGAGGCGTTCAGCTTCGACGGGGCTTACGGACGCGTTTCAACCGACCCGCCGCTGGTCGTGGTGGGGCGGCGCGCGCCGGGGCGCAAGTGCCAGCGCTGCTGGATGTATTTCGAGGACGATTCCGGTTCCGATCTGGATCCTCGATGCCGCGCAGTGGTGCAGGCGCTGAACGCGTGACACCGGTTGCTCAGCGCGCGCCGGTACGAGCCGCGGGCGATGTGAGCACGACGGCCGACTGGCGCCGGTTTGGCGCGATGCTGGGTTTCATCGCGCTGCCGGTCTTCGCCCTCGATCAGTTGGTCAAGCTTTACATCATCCGCCATTTCAAACTTTTCGAACAAATCGACCTGGTGCCGCACTGGCTCGCGATTACCTATACGTTGAATTCGGGCGCCGCGTTCAGTCTGTTCGCGACGCTCCCGCCGGCCGTGCGCGAGACCATGCTCGACGGGCTCGCCGCCGTTGCGGTGGTGGTGCTCGGGGTGCTGCTCGCGCGCGGCGCGCGTCCGCCGATAGTGTCGGCCGCCTTTGCGCTGATCATGGGAGGCGCGGCGGGCAACCTGCTCGACCGCGTGGTGCGCGGCCGCGTCGTCGATTTCATCTACGTCCATTACTACGGGTGGAGTTACCCGGTCTTTAATATTGCCGACAGCGCGATCACGATTGGCGTCGCGATCATTTTGCTGCACTCGGTGTTCGCGCACGACGCCGGAGCCTAACCCTGTTCGTCGCAGCTGGCGCGGGGCCGCCGGATCGCCGCGTTTGACCGCGGCGCGACCCTGACGCTAATTTTGCGATGCTCCATTCCGGCTCCGCACGCCGGCACGGAGCGGGGGCGCGACCCATGAAAACGATCAACACCGTTACTGGCACGACCACCGCCGACAAGCTCGGCACTACGCTGATGCATGAGCATCTGATGGTCGGATGGGGCGGGTGGGAGCTGGACTGTACGGCGCCGCGCTTCGAGCGCAAGCAAGCGCTCAAGTTTGCCACCGACCGGCTCAAGGAATTGCGCGACCTCGGCCTCGGCACTTTCCTCGATCCCTGCCCGATGGACATCGGACGCGACGTGAACTTCATGGCCGAGGCCGCCGGCTCCGCCGGCGTTCAGCTAATCTGCGCGACCGGCCTCTACAAGGAAGACCTGGGCAACACCGCCTATTTCAAGCAGCGCCCGCTCGGCGAGATCGCCGACGTTTACGTGGCCGAGCTGACCGAGGGAATCGCCCGCACCGGCGTTAAGGCCGGAGTCATCAAGTGCGCGACCTCCAAGGACAAGATCACCGAGTACGAGGAAAAGTGCCTGCGCGCCGCCGCCCGCGCGCATCTCAAGACCGGTGCGCCGATCACCACCCATACCGACGACGGCACGATGGGCCGCGAACAGCTCGAGATATTCGCCTCCGAAGGAGTCGATCTGAAGCACGTGATCGTCGGACATAGCTGCGGCGCGTCGGACCTGCGCTACCACACCGACATGCTCGATCGCGGATGCTACCTGGGTTTCGATCGCTTCGGGCTGGATTTTCTCCATCCTGACCGCCTGCGGTTGGCCGCGTTGATCGGACTTTTGGGCGTCGGTTTCGAGAGACAGATCGTGCTGTCGCACGACTCGGTCGCGTGCTGGCTCGGACGCGGACTCGACCTGACGCCCGAGATCGCGCAGGGAATCCGCAACTGGGAGCCGACTCACATCTTCAGGAACATCCTGCCCGCGCTGCGCAAGGCAGGCGTCAGCGAGGAGAAAATTCAGACGCTGATGGTCGAAAACCCGCGCAACTACTTCGAGCAGTAGCCTAAGCGCGAAGCAAGAATCGGCGCGAAGCAAAGCCCGGCGCGCGGCACGAACCCACACACGGGCGGTCTAGCCCGCGCTCAACTCAAGCGCGGAACCTTGCGGCCGGCCCAGGCGTTATTTGTCGAGCACGTGAGCGCCCGCTTCCATTTGCGAGCGCCAACGGTCGATCGCCTCGACGTTGAAGCGCCAGTCGCTGCCGACCCGGAAGGCCGGCAACTCGTTGCGCTTGAGCAGGCGGTAGACCGTCGACGGATGTACTCGCAGATAGGCCGAGACGTCCTGCACGGTCATCACGCGCTGCGCGACCGCCTCGAAATCCGAAGCCGCCACTGGATTTATCTCGCGATTGTTCATCTCCACCCCCTGGTCAGGACTGCTGAGCCGCGAGTTCGATGAAAGAGTTCGGACGTGAAGGGCAACTGCTCGAAAAACTCTCCTCCTCCGCCGCAACCGCCGCTCCGCTTTCGCAGATGCGGGCTATTCTATGCATTGTTCTGCCAATGTGCACATTTGACGGCTAATGAATATCAACAGCGATCGTAGGTTTGTGGATAACTTTGGCACCTCACGTGCGGCGGGCGCGGCTAATGCTGACGGCAATCGAGCTTGACTTCGAGCGGTCGGGTCTGGTCGGATGGCACGCTCGCCGCGAAGGCTAACCGGTCTATCTCACTATGCTATCGATGGGTCAGAGGACTGCGGATTTTTTGCTGCGCTGGCGCTGGCAGATGATCGCCATATACCTGGCGTTAACCGTCTTTTTTGGGGTCGGGGTTGTGCGTATCGCGCACAGCTTTCAGGCGCAGACCTCAGTTTCCGATTTGATCCCGGCGCACAACCGCGTAACCGACGTTTTCAAGCGCTATCAAAGCTTCAGTAAACCGGCCACGGTCGAAATCCTGCTCAAGGTCAAGCGGGGCACGATCTATACGCCGCAGACGCTCGCCCGGATCTGGCGGATCACGCGTAACCTCGACCTGGTGCCGGGGATCGATCATGTGACCCTGACCTCGATCGCGAGCGAGAAGGTGCGCGTGATTCGGCCGACACCGCCCGGCCTCAGTTCCGAGCCGGTGATGACCAACAAAATCCCCGCCACGCAGGCCGAGGCGACGGCCGTGCAGGAACGCGCCCGGCACGCCGCCGGGGTCACCGGAATCCTGGTCTCGCCCGACGAGAAGGCGACGCTTATCGAAGCCGCCTTCTTCGAGCACGACCTCGACTACGCCGACGTCTTCCAGCGCGTGCACGAGATGCTCGCGGCTGAGAGCGACCCGAATATCGAGTTCTACACGGCCGGACGCGTGATGCTGATTGCGTGGGTTTACCGCTACGGCCATCAGGCACTGTGGATTTTCCTGCTCTCGCTCGCGCTCATCATCCTGGCCCACGTCGATTACATGCGGAGCCTCGCCGGCGCGCTGACGCCGATAATCGCCGCGGCCGTTTCGACCATCTGGGGGCTCGGCGCGGGCGGATGGCTGGGGCTCAACCTCGAACCGCTCACCGTGGTGGTGCCGGTGCTGCTGATGGCGCGCGCGCTCAGTCACTCGCTGCAGATCACGCGGCGCTACTACGAGATTCTCTACGAGACCCACGAGCGCGTGGCCGGCGCGGCGGGCGCGCTGGCCTCGATGTTCGCGCCGGCCTTTCTCGGGATCATGTGCGACGTCGCCGGCCTCTACATGATCTGCCTCGCGCCGATTCCGATAATCCAGAAGCTCGGCCTGCTCTGCGGCACCTGGTCGCTGCTGATCATTCCTTCGGCGGTGCTGCTCACGCCGGTGCTGCTGGCGATCCTGCCGCCGCCCAAGGACGTAAGCGTCTTCATCACGCACGAGGTTCCCTCGTTCAGCACGCGGCTGATCGAACCGGTGCAGCGGATGCTGGCCGGGCTGCTGACGCCACGGATGCGGATCGTCGCGACCGTGATTGCGCTGCCGGTGGCGGCGCTGATGGCGTTTGTGGCGGTGAGTCGTCCGGTCGGCAACGTCGCGATCGGCAGCCCGCTTTTGTGGCCCAACAACGAATTCAACGTCGCCGAGCGCGAGATCAACGCCAACCTCGCCGGCACCGCGACGCTCAACGTGGTGTGGGAGGGCAAGATTCCGCGCGCGCTCTATCGCCCCGAGGTGTACGACTCGATGCTTCGTTTCCAGAAGGCGATCGAGCGCAACCACGGCGCCGTCGCGACGCTCTCGCTCGCCGATTACATCCCTTATACCGGGCTCATCCTGCGCGGCGGCAATCCCAAGTGGCTGCCGATCGATCTCACCGGCCATGACGTGGGCGCTTACCTGTTCTGGACCCGCACCGGGCACTCGCTGGAGAACTTCAGCAACATTATCCAGCCCAACGGCACCAACGGCGACGTCGTGCTCTGGTACAAGGACCTGCGCGCCAGCACCGTGGACGAGGCGATGGCGCAGGCGCGGCGCGCGGTGGCCGAAGTGCAGCCGCGGCCCTCCGCGGTCTATCGCATCCGGCTGGCCACCGGCCCGGTCGCGCTGCAATACGCGCTCGATCACGTGGTGCGCGCGGCCGACTTGAAAATCCTGGTCTACCTGCTCGCGACCATCTTCGTGATGTGCGTGCTGACGTACCATTCGGGCGTGGCGGCGGCGATGCTGCTGGTGCCGTTGTTGTTCGCGCAGTTCGCCACCGACTCGGTGATGTATCTGCGCGGGGTCGGGCTCGACGTAAACACGCTGCCGGTGGTGGCGGTCGGACTCGGCGTCGGAATCGACTACGGGATTTACCTGCTGAGCCGCATCTGCGAGGAGTTCCAGGGCGCGGCCGGCGGCGACGTGCAGGCCGCGGTGACGCGCGCGGTCTTCACCACGGGCGAGGCGACTTTCTTCGTCGCCTTCACGATGGTGCTGGGCGTGCTGCCCTGGTACTTCCTGTCCGAGTTGCGTTTTCTGGCCGAGATGGGGTTGATGCTGGCGCTGGTGATGGCGTTCAACGGGTTGCTCGCGATGAGCGTGCTGCCGCTGGAGACAGTGCTGATCCGGCCGAAATTTCTGGGGCGGGTCAAATTGATGGAACGCAAGGGCTGACGGTCGAGGTCGCGCGGCGCGCGATCGGAAAGTAATAGCTGCGCTGCGGAACGGGACCCTCACCCGCACCCTCTCCCACAAACGATGTGGGCGAGGGCTCAGAAAGGTCATGACGACAGGAAGTTTCGGCAGACCCGCGATATTTGTTGCCCTCGCCCGCAATTGGTTCGCGGGAGAGGGTAAGGGTGAGGGTCCTTTAAGAATTCCAGAATAGTGGAATAGAAACGGCCGTTAGCGAAGGCCCCTACAAAAAGAGAAAGCCTCACCCACCTCCGGCTGACGCGCGAGAGGCGCTAGCCGAGGTGCGCGAGAATCTCGTCGAAGCTGAGCTTGCGCGTGAGCGCGTGGCCTAGCCGATCGAGCAGCACGAACTCGACCCCGTCGCCCGCGCGCTTTTTATCCAGCCGGATCGCCCGCACGAACTGCTCACCGCGCCATCCGGGGGGCATCGCGGTCGGCAAGCCCGCCCGCGCGATCAGCCGCTCCAGGCGCTCGGCCTCGGCCGCGTCGAGGCCCGCGAAGGCCTGCGAAAGCCTACCCGCCGCGACCATCCCGATCGCCACCGCCTCGCCGTGCAAAAAATTGCCGTAGCCCGACGACGCCTCGAGCGCATGGCCGGCGGTGTGGCCGTAGTTGAGGATCTTGCGCAGGCCGCCCTCGCGCGTGTCGCTCGCCACGATTGTCGCCTTGTGATGCAGCGATCGCGCGACCATCCGCTCCAGCGCCACGGGATCGCGGCGCATAATCGCGTCGAGGCCGTGCTCCAACTCCTCGACCATCGGCGCATCCATGATCGCGGCGTACTTGATCACCTCGGCGAGGCCCTCGCGGAACTCGCGCTCGGGCAGGCTTTGGAGCGTCGCGACGTCGGCCACGACGAGGCGCGGCTGGTAAAACGCGCCGATCAGATTTTTCGCCCGCGGATGGTTGATCGCGGTCTTGCCGCCGAGCGCCGCGTCGACCTGCGCGACCATCGTGGTCGGGATTTGCACCAGCGCCACGCCGCGCATGTAGGTCGCGGCGGCGAAACCGGCCAGGTCACCGACCACCCCACCGCCCAGCGCGAACACGGCGCCGCTTCGATCCAGTTCCGCCTCGACGATCGCGTCGTAAACGCGCTCGAGCGTGGCGAACGATTTGCTCTGCTCGCCTGGCGCGACTTCCAGGATGCGCGGCGCCAAGCTCACCGCCGCGAGCGCGGCGGCCGCGCGTTCACCATAGAGGCGCGCGACGTTGGAATCGGTGACGATCAGCGCCCGTCCGGCGGCAAGCCCGGCCTCGCGCGCGAGCCGCCCGACTTGGTCGAGCACGCCGGCGCCGACGTACACCGGATGCGCGTCGGGCCCGAGTTCTACGCGGAAGGTGCGCATCGATGGGCGCCCCGAGGGGCGCTTCTCCCGTGCCGGCCGAAAATTTCAAGCACGCGCTCGGCCGACTGCGCGACCGAAAGGTCGGAAGTGTCCACGGTGAAATCGGCGCGCGCGTAGGCGGCGCGCCGCTCCTCCATCAGTTCGCCGATGCGCGCTTCGAGCGGTTTGCCGCCCTCGGTAAGCTTGGGCCGCTTATGCGGCGAGCGCCGCACGCGCGCCGCAATTACCTCGGGCCGCGCGCTCAGGCAGATGATCATGCCCGCGCGCTTGAGCGCGAGGTAGTTACGCTCGTCGACCAGCGCGCCGCCGCCGGTCGAGATAACCGCTGGCCGCGGCTCGCCGCATTGCGGGCAGAGCGCGGGATCGTCCGCCAGGGCGGCGATCACCTCGCGCTCCAGCGCGCGGAAGTGCGCCTCGCCGTGCTCGGCGAAGATCGCCGGAATCGGCTTGCCCGCGCGGGCCACCAGTTCGGCATCGCTATCGACCAGGCGCCATCCCAGCCGCGCCGCGGCCGCGCGGCCGACCGCGCTCTTGCCGGTCGCCATGAAGCCCGTGAGGATCAACTTGGGCGCCATCGTTTATTTTCGGCTACGCCGATTCGGCCGGTCCCGGGCGGCGTTAAAAATTGCGCACCTGCTCGAGGTAGCCCTGGTAGTTGCGCGCGATCTCGGCGCGCGAGTCGCCGCCGAATTTTTCCACGAACGCATTGGCCAGTTCGAATGCGACCACCGCCTCGGCGATGACCGCGGCGGCCGGAATTGCGCAGACGTCGGAGCGCTCGGTGTTGCCGACCGATTCGGCCTTGGTGCGGATGTCGGCCGAGCGCAGCGGCCGCATCAGGGTCGACAGCGGCTTGAACGCGACGCGCACACGCAGCGGCTCGCCGGTGGTCATCCCGCCCTCGGTGCCGCCGGAATTGTTGGAGTGGCGGATGAAGCGGCGGGCGGCCTGATCGTAGGCGATTTCGTCATGGAGCGCCGAGCCGCGCGTGGCCGCGGCGCGAAAGCCCATCCCCAGTTCGACGCCCTTGACCGCCTGCAGACTCAGGAGCACGTGGGCGAGGCGGCCGTCGAGCTTGCGGTCCCATTGCACATGGCTGCCGAGCCCGACCGGCAATCCGGTGGCGACGACTTCGACCACGCCGCCGAGCGTGTCGCCGGTTTTTTTGCATTCGTCGATCTCGGCGATTATCGCGCGCTCGGCTTCAGGGTCGGCGACGCGGACCTGAGAAGCCTCGGTGATGCGCTTTAGGTCCTCGATACTGAGATCGGCGGGCGTCCGCGCCTGGGTTGCGCCGATACTTGCGACGTAGCCGAGCGTGGTGACGCCGAAGGGCTCGAGGAGCAGCTTGGCAAGCGAGCCGGCCGCGACCCGCATCGTGGTCTCGCGGGCCGAAGCGCGCTCCAGCACGTCGCGGATGTCGTCGAGGTTGTATTTGAGCACTCCGGCCAGATCGGCATGACCGGGACGCGGCCGGGTGACCGGTTCGGCCTCGCCGCGGTCGGCGGGATCGACCGACATCCGCTTGAGCCAGTTTTTGAAATCGCGATTCTCGACGATCAGGGTGATCGGACTGCCGATCGAGCGCCCGAAGCGGACGCCCGAGACCACGCGCACTTCGTCGCGCTCGATCGCCATCCGTCCTCCGCGGCCATAGCCCTTCTGGCGGCGCGCGAGGTCGTGGTTGATCTTCGCGAGGTCGATATCGAAGCCGGCCGGGTAGCCTTCCACTATCGCGACCAGTTCGGGGCCATGCGATTCACCGGCTGTAAGGAAACGCAGCATCTTTGGGACCGTCCGTCGGCGGGCGGCCGGCTCGGCGCGCCCGCGCCAATCGATTCAACCAGAGTTGGCGCGGCGGGGAAAGCCGGTCTGCGTTGGCGGGATGCTCCTGTTCGGCGCCAGCCTCGGCGATGGACAGTGCACTTTCCGAAGGGGACCCTTCACGATCCTATTTAACCATTTGTTTGGAGTACTCAGACGTCCAAGTATCTGCGGGCTGTAGTGACAAACGGTCTCTTTAGCGAAAGCGAAGCCGCTCATGAAAGAG